>JAVHYF010000064.1 GCA_031119205.1 Moraxellaceae bacterium | reverse complement strand
GCGCCGCACTCTCAACAGCAGAGTCATTCGGGGGAAACGCTTTCGGAACCGGTGGTGACAGTATCCTGACGTAACCGAAATTTAACCTGAATACTAAACTTTAGCGTGCAGGAACTATCTGCGCGGCCCGGTTGTCGTGTGCGCGACGCGCCTCGTCATGCCTGGTGTCGTTGCCGATCCGGCCCATTCCGGGAGGCGTCCTGCAGCAAACCGTCAAGCCTGTCCAGGCGAAGCATCAGCGCATCGCGCTGGCGGGTAAGCGGAATGACGACGTCCTCGTCGGTGTTCACCGGAGGGATGTCGCGCAGCAGTGCCAGCGCTCCCCGCATCCGGTGCAGCAACTTGCGCTGCAGGGTTGTATCCGCGGTTGCGGCCGCAACATCGAACGCGCGCATGTCATCTCGGCAGGTGGACAGCAGTTCCTGCAACAGTCGTTGTGCGTCTTCGGCGCTGCCCAGCGATTCGGTCAGGAACACCATCGGATCAGCAAGCACAGGCGCCGCCGCGGACGAGAGTGGCTCCGGTCCCGTCGAAAGATGCCGCGCCAGCATTGTTTCCAGCTCCTGGAGCGTCATCGGCTTGGCCAGGAAGCCATCCATGCCGGCGTCAGCGCACCGCTGCACGTCTGAAGGCAGTGCACTGGCCGACAGCGCGATGATCGGCAACCGCTGCTTCTGGCCGGCCTGGCTCGCGCGGGCCTCTTCCGCACGGATATGGCGGACGAGCGTGTAGCCGTCCATCCGCGGCATATCGCAGTCGGTGATCAACAAGTCAAATCGCCGCTCGCCAGCGTCACGAGCGCCTGCTCGCCGTCGCCGGCCAGCACGCACTCGAAGCCAAGATGATTCAGCTGCCGCGAGATCACGGCGCGGTTGACCGGGTGATCCTCGGCCACCAGGATGCGCGCGGACTGCAGCGTATGAGGCTGCGAAGCGCGCTCTGGCTCGAGCGCCGTGCCCTGCTCGAAGAGCGCGCGGCAGGCATCGCGCAGCGAACGCCAGAGCAGCGGATCGCCGTGCAGGACCATGCCCGCCGCCTGGCTGCGCTCCGCCGGCGGCCGGTCATTGGCGGTGTCGTCCAGCAAAAGACAGGGCCCGCGCGGCGGCCGCTGCCCGGCCTCGACGAGACGGCGATCAACCAGGAACAGCTCCGCACAGTCGCAGTCGAGCGTGGACAGATCCGCAGGCTCGATCTCGATGACACTGAAGCCCATCGACGACAGTGTGTTCGCCAGCTCCTGCGCGAACATGGGGTCCTGCACGCACAGCACCGCCCGCTTGCCGGCGAACTCCGGCATGGGCTGGAGTTTCGCCACCACGGGAAGGCTGAGTTCAAACGCGGCGCGAGTCCCCACGTTCGGCGTGCTGTCCAGATGCACGGCCCCGCCCATCAGGCTGGCCAGGCGCTGGCAGATGATCAGACCCAGCCCCGAGCCGCCGAAGCGACGGGTGGTCGAAGATTCGGCCTGGGTGAACGGCCGGAACAGTCGCAGGAACTGCTCACCGGAAATGCCGATGCCGGTATCGATGACCGTGAACGAGAGCTTCTGCTGTTCCACGCCGTCGGTCGAGTCCTCCCCGATAAGTTCGATCCGCAGCTCGACATGGCCGCGGTGCGTGAACTTGACCGCATTACTCAGCAGGTTGGTGATGATCTGGCGCATGCGCACCGCGTCGCCGGCGAACTCCGCCGCCAGTCGCCAGTCGAGCACGCAGTACAACCGCAGTCCCTTCTCGTGTGCCTTGGCGGTGAACAGGCCGAACACGCCATCGACCAGAGAGCGCAGATCAAACGGCGCTTTCTCCAGCTCAAGCCGGCCGGACTCGATGCGGGAGAAATCCAGAATGTCGTCGAGCAACTGCAACAGCGTGCGGGCCGAGTCCTGCGCCATGGACAGCATCTGCCCCTGTTCGCGGTCAGTCCGGGTCTTTGCCAGCAGCTCGACCAGCCCGAGCACACCTGCCATGGGAGTGCGGATCTCGTGGCTCATCATCGCCAGGAACGCCGCCTTTGCTGCGACCGCCGCCTTGGCTTCGGCATTGGCCCGCGCCAGCGCCTGCGCCTGCTCGTGGCTGTCGGTCACGTCGACCCAGTAGCCGCTCCACTCCACCGATCCATCGGGGCCGTGCCGCGGCGGACCACCTGCGGTGCGGACCCAGCGCAACCCGTTCACCGAATGCAGCCGCACATCGAACTGCGGCATCGGCTGCATCGCCGCGGCAGCGGCGGCGACATTCTCCGCGACCACTGGCCGGTCATCCACGTACACATGCGAGAACGCCAACGCCTCGTCGGCCATCATCTCTTCAGGCGTGATGCCGATGGTCGACAGCGTGTCGCCGTCGGCATAGGTGAACTCGCGCCGGCCATCGGGCCATACGCGCAACTCGAACACCGTCTGCGGCATGGTTCGCGCGATCTGTGCCAGGCGCAACTCCGACGCCCGCGCCCGCGCCTCGGCCACCCGGATCTCGGTGATGTCGACCGCCGTACCGAGCAGACCGGCCGGCTCGCCATTGCCAAGCTCGAACATCTGGATCCACAGCAGCTCATGGCGTTCGCCGCCGTCGGGCGCTTCAGTGCGCAGCTCCTTGCTCAGCTGCTCGCCCGTCGTGAACACCGACATCTCGAAATCGTGGATGGCCTCGATCTCGATCTGCGGAAGGTGGCGGGTCTCCAGCAGCGTGCGTCCGACCAGGTCGCGCTCCTCAACGCCGTATCTGAGCGTGTAGGCGAGGTTGACCGCAAGGTAACGGCCCTGCGTGTCCTTCACGAACACCGGATAGTGGATGTTGTTGAGCAATCGCTCCTGGAATTGCAGCTGGTCTGCAAGCTTGCGTTCGGCAGCGGTACGCGCGCGCACCTGGCGCCGCATGCCAAGGTGCGCCACGGCCATCAATCCGACGATGACGCAGCCGCCAAGGACAATCCCCAGCACCCAGCCCCACGGCACGCCGACGCTGTACTCGTTGCTGAGCCAGCGCGTGCGGATCGCCTGCTTCTCCTGATCGTTGATCCCCGCCAAGGCGTTGTTGATCAGTGGCAGCAGCGCCTCGTGGGTCCGACGTACACCGAACGCCAGTTCGTGATCGAGGCCGGTGGGCCCGACCATCTGCAGGCGCGCCGCATAGCGGTCGCGTATCAACGCATCGATCGCGGGGAAGGTGCCGACGAACGCGTCGGCCTTCCCGTCGGCGACCAGGGCCAGTCCTTCTTCGTTGCTTCCGACCGGGACCAGCCTGCTCTGGTCGAGCACGATCCTCAACCGTGCCAGCAATCCCGCTTCGCCACGAGCGGCCACGCGGCGTCCGCGAAGGTCTTCCGGGCCGGCCACGGTCGGGCCGTGCACCCGCGCGACGATCACCTCCGGAAATCGCTCGTACGGCCTGCTGAACACAAGGTCGTCGCCGTGGAAGTCGTCGGCCATCGCCGCAGCGACCATGTCGATCTCGCCGGCATGGACCATCCGCTGCAGGTCAGTCCAGTCCTTGGCAGCCACCAGCTCGAGCCGCAGGCCGAGGACCTTGCGAACAGCCGCGACGTAGTCCGCCGCCATGCCATCGAACTCGCCATCGACGTTGACGAACGAGTACGGCGGCCGGTTGGTCTCGTACCCGAGCCGTAGCACCGGCAACCCATCGAGGACGCGACGCTCGCGGTTGTTCAGCACGCCGGCCGGTGCCGTCGTCGACGGCAGCATGTCCACGCCCCATCGTTCCTGCAGGCTCTGCAACTCCTCCGACTTGACCGCGGCTTCGGCCTTGCGCAACAGACGCGCCAGCATCGCTTCGTGCTTGGGTACCGCAAGACTGACCTGCAGCGGTGGCATGTCGAGCGCGCCGAGCAGAACCAGGTCGTCGACGGTGCGCTGGTGGAGCAGTGTGCGCGTGCGGTACTCGGTGTTGCCGACGTAGGCGTCGGCTTCGCCGTCCGCAACCATGCGCAAGGCCTCGCGACCATCCTGTGCGTACAGGATGATCGCCTCCGGGAAACGCTTCACCACGATGCCAGCCGATTCCAGGTACCTGCGCTCCACCACGATCCGCGCACGCGCCAAGTCCGCTTCGCCGCGGATGCGCGTGTCGCCCCGCCGCGCCACCAGCATGATGTAGCCCTTGAGGTAAGGGCGAAGGAACTCGAAGTGACCACGGCGCGCCGGCGTGTCCGGTTGCCCCAGCAGCAGTTCGTAGCGCGGTGACTGCGAAGCCGCAGGCCAGGAAACCGTCTCCCAGTCGGTGAAGGGATCAAACGAAAGTCGCAGTCCGACCTTGCCTGCAAGCAGGCGCGCGTAGTCGGGCCCCAACCCTTCAGGATGACCGGCGACCCAGGTCTCCGCAGGCAGATGGTCGCCGGCAAACACTCCCACGCGAACCACAGGGTGTTCCCTGCGCCATTGCGATTCCTCGGCGTCGAGGCTGGGGACGCCTTCATCATGAGCGCTGCCTTCTCGTGCGAAAGCAGTGATCGTCACGCTGCACAGCGCCATCAGCGCGGCGAGCAGCATCGCCATCAGTGTGTGCGGGGATCCAAGTCGGGATGGCATGACCGATCGCACTGAATAGGCCCCTGAAGGAACCACGCTAGTGAGTGCGCATCCCTGCATCCATCAGAATCGTCTCAATCGTGATGCGAGTTGCGGATGTGCAGCGTGCGAGCGATCATTCCAGCATGAACAGGCCGCGACGAAGCCATGACGCTACGCATAATTCTGGCCGATGACCATCCGATAGTCCGCAGCGGCGTGCGTGCCCTGCTGGAGCGAAACAACCTCCACGTGGTCGCGGAAGCCGGTAGCACCGATGAGCTGGTCGCGGCATTGGCCAGCCACGAATGCGACGTGCTGCTCACCGATTTCAGCATGCCTGGCGGGCAGCTCGCCGATGGCCTGACCATGCTCGAGCATATTCGCGGGCAGTGGCCCAAGCTGCCGATCATCGTCCTGACCATGATGAACAACCCTGGCGTGCTCAGTTCGATCCTCGCCACTGGCGTGCGTGGCCTGCTCAACAAGTCCGACGCTCTGTCGGAGCTGCCACTGGCGATCCAGGCGGTTTCCCACGGTCGCGACTACGTCAGTGCCAGTGGCGGTCATCAGCTGGAGCAGATGGGAGGCCACGACGCCACCAGGTTGCCGTTGTCTCCTCGCGAAGCCGAAGTATTGGGGTTGTTCGTTTCCGGGCTGACCGTTTCGCAGATCGCCGAGCAGCTCGACCGCAGCATCAAGACCGTAAGCCGGCAAAAAATGGACGGCATGTCCAAGCTCGGCCTCAAGACCGATCTGGAAGTCTACGCCTACGCCCGCGAGCACGGCCTGCTGGCCTGATCGGGCCGTAAGAGCGCCAAGTCGCGTCGTCGTCGCCATGACCCACCCGAAAATCGAGCCGGACACTCGCTTGCCGTAACGGCCAGACGATCGGCAAACCGGCCAATACCGCGCAGGTCAATCGATTCTGCCGATTCGGCAAATGCATTTCCGGCAGATACACGCCAAGCACCGACTGTTCCCGTCGCCATCAGCGCCTCGCGGGAGAACAAGACGATTCTCATACAACGCGTCATCACGCGTCCCTAACCTTGCGCCGTTCTGCAGCAGGCAGGGTCACTGACGTACCCGACGCCCGAGGGCCATGGCCACCGCAGAACCCCCTCTGATCATTACTCCCTAAGGAAATTTGCAGTATGAACAACAAGCTTCTCAGCCTGATGGCGCTCTCCGGCCTGGCCCTCGCCTCGCAGTCCGCCCTCGCCTCCGACGGCACCATCACCTTCAACGGTGAAGTCACCGCCCAGACCTGCTCGATCAACGGCGCCGTCGCCGACGGCGCACGCAACATCACCGTGACGATGCCCAAGGCGTCGCAGTCGAGCCTGGCCGTGCTCAACTCCACCGCCGGCGAAACCGCGTTCGCCATCGCCCTGACCGGTTGCACCCCGGCTTCGGGCACGGTTCGCACCCGCTTCGAGCCGGGTTCGACGGTGGACCAGGCTTCCGGTGAGCTGATCACCAGCGGTGCCGGCAGCACCACCAGCCTGCGCATCCAGCTGCTCAACTCCGATCGCAGCGTCATCGTTGTCGGCGCCCCGGATGCTTCGCAGAACTCCATTGCCCAGACCATCCCGGCTGGCGGTGCAGTCACCCTGAACTACCTCGCCCGCTACAAGCGCGCATCGGCTACGCCGGCGCTGGGTTCCGGCGTGGTGTCCTCGAGCGTCACCTACTCGCTGGTCTACAACTGATCAGCGGTTGATTCCGGGAGGAGCGGGCGATAGCCCGCTTCCTTTCCTGCAACGACAACAGATCCATGCGATGGACGAAGAACAGCCGTGGAGGCAAGCCCCGGAGTTCTGCCGGCTTGTCGGCATTCTTCGCAATGCAACAGCACCAACCTGGAATCGAGCAACATGAAAATGACACTTACACACGCAGCCGTGCTGGCCGGCCTCGCGGCGTTCTCCTCGCCAGTACTGGCGTCCGACGGATCAGTCAACCTTTCCGGTGAGATCAACGTTCAAACCTGTTCCATCAATGGCTCCGCGCCCAATGGCAACAACGACTTCACCGTCACTATTCCGAAGGTGTCGATGTCCAGCCTGGCGGTCACCGGTTCTACCACCGGCGACACCCCGTTCTCGTTCACGCTGACCGGATGCGCACCGACCTCAGGCAACGTAAGGGCCGAGTTCGCCAACGGCGCGACCGTTGCAGCTCCTGCTCAGGAACTGAACACGACGTACGTTGTCGGAGGCGCGTCCACTCCCATCCGCATCATCATCCTGAATGCCGACAAGTCGAAGATCAGTGTCGGGCTTCCGTCTGGCTCCCAGAACTCTGCTCCGGTGGCATTCACCGGTGGTGCGGTGACGTTGAACTACTTCGCTCGGCTAACGCGAGGAGTCACGCTTCCAGCACTGAATCCTGGCGCCTTCACGACCAGTGTCGTCTATCAGCTCGTCTACAACTGAGCGACGTCGTTTGCGTGGGCGGTAGAAGCACCGCTGCTGCCCAGGCTGAAGCAGGGAGAGACCCGATCATGAGCATGAAACGACTACTCTTTGGCACCCTCGCCATGGCGTTGGCGACAGCGAGCGTCACGGCACCGCAGCCGGTCAACGCATCGGTCGTGATCGCCGGGACGCGGGTGGTCTACCCGGAGAGTGAATCCGAAGTCACCGTCAGGCTGACCAACGACGGCAAGACCCCAGCATTGACGCAAACGTGGCTGGATCGCGGCGACCCGAACGCAGCGCCTTCGACGATCGAAGTCCCCTTCACCGTCACTCCGCCGGTGGCGCGCATCGACCCGGGCAAGGCTCAGACCATTCGCATCATCTATACCGGTGAGCCGCTGCCAAAGGACAAGGAAACCGTGTTCTGGATGAACATGCTGGAAGTGCCGCCGAAGCCGGGTGACGACATGGCCGAATCCAACACGCTGCAGATGGCGTACCGGACGCGGATCAAGCTGTTCTTCAGGCCTGCGGGCCTGAAGGCCAGCGACGCGGCGGCGGCACCGGCACGGGTGGTTTGGCGCCTGCATCAGGCAGGTTCGGAGCGATCCATCCAGGCCAGCAATCCGTCGCCGTTCCATGTCTCCATCGCCAACCTTGAAGTGAAGGGCGGAGGCAGGAGCGCGCGATTCGATGAGGGCGGCATGATCGGTCCCGGCGAAACAAAGACCTTTCCCCTGAAAGGCGAGGTCCCGGCGGGATCCGACACCAGGGTGATGTACCACGCCATCAACGACTACGGCGGCGCGATCGATGGCGAGGCACCGCTGGGTGCAAGCGCAGCCGCGCAAACGCCCGCGCCCTGACCCGTCAACACGACTCACGCGCCGCCGGCCAGGACGGCGCGCCACTGAACCTCCCGACCGTGCCGGCACCGCCGGCAGGGCCGCTGTTTGCCTGAGGAATGCAGCTGTAGCCATGCGCACGTCAAGAACTCCATTGCTCCGCCCGCGCGCGCGACCCCTCTGTGTCGCCATCGGGATGCTGCTGACCAGCGGCGGCGCCGGTGCGTGGGCAGGTGGCCCCGTGGCCGACGACAGTGTGTCGGCCGTCGAGTTCAACGACGCGTTCTTCGCCCAGGGCGGCGGCGCAACCGTGGACATCAGCCGCTTCGCCAAGGGCAACGTCACCCTGCCGGGTACCTACCTGGCGGACCTGGTGGTCAACGAAGGCTTTGTCGGTCAGGTCGAGGTGTCGATGCGGCCGGTCGTTGCCGGTGGCGACGACGTGCAGCCCTGCATGAGTCACGAGCTGCTCGATCGCCTCGGCGTCGACCTCGCCAAGCTGGACCCGGAAGCACTGTTGCGGATCGAGGGCGGCGCCGAGGGTGCCTGCGTCACCCTTCCCAGCCTGTTCCCGGACGCAACCGCCGTGTTCGACAACGGCGAACAGCGCCTGGACGTCAGCATCCCGCAGGCGCTGCTGAGTCGTCGCGCGCGTGGCTACGTCGATCCCAAGTTCTGGGACGAGGGCATCAATGCCTTCCGCCTGCAATACAACGCCAATGCTTACCGGGCAGAGGCGGAGGAAGGCAGCCAGACGCAGGCCTACCTCGGCCTCAACGCAGGTGCCAACTTCGGAGCGTGGCGGCTGCGACATATCGGCAGCCTGAGCTACGACGACGTCAATGGCAGCCACTATGACGCCGTGCAGACGTACGCGCAGCGTTCGCTGGTGCCGATCAAGAGCCAGCTGACCATCGGCGATGCGTTCACCGACGGCACCATATTCGACAGCATCGGCTTCCGCGGCATACAGCTCGCCAGCGACGATCGCATGTATCCGGAGTCGCAGCGCGGCTACGCGCCGACGGTTCGCGGCATCGCCAACAGCAACGCGCGGGTGCAGATCCGCCAGAACGGCAGCGTCCTGTACGAGACCAATGTCTCCGCCGGCGCATTCGAGATCAACGACCTCTACCCCAGCGGTTACGGCGGCGACCTGGAGGTTGTGGTCACGGAGGCCGATGGCACCGTCAATATCTCCAAGGTGCCCTACGCAGCGGCAGTGAACGCGTTGCGCGAGGGCGTCAGCCGATACAGCCTGACCGCCGGCGAGTACCGCCATCCATCGGTCGACGCCACGCCGCTGATGGTGCAGGGCACCTATCAGCGCGGCCTGAGCAATCGCTTCACCGCCTACGGCGGCATCATCGCCGCGCAGAACTACACCGCGGCGGCGGTAGGCGGGGCGTTCAACACGCCCATGGGCGCCATCGGCCTGGACGTCACCCAGTCACGGGCGAACCTGACCAGCCAGCCGGACCGCAGCGGCCACAGCGTCCGCGTCAGCTACAGCAAGCTGGTGGCGCCGACCAATACCAACCTGACGTTGGCGGCCTATCGTTACTCCAGCGCCGGTTATCTCGACATCGAAGATGCCGTCGCCATCAACCACCGCCGCCCCGACGATCTGCTCGCCGAGCCCGATCGCGAGCGCGGCCGCCTGCAGCTCACGCTGAACCAGGAGCTGCCGGCCGGGTGGGGCACGTTCTACCTGACCGGTTCCCGCCAGGACTACTGGAACCGCGCCGAGACCGACACCCAGTTCCAGTTCGGTTACAACAACAGTTACAAGCGCATCACCTACGGCGTCTCCGCGTCGCGCCAGTTCGATCTGAGCCGCAACGATTGGGATAACCGGGTGATGTTCACCGTCGGCTTCCCGCTGGGGACGACTCCGCGCGCGCCCTACTCGCAGGCCAACGTGCAGCGCGACTCGCGCGGCGTGACCAACATCCAGGAATCGCTGTCCGGCACGCTCGGCCGCGACAATGCATTCACCTATGGCATCAACGCCAGCCGCAGCAGCGGTGGCGATACGCGGACATCATCGAGCTTCGGCGCCAATGCTTCGTACGCGCTGCCGTCTGCCACGATCACCGCCAGCGCCAGCAAGGCCAACAACTACAGCCAGTTCAGTGGTGGTGTCTCCGGCGGGCTGGTCGCCTACGCCGACGGCGTGGCGTTCACGTCTAGCATGGGCGAAACCGTTGCGATCGTGGAGGCCAAGGGCGCCAAGGGCGCAGCCGTGCCCAACGGCAATGGCCTGCGCATCGACCGCTGGGGACACGCGGTGGTGGCGAACCTGTCGCCGTTCACCCGCAGCACCATCGACATCGACCCGCGCGGCCTGCCACTCAATGTCGAGCTCGCTTCCACCCAGGAGCAGACCGTGCCGACCGCGGGTGCGGTCACGCTGGTCAAGTTCGAGACCACCCACGCGGGCCGTGCTGCCGTCCTGCGCACCGCTCGCCTCAATGGCGACTCCTTGCCGTTCGGTGCGGACGTTCTCGACGCGCAAGGGTCCAGTGTCGGCACGGTGGGCCAGGGCGGCAAGGTCGTCGCCCGCAACCTGGGTTCCGACGAGGGCGAGCTGACGGTGCGCTGGGGCCCGACGGAGGATGAGAGCTGCAAGCTCCGCTACGCACTGCCAAAGAGTGTCGAAATCAAGATGGGCTACGTGACGGTGAACGCGAAATGCAACTGACTTCCTGCCTTCCACGTCTGCAGTGCCGGAGAAATCTGATGAATGCATCCACCGGTTCCCACCCGCTGTGGCTGATCGTGCTCGCCTTGCTGGCATCGATGCTGCCGACTCCGGCGAGCGCGACACTTGCCTGCACGCAGAACCCCGTGACGCCAAGCCTGACCGCGACCATCCCTGTCACGACCATCAACACCGTGGGCAGCCCGAACAGCCGATATCTGACAGCGTGGTTCGATGCCCCCGCCACGGGATATGTTGCGGCCTATGATGGCTGCACCTCCAACAACACGGGCAACATCCAGTTGCAGGGGCGAGTGATCCTGCCGCCCACCGGCAGGAGCATCGACGGCTTTCCGATATTCGCCACCGGCGTGCCGGGCGTCGGGATCATCGTGCAGGGGCGTGATCGCGATACTTCGTCACATGTCGCGGCCGCGCGTGCTCCGGCCCTCGGGCCGGACTGGACAACGATCGTGCAAGGCTGGTCAGTCTTCTGGCACACCTCGTTCGGTGCGCGCCTGGTCAATACCGGCGACACCATCGTCAACGGCACGGTGACACTGGGGAAGATCGGCGAGATCAGGATCGCCGAGACTGGCGTGACCAACGCCATCGTCCCGGTAAACCTGGTAGTGTCCGGCTCGCTCAGCATCACCTCGCGCACCTGCAGCGTCTCGACGGCTTCGCGAAACATCGCCGTGGCGATGGGTACGATCAACCGGGGTGCCTTCACTGGCGTCGGCTCGACCGCAGGCGGCGGCAACTTCACTGTGCGTCTGGAGAACTGCTCGACCGGCCTGAACCTGTTCATGACGTTCACCGACGGCAACAATCCCGCCAATACCTCGGACGTGTTGAGCCTTACGCCCGGAACTACGGCGGCCAAGGGAATAGGCATCCGCATTACCCGGCAGGACAATTCGCAGGTGGTCAGCTACGGACCTGACCTGGCGCTACCGGGAAATCCCGGCCAGCTGTCTTTCGGCACGACAACCGCTGCCACCCGCGATCTGGCGTTCAAGGCGGCGTACGTGCAGACCCAGTCATTCATCGCCGGAGGCACGGCCAATGCGCTTGCCACCATCACCATGTCGTACCAATAGCGGCACTTACAGGCCGCCGGCGAAGCCCTGCTGACGCCAGGCCTCGAACACCACGACCGCCACCGCATTCGACAGGTTGAGGCTGCGATTGTCCGGGCGCATCGGCAGGCGCAGGCGTTGCGCCGCCGGCACGCGTTCGAGGACGTCGGCCGGCAGGCCACGTGTCTCGGGGCCGAACAGGAATACGTCGCCCTTGCCATAGGCCGGGCCGTCGAAGCGCGTCGTGCCACGCGTGCTCAGGGCGAACAGCCGCGGCGGCACGCCATTGGCCTCGGCAATCGCCGCCAGTGCCGCATCGAGGTCGTCGTGCACCTGCAGCGTGGCGTACTCGTGGTAGTCCAGGCCGGCACGCTTGAGTTGGCGATCCTCCAGGTCGAAGCCCAATGGCCGCACCAGGTGCAGCCGCGCACCGGTGTTGGCGCACAGGCGGATCACGTTGCCGGTGTTGGGAGGGATCTCGGGCTGATAGAGGATGACGTCGAACATCGCGACAGTGTCGGGATTCCTGCGGTGAGGTCAACCGATTGACTCACCAGGGCAACGCGTTGCCCTGCCAGTCGATGAAGCGCCCACTGTCGGCCAGCCCCACCGCATCGATCACGCCCAGAAGCCCGCGCGCGGAATCTGCCGGCGTCACCTGTGCACCACTGCCGCCCATGTCGGTCTGCACCCAGCCCGGATGCAGCGCGATCACCGTGATGCCGCGTTCGCGCAGCGCCTGCGCCAGCAGCGCGGTCGCCATGTTCTGCGCCGCTTTCGAGATCGCGTAAGTCGGCGTGTGGAAGCCGTCGACCGAGGCGATCGAGCCGAGGATCGACGAGAGGTTGGCGACCTTGGCGCCCTCGGCCAGGTGCGGCGCCAGGGCCTGCGTCAACAGAAACGGGCCGGCGGCATTGGTGCGCAGGCTGTCGTCGAGCTGGGTGGCGGCAACGTGGCCGAAGCGCTCGCCCGAATGCAGCACGCCGGCGTTGTTGATCAGCAGGTCGACGCCGTCGGTAACCAGCGGGATCTCGCGGGCAAGCTCGGCATGCGTCTTCGGCTCGGCCACGTCCAGCGGCAGCACGTGCAGACGGCCGGGGTTCTGGCCGGCGAGCTGGTTGAGGGCGTGGGCGCGTCCCGGGTGGCGGCTGGTGGCGATCACGCGGTCGCCGCGGGCGAGCAGCTGGCGTACGAACTCCAGGCCGAGGCCACGGTTGGCGCCGGTGACCAGGCAACGGCGGGGAGGCGGGGAGTCACTCATGGCGGTCATCCCTTGGCGACGAAGGCGCCAGTGTATGGCCCGGGCAGGAAGTGTGCCGCGTTGGCCCGAAGCGGGGGTGGTACCGGCCCACTGGGACTTTTGGCCTGTTGCCGGCCTCCGCCGGTGGCCTAGGATGCAAGCTTCCACCTGGACAAGGGAGTCCGGGCG
>JAVHYF010000033.1 GCA_031119205.1 Moraxellaceae bacterium | reverse complement strand
CGCTGTCCATCGCCCTGCCCTTCGCGCTACCACTGGCCGGCATCCTCCTGGCGGCAGGGCTGTGGGCACTCGGCACGCACGCCCTGCAGGTCGACATGCCCATCGCCGCCGCCTTCGCACCGGAACGCTCGGTGCTGGCGCTATGGCATCTGCTCACCGGTGGCGACATCTGGCGTCATGTGTGGGTCAGCCTGCAACGCGTGGGGGTGGGGCTGGCGCTGGCCATCGCCATCGGCGTGCCGCTGGGCGTCCTGGCCGGCACCTCACGGCTTTTCGCACAAGGCAGCACACCGCTGTTCCAGTTCCTGCGGATGATCTCGCCGCTGTCCTGGATGCCGCTGGCAGTGATGGTGCTGGGTGTGGGCGACGCGCCGGTGTACTTCCTGCTCGCCTTCGCCGCCGTGTGGCCGGTGCTGCTCAACACCGCCGCCGGCGTCGCCCAGCTCGACCCCAACTGGCTGCTGCTCGCCCGCAGCCTGTCCGCCACGCGTCGCGAAACCATCCTGCGCGTCGTACTGCCCGGCATCACCGCGCACATCCTCACCGGCGTTCGGCTTGCCATCGGCATCATCTGGATCGTGCTGGTACCCGCCGAAATGCTCGGCGTCTCAGCCGGCCTCGGCTACTTCATCCTCGACACCCGCGACCGCCTCGCCTACTCGGAGCTGATGGCAGGCATCCTGCTGATCGGCTTCCTGGGATATCTGCTGGACCATCTGGCGCGCACTGCGCATGCACGCTGGTTGCACGCCTGACGCGCTGCGATCTGCCACCGGCGGCCACGCCATATTGCTGGGGCAGCGACTGCTGCATCCGGCGCAATCCCCTTCGGCTATTTCACCCTGAGCGTTGATCCGCGGCATTGCGCCCTAGAGTCCATGCAGTGCAGATGAAGCATCTACGCCGATCCTTCGCGCGTGGATGCGGCGCTTGAAACTTCACTCCTGACTGACCGAGAGCCGGCACAACATCCATCGGCAGGCACACCCACCTCGCCGGATCACTGACCGGACAACGCTCCCGTTCTGCGAGCGTTTTTTCTTGCGCTTACGTCAGTGATCCAAACCCTCCCGGATATTGAGCCCGATCAACTAGCGCTGAGTGAAATGGGCCTTTCATGCTCGAACATCTTCAATCGATATCCAATCGTCTACACCCGGAGTTCCAGGACTTTCCGCCTACCTATACTCGTTTCCGACGCACACGAAGCAGAAGGAAACGCACATGCAGACGCATCACCCGGACGCCGGATCAGGCGCCGTCGTCCACCTCTACGCCACCGAATTGGCATACCGTGGCACGACCTACGAATCGCAACTGAGCGAGGCGGTGAATCACATCACTGACACGTTCGCGCGCAATGGCGGGAAGGTGACACATCAGTCGATATTCATCCGCGATCCGGCCCGAATCGGTGAAGTTCATCGTGCCCTGCTCGCGCTGTACGGAAACACCGACATCCCCGCAACCAGTTACATCGCCCAGCCTCCGTGCGACGAGGGAAAGCTGCTGTCAGTCGAAGCCTCTGGCATCGCGGGCGCGACGGTGGAGTATCGCGGCGCACAGTCCACCGTCGTGCGCCATGACGGCATCACGTGGGTGCAGACCGCGAACGTGGGTAACGGGGAACGGCAGGAGCCCAGCGCCTACGACCAGACTGGACACGCCCTGACGGATGCGGAAAGCGCGCTCGCCAGTGCCGGCGCGCGCGTCGAGCAGATCGTGCGCACCTGGTTCTATGTCGGCAACATCACCTCGGCAGACGCCCACGCCACCAGCGCGCAGCGTTACCAGGAACTCAACCGCTCACGTACCGATTTCTTCCAGGGCATCGACTTCCTCACGGACTACACACCCGCGTCCATTAGCCGCGCCGTGTATCCGGCCTCCACCGCCATCGGCATGGCCGGGCAGGACATCCGCCTGAGCACGCTGGCGCTGCTGACAAAACGTGACGACGTACGCACCGTGCCGCTGGAGAATCCGCGCCAGGTCGCCGCCTTCGACTACGCGAAGCACTACAGCCCGCAGTCGCCCAAGTTTTCGCGCGCCATGGCGGTCGCTTACGGCGACAAGGCCAGCATCTACATCTCCGGCACCGCCTCCATCACCGCGTCGGAGACGCAGCACATCGGCAACGCCGCACTGCAGACCGAAGAGACGCTGGACAACATCACCGCGCTGATTTCCGCAGAGAACCTCACACGGCACGGGCTGCCCGGCTTCAGCGCCGGGCTCGGCAACCTCGGCATCGTGCGCGCCTACGTCAAACACGCCGCGGACTACCCCGCCGTCCGCGCCGTCTGCGAGAAACGCCTGGGCGAGATCCCGGTGATCTACACCATCGGCGACGTCTGCCGCGACGACCTGCTGGTCGAACTCGAAGGCATCGCACACGCCACGGCAACTGCGTAGATCGTCCGTTCGCGGACCAGCCTCGCGCATCGCACGACGGTACTCATCAACAGAAACCGGACAGGAAAAAGGAAACAGCATGTCGCACATCTCCCTCTCAGCCAGCACCGACACCAGCCTCGACGATCTCTACGACCTGCTCGATGACACCATCGCGCGCGTGGAGAGCTACGCCTGGGTCACGCACCGCCGCGCACGACCCACGGTGGAGTCCGCCATCAAGGACATCCGCCGCTTCCGCGAAGGCGAACTGGACACCGACCTCGGCACCAAGCGCTGGTTCAAGGCACTCGCCAAACTGGCGGAAGAAGTGGGCGACATGACGCCGGAACAATCCGCCTACGTCATCGCCGTCGCCGAAGTCGCCCACGCCGCCGCCCACCTCGGCCACCTCAACCTCGCACTGAGCCGCGGCGACCGCACGGAGACGGACCGGAGGTACGTGCTGCTGCAGACGGCGTACGTGAACTTCGGGCTGGAGGGGGTTGGCGAGTTTCTGGGGCTGGTGGGACAGGCGCGGCCGGAAATCCAGTCCGGTGCTGCGTAAGATCGAAGCATATGGCGCCGCGCGCACCTCCGCTGGCTGAGCCCGTCGAAGCCAGGCTGCGCAAGTATCGCCAGCCCTTCGACAAGCTCAGGGCACGGGTGCTCGCCGGATGCGCTCTTGCCTTGTCGTTCTTCCGGCTCCCGCCGCACGGTCTGTGGCCACCCGTTACGCTTGGCCGGGAGTTCGCCCCGGCGGGCGACATACTCTCTACTGCGCGGCAGAGAGTATGCAGAGAACGCGCCCCGCTTCCGCCGCCACGCTTCGCGTGGTTCCCTGCGCTGCGCGCCGTGCAGACTTGATCCGGTGAGCCTCAACGTGGAAGTGAGGGGCAGCCGGAGCGAAGCGGAGGGAACCAAAAGCGCAGCTTTTGGATGTCCCGCTCGACTGCCGGGCTAGACAAGCTATTACCTCGCTCGCTTTGCATTGGCCTTGATTAGCTCAATCAATGTTTCCCGCTCAATTGTCCATCTGCTGGTTTGCTCCGTGCCCGGTCCTTTGAACTGATCGTTTTCGTCTTGGAACTCTTCCAGAACAATTTCGCCGCTACTTGAGACATATAGCTTTACGGTTCTGCTTTTGTCGTAGTGAGTGCTCGAGGACTCGTGAAAATAATCGACTAGAAGTAGTTCTCCGGTTGCTTGTGGATTCCGTGTCGTCATTTTTCGTCCTTGTCGGCAATAGCTTCGGCTGTCTAACTTGTTTTAGGGAGCAGCGTTGCTGTCTAAGATCGGCGCGTGCTCCCCAACATGGCGCCGGCCAATATCCGGAAAGGCTTGTCACACAGGGATTTCTGTTCAGTCACCCCTCTGTTCAATACCCACTAACAGAATCGACGAAACCTCACTTCAAAGACAGGGCCACAGCATACCGTCTGCATGCTTCACACGGCGCTACCCGCAGAGGCAAAGCGCGGCAACCCGGCACGGCCCCCATCCCCTCTGCAGCCGCCGAGCAGCACAGCCGGGACGAGGGATCGCGCGTAGCGCGACGGCGAGGACTGTCTGAGCGCGCAGCGCGAGTTCCGCAGCCGCTCGTCATGGCGCGCAGCGCAGGGGACCACGCGAAGCGTGGCGGTGGAAGCGGGGCGCGTTCTCTGCATACTCTCTGCCGCGCAGCAGAGAGTATGTCGCCCGCCGGGGCGAACTCCCGGCCAAGCGTAACGAGCGGGCGCATGCGCTGCGGCGGGAGCCGGCAGAACAGCAACACCACAGGCAACGTCGCTGGATTCCCGCCTTTCGACCGCTTCGATCCCTTCGACAAGCTCAGGGCAAGGGTGCTCACCGGTTGAGAACATCCGGCGCAATGCCCTGCGGCTTTTTGCGCCCTACCAAATCTAGCCGTATAGAACATCGAACACGTTTCTATTTCTGGAATCTTGGAAGAGCACTTCACCAATGTCCCAGTAGAAGTCAGCGGCGTTACGCAGTGCCGGACTCAGCCCGTTTCCAAGGAACCAGACAGCAACCCGCCTGCCCTCCGCCTTCACAGCTTCTATCAAGGGCACATAGTCCTCATCACCAGCTACCAGTACAGCTATGTCAAAGTTCTTCCGGTGTGCATGAGTTAGCATTTCCGTCGCCAAGGTTATGTCGACCCTTTTTGACCGGCCATTCCTCTTCCGCGGAAAAACTCTAGGAGCCTCTATTCCTAGGGATCGCAACTGCTCTTCGTACGAGGCTCGAGCCTCGCTGTCACCTCGCGATGAAGTGTAGTAGTAACGACGCACATACTCTTGCGGCCCATTTAGCCTGGAGGCGTAGCGCGTCCAGACAAACACATCCTCTACGTGAACAACATGGGAAACTGCCTCACTGTTCGCGAGCATCTCTTTGTAGCGAATGGCAAGATTCTCGCCATCCACAAACATCATGACCCTTGCGTCATGCCTAGCAAGAGCTGGAAGGAACTGTGGCATCTCGGACTCCAGGTTTCGGGCAAACAAAGAACTTCGGATAACGAAAAAAAGGCCACGCGGTCATACTGAGCGCGCTCATCTAGGGTTCTCCTCTCCCCAGCATACGATCAATCCCAAAAGCAGACGGAACACATCAAACCGGCGCCACCATTCGTAAAGGCGAATGTGAAGCGATGTTCTGAAACTGCTTGCTCAATGTGGTTGGATAAGCAATTGCACGATCCTGATTTTGCGGTGGATACGATCGTGTCAGACTGCCTCAAACCTCTTACTCCCGCACCATCATGCTCCCCACCCTCGACCTCGAACTCCTGCGCAGCTTCGTCGCTGCGGCGGACGAAGGTAGCTTCACGTCTGCCGGGGAACGTGTCGGGCTGACGCAATCGGCGGTGACGCAGCAGATGCAGCGGCTGGAGGCGCAGGTGGGGGTGGCGTTGTTCCAGCGGGAGGGGCGGACCAAGCAACTCACGGATCACGGGCGGCAGTTGCTGCGTTATGCACGGGAGATGCTGAGCCTGAACGACGATGCGATGCGTTCGCTGTCGGACAGCGCGCTGGTGGGGTCGCTGCGCATCGGAGCGCCGCATGACATCGCGGATACCTTGCTGCCGCCGGTGCTGAGTCACATCGCGCGCTCGTCGCCGAACCTGAAGCTGGAGATCAACGTCGCGCGCAGTCCGCACCTGATGGAGGCGCTGCATCGTGGCGAGCTGGACATGACGATCTCCACGCGCGAAGACCCGCGCCTGCACGGCATCGTGTTGCGCACGCTGCCGACACTATGGATCTGCGCGTCGCAGTTCGTGCATGTGCCACAGCAGCCGTTACCGCTGGTGTTGATCGACGAGCCGAGCATATTCCGTCGCCTGGCGCTGGAAGCACTGGATGCGCAGCGTGTGCCCTGGCGACTGGCCTACAGCTCGTCCAGCCTGATCGGCATCAAGGCCGCCATCCGCGCCGGGCTGGGTGTCACCGCGCGCACGCTGGAGATGCTGACGCCGGACCTGCGCACGCTGGGGCCGAGCGACGGGCTGCCGCCGCTGCCGGACGTCACCTATTACCTGTGGATCCGCAAGAGCACGGTGAATCCGGTGGTGCGCCAGGCCTTCGACCTGATCGCGAGCCGGCTGGTCGCCAACGGCTGAGCATCCGCTCCGCTTTCCGGTCGTCAGGAATGGCGGCGACCGATTAGCGATTGCAAACAATCCATTCCTGACGCTAATGCATCCCTCCCCATCCGCAGGCAAGGGCGTCGTGACCCGGATCGTGTAAAGCCTTTACTGGCAATGCATTGCGGCGACGGCACCTTCTCCACGACTCGCCAACCCCGGCTTCATCGCATAAGCAAATCAGTTATCCGACGTTCGTCGCAGCAGACCCGCCTCGTAGAGTCCTGACACGGCAATGCGCCACGTCGATGCCATATGCATCGACCCGCATCGCAACGTCGCCCGGAAAAACGGGCGGCCGTTCCGCTCAAAGGTCTGCTGTCCATGTCGTCGTTCTCTTCGCTTCTCTCCGGCCATGCTCCGTCGCGTGGCCTCTCCCGCGCACTCCGCCAGAAGGATTTCCTCGCCGGTCTGCTGTTCCTGCTGATCGGCATCGTCGTCACCGTGCAGGGCGCAGAACTGGCGCAGGGCTCCGCCCAGCGCATGGGGCCGGGTTACCTGCCGCTGCGCCTCGGGCTGCTGCTCGGCGCGCTGGGTTTCGTCATCGCATTGCGCGGGCTGCGTGGCGCTGACGATCCGCTGCCGGCCTTCGCACCGCTGCCCATCGTGGCGGGTACCGCCGGCCTGCTTGGCTTCGGCTTCGCCATCGAGACGACCGGGTTGGTGCCGGCGTCCGCCTTGCTGATCGTCGCGGCGCGCGTAGCGAGCTGGAAGGGTGCGCGCTTCGAATTGCCGCTGCTGGTACTGGCTCTGTCGGCCATCGTGGGGGTGATCTTCCGCTACGGGCTGGGCCTGCCGGTGGACCTGTGGCCGGGCTGGGGGAACTGAGCATGGAGTTGCTGCAGAACCTCGCGCTCGGCATGTCGGTGGTGATGACCGTCGACAACCTGATGTACTGCTTCTTCGGTGCGCTGCTGGGTACGGTGGTGGGCGTGCTGCCCGGCGTCGGGCCGGTGGTCACCATCGCGCTGCTGTTGCCGATGACATTCGGCCTGCCGGCGGTCACCGCCATCATCATGCTGGCCGGCATCTACTACGGCGCGCAGTACGGGGGCTCGACGACCGCCATCCTCATGAAGCTGCCGGGCGAGCCTTCGTCGGTCGTCACGGCCATCGACGGTCACGCGATGGCCCAGAAGGGGCAAGCCGGCGTGGCGCTGGGCATCGCGGCCATCGGCTCGTTCATCGCGGGTTCCATCGCAGCGCTGTTCATGGCGCTGTTTTCGCCGGCACTCGCCAGCCTCGCGCTGAAGTTCGGCCCGGCGGACAACTTCGCGCTGATGGCCTTCGGCCTCATCGGTGCGGTGGTGCTGGCGCGCGGCGATCCGCTCAAGGCCATCGCGATGGTGCTCACCGGCCTCGCCTTCGGCCTCGTCGGCACCGACGTATCGTCCAACCAGGCACGCCTGAGTTTCGGCTTCAGCTCGCTGGCAGACGGCATCAGCTTCGTGGTGATCTCGATGGGCCTGGTCGGCGTGTCGGAGATCATCGCCAACCTGGAGCGACCGGAAGGCGAACGCAGCATCCAGCACCGCATCGGCAAGGTGTGGCCGGACCGCGCGGCCTTTGCAGCGTCCTGGCGCGCGATCCTGCGAGGTACCGGCATCGGCTCGCTGCTGGGCGTGCTGCCCGGTGCGGGCGCGGCGCTGGCGGCCTTCACCGCCTACTCCAGCGAGAAGAAGCTGGCGAAGGACCCGTCGCGCTTCGGCCGGGGCGCCATCGAGGGCGTAGCCGGGCCGGAGTCCGCCAACAACGCGGCGGCGCAGACGGCGCTGGTGCCGCTGCTGACGCTGGGCCTGCCCTCGGGCGCGTCCACCGCCCTGCTGCTCGGCGCGCTGACCATCCAGGGCATCGTGCCCGGCCCGCAGATCATGGACGACATGCCGGACCTGTTCTGGGGCGTCATCGCCAGCATGTGGATCGGCAACATCATGCTGGTGGTGCTCAACCTGCCGCTGATCGGGCTGTGGGTGCGCATGATGCGCATCCCCTACCGCCTGCTCTACCCGGCCATCCTGCTGTTCTGCGCGATCGGCGTGTTCAGCCTGTCCAGCAATCCGGCAGACGTGTTCCTCACCGCGATCTTCGGTCTGCTCGGCTACGTCTTCATCAAGCTGGACTGCGACCCGGCGCCGCTGCTGCTGGGTTTCATCCTCGGCCCGCTGATGGAAGAGGACTTCCGTCGCGCGCTGATCATCACCCAGGGCGACTTCGGCGTCTTCGTGACGCGGCCGATCAGCGCGACGCTGCTGGCGGCGGCGCTCGTCCTGCTCATCACCCTGCTGGTGCCGGCGATCCGCCGTGGCCGCGAAGTGGCTTTCCAGGAGTGAGCGTCGCTCGCTTCCTTTCTCCGAACCCCGTACCCGAACGTCATCCCACAAGGAGCTTCAACATGAAACGCAATACCCTGCGCATCCTGGCCGGCGCCGTCATCGCCGCCGTCGGTCTCAACGCCCACAGCGCCTTCGCGGCTGATTACCCCGAAAAGCCGGTGCGCCTGATCGTGCCGACCGCCGCCGGCGGCAGCCTGGACACCATCGCCCGCCTGCTGGGCCAGCGCCTGGAAGCCACGCTGGGCAAGCCCTTCGTGGTGGAGAACCGCGCCGGCGCCAACGGCAACACCGCCTTCGAATTCGTCGCCAAGGCGAAGCCGGACGGCTACACCCTGCTGGTCGCGTCCGACGCGTTGGCCATTAATCCCAGCCTGTACCAGAACGTGAACTACGACCCGGTGAAGAGCTACGCACCGGTCGCCCTGGTGACCACCGCCGCGCAGGTGCTGGTGGTGAACCCCGCGCTGGGCGTGAAGGACCTGAAGGGCTTCACGGCGGTGGCGAAGCAGAAGGGCAAGGCGCTGAGCATCGGCTCGCCAGGCAGCGGCAGCGCAGGCCACCTGTCGGCCGTGCTGTACCAGTCCGAGACGAAGACCGAGTGGACCCACGTCGCCTTCAAGGGCGGTGGCCCGGCCGTCACCAACGTGGTGGGCGGCCACATCGACGGCCTGTTCGTAACGCTGGCCCCGGCCGTACCGCAGATCAAGGCCGGCAAGCTGGTGGCACTTGCCGTCACCACGCCGAAGCGCGCCGTCGCACTGCCGGACGTGCCGGCCGTGGGCGAAAGCCTGCCCGGCTTCGACGTGACCAACTGGCAAGGCGTGTTCGCACCCGCCGGCACGCCGGCCGCGGTGGTGAACAAGCTGAACGCCACGATCCAGAAGATCGTGGCCGAACCGGAAATCCAGACCAAGCTGGTGGACCTCGGCTTCGAGACCGCTGCAGGCGCGCCGGCCGAACTGGGCAAGCAGGTGCAGGAGAACTTCGCCAAATGGGCGAAGATCATCCCGCAGGCCAACATCACCGTCGACTGAGCGCCAGGCATGGACCTGCAACTGCATGACAACCGGGTGCTGGTGGTCGGCGCCAGCGAAGGCATCGGCTACGCCACCGCCCGTACGCTGGCGAATGAAGGCGCGCGGGTGACCATCGCCGCGCGCACGCCGGACAAGGTGGCCCGCGCGGCGGAAACGCTGACGAAGGAAACCGGCCGTCCGGTCGCTGCGGTGGCGGTGGACGTCACCGACCCGGCATCCGTGCAGGCCCTGCTCGACGGCTGGTCCGAACCGGCGCTGGACGCGCTGGTGGTGGCCACCGGCGGCAGCCGCCGCGCGCGCTTCGAGGAACTGGACGACGAAGCCTGGCTGCACAACTACGAGCACAACGTGCTGGGCGGCGTGCGCCTGGTGCGCGGCTTCCTGCCCAGGCTGCGCGCCGGCAACAGCCCGCGCGTGCTGCTGTTCGGCGGTGCCGCCGCGAAGATGCCCTACCCCAACCAGGTGGTGTCCAACGTGCACAAGGCCGGCTTGCTGGCGCTGACCAAGACGCTGGCGGCCGAGCTGGCCACCGACGGCATCCGCGTGAACGCCATCAACCCCGGCCGCACGCTGACCCGCCTGTGGCGCGACCGCGCGGAGGCCATGGCGCGCGAACAGGAGCTGCCGGTTGAGGAGGTGATCGCCCACTTCGCGGAGGAGATCCTCATCGGCCGCTTCGCACAAGCGGAGGAAATCGCCGACGTGGCGACCTTCCTGCTGTCGGCACGCGCCAGCTACATCGTGGGCCAGTCGATCAACGTTGACGGCGGCATCGCGCGCGGTCTGCTCTGAACCGGAGAAGCGTGATTGCACGCTTCTCCCCCTCTCTTGCTGAAAGTGAATCCATGACCCGGAAAACCGGACCCGCCACCTTGCGTCAGTGGCTGAACGACGGCGATGAGCTGGCCCTGCTCGACGTGCGCGAACCCGGCCAGTTCGGCGAAGGCCATGCCTTCTTCGCCATCAACCTGCCCTACAGCCGCCTGGAGGCCGACGCGCCCGCGCGCCTGCCACGCCGCGATGTGCGCATCGTGCTGATCGGCGCCGACGACGCTGATGACACCCATGACGGCGTGGCAGAACGCGCCGCATCGCGCCTGCAGGAAGCCGGCTACACCGACATCCACATCCTGGAAGGCGGCGCGGCAGCCTGGCCGCAGTCCGGCTGCGCGCTGTTCAAGGGCGTGAACCTGCCGTCCAAGACCTTCGGCGAACTCGTGGAACAGGTGTGCCACACGCCGCACCTGTCCGCCGCCGAACTGCAGCAGCGCCTGCAAGACAAAGCGCCCCTACTGCTGGTCGATGGCCGCACACCGGCCGAGCACCGCAAGATGGCCATCCCCGGCGCGCTGCCGGTGCCCAACGGCGAGCTCGCGTTGCGCGTGCCCACGCTGTTGGCGGACACACAGACGCCGGTGGTGGTGCACTGCGCCGGCCGCACCCGCAGCATCATCGGCGCGCAGACCCTGCGCCACGTCGGCCTGCCCAATCCGGTGATCGCGCTGGAGAACGGCACACAGGGCTGGCGCCTCGCCGGGCTGGAACTGGAACACGACAGCCCGCGCGAGATTCCCGATGTCGACCTGGCTGCGACGCATGACGCCCGGCGCGAAGGCGCCCACCGCTACGCGCAACGTGCCGGCGTCACCTTCCTTGATGCCGCTGCCGCGCAAGCCTGGCTGGATGACCCGACGCGCAGCAGCTACGCCTTCGACATCCGCACCGCTGCCGAGTACGCGGCCGGCACCCTGCCTGGCGCGCAGCATGCGCCAGGTGGCCAGCTCATCCAGGCCACCGACCAGTACGTCGCAGTGCGCCCGGCACGCATCCTGGTGCTGGATGACGAAGGCATCCGCGCGCCGATCGTCGCCGCCTGGCTGAGCCAGCTCGGCTTCGAAGCCGCCGTCGTCGAAGGCGGCATCCATACCGACCTGCGACTGCCGGCGATCACGCCAACTGCATTGCCTGTGTCACCCACGCGCGCTCAGGCCTCCACGCTGCGCGAACTCGCACAGGCCGGCGTGCCGGTCCTCGACCTGCGCCCCAGCCTCGCCTTCCGCAAGGAACATCTGTCCGGCTCGCCATGGACGACGCGGGCGCGTGTCCGGCAGCACACGGCGGACACCGTGGTGCTGATCGCCGACGATGAGGTGCTCGCCGCGCTGGCCGCTCGCGATCTGCAGGAAGCGGGTACGAAGACGGTACTCCTCGCCGACTGGCAGACCGCACTGGAAAGCGGTCTGCCGCGCGAAGCCACACCGGACTCGCCGAGCGACGCAGAGGCCATCGACTACCTCTTCTTCGTGCACGACCGTCACGACGGCAACCTCGACGCCGCACGCCGCTACCTGGAATGGGAAACCGGCCTGCTGGCGCAATGCACCGAGGACGAGCTGCGCGTGTTCAAGCCCTTGCCGCAGGCCTGACACCCGACGGTTTTTCTGGATGCTCCTGTGCGCGCGGCGGCGAACCGGCACACGCACAGGAGCCTCCATGCAGATAAGGACATGCCGGCGATCCTGCTAAGCAAAACAGGAATCAGTATTTAGCGGCACGCCACGGTGCTCGTAGATTTGTCGTCGTCCATACCGAGCGCCTGCCATAGAAGCGGGCCATTGATCATGACGGCATCTTCAGCCCCGACGTCTACACCGACGGCATCGCGCCATGTCGCTGCGCCCTCGCACAGCCCGGCGGGTGTTGTAGACATCCGCCCCCTGCCCGGTCCGCTGGGTGCGGAGGTGATCGGGCTGGACCTGAGCCAGCCCCCGTCGGCTGCGGATTTCGCGCGCATCCACCGCGCTCACCTGGACCATCACGTGCTGGTCTTCCGCGACCAGCGCATCACGCCGCAGCAGCAAGTCGACTTCAGCCGCCGCTTCGGGCCGCTGCAGATCCACGTACTACGCAACTTCCAGCTCGCCGGGCATCCGGAGGTGCTGATCATCTCCAACATCAAGGAGGACGGCCAGCCCATCGGCCTGGGTGACGCCGGCCATTTCTGGCACTCCGACCTGTCCTACGTGGAGCGGCCAAGCCTGGGGTCGATGCTGCATGCGCAGGAGTTGCCGTCGGAAGGCGGCGACACGCTGTTCGCCAACCAGCACCTGGCCTGGGACACGCTGCCGGATGCATTGAAGAAGACGGTCAGCGATCTGCGCGCCGAGCACCATTACCTGGCGCGCTACGAGGAACTGCGCGCGCGAAATCCGTGGCGACCGAAGCTGACGCAGGCGCAGATCGACGAAGTGAAGCCGGTCGTGCATCCGGTGGTGCGCACCCACCCGGAGAACGGCCGCAAGGCGTTGTTCGTCAGCGAGCACTTCACGACGCGCATCGTCGGCCTGCCGGAAGACGAGAGCCGCGACCTGCTGGCGCAACTCTTCGCCCACACCACACAGGACGCGCTGGTGTATCGCCACCGCTGGCAACCGCATGACATGGTGTTCTGGGACAACCGCGCGGTGACGCACCTCGCCGCCGGCACGCCGGACCACCTGCGCCGCAAGCTCTACCGCACGACCATCGAAGGCAGCCAGCCGTTCTAGGCACGCCCTCCGCACACGCCCACACATTGCCCACATCCGACCAAACCCGCACAGAGGAAATCATGGCCCTGCCCCGCACCTCCACGCGTCGCCTGCCGCGCACGCTCGCCACCCTGCTCACCAGCGCCAGCCTGCTGGTGGCAGGCCTCGCCACGCCGAGCCTGGCACACGCCGAAGGCCAGTTGCGCATCGCCGAGCAGTTCGGCGTCGTGTACCTGCTGCTCAACGTCGCGCAGGACCAGAAGCTGGTGGAGAAGCACGGCAAGGCACAGGGCATCGACATCAAGGTGGAGTTCGTGAAGCTGTCCGGCGGCGCCAACGTGAATGACGCACTGCTGGCCGGCAACATCGACGTGGCTGGTGCCGGCGTCGGCCCGCTGCTGACCATCTGGGACCGCACCTACGGCCGCCAGAACGTGCGTGGCGTGGCCTCACTGGGCAACTTCCCCTACTACCTGGTCAGCAACAATCCGAACGTGAAGACGATTGCCGACTTCACCGACAAGGACCGCATCGCGCTGCCTTCGGTGTCGGTCTCGGTGCAGGCCCGCGTGCTGCAACTGGCCTCCGCGAAGCTGTGGGGTGACAAGGAATTCGCGCGCCTGGACAAGCTGCAGGTCGCGGTGCCGCACCCAGATGCCGCCGCGGCGATCATCAAGGGCGGCACCGAGATCACCGCCCACTTCGGCAATCCGCCCTTCCAGGAGCAGGAGCTAGCCGGCAACCCGAATGCGCGCATCGTGCTGAACTCCTACGACGTGCTGGGCGGCCCGGCTTCCGCCACCGTGCTGTACGCCACCGAGAAATTCCGCAAGGACAACCCGAAGACCTACAAGGCCTTCATCGACGCACTGGCCGAGGCCTCGAAGTTCATCGCCGGCAATCCGGAACAGGCGGCGGACATCTTCATCCGCACCAACAACTCGAACGTGGATCGCGCGCTGCTGCTGAAGATCATCAAGAGCCCCGAAGTGCAATTCAAGCTGACGCCGCAGAACACCTACGGGCTGGCCGAGTTCCTGCATCGCGTCGGCGCCATCAAGAACAAGCCGGCATCGGTGAAGGACTACTTCTTCGACGACGCGCACGTCGGCGGCGGTAGCTGAGGCGCGTACGGAAAGGAGGACAGCGTGGCGACCGTGACCCATCTCAATCACTCATCCGGCACCGGGCCGCTGCTGCAAGTCGACGGCGTGAGCCTGGAGTACCGCACACCGCAACACGTGGTGCGGGCGACGCACCAGGTCAGCTTCGACGTGCATGAGGCGGACCGCTTCGTACTGCTGGGGGCGTCCGGCTGCGGCAAGTCCACCTTGCTCAAGGCCATCGCCGGCTTCATTGCACCGGTGGAAGGAGAGATCCGTCTCGACGGACGCGCGATCGATGCACCGGGTCCGGACCGCATCGTGGTGTTCCAGGAGTTCGACCAGTTGCCGCCGTGGAAGACGGTGCTCGACAACGTGGCCTTTCCGCTGCTCGCCTCGCGCACGCTGGGCCGCGCCGAAGCCGTCGAGCGCGCGAAGCACTACATCGACAAAGTGGGCCTGACCCCCTTTGCCAGCGCCTTTCCTCACACGCTGTCCGGCGGCATGAAGCAGCGCGTGGCGATTGCCCGCGCGCTGGCCATGCAGCCGCGTGTGCTGCTGATGGACGAGCCCTTCGCTGCACTCGACGCGCTGACCCGTCGCAAGATGCAGGAGGAACTGCTCGCGCTGTGGGATGAGGTGCGCTTCACGCTGCTGTTCGTCACCCACTCCATCGAGGAAGCGCTGGTCGTCGGCAACCGCATCGGCCTGCTGTCACCGCACCCCGGTCGTCTGCGCGCCGAGATCAACAGCCATCACTTCGACCTGCTGAGTCAGGGCAGCGCGGAGTTCCAGCAGACCACGCAGCGCATCCACGGTTTGCTGTTCGATGATGTGGCATACAGTGCCCCGGCACAGGCAGCGCACGCTGGCCTGCGGCACCGCCAGCAGACGGGATCGCAAAGGCTCAGCGCATGAACGCGCCGCTTTCCCCTGGGCAATCGCTCCCGCCTGATCCACCGGTCCGCCCGGAGTTCGAGCACGCACTGCCACCGCTGTCGCCCCGCGCTGCCGAGCGCCCGCTGCCATGGACCCAGCGCATCTGGCAGCAGGACTGGTTGCGACGAGGCCTGATCCTCGTCGTGCTGGCGTTTGCCTGGGAAGTCACTGCACGCGTCCAGGACAACGACCTGCTTTTCCCTACCTTCCTGCAGACCGGCAAGGCGCTGCTCGAAGGCCTGGCCGGTGGCGAGCTGCTGCTGCGCGCCGGCATCTCGATCGGGGTTCTGCTGCAGGGCTATGCGGCAGGCATTCTCGCCGCCTTCGTGCTGACCACGCTGGCCGTGTCCACCCGCATCGGCCGTGACCTGTTGTCCACACTGACCGCAATGTTCAACCCGCTGCCGGCCATCGCGCTGCTGCCGCTGGCGCTACTGTGGTTCGGCCTCGGCCGCGGCAGCCTTATCTTCGTACTGATCCACTCCGTGCTATGGCCGCTGGCGCTCAACACCTACGCCGGCTTCCAGGGCGTGCCGGAAACCCTGCGCATGGCCGGCCGCAACTACGGCCTGCGTGGCCTGCGCTACGTATTGCAGATCCTCGTGCCGGCGGCCCTGCCTTCCATCCTCGCCGGCCTCAAGGTCGGTTGGGCCTTCGCCTGGCGCACGCTGATCGCCGCCGAACTGGTGTTCGGTGCATCGTCCGGCAAGGGCGGCCTGGGCTGGTACATCTTCCAGAACCGCAACGAGCTGTATACCGACCGCGTGTTCGCCGGCCTGGCGCTGGTCATCATCATCGGCCTGCTGGTCGAGACGCTCGGCTTCCAGACGCTGGAGCGCGTCACCGTGCGGCGCTGGGGATTGCAGCGCTGAAGCTGCCTCGGCCTCCACTTCGGATCACCATGAGCCTCAGCCTCCACACCCTCACACCTGCGCTTGGCGCCATCGTCGAAGGCATCCGCCTCGACCAGCCTTTGAGCGAGGCAACACGCCAGCAATTGCATGCCGCCCTGCTGAAGCACCAGGTGCTGTTCTTCCGCGAGCAGTCGCTGACGCCGCGCCAGCACCGCGACTTCGCCGCGCGCTTCGGCAACCTGCATGTGCATCCGATCTATCCGAACGTGCCGGACCAGCAGGAAATCCTGGTACTGGACACGCATGCCGACAACCTGCCGGACAACGATAACTGGCACATCGACGTAACCTTCATCGAGACGCCGCCGCTGGGCGCAGTGCTTGCCGCGAAGCAGTTGCCGCCCACTGGCGGCGATACGCTGTGGGCGAGTGCGGCGGCGGCATTCGATGCGCTGTCGGCGCCCCTGCAGCAGCTCGTGCAGGGGCTGACGGCGGAGCACGACTTCGCAAAGTCCTTCCCCGCCAGCCGCCACACGCTGACGCCGGCCGCAAAGGCACAGTGGGAAGCGACGCGTGCGAAGCATCCGCCGCTCACCCATCCGGTAGTGCGTACCCACCCGGAGAGCGGCCGCAAGTCGCTGTTCGTGAACGAAGGCTTCACCACGCGCATCAACGAACTGTCGCAACGCGAAAGCGACGCGCTGCTGGCCTTCCTGTTCGCCCACATCGCGCGACCGGAATTCACCTTGCGCTGGCACTGGCGTGAAGGCGACGTGGCGTTCTGGGACAACCGCATCACCCAGCACTACGCGGTGGCGGACTACCTGCCCCACCGCCGCGTCATGCACCGTGCGACGATCCTGGGCGACAAGCCCTTCTGAAACTCAGCGCCAATCAGGGAGGGGGAGGTTCGTGGATTCAGCCTCCAAGGTCCCGCCTACTTCTCGCAGAGCTCTTTGAGCAGGCCGAGCGCCTTCGGGAAAGTGTCCTGCATGTACTGCTCGTACTCGGGCACTGTATCCACAGTGACGACGAGGTGCGTGCCACCGGGCACCGCTGTGAAGCGGTAGTTTTCGTAGGCCGGCGTCCAGTTGCGTACCTTCTCGCTGGTCGTGTCCTCCACGCCATTCTCGATCATGCCGATGTGCTTGATGGACACGAATTCGGCCGGCCTGTGTTCGGCGATCACCGAAACCATGCCATCGCCACCGGGTGACAGGAAATGAATGCTGGCACCTTCGTCCCACGAGCCTGTGTAGTAGGAGCCTTCGCAGAAGGCGCTCGTCCACGCCTTGTAGGTCTCTGGCCCGAGCATGGCCTTCGACACCGCTTCGGGCGTCGCCTTGATAGTGGTCTCGAACATCAGTGTTTTCATGATCTGCCTCCTCGTTGTGTGCACGGGACGACCCCGTGTTTCGCGGTGCTCGATGAGCTGGTGAGTGATCGGTGATGTCCTGCCCGCTTGGCCCGCTTCCAATCCGACTTCATCCGGCAGCGCATGTTCCATGGCATACGTGAATCGACATCCTGCGTGGTATCTCGCTGGCAATACGCGGACGACCTTGGGGTTGGCGTACGGGTGACACACAGGACTCACTACCGGGCATCGAGCGCCCGGTACACCGCATCGCGTACATCCCGCGTGTATGCGCCCGCCATGCCCTCGAACGTAGTGTTGGTGAAGGCCACGACCGTGAGCTTGCGTTGTGGGTCGATGAACCAGTTGTGCCCGTAGGCGCCGCCCCATTGCATGCTGCCCACGGACTGCGGCGTCTGCGCACTGGCCGGGTCGACGAGTACCGCGCCGCCATAACCGAAGCCCCAGCCCGGGCCCTGGGTCTGCGCTTGAGCACCGACATGCGGCTGCAACATGGCAGCGACCGTATCGCGCCGTAGCAGACCATTCCCACCGTTCTGCAACAGCTCGGCCAGCTCGAGGAAATCGGCGGCCGTACCGGCCATGCCGGCACCGCCGGACGCATAGGCCCGCGCATCGAAGATGCGTCGTGACGAGAAGGACACCGGCGCGCCGAAGAAGGGCACGATTGCCGACTCTCCCATGCGTATCGGCGCTGGCTTGCCGGGCTCGCCATCACCGTAGTGGGCCACCAGGCGCTTCGGGTCACTGACCGCAAATGCCGTGTCGCGCATCGCCAGCGGCGTGGTGACCAGCGCTGCCACGGCGTCAGGCAGCGGTTGTCCGCTCACCTTCTCGATGACCGCGCCGAGTACGTCCGTCGCCATCGAGTATCCCCAGGCAGTGCCTGGCTCGTAGGCCAGGCCGGCGCGCGTGATGCGGCGCAGGTTCTCGGTCAGGCCCAGCTCGGGCCGGTTGAGGCCATTCGATATCTGTAGTTGCTGGTAGGGCGCATCCGCCGGTTGCATGAAGTCGTAGCTGAGACCAGCGGAGTGCGTCAGCAATTGATGGATGGTGATGGTGGGCGTGTTGCCGTCGCGGTTCGCCGGGCGGAAATCCGGCAGCCATCGCGTCACCGGGTCGTCCAGGCGCAGACGTCCCTGCTCCACCAGCCGCATGGCCGCCACGGTGACGATAGGCTTGGTGACGGAGGCGAGCAGGAAGATCGCGTCCTCACGCATCGGCGTACCGGCTTCGCGATCCGCGAGGCCGGCCGCACGGTGATAGACGAGCTTGCCTTCATGTGCGACGAGTACGACCGTGCCCACGATGCGCTGCTCGGCAATCGCGCTGTCGATAGCGCGGTCGATGGCGGCATGCAGCGGTGCAAAGCGCGTGGCCGCGTCTTGCGGCGGGGTCTGTGCGGCAGCGGCGGAACCGAGCGTGAGGCCGGCAGCCAGGGCCATGGCGCGGGTGGTGGAGGTGGAGTGCGGCATGGCGTACTGCTCCTGCAAGGCTGTGATCTGCGGATTCTGGAAGCTTGCAACTCGATCCGGAATGCACATAATTTCCGAAGACTCAAAACCATTTGTCCGCAATTCCACGCACGGGATCTACCCCATGAAGAACCTGCAAGGCATGGTGTCCTTCGTCGAGAGTGCAACGGCGGGCAGCTTCACCGCTGCGGCCAGCCGCCTCGACCTCACCCCGGCGGCGGTCGGCAAGAACGTGATGCGGCTCGAACAGGAGCTGCAGGTGCGCCTCTTCAACCGCTCGACGCGTCGGCTGGAACTCACCGCCGAAGGCAGCGCCTTTCTTGAGAAAACGCGTGAGGCGCTGCGACTGCTCGACGAAGCCGTGACCGACCTGGGGAGCCATGGTGCAGAGGCCGTGGGCCGCGTACGCATTTCCACCGGCGTATCCTTCGGCCGCCGCTTCGTGCTGCCGGCCTTGCCCGCGCTGACGGCGCGGCATCCGCGCATCGAGGTGGAACTGAGCCTGGACAACCGCCCGGTCGATCTCATCGCGGAGGGGATAGACCTCGTCGTGCGCGGCGGCATGATGCCGGACTCCAGCCTCGTCGCGCGCCGCGTCTGTGCGCTGCACAGCGTACTGGTGGCCTCACCCGACTACCTGCGCCGGTATGGCGTGCCGACATCGCCCGCCGACCTGGCACAACATCGTCTGCTCGGCCTGCGCTTCACCTCCGGCAAGGTCTCGCCCTGGCGCTTTCGCAGCGACACCGATGCGGGCTTCATCGAGTGGACGCCCCAGGCGCAGATCTGGACCTCGGACCCGGAGTCCTTCCTCGATCTGGCCCTGGCCGGAGAAGGCATCTGCCAGGCGGGCCTGCTCTACGCCGCACCACACCTGCGTGCCGGCACCCTGCGTCTGGTGCTGCACGGGCAGTACGACACGGGAAAACGCGAGATCGCCCTGTGCTACCCGCACCGCAAGCTGCTGAGCAAGCGTGTGCGTGTCGTAGTCGATGAACTACTCCGCGCCTTCGCTGGCGAAGAGGATCTGCATGTCGACATCGCCGATGCGCCGCGAAAGTGGCAGGCAGGAGGAAACAGAAGATGACCGCCGCGTTCTTGGACTTCAGAAACGAACGCAGAACCCGGCGCTGGATCAGGCAGAACAGCGAAGCCAGTAAAACTGATCGGGGCTGAAACCTAATCCTCGATCAATTTTTCCACTTCAGGCTCGCATTCGCGGGCCCACTGGATCACATCGCCGGCCTTGATGAAGGGCGGCTCACCACCTTCCGCAAGACGACCATCGGCCTGAGCGCAAAGCACTGCTGCCGCTAGCATCGAAGACATGTACTCGCGCATGTCCGCATGCGTCACGAGCGTGATCAGGAGGGAACGATCTTCCAGTTCCGCCTGCTCTTCATCGGAGAGCTCCGACAGATCGAAGTCCTCCTTGTACAACTCGAAACCGGCGTCCTGCCCCTTGTACTTCGCCGGCAGGAAACCCTCGAAGTCGTCCCAGCTGAAGTCGGTGTCGATATCCAGTTCGAAGCCTGCGGCGCGGATGGCTGAGGCCCAGTCAGCAGGCGTCGGCAGTGCTTGTGGGCGGATGAAGACGTTGTTCTCGACGGACATGCGCTTTCTCCATAACAAAGGCGCAAGCGCTTTCACGCCTGACCAAAGACGGCAACGGTGCGCAGCGCACCTATTTGAACTGCGAAGCGAAGGCAAACAAGCCGGAGACGGTGGCAAACGCGAGGCTCGCAAGCGAGAACTTGATGGCCATGTTGATGAGCCCGAGTTTCCTGCTGGCCCAATCCGCCTTCCCGTGAGTGGAACGCAGTATCTGTCCGACCAGTTCGCTTTTCGTCAATCTCAGGAAGTTCGTCTCGAAGTCCTTCGCGTCCTTGTTGAGTGCCCGGTCCGCTATCTGCTTGAAGAAGACCTGCCGCTGATCGTAGCCCTCTGTCTTCGACACGGGGTCAATACTGAAAAGCACAAGAACCAGTGCACAGAGCACTGCCACTGATGCGAGTCCGGAACTCGTGAGGATCAGCACCTTGATGCCCGCCGGCAAGGGTGCGATCAGACTGCTGTTGAAGATCGAGACATACCCCGCCAGCAAGATGGAGTCCGCCGCGAATATCAATCCGCCCTTCTGGTCCGCGAGCTTTACCTGCGATTCGACGTGATTGAACAAGGAAAGAGCGGACTGGAACTGCCAGCCGCCGTCGCTCGGATCAGGATCATTCTCCTCCACAGACACCCCCTTCAAGCTTGTTGAATGAAAGCCACGTCTGTCCATGAACCCGACGAGGATGGCCGCCCAAGCATACCGTGAGCTGATTGCACGAGCAGCCCGGAATCTCGCACAAGACGTGCAGAGCATCTCGTCAATGACAGCATCGACATTCGTCTGCTTAGCTTAGAAACAAATCGGATTTGTCCGTGAAAGAGCGGTTGATAGCCTTCAGCACTTCCCTCTCCCAAGGACATACCCGATGCGTCATACCGTCAGCCGTCTCTCCTTGCGCCTCTTCGGCGGCATTGCAGCCGCCTCCCTGCTCGCCTTCTCCGCTACCGCGCAAGCCGGCAAGACGCTGGACAGCATCCGTCAGAAAGGCAGCATCCAGTGTGGCGTCAGCACCGGCGTGGCGGGCTTCTCGCTACCGGACAGCCAGGGCAACTGGTCGGGCTTCGACGTGGACTACTGCCGTGCGCTCGCCGCCGCAGTGCTGAATGACCCGAGCAAGGTGACGTTCACGCCGCTCAACTCGCAACAGCGCTTCGCGGCGTTGCAGTCCGGCGAGGTGGATGTGCTGGCGCGCAACACCACCTGGACGCTGACGCGGGACGCGTCGCTGGGCCTGCAGTTCGCGGCCATCACCTACTTCGACGGTCAGGGCTTCCTGGTGCCGAAGAAGCTGAAGATCACCAGCGCGAAGCAGTTGAAGAATGCCGAGATCTGCGTGCAGAGCGGCACCACCAACGAGAAGAACCTGGCGGACTATTTCCGCGCGCAGAACATCAAGGTGCGCACCGTCGTGTTCGAAGGCTTCGAGGCTTCGTTCAAGGCCTTCTTCTCCGGCCGTTGCCAGGCCTACACCACCGATGTGTCGGGGCTGGCCGGCCTGCGCAACAAAGAGGCGAAGAACCCGGACGACTACGTGGTACTGCCCGAGATCATCTCCAAGGAGCCGCTGGGCCCGGCGGTGCGGCGTGGTGATGACGAATGGCTGGCCATCGTGAAGTGGGTGGCTTATGGCCTGATCGAAGCCGAGGAAGCCGGCCTGACTCAGGCCAATGCGGATGCATGGAAGGCGACCAGCAAGGACCCGGTGGTGCAGCGCCTGCTGGGTACCGGTGAAGACAGCGGCAAGCTGCTGGGCCTGGACCGCGAATGGCTGTACCGCGGCATCAAGGCGGTGGGCAATTACGGCGAGATCTTCGAGCGCAATGTCGGACCGAACTCGGTGCTGAAGCTGCCGCGTGGTGTGAACCGCCTGTGGAACCAGGGCGGCATCCTCTACGCACCGCCGGTGCGCTGAGCGCCTGGCGACGGACGACGGCAAACGGACCGACCCGGCATGGACGACGCGCTGATGGAGTTGCTCGGCTGGTTGACCCTGCTGGTGCTCGTCGCCGCACTGCTGTATCCGTCGCTGTTCTACCCCTTCACAGCGGAGCCGCAGCCACCGGAAGCGGGCAGCGCGAGCCCTGCGCGGAAGGAATGAAGACGCTGCTGGCTGCGTGCAGCGCGCAGCCGGTGGCACCCGCGCCTTGCCATCGCGTGCCGTGCGACCCATGCTCTGAACAGGCAGTGACGCACAGGCAGCGTCACTGCCCCCGCCCTCTTCATCACGGACACCCACCATGAACCGCAGCACGCTGATCGACCCCAACGTCCTGAAGACGCCCGGCAATCTCGTGGTCATCGACCTGCGCCCACGTAGCGACTACGAGGTGGGGCACGCCCCAGGCGCGGTCCACCTGGACATCGCCGGATGGACCGCACTCGCGCTGAGCCCGGAAGCCCCGGCGGAAGAGCAGGCACTGTGGTCGGCAGAGATCGGCAGGCTGGGCATCGACGGTAGCCGGCCGGTTGCGGTGTATGACAGCGGGCGCATCACCGACGCTGCACGCGCCTGGTTCATCCTCCAATGGGCCGGTGTGGACGCCGCTGTGGTCGACGGCGGCTGGCCGGCCCTGCGGGCACTGCCGGGCTTCGAGGCAGAGACAACTACGCAGACGCCGGTGCCCGTGCGCTACCAGCGCCCGGCAGATCACACGCCAGTGGTCGGCCTGGTGGACCGGCACGGCCTGCGCGCGCAACTCGGCGGCGCCGTGCAGGTGCTCGACTCCCGCAGCAAGGCGGAATACACCGGCGAGGACCTGCGCAGCAACGCACGCGGCGGTCACATCCCGGGCGCGCACCTGCTGAGTCACACGGCCCTGCTCGACGCACGCGGCCACCTCAACGCGCCGGACGTACTGCGCAGGCAGTTCGCCGATGCGGGCCTGCACGCCGGGCAGCCCGTCGTCACCCACTGCCAGGGCGGCGGTCGTGCCGCGCTCGCGGCACTGGCAGCGCTGCATGCCGGCCTGCAGGACGTCAGCGTCTACTACCTGAGCTTCGGCGATTGGGCGCGCGACGACAGCTGCCCCGTCGTCAAACCCTGAGACGCCCTGAGGCGCCGCCAGCCTTTGACCACCGCACGTCCTGCACATACGCCAGCGCGCCACCCGGCCGCCGCCGTGGCCGGCGCACCACCGTCCCCCTGGCCTTCGCGCCTGCTGCAGGTCGTCATCGTAACGGCGGCCGTGCTGGGCATCCTGTGGCTGTTCGGCAACGTCATCGACAACATGCGCGCGCGCGGCATGCAGGCGGGCTTCGGCTTCCTGCTGGAGCCGGCCGGCTTCGAGATCGGCGAGAGCGTTCTTGCCTTCGATGCGTCGCAGCCGTTCTGGCGCGCCTTCCTCGCCGGGCTCGCCAACACCTTGCGCGTGGTGCTGCCGGCCTTGCTGCTCGCTACGGTGATCGGCTTCGCGGTGGGCATCGCGCGCCTGTCGCCGGCGCTACCGGTGCGTGCACTCGCCACCGCCTACGTGGAACTGTTCCGCAACGTGCCGCTGCTGCTGCAGTTGCTGATGTGGTACTTCGTGCTCACCACGCTGCTGCCGGTTTCGAGCGAAGCCCTGCAGCCGCTGCCCGGCGTGTTCCTCAGCAAGAGCGGGCTGGTGCTGCCATGGATCGTCGATGGCGCGGTGAGCTGGCCGGTACTGGAAGGCTTCGGCATCGATGGCGGTGTAGCGCTGACGCCGGAGTTCGTGGCGGTATGCCTGGGCCTGTCGGTGGGCACTGCGGCCTTCATTGCGGAGGCAGTGCGCGGTGGCATCCAGTCGGTGCCACGCGGCCAGGTGGATGCGGGCCGCGCCATCGGCCTGCCGCCCGCCGGCGTGCTGCGCTTCATCGTGTTGCCGCAGGCACTGAAGGCCATCGTGCCCCCGCTGGGCAACCAGTACCTCAACCTGCTGAAGAACTCCTCGCTGGCGGTGGCCATCGGCTACCCGGACCTCGTGTCCATCGCCAACACCTCGATGAACCAGACCGGCCGCGCCTTCGAATGCGTGGCGGTGCTGATGGCGGTGTACCTCGCGCTGTCGCTGCTGGTGGCCGGCGTGCTGGGCCTGTTCAACCGTCGCGTCGCCTTGCGCGGAACGGGCGCACGCACATGATCCGTCTGGCAACACTCCGGCGCGGCAGACTGCTGCAGACCTTGTTTCCGGACCGCTGGAACGGTGCCTTGTCCGCGTTCGCGCTGGCCTTCATCGGCTGGGCAATGTGGCAGGCCTTCGACTGGGCCGTGCTGCGCGCGGCACTGGCGCCGGACGCGGAGCGCTGCTTCGCCGATGGCGTCGGCGCCTGCTGGGGCGTGATCACCGAGAAGCATCGCGCCCTGCTGTTCGGCCGCTATCCCTACGCCGAACAATGGCGGCCGATGCTCGCCGTCGGCGTGCTGCTGCTTGCCGTCGTCATCACGCTGTTTCCGCGCAGCCCGCGTGCGTTGCGCATCGCCGTGTGGCTGCCTGCCCTGCCCGTCTTCTTCGCGCTGATGGCTGGCGGCGTGGCGGGCCTGACGCCGGTGCCCAGCCGCCAGTGGGGCGGGCTGCCGCTCACCGTCATGCTGTGGCTGCTGGCGGTCGCCATCGCCCTGCCGGTCGGCGTGCTCACCGCTATGGGACGGCATTCCGGCCTGCCCGCCGTGCGCACCCTGTGCGGCCTGTTCGTGGAGCTGCTGCGCGGCGTGCCGCTGGTGAGCATCCTGTTCATGGCCTCCTTCATGGTGCCGCTGCTGCTGCCCCCGGAAGCGCGGGTCGACATGCTGCTGCGGGTGCAGGTCGCGCTGGGCCTGTTCGGTGGTGCCTACCTGTCGGAGAACATCCGCGGCGGCATCCAGGCGGTGCCCGCCGGTCAGGTGCAGGCGGCGCTGTCGCTGGGCATGACACCGCGCCAGGCGGACTGGCTGGTGGTGCTGCCGCAGGCGTTACGCCACGCGCTGCCGGCGATGTTCAACAGCTTCATCGGCCTGTTCAAGGAAACCACGCTGGTCACGGTGGTGAGCCTGTACGAACTCACCGGTTCGCTGTCGCTGGCCATCGGCGGTGACCCGGTGTGGCGGCCCTTCTTCCTGGAGGCCTACCTGTTCATCGGCGCCATCTACTGGTTGTGCTGCTTCAGCCTGTCGCGCTACAGCCGCGGCCTAGAGCGACGGCTGGCTGCGACCTCAGCATGACCGCGAGCGTCACGACGCTGTTGTTCCACGCGTGGAACGATGCGGCGGGTGCAATGTGAGGAAGATGCGGGGGGCGATGTGGATATCCACAGTTTCTGTGGATGATTCCGTGGATAGCGCCGGGACTACCTTGCTAAACCACTGAGCCGAAGACGAATTCCGGCGCTGCCCTTTTGAGGGCAGCGCCGGGACACGGACCGCTCACTCAGCCCAGGCGATGGAAGCCGACCAGCTCCGGCGTGAAGCTCACGCTGGCCTTGCCCACCGAGCCGAGGATGCCTTCGCGTACCGCGTCGTTCGGGCTGCCGTACACCTCCATGCTGCGCACCTCGCAGTACTTCATGACTTCGGCGATGTTCGGGTCCGACACCTGCCAGTGGCGCAGGATCGCCTCCGAGCTGGGAAAGAGCTGGAAGCTGTAGCAAAGCCCCTGCGCCTCGTCGATGTATACCTGCACCATCAGCTGCGGTGCATTCCGCTTGGCGAACTCGACCGCGTTCAGGATGGCACGGCGGAATTCCGCGACATGCGCCCGATCGAAAGCCATGGTGTTGCGCAGGAGAATCGCGCCTCCGTCCCCTGCCTGCCCTGCTGTCTGCTGCGTCATGCGTGGTCTCCTTTGACCTACGGACGTTCAACTCTCCGAAGTTCAACCCTCGAAGCTGATCTTCACCGACGCGGCGCTGCGCTCGGCCTCGCCGTGATACACCGCCTCGATGTTGTTGCCGTCCGGGTCCAGCACGAAAGCCGCGTAGTAGCCGGGGTGGTAGTCACGCATGCCGGGCTTGCCGTTGTCAGTGCCGCCGTTGGCCAGTGCAGCTGCGTGGAAGGCATCCACCGTCGCCCTGTCCGCCGCCTGAAAAGCAAAGTGGTGGCGCCCGGTCAGCTTGCCGTGCGCGGCGGGGCTCCGCACATCGCTGACGAACAGCTCGTCCGCCCAGAAGAAGCCGGGGCCGGTGCCGCCCAGTGGCACCTTCAACACGCCAAGGACGGCCTCGTAGAATTTCTGGCTCACCGCCAGATCCTTCACCACCAGTTGGATGTGGTCGATGAGACGACCACGATGCAGTTCCTGCGTTTCCATGATTCGCGTCTCCTTCTTCACCGGGAGGAATACCTCGGGCTCACCACGAGCCTCCGGCTCCTCACGCGAGACTGCGCAGCCAGTCCGATGTTCCCTGACGGATACCTCCCTCCTGACAGTTCCCGTCAGCAGCGAGCTTGCTGCGACCGCAGCAGTAGACGTCATGACCAGCGGCTTTCCGAGCAGCGGACAGGGCATCGCTCGCAACACCCCTGCTGCCCGCCAGCACGCAGACGCTGCTGCCCTTCGCGCAGACCCGGCTTGCCGACGATTCTCGTGTTGCGCAGGCAACACCGGACAGGCCGCATCGGGACGCAATGACATAAGCACATGCACGAGACAACGGGTGGAACGCCGCTTGCCATGAAGGCCGTGCGCACCGGTGCGGCAACGACGCTGGCCGGGCCATCAATCGACCAGGGAGCATCCATGAGCAAGCCCGAGCACGACACGCAGACCCCACTCCAAGCGGACGACGCCGTTTCCACCGCCCGTCGCAGCTTCTTCGGCAAGGCCGGCTCACTCGCCGTCGGCGGCGCACTGGCTGCCAGCGGCAGCGCCCACGCACAGGGCGACGCTGCGGTGCCCGACCTGCGCGTCCTGAATCAAAGCGGCGGTGACCTCAACGAACAGCTCCGCCGCAACACCCTGCGCGTGCGTGTAGCACGTGCCAAGGCCAATTACGACCAGCCTGTGCCCAACCACCTCGCCAACGGCGACGAAGACCGCTATGCCAACAAGATCGGCAGCGACACCCGCGGCCTGCCGCACAACGCGCGCGGTGAAGTGGACCTCAAGGCCTGGGACCAGTTGAAGGCCGCGTTGCGCACCGGCGAGGTGGCGGACTTCGAGAAGATCACCCTGGGCGGCACGCGCAAGCTGGTGAACCCGGTCGGCACGCTGTCGCTCAACCTCACCGGCCTCGGCCCGCACCAGATCGCCATTCCGCCGGCACCCACGCTGTCGAGCCAGGAGAAGGCTGCGGAAGCGGTGGAGATCTACTGGCAGAGCCTGTTGCGCGACGTACCCTTCGGCGAGTACCGCGACGACACCCGCAACGAACTGCTGCTGGCCGCATCCGCCGAGCTGTCGCGCCTGCCCGGCTACACCGGCCCGCGCAATGCCGATGGCAAGGTGACGCCATCCCTGCTGTTCCGTGGCACCGCGCGTTACGTGGACCCGGCAGACCCGCGCAAGGCGCGCACCCTCGCGCCGGTGGGCGTGCTGACCGGCCCCTACATCTCGCAGTTCCTGCTGCGCGACGTGCCCTACGGCCTGCAGAACATCAGCGGTCAGATCCGCACGCAACTGCCGGGCAATGACTTCCTGTTGAACCCGGAGGAGCTGATCGCCAACATCAGCGGCAAGACGCACAACCGCGTGATCCGCTTCGACCCGAAGCTGCGTTACCTCACCACCGGCCGCGATCTCGCCGAGTACTCGCGCGGCGGCGCACCCGGTTTCTGGGCAGCGTCGCAACTGCTGTCCACGCCACGCAGCAACAACCCGCTGGTGGTCGGCGGCATCGGCGCACCGCTCACGCCCAGCAACCCTTACCTGAAGTACAAGGTGACCACGGGCGCCAACGCCAGCTTCGGTGCCCCCTTCGTGCAGTCGCTGCTGCCGCTGGCGACCACGCGCGAGATCCGGGCCAACTACTGGCAGAAGTGGTTCGTGCATCGCACGCCGCGCCCCGAGGCGATCTCCAACCTCGCGCACCAGCGCCTGGCCGGCGGCATCAGCGATATTCCGCTGCATGACGACTTCCTGAAATCCGAAGCACTGGCGCGCAGCCACCGCCTGCACAAGCTGCACACGCTGTCGCATGCCTATCACGATGGCGCGCCCTATCACTCGTCCTACCCCGGCGGAGCATCCTCCGCCGCGGCCATCCACGCCACGCTGCTGAAGGCCTTCTTCGACGAGAACTTCGTGATCCCGGACCCGGTGCAGCCGGACCCGAACGACCCGACGAAGCTGGTGCCCTACACCGGCCCGGCGCTGACCGTCGGCGGCGAGCTGAACAAGCTGGCCGCCAACCTCGGCTGGGGCCGCAACTGGGGCGGCATCCACTGGCGCTCCGACGCCGGCTCGTCGCTGCCGCAGGCGGAGGAACTCGCGATCAGCATCCTGCGCGACGAGCGCGACACCTATCGCGAGCTCTTCGACGGCTTCAGCTTCACGCGCTTCGATGGCACGAAGGTGACGGTCTGATCGTGGGGTAAAAGGCCGGAATCCGTAGCACGCCATAGCACGTTGTAGGGTGGGTTCGGAGCGATAGCGACAACCCACCGCTCAGCCTCTCATCTACGCCTGGCGTCTTCGTTGCGCCGATGGTGGGTTGCTTCGCGAACCCACCCTACGCTCGCTGCTTCGGGCGTTAGCGACACGCACCGGCTCTGCTCACCTCGCAGCACATCCCGCATCGCGTTGTCGCATTCCGTGCAGCCATCCCGCCATGAGCATCCGCAGAAGCCTGCGATGACAAGCCTCGCCAGCACTGGCACGCCGGTTGCAACAGCGAGCGGCACACATCGATCTCCGCATCGAAAGGACAACAACATGGGCAGCATCGACTCCAACTTCGCCAGCGTCGCCGACCACCTTGGCACGCGCGAGCATGTCGCCGACGTGCTCGTCATCGGTGGTGGCCCGGCCGGCACCTGGGCGGCCGTGCGCGCGGCAAGCCTGGGGGCGCGCGTGGTACTCGCCGACAAGGGTTTCTGCGGCACCTCCGGCGCGGCGGCGCCGTCCGGCAACGGGGTGTGGTACATCCCGCCCGACCCGGCACTGCGCGAGGAGGCGATGGCCGGGCGCGAGCAACTGGGCGGCTGGTTGGCCGACCGCGAGTGGATGCGCCGCGTGCTCGACCAGACCTGGGACAACATGCTTCAGCTGGACGAATGGGGCTACCCCTTCCCGCGGGATGAAGGTGGCACGCCACGGCGCGGGTCACTGCAGGGGCCGGAGTACATGCGCCTGATGCGCAGCCGTGTGAAGCGTGCTGGCGTGCGCATCCTGGACCACAGCCCGGCGCTGGAACTGCTGGTGGACGACAAGGGCGCGGTGGCCGGCGCCAGCGGCATCAGCCGCCAGGCCGGCGAGCGCTGGCTGGTGCGTGCCGGTGCGGTGGTGATCGCCACCGGTGGCTGTGCCTTCCTGTCGCGCGCCCTGGGCTGCAACGTGCTGACCGGCGACGGCCTGCTGATGGGGGCCGAAGTCGGTGCTGAACTGACGAGCATGGAGTTCTCCAATGCCTATGGCATTGCACCCGCTTTCTCGTCGGTGACCAAGACCGCCTTCTACCGCTACGCGCGCTTCCTGCGCGAGGACGGCAGCGTCATTGAAGGTGCCAGCGGCCACAGCCGCTCGAAGATCGCCAGGGCGCTGCTGCAAGGCCCGGTGTACGCGGTGCTGGATCAAGCCGCGCCGGATCTGCATGACGCGCTGCGCCTGGCCCAGCCCAACTTCTTCCTGCCTTTCGACCGCGCCGGCATCGACCCCTTCACCCAGCGCTTCGCGGTGACGCTGCGTCTGGAAGGCACGGTGCGCGGCACGGGCGGCCTGCGCATCACCGACAAGACCTGCGCCACCAGCGTGCCCGGCCTGTATGCGGCGGGTGATGCCGCCACGCGCGAACTCATCTGCGGCGGCTTCACCGGTGGTGGCAGCCACAACGCCGCGTGGGCGATGTCTTCAGGGGCCTGGGCCGGTGCGGGTGCCGCCGACTACGCACGCCAGTTGGGCAGCAACCATGTGGCGCGCCATGTGCATCGCGCCGGCAGCACCGCGGTGCGCGACACCGGTGGCCAGGTGCTGGACCCTTCGGCAGTCGCCAGTGCCGTGCAGGCCGAGGTGTTTCCGTACGAGCGCAACTACTTCCGCCACGCCGAGCGCCTGCAGGATTCGCTGGGCAGACTGGACGCGCTGTGGCACGCACAACGCCACAGCCGCGGCGCCGACAACACGCGGGTGATCCGCGCCCGCGAGGCCGCCGCGATGACTGCCACCGCGCGCTGGATGTACCGCAGCGCGCTGGCCCGCACCGAAACACGCGGCATGCATAAGCGCGAGGAGCATCCGGGGCTGGACCCGAAACAGCACCACCTCATCACCGCAGGCGGGCTGGATGAAATCTGGACGAGTACCCGCCCCGCCACCACGCCACAACCCGAAGCACTGACGAAGGAGGCCGCATGATCGAGCTGGTCAGCGAATCGCGCTGCATCGCCTGCAACCTCTGCGTCAGCGCCTGCCCGGTCAACGTCTTCGACGCCGTGCCCGACAGCCCGCCGGTGATCGCGCGACAGGACGACTGCCAGACCTGCTTCATGTGCGAGTTGTACTGCCCGGTGGACGCGCTGTACGTGTCACCGGATGCCGACCGCGTCGGCATCGCCGACGAATCGCTGCTCGCGGATGCCGGCACCCTGGGCGGCTACCGCCGCGCGGTGGGCTGGACCAAGGGCAGCGAAAGCCAGCGCAGCACCGACCAGAGCTTCCGGGTGCTGAACAAGTACTGAGCGGGCACGGCCCTTAGGGTGGGTTCGCGAAGCAACCCACCGTCGTCGTAACGTCCATGCTCCGGCGGCGGGTTGTCGCCAGGATTTCAACACTCGTCCGACCCCACCCTACTAACCGTCGCCGCACGATCGTTCCGGTTGCGTCGACACCACACACGGTTATCCACATTTTCTGTGGATGCCCCCGTGGACAACTGTGGGGATGAATCCGTAAGCGACTGACGCGGCTCGGCTTTCACACAATGGTCATTTCGTGGGCAGCGATGGTTTCACGCCGTCCATTGCATTGTTCAGGCTTGACACACGCGCGAACGACCCACGCACGAACGACTACTAGCCGACGCATCGCGCACATCCCCCACGCTCCCGAGCGCCACTGGTGCATCACTCGTGTGCCATCGCTGCCCGATCAACGACAGCCGTTGGCAAGACGCTCTCCAGCGGTTTCCCCCGTTCGACTGCGCGAAGGAAGGCCTCCACCTCGCGCGGCGAACGCAGGCGGATGAAACGGATGTGCGCGTACTGCGGGTCGCGCATCTGCGCCTCGCACTTCATGCGGTTCGGGCCATGATGCTCGATGGCCCACAGCACGATGGACTTGCGCGAGAACATGCGGCCCAGGCTCTCGCAGTTGCCGGTGCCCGGCCACAACTCCGCGCCGCTCCAGGCACGGTGCAAGGCACGCCAAAAAACGCGCCATACCGTCAGCCCGAAGCTCATGTCCAGCCACACGACGGTGCGCACCAGCGGCCACTTGATGGGAATGGTGCGCGTGTAGCTGCCGTCCAGCACCCAGCGGCCATCGCCCTCGACGAGCGCGTCGCGCAGGCGCGCGAAGAAGCGCTCGTCCGTGGGCTCGGTCCATGCCGGCTCCCAGAACACTGCGTCCATCTCGATGTAGCGCACGCCGAGCGCTGCGGCCAGACGCCGCGCGAAGGTGCTCTTGCCGCTGCCACTGCAGCCCAGCACGTTGATGTTGAGCAGCGCCTCCTGCAATGCAGGCGCGGGCATCAGTGCGCGGACGACTTCGAGAACAGGTTGAGCACCAGCACGCCGGCGACGATCAGCCCGATGCCGATCAGCGCTGGCGCGTCCAGCTTCTGGCCGAAGACCAGCCAGGCGATGAGCGACACCAGCACGATGCCGACGCCGGACCACACCGCATAGGCGATGCCGACCGGGATGGCCTTGAGCGTCAGCGAAAGGAAGTAGAAGGCCACGCCGTAGCCCGCCACGACGATGACGGAAGGCAGCAGGCGCGAGAAACCATCGCTCGCCTTCAGCGCCGAGGTGGCGATCACTTCGGCCAGGATCGCGGTGCCAAGAAACAACCAGTTCTTCATGCTTCCACCTCGTCAGTCGATGCGCCGGAAAACGCGGGGGCAGTGATGCTACGCGAATAGCTCCCGCGCCGATACCCGCTCAGCGCACTGTCGAAGCGTCCTGCCCGAAGAGCACCTTGCGCGACTCGTCATCCACCGAGGGCTTTTCGCCCGGATTCACTTCCTTCGCCCGTGCGTAGGCGCGCTGCGTGGCCGGCCGGGCGGCGATGGTGTCGAACCAGCGCTTGAGGTGCGGGAAGTCTTCCAGCTTCTGCTGCTGGCGCTCGTGCGGCACGATCCACGGATAGCTGGCGATGTCGGCGATCGAGTATTCGCCGGCAACGAACTCGCGGTCGGCCAGGCGCTTGTTGAGCACCGCGTAGAGGCGCGCGGTTTCCTTCACGTAGCGCTCGACGGCGTAGGGCAGTTTCTCCGGCGCGTACTGCGTGAAGTGGTGGTTCTGCCCGGCCATCGGCCCCAGCCCGCCCATCTGCCAGAACAGCCACTGCACGGCCTCGGTACGGCCACGCAGGTCCTGCGGAATCAGCGTGCCGAGCTTGTCGGCGAGGTACAGCAGGATGGCACCGGATTCGAAGATGGACACCGGCTCACCGCCACCGGCAGGCGCATGATCGACGATGGCGGGAATGCGGTTGTTCGGCGCGATGGCGAGGAACTCCGGCTTGAACTGCTCACCCTTGCCGATGGCCACCGGCAGGATGCGGTAGGGCACACCGGCTTCCTCCAGGAACATGGTGATCTTGTGGCCGTTCGGCGTGGTCCAGTAGTACAGGTCGATCATGACGGGTCCTTCGTGAGACGCCCTTTGCAGGGAGATGATGGTCGCGGGGTTAGGCCCCGGCATTGCCGCGCATGCGCGCGAGCAGGTCGCCGAGCGCCTGACGTTCGTGTTCGTCAAAACCGGTAAGCATTCGTTCCAGCAACTGGCGGCGTTTCTGCCGCTGGCGACGCTGCAGCGCCTGCCCTGCTGGCGTGAGCTGCAGGCGCTGGCAGCGGCGGTCGCTCTCGTCGGCACGCCGCTCGATCAGCCCGCGCTCACCCAGCTGGCCGACCAGGCGCGCGATCTGCGCCTTGTCACGGCCGCTGTGCTCCACCAGGTCCTGCTGCGTGCTGCCGGGATGGCGCGCGATGAAACCCAGCGCACGGGCCTCCATCGGCCCCAGCCCGCTGCCGTCGGCGGCCAGCGCATCGCGCGCCTGCGCCTTGAACAGGTGCATCAGGGCGTGCAGGTGCTCCAGCAGCGCTTCGTCCTGCTCCACCGCAGCGCTCCCCTCCACTCCGGGTCCTTTCGGCATGTCCCTTCTCTCCACATGGTTGACTTCATCAACCATCAAGTCATAGGATAGGTTGATTGTATCAACCATTTTGCCGAGGAGTGCCTTTCCATGGATCAACAAGCCAACCAGAATGTGCCCGCACGCCGCACCGAGCGCGTGCGTCACACCATCAAGGCGCGCGAGCTCACGGTTCAGTCGGTCACCCGGGTGGGACACAGCATCGTCCGCGTGCGCTTCGCCAGCCCGTCCCTGCACGATTTCGTCAGCGCGTCCTTCGACGATCACGTCAAGCTGATGCTGCCGCCACCGGGGCAAACGCTGGTTCTGCCGGTGGCCGGCCCGGAAAGACTGGAGTCTCCGGAAGGCGCGGCGCGTCCGCAGATGCGCGACTACACCCCGCGCAGCTTCGACACCGCGCGTGGCGAACTGGACATCGAATTCGCGCTGCACGGCGACGGCCCCGCCGCCAGCTGGGCTGCGCAGGCCGCACCCGGCCAGGTCATCGGCATCGGTGGTCCGCGCGGTTCGATGGTGGTCCCGGTGGACTACGCCTGGCATCTGCTGGTGGGTGACGACACGGCGCTACCCGCCATCTCGCGCCGCATCGAGGAGTTGCCGGCAGGTAGCCGCGTGCTGGCGGTGATCGAAGTTGCGGATGCCGGCGACCGCCGCGATTTCGCAAGCGCTTGCGCACCGCAGGTGCAATGGATCGTGCGCGGCGAGACGACGCTGGCCGATGCGGTGTCCGCGCTCACGCTGCCAGCAGGCGAAGGCTTCGCGTGGGCGGCGGGCGAGTCGGACGCCATCACCGCGGTGCGCCGCGTGCTGGTGGAACACCACGGCCTGCACAGGAACCAGATCAAGGCCTCCGCCTACTGGAAGCACGACAGTGTGGCCCACCACGGCCACCTGGATGACTGAACAACGCACTGCGCTACACACCGCGCATCACGCTGCCGCGATCGCGCTCCCGGCCGTCGCGGCACCGAGCTGGCGGATGAACCGCTGCTGGCTGGTCGCCGCGTAACCCAGGTGCTGGTAGAAGGCATGCGCCTGCGGCCGGTGGTTGCCGCTGATCACTTCCATGCGTGTCGCGCCATGTCGCCATGCGTGTTCCTCCAGCGCGCGCAGTAGCATCCGCCCGAGACCCTGCCCACGCGCCGACGCGGACACCACCAGCGCAGTGACTTTTCCCAGTGCCTCGGACGCATGGAACATCGGCACCAGATGCAGGCTGGCCACGCCAAGCAGGTGGCCTTCGCCCTCCGCGACCCATACGCTGTCCTGCGGCCGATGCAAGGCAGCGATGCGCTGTTGCAGCGCTTGTTCCTGTTGTGCGTATCCCAGTTCGGAAAGTAGCGGCATCAGTTGCGCGGCATCATCCGGCACTGCCTCACGCAGGCTGATGAGACGCAGGTTGCGGTTCACGGCGCCACGCCGTGCCGCACGAACCACGCCTGCAGGCGCTGCCAGCCATCCGCCGCGTCCAGCGGCCGGTAGCTGGGCCGGTAATCGGCGTAGAAGGCATGCGGGGCCTCGGGGTAGAGATAGATCTCCGACGGGCTGTGCGCGCCTTTCAGCGTTTCGCGGAAATGGGCCACCGCCTCCAGCGGAATGCCTGCGTCCTGCCCGCCGTACAGACCCAGCACCGGCGCCTTGAGTTGCGACACCACATCGATGGGATGCAGCGGCGTCACTTCTGAGGCCACACCATTCAGGCGGCCATACCAGGCCACGCCGGCCTTGATGCGTGGCTGGCGAGCGGCGTACAGCCAGGTGATGCGTCCGCCCCAGCAGAAGCCGGTGATGCCGATGCGTTGCGCATCACCGCCGTTGGCGTCCGCCCAGGCCAGCGTGGCGTCGAGGTCGTCCAGCACCTGGCGGTCCGGCACCTTGCTGACGATGGTCTCGCGCAGGGTGTCGATGTCCGGCGCCTTGGCCGGATCGCCCTGGCGGAAGTACAGCTCGGGCGCGATGGCGAGATAACCCAGCTTCGCCAGCCGCCGCGTCATATCACGGATGTGCTCATGCACGCCGAAGATTTCCTGGATGACCAGGATCACCGGGTGGGGTCCCGCGCCTGCCGGCGCTGACCGGTATGCCGGCAGGCTGCCCGGCAGTTTGCCATCAGCCAGCGGAATACTGATCTCGCCGGTAACCAGGCCTTCGCCATCCGTACGGATGACCGTAGCCGGATCGGCCGGCTGCACTGCCGCTGCAAAACCGGTGCTGGCGTTCCTGTTGTCGCTCATGGTGTTGTCCCTGTGGGTGGTGCGTTCTTTCGCTGCACGTCGTGCCAGCGTGATCCATGCGGGTCCGTCATCGCCACGCCTGCTCAGCGCAGACCGATGCCCTGGCGGGCGAGTGCATCACGCAGGCGGTCGCGGCCGCGCAGCGCCTCCGCGTCGCGCAGGCGTACCAGCGTGCGCTCGCTCCAGCTGGCAGGCGGCTGTCCCTGCTCGCGATTGAAGGCGCGGATGCGTTCATCGTAGTCGGCAACACCGTCGATCACCGCGTCGCCGCTGTACTGCTCGCGATGGAGCACCAGCGATTGCGCGAGCCGCGGCTTCACGTCGGCGGGGCGTGCCGGATCGGGTCGGCCGAGCGCGAGGCCGAAGATCGGGAAGGCATTCGCGGGCAGCGACAGCAGTTCTGCCACCGGCTCCGGTTGGTTGCGCAGCGCGCCGACGTACACGCTGCCCAGACCCAGCGATTCCGCGGCGCTCACCACGTTCTGCGCCGCCAGCGCGGCGTCGATGGCGCCCATGATGAAAGTGTCGAGGTAACCCAGGCCCTCCACCACCGCACCCTTGTGCTGCGCCACGCGCTGGATGCGCGACAGGTCGACGAGCCAGGCGAGGAACACCGGTGCCTCGCGGATGAAAGCCTGTGTGCCAGCCAGTTCGGCAAGACGCGCCTTGCGTGCCGGGTCCTCCACCGCCACCACGCTGAAGGTCTGCAGGTTGGAGGAGCTGGGTGCGGACTGCGCGGCGGCGATCAGCCACTCCAGCGTGCCCGCCGGCAAGGCGTCCGGCAGGAAGGCGCGCACCGAGCGATGCGACAGCAGGGTCTCCAGCACGGGGTTGAGTGCGATGGGCGCGATGCCTTCCGGCAACCCGCCATAGCGGGCGCGCAGCAAGGCACTTGGATCGGGAGACAGGCGTGGTTCAGGCGCGTTCATGACAGTAATCCGCGAAGAGATGAAGAAAGAAAAGGGAAGGCTCCCGCGCGGACCAGCCACGCGGGAGCCTATGCTTTGCAATGCAGGTTCAGCTGAACTTCGCGATCGAGGTGCCACGCCAGCCGAGCAGTCGCTTCTCCGCCAGTTGCGAGGCGGTGTTGAGCACGAAGCCCACCAGACCGACGACGATGACGCCGAGGATCACCTGGTCGAACCAGAAGTGCTCGCGGCCATCCACCATCAGGTTGCCGATGCCGACGCCCGAGGTCAGCACGTACTCGGCGCCCAGCGTGGCGATCCACGAGTACATCAGCGCGAGCTGCACGCCGGTGAGGATGGACGGCAACGCGGCCGGCAGCACCACGCGGCGGATCAGTTGCCAGCGCGAGTAGTCGAACACGCGCGCCACTTCCACCAGCTCGCGCGGCACGCTGCGGATGCCCTCGTAGGTGTTCAGCACAGTCGGGAAGAAGGCCGCCAGCGACAGGAAAGCCACCTTTGCCGGATCGCCGAGGCCGAACCACAGCGACAGCAAGGGAATCCATGCCAGCAACGACACTTGCTTGACGGTGTGGAAGCTGGGGCCGACCACGCGGTCGATCCAGCGCGAGAAACCCATGCCCACGCCGACCACCAGCCCGATCACCGAGCCGATGCAGAAGCCGATGACGTCACGCCGCAGGCTGGCGTACAGCGATTCCCACAGGTAGCCGTTGGCGGACAGGCGCAGGAAGGTGTCCCACACCTGCTCCGGCGGCGCCAGGAAGTCCGTGCGCACCCAGCCGAAGCGGAAGGCGCTGGACCACAGCAACAGCAGCGCGACGGGAATCGCGAAGCCACGCAGCACTTTCTTCCAGCGCGGCGTGGGGCCGGCAACCGGTTTCTTCTTCGCAGCCACCGCGCCCGCTGCACGCGGCGTGGCGGCAAAACCTGCACCGGCAGGCGCGGAGATGGTTTCGGATTGACTCATCGCATGCTCCTCAGAAACTCTCGCGGCGCCAGCGCAGCAGGCGTCGTTCCACCAGCTCCAGGCCCTTGTCGAGCGTGAAGCCGACAGCGCCCACGACGATCACCGCAGACATCACCACGTCGAGCTGGAACAACTGGCGGCCATACACCAGCAGGAAGCCGAGGCCCTCGCTGGAAGCCAGCAGTTCCACCGCCACCAGCGCCAGCCAGGCCTTGGTCATGCCGAAGCGCACACCGGCCCAGATCTGCGGGAAGGCCGCGGGAAACACCACCTTGCGCAGCAACTGCGAGCGGGTGAAGTTGTAGACCCGCGCCACCTCGATCAGGCGCGTAGGCGTATTGCTGATGCCCTGGAAGGTGTTGATCGCCACCGGTACCAGCACGGCCTTGGTGATGAGGATGATCTTCAGCGACTCCTCGATGCCGACCAGCATCATCAGCAGCGGTAGCCAGCCCAGCGAGGGCACCTGAGCGAAGGCGTTGAAGATGGGATGGATGTAGTCCTTCGCCACCGGCGACAGGCCCATCGACACACCCAGCACGAGGCCGAGTCCCGCACCGATGAGGAAGCCATACACCACGCGCAGCAGGCTGATGCCCAGGTTGGTGGTGATGTCACCGCTCTGCCACAGCTCGCCGAAGGTCTGCGCCACGAAGGCCGGCGCCGGCAGGATCTGCTCCGCCACCCAGCCATACTTCGCAGCGGCCCACCACAGGGCGAACACTGCCAGCGGCAACACCCAGGCCAGCAGGAAACGGCCGGCTGCGGGCCGCCAGTTGTCGCGCACCGACAGCAGCCGGGCGCTGAACCACTTGGCCAGCGCGGACGGACGCCGCGCCGCGGAAGGCTCGGCGCCGATGCCGAGCCCGCCCCCGGCCGGCAGCTCCACCGCCAGCTCGCTGCCGGTGAGCGCCGTCCGGTGAGGAACGAGGAAAGATGACATTCGGGTCTCCCGGAGAGGCTGGAGGATGGCTGCTGGACGGGCTTACTTCGCGGCGCCGCTTGTAGTGCCGGTGGCAGCGGTCTTCACCGGTGCTGCAGCCGGCTTGTCACTGGCAGCGCTGGCGCGGTTCGCGCCCTTGATCGGCTTGCCGTTCACATCCAGCGGCGTCCAGAAGCCTTCCAGCTTCTCTTCCTTCAGCACGGCATTGACGAAGCTGCGGTCGATCCAGGGCTCGACCTCGAAGGTCTTGCGGGTCAGCTTGTACTCGTGCGCATCCTTCACCACGTCCTTGTAGCGACCGACGAGGAAGGGGTCGAAAAGCGGGCTGAAGCGACCGCTCAGGTCGGGGCCGTAGTCCTCCTCCAGGATGCTGGTGGTGTAGACGCCGGGGATCGCCCACAGCTTCAGCACCTCGGCGCGGTTCTCCGGCAACGAACCCCAGTGCGCGGCTTTCACCAGCACCTTGACGATGCGCCTGGTGGTCTCCGGGTACTTCGTGGCGAACTCGTCATCCACGTGCACATGCGCCTGGCGCGTGTAGACCGGCGAATTGCCGTTGCTGGTGAACAGGATCTTCAGCTTGCCCTCGTCGCGCAGGGGCAGCAGGTCGATGCTGCCGAACAGGGCGTCGATGTCGCCATTCAACAGCGCTGCCTTGCCGCTGGCAGTGTCGAGGTTCACCACCTTGAGGTCACGCTCGGTCAGGCCGTTGGCGCGCAGCAGGCGGTTGATCGGGGTCTGCGAGTTGGTGCCCTTGTGGAAGGACACCTTCTTGCCGCGCAAATCCTTCACCGACTTCAGCGTCGAGTTCGGCGGAATGGCGAGGTAGATGTTGTTGCGGTGGTTGTTGGCGAACAGCAGGCGCGTCTTCAGGCCGGCAGCGCGACCGATGACGGACGGCAGGTCGCCGTGCGCCGCGAAGTCGATCTGCTTGTTGGTGAAGGCCTCGTTCACTGCAGGACCCGCACCCTTGAAGAAGAAGAACTCGAACTTCGTCTTGTCGTTCTTGAACTCCTCTTCGAAGAGCCCTTTCGAGTAGGCGATGCCGGCCGTGCCGATGGTGTACTGCGGCGGCGAGCCGATCTTCGGGCTGGCGAAGGCGAAGCGGATCTCGGCCGGTGGCGTTTCCGCCGCAGCCGGCAAGGCCGGGACTGCCAGCGTGGCGACGAGGCCCAGGGCCGCAGCGATGCGGCCGAGGAGCGAACCGGAAAGAGGCAGGCGTCGCAGGCGGCGACGGGTGACGATGTGGGCGAAGGTCATGCTGATGCTCCTGTTATGTCGTGGGGACGTTTCAAGCCCGGTGCGGCGATCCGCCCGGGTGTGATGAGCACAACCTTCGCAACCTGCGTGCCAACTCTTCGCAGATCGCGCAATCACCGCGCAGCAAGGCTTTGCAGCGAGTCATCCGGACATGGCTGCGCACGACGTGCGCGTCACGCAGCATCAGCACAAGGCGCTGCTGCAAACCATTCAGAAGCAGAACGCATATCCGCATCGCGCACGCCGTATATGGACAAACCCGGGATACACCCGGGGCACACCGCGGGCCATGCAGTCACGCGATGCGGCGCTCCACCTGCTGCTTGACCGACATCCCGGGTCGCGTTCTGTCGGGTGCGAGGCAGCGCCACACCCTGCCGTGCTGCGCGCGCAGCAACCCGGCCACGCCATGCGATGTAGTCCGGAATGCCATCCGCAAGTGGACCACTAGTTGCACAGCGAGTCATGACAGGTCGTGGCTACGCAACGCGCGTAGTCAGCGCCTGCACCCTCCCCGCCAACAGCTGGAACACCGCCATGACATCAACCCGCTCACTTGCATCCCGTGCCCGCAGGCCGCTACTCGCGGCACTGGTCTTCCTCTCATCCCTGACCGGCGCCAGCATCAGCGCCAACGCGAAGGCGGAGGAGCCACCCGCCGTCATCCGCTTTGGCGTCTCCAACGCTGGCGTCGGCAATCCGCCACGCGTGGGCACCGGGTGGAATGCCATCGCGCAGCAACGCGGTTTCATCGAAGAGGAATTCAGGAACGACAAGACCAAGGTCGAGTGGATCTTCTTCAAGGGCCAGGGGCCTGCGGTGAACGAAGCCCTGACCAACAAGCAGCTGGACTTCACCACGCTGGGCGACCTGCCCTCCATCGTAGGCCGCTCGGTCGGCGTACCTGCGCGCCTGGTGCTGGTCACCGGTCGCACCAACACCTACCTGATCGCGCGCACCGGCAGTGGCATCGAGAAGTTCAGCGACATCCGCGGCAAGCGCATCGGCCTCCACAAAGGCACGGCCACCCAGCTCGCCGCCAACCGCGCCTTCCAGCGCCACAAGCTGACCGAGCGTGACGTGAAGATCGTGAACCTGGAACCCGCCGCTTCGCTGGCCGCTTTCCAGTCCGGCGACCTCGACGCGGTGTTCGGCAGCAACAACAACCTGTTCCTCGTCGACAAGGGCGAAGGCAAGGTCGTCTACAGCACGCGCGAGGAGCCGACCAACAACGGCCAGGGCCACATCCTCGTGCACGAGGACTTCTCGGCGAAGTACCCGGAGACGACGAAGCGCGTGGTCAAGGCGCTGCTGAAGGCTGCGCACTACACCTCGGAAGACGTGAACCGCGCCGAGATCATCAAGCTGTGGGCCTCGGCAGGTCGTGTCACCGAAGCGCATTACAACTGGGAGTACCAGGGCATTCCGCTAGCCTGGCGCTTCTCGCCGCTGTTCGACCCTTATGCCGTGGCGCGCAACAAGCAGTCGGTGGAGGAAGCCTTCCAGTACAAGCTGATCCGCAGAAAATTTGACGTCGACCAGTGGATCGACCGCCGCTGGCTGAACGCTGCCCTGAAGGAGCTGCAACTGGAGAACTACTGGACGCAGTTCGATGCCAACGGCAAGCCGGTGCGCAACACCGGCGTCGGACGAAAGCCGGAGCAACTGGGCAGCAACGCAGCGGCCACACAGGCACGCTGAAAGGCGGTCGGTCGGATAAGCACTCGTAGGTCGGAAAAGCGCAGCGCCTTCCGACACGCCATCCGACCAATCAAGGCCAGTAACTCCCGCCACACACCTGTCGGAAGGCGCTGCGCTTTTCCGACCTACGCAATGCCCTGGGCATCGCTGTCGGATTCCGCACAGGCTGATGGCGACGCTGCTGCATCTGCCGCAGCGCCGCCGCCAGCGATTCCGCTCACGCCCATGCCTGATGACGCGTCGGAGCACGGCGTCGTGCGCCCTGCGCAGCAATCCAGCACGCCAGACGGGAAACTGGCATGCGGCATGCAAAGGCAGGCTCTCTCTATCTACAAGGCGCGCTCGCACACACATCCCGTGTGCATCCATCGCGCGTCCGCCAGGAGCCTGCATGACTACCCTTGCCGAACCCGTCGCCACCAGCCCTGTGCTCGTTGCGCCGAGCCCAGCGCCGCTAGACAACACGCGCTTCGCAGTGCGGCCGCTGTTCACCCAGTTGTCGCTGGCGGTACATGCCGCCGCGCACAGTGATTTTCCGCCGCAGCTTGCTGACGACATCAGCATCACACCCACCGGCGGTGGTGTCGGCGCCGTGGTGCGCAGGCTGGACGCACGTCGTCCACTCTCCGCTGCACTGGTGCAGCGCCTGCAGAGCGCGCTGGACGATAACGGCATCCTGATCTTCAAGCAACAGGTGTTGAGCGATGAACAGTTGCTGGCCTTCTCCACGCACTTCGGATCGGTCTTCCACTCGCCCGCCGACGTACCGGTGCTGGGCTCTTCGGATCACGGTGGCAGCGCGCCTGACGTAGTGCCGGTAGCCAACGTGGAAGGCGGCTACACCGGCAACGGCGAGCTGTATCCGCACATCGACCATCAGTGGACGCCGCTGCCCTCGGCCGGATCGCTGCTGTATGCGCAGGAAGTACCGCGCGTGGGCGGCGACACCACCTGGTACAACCTTGCCCGGGCCTGGGACGATCTGGACGAGGAAACGCAGCGCCGCATCGAGGGCCTGCAGCTCATCACCTATAACCCCTTCGTGCGCGCCAGCGGGCAGAAGCGCCCGCTCTACCGCACACCGGACGTGACACCACTGGGTCACGGCTTCCCGCATCCGCTGGTGCGCACCCATCCACGCAGCGGCCGTCGCATCCTGTTCCTCGCCACCCATTCCGAAGTGGAACTGGTGGGCGTGGAGCCAGCGGTCGGCATCGCGCTGATCGCCCACCTGCGCGCCCACCTGTCGCAGGCCAAGTACCAGTACACGCACCGCTGGGAAGTCGGCGACATCGTGCACTGGGACAACCAGGCCACGCTGCATGCGCGCACCGCTTTCGACGCCAGCGAGCGCCGCGTGCTCAAGCGCGTGAGCCTCGCTGGCGCCCGCCCGTTCTGAATCCTCGTTCTGAATCCTCGTTCTGAATCCACTCGCTGAACCCTCTGCTCCGGAGCACTCCACCATGAGCCAACGCAAGCTGCGCCTCGGCGCATTCATCATGGCCACCGGCCACCATATCGCCGCCTGGCGCCACCCTGGTTCGCAGATCGACTCCGGCGTGAACATCGATCACTACATCGAGGTCGCGAGGACCGCCGAGCGCGGCCTGTTCGACCAGGTGTTCGTCGCCGACAGCCCGGGCATCCGCTGGATCGACGACCCGGAGGCCTTCAGCCGCCAGGGCCGCGTGTCGCATTTCGAGCCTGTCACGCTGTGGGCCGCACTCGCCACCGCCACGAAGCACATCGGCTTCGTCGCCACCGCCTCCACCACCTACGAAGACCCCTTCCTGCTGGCGCGCAAGTTCGCCTCGCTGGATCACATCTCGAAGGGCCGCGCCGCGTGGAACGTGGTGACGACCAGCGCCGAGACGGTGTTCGGCAACTTCGGCTATGACAGGCATCCGGAGCCGGAGCTGCGCTACGAGCGCGCGCATGAGTTCGTGGACGTCGTGAAGGGCCTGTGGGACAGCTTCGAGGACGACGCCTTCAAGCGCGACGCGGAGAGCGGCGTGTACTTCGATCCGGCGAAGCTCCACAAGATCAATCATGAAGGGAAGTTCTTCAAGGTGAGCGGCCCGCTGAACATCGAGCGCCCGCCGCAGGGCTACCCGGTGATCGTGCAGGCGGGCTCCAGCGAACCCGGCCGCGAGCTGGCGGCCGCCACCGCGGAAGCCATCTTCACCGCATGGACCAGCCTCGCCGAAGCGCAATCCTTCTACCGCGACATCAAGGGCCGTATGGCCAAGTACGGTCGCCGCCCGGAAGAGCTGCTGGTACTGCCCGGCATCTCGCCGGTGATCGGCCGCACCGAGGAAGAGGCACAGGCAAAGTGGGCGAAGCTGCAGGGCCTGATCCATCCCTCCGTGGGTCTCGGTGAGATCGCCAAGTTCTGGCCCGGTGAGGACGTGACGAAGTGGAACCTCGACGCACCGCCGCCTTACTACCCCGAGCTGGAAAAGGGCCGCAACAGCCGCCAGAACGTGGTGCTGACGCTGGCGAAGCGCGAAGGCTTCACGGTGCGCCAGTTGTACGAATACCTCGCGGGTGCGCGCGGTCACTGGGTGGTGGTGGGCACGCCGCAGACCATCGCCGACCAGATCCAGGAATGGTTCGAGAACGAGGCCGCCGACGGCTTCAACGTCATGCCGCCGGTGCTGCCGGAATCGTTGAATGATTTCGTCGACCTCGTGGTGCCGGAGCTGCAGCGCCGCGGCCTGTTCCGCACCGCGTACGAAGGCAAAACGCTGCGCGAAAACCTGGGGCTGGCGCGGCCGGCCAACCAGTTCACCGTCGCGCGTCGCCTCGGACTTGCGCAGTCGCTGACGAAGGCGACGGACACGGTTTCCTGACGCCACGCTTCCAGATGTGAGCCGTGGTCGTGCAGCGCTGCACGACCACGATCCCCTCGCACACTTAGGACGACTCGCCGACCTGCAGATCGGACAGTTCTTACACCTGCCGGCTGCGACTTCACCGTACCGTTACACGATCCGTCCTGCGCAGGACTCGGATCGTGCATCCACTGAGTATTCCCCTCTCTCCATCGCATCGCGACGCCGCTGCGCGCGTGCTCGCTGCCTCCATACGCACACCCATACATGTGCCGTTTCCCACTGCGCGCAGGCTTCGCGCGCTTGTAGTCGCGGTCACCGCGAGCTTCAGCGCCGCCGTCACGACCGCCGGTACACCGGCTGATGCGCCGCCCGCGGCCTGGACCAAACGCCTTGAAAAATCGCTGGACGTGGTGGACGCGGAGCATCGCGCGGACATCGGCGTCTACGTGCGCGACCTGGAGTCCGGTGAGACCGCGCGCTATCGCGCCAGCGAAACCTGGTATCTCGCTTCCACCGTGAAGGTGCCGATCGCCATCGCGGTGCTACGCGGTGTCGACGCCGGCCTGATCGATCTGGACAGCAAGATGACCCTGCGCGCCGCCGACTACGTGGACGGCGCCGGCCTGACCAACCGCCAGCGCGTCGGCGCGCAGCTCAGCGTCCGCTTCCTGCTGGAGCAGATGATCATCTACAGCGACAACACGGCCAGCGACATGCTGATCGAGCTGGTGGGCATCCGTAACGTGAACCACGTGGCCAGCGAGATCGGTGGTGACGACTTCGGCCGCATCACCACGCTGGGCGACGTGCGACGTCTCGTCTATGGCGAGCTGACGCCCGCCGCCGAGCGCCTGGCCGGCAATGACCTGCTGCTGCTGCATCGCCAGCAGCGGGACAAGGACCGCCTCGCCCTGCTGGCGCGCCTCACCGAAACACCGGTCGCGAAGTTCAGGCGGTCATCGCTGGACGAGGCCTTCTCCGCCTACTACGCCAGCGGTGTGAACAGCGCGCGCCTGTCCACTTACGGCGATCTGCTGGAAGCGCTGGCGGACGGCGAGATGCTGTCCGCGAAGCAGACCGACTACCTGCTGGGGGTGATGCGTCGCACCGCCACCGGCACGCATCGCATCAAGGCCGGCCTGTTGCCCGGCGCGCAGTTCGCCCACAAGACCGGAACCCAGCGCCGCCGCATCTGCGATAGCGGCGTCATCAAGATTGCGCACGGCATGCATGTGCAACGTGTCGTCATCGCCGCCTGTGCGCGCGGCGAGCTTTCGCTGGAACGTGCCGAGCGCGCATTGCGTGACGTCGGCGTAGCGCTGTGCCGTTCCGGTGCCATAACGAGAGGAATCCCCGATGAACCCGCCTGCCCCCCGCTCTCGCGAGACGAAGTCCTGTCCGCCGCAGTACCTGTCGCGCCCGCCGTCCCACCTGCCGTGGCGCCTGCGCCCCGTGCCGGCGGAAACGTCCCCGCCAGCAAGCAGCGGCCCGTTGCTGCGCAGCCTGCTGCCCGCCCTGCTGGCAGTCAGCGTACTGATCCCGCACGCTGAACCTGCGGCGGCACAAGGCTGGCAGGACGAGCTGGGCCAGCAGATTCAGCGCATCGACCGGCAGTCCAACGGCAAGCTCGGCGTCTATGTGAAGCGTCTGGCGACCGGCGAGACCTACTCCCACGCCGCCGACCAGCCCTGGTACCTCAGCTCCACCGTCAAGGTGCCGATCGCCATCACCGTGCTGCGCCAGGTGGATGCCGGCAAGCTCGGCCTGCAAAGCCCGCTGACCCTGCAGGAACAGGACAAGGTGGATGGTGCCGGCGAACTGCTGTGGGCGGAGAACGGGAGCCAGTACAGCGTGGAGTCGCTGCTGACGCGCATGCTGGGTGTCAGCGACAACACGGCCGCCAACCTGCTGATCCGCACTGCCGGCATCGACAACCTGAACGGCACCGCGAAATCTCTGCTGGGCAAGCAGGTGCAGCTGACCGACTTCGTGACGGTGCGCCGCGAGATCTACGCCGAGCTGCACCCGGACGCGCGCAAGCTGGACAACCAGCAACTCATCAAGGTGGCCGGCCCGGACATCGGCCCGCAACGCGTGGCCGCGATCCGCCGAGAACTGGACTTGCGCGAGGCGGACCTGAAGGCGAAGAGCTTCGGCGAGGCCTACGCCCGCTACTACCAGCGCGACATGAACACCGCGACGCTGCAAGGCTACGGCGACATGCTGGAACAACTGGTGCGCGGCAAGCTGTTGTCCGCGCAAAGCACCCAGACCCTGTTCAAGATGATGAAGTACGGCCGCCGCGGCGATTACCGCCTCGAAGGCGGCATCCCCAAGAGCGAGATGATCATCCACAAGACCGGCACCCAGCACCGGCGCGCCTGCCACATGGCGGTGATCAACCCGCAGGACATCGCTAAGGCCATCGTGGTGGCGACCTGCGCCTCGGATCTCAACGACCGCACGGAAGCCGGCGTGGTGTTCCAGCGCGTCGGCAAGGCTGTGTCGGATGTGCTGATCAGCCGTGCCGACGCGGAGAGCGAAGCGTCAAACGATACGCGCAACCTCGTCGAAGCCCAGACGGGGACCACGCGGCGCTAGCTTCGAGGGATCTCCATAACCGATGTTGGCGAGGAAGTTGGCCTTCCAGCGGCCCTCCGGAAAGAAGGCTTCGTTCACCACGTCCGGCTTGAAGCCGGACATCGGCCCCACGTCCAGCCCCAGCGCACGCGCTGCGACGATCAGGTAGGCCGCCTGCAGGTTACCGCTGCGCAGTGCTGTCGGCTCCACCAGCGCGGGCGTGTCGTCGAACAGTGCCTTGGCACTGGGCTTGTCCCACTGGGTCGTCAGGTGTTCGGGGAACTGCGTGTCCCACGCGAACACGACGGTCAGCGGTGCCGCCAGCGTCTTGTCGCGATTGCCGGACGACAGTGCTGGCGCGAGCTTCTCCTTCGCCTCCCTGGAGCGCACGAACAGGTAACGGCCCGGCTGCGCGTTGAAGGCCGTCGGCCCCCATTTCAGCAGCTCGTACAGCTCGCGGATCGTCGCGTCGTCGATGGCGCGCGGCAGGAAGGCAGGATAGGTGCGCGCCTGGCGGAACAACTGGTCCAGGGCACGATCATCGAGGCGTTCAGGCATGCAGGCTCCGTTGCATCAGTCAGTACTTTCGACGGTCAGCGCGGCCTTCACCGCACTACGCGCATGGTAGCGGTCGCCGTAGGCAGCGAGGCCCGGGTAGTCCTTCGCGGCGTCGATGCCGGCACGCGGCAGCCAGCCGATGAAGACGCCGAGGTAGGCATCCGCCACCGTGAAGCGTTCCCCGATCGCCCAGGTCTTGCCCTCCAGCTTGCGCTGGATCGCCGACAGCAGATCGCGCAGGCGCGTCAGGCCCTGCGCACGCACGGCGGGAAACTGCGCCTCGTCCGGGTGGAACAGGTTGGGACGGTTCACCGCGCGGAACGCCGGATGCAGATCCGAATTCACCAGGCCGATCCATTCCTGGATGCGCGCACGCTCGACGCTGCCAGCGGGCGCGAAGAGGCCGGCCTCGGGCTTGAGATCGGCCAGGTACGGCAGGATCGCCGCATTCTCGGTGATGACCTCGCCATCGTCCGTCACCAGCGTCGGCACGCGGCCCAGCGGATTGACCTTGAAGATCGGCGAGTCGGGCTGACGCAGCGGCACCTTGACGATCTCGTGGGCGATGCCCAGTTCCTTGAGCACGACATGCGCGCCCAGCGAGCAGGCGCCCTTTGCGACATACAGCTTCGGCATGGAGATGGATCCTTGTTGTGTGGGTGTGGAAAAACAGTCCAGCGCAAAGCGCTGCGCAGCGCTTTGCTGGGGCGTCAGCGGTCGTCCTGCGGTGCGGACGCCACGAGGAAGAACAGGTTCCGGTGCAGCAGGATGCCCTGCGGCCCGCGTCGCGCCAGCAGGCGCGCCTGCAAGGTGTCCAGCACCCTGGCGCGCACGTCCGGCAGGTAGTCGGTGAGGAAGTTGCCGAAGGAACTCGCGAAGTAGAAATCCAGCACCGACTCCACGTCGGGGAAATGATCCGCGAAGCGACGCAGCTCGAGTCGCTCCAGCAGGAGCCCGGCGGCGTCCAGTTGCTCGGTGAGCTCGGCCGCGCTGACTCGATGCGGGGTACTGCCATTCACCACGGCGCTGTTCAGCGCATGACTGGCCAGCGCATCGATCAGCACGCGCTGCACGTCATGCGGGCGCTCGCGCGAGGCCACGCTGATGCCCAGGCGACCGCCCGGTTTCAGCACGCGTCGCACGCCGGCCAGCACGCTGCGCTTGTCCGGCAGCCAGTGGTAGACGCTGTTGAGGTAGACGACGTCGAAGCTTGCATCGGCGAAAGCCGACAGATCCTCCGCACGCCCCACGCTGACATGGTGATTGGCGGAAGCACGGCGGCGCGCAATGTCGATGCGCAGTGGCAGCGGGTCGATACCCACCACCTCGCCGCGCGGCCCGACGCGTTCGCTCGCCACGTGCTCGCCCAGGCGGCCAGTGCCACAGCCGATGTCCAGCACGCGCTGGCCGGGCTGGACGGCGAGATCATCGAGCAGGAGCAGACCGTGCTGGTACTGCTTGTCGCTGACGCTGTCGTACTTCTCGGCCAGCTCGGCCGAATCGAGTTGGAGGCTGGGGGGCACGGCGCTTACCAGGCGAACACGAGATCCTGCGCGCGCGGCTCCGGCCTCGCCTCCACCAGTTGATCCGGCGGCAGATGGCTGAACTCGCGCAGCACGTCCTCCTTGATGCGGTTGAGCTCGTGGTCGTGACGGTTGCGCGGATGCGGCACGGGCACCGGCACGATGCGCTTGATGCGCCCCGGGCGCGGCTGCATGACGACGATGCGGTCGCCGAGAAACACCGCTTCTTCCACGTCGTGGGTAACGAGGATCATGGTGATCTTCTCGGTCTGCCAGATGCGCTGCAGCTCCTGCTGCAGGTTGGCGCGGGTCAATGCGTCCAGCGCACCGAAGGGTTCGTCCAGCAACAGGATTTCCGGACGGTTCACCAGGCCGCGCGCAATCGCCACACGCTGCGACATGCCGCCGGAGAGCTGGTGCGGATAGGCCTTCTCGAAACCCTGCAGGCCCACCAGGTCGACGTGGTCCTGGATGGCCTTGCGCTTGGCAGCATCGGACAGGTCGGAGTTCTGCAGCGCCGCGCCGATGTTCTGCTCCACCGTCAGCCACGGGAACAGGCGATGCTCCTGGAATACGATGCCACGCTTGAGGCTGGTGCCACGGATGCGCTCGCCGTCGAGCAGGATGTCGCCCTGGTACTCGTCGTCCAGGCCGATGGCCAGCCGCAGCAGCGTGGACTTTCCGCAACCACTGCTGCCGACGATGCTGACGAACTCGCCCGGCTTCACTTCGAGATTGATGCCGTCCAGCACCTGCAGGACTTCACCCTTCACGTCGTACTGCTTGCGGATGTTCTGGAAACTCAGGGTGCCACTGGGGGCGACCACGCTGGAATTTGCAACTGCTGCCTGGCTCACGACCGGCCTCCGATTGAACGATGCTCGGAGCACAGTTAGCAGGGGCCATGCCATCCGGCTGGCCGCGCCGGCAAAGCGCTGGAACGCCCATCCAGGCGGGCTTTACGCCGGCTGCGTGAGCTCACCGGGCGTAACGCGGCATCCTCACGCGTGCGGCAGATGCAGCACCTGCCTTGATTGCTGAACGGATTGCAGCAGACCGCCAGAGCCCCGTTGCGCAGCGTCCTGCCGACGGCGTGCCGGCAGCCTCAGAAATCCCGCTCGAGGATGCGTGCGGTCAGTGCCTGCGCCGCCGCTGCGCTCATCTTCGGACACTCCACCTTGCAGTTCAGTCGCACCAGACGCGTTGCGATCTCCGGATCGCCAAACATCTTGCGCAGCACCGACAGGACGTAGGGCGCGGCTTCATCCTCATCGTCGATGAACAGGAAGATGTCCTTGGCGCGCTTCTTGTGCCTGTCCGCGAAATTGCAGATCCCGATGCGGAATGCGGCACTGTCTTCCTGCAGGGCCTTCGATTCGGCCACGTCCTTGCTGCGAGCGATGACTACGCCCAGGGCGTAGTCCTTGAACAAAAGGAAGCCGGAGGGACGGGAAAAGACGTGCAGGTTGATCATCGACGTGCTCGATACGGACTGAAGAAAAGGGGAAACACCAGCAGCGGGAAAATACCATCCAGCGCCTGTGCCGGATGGTCGCGCGACATGGCGCGTGATCAACCCGTGCGCACAAAGCAAAAGGCCCGATCTTGCGATCGGGCCTTTTGCTGAAGGATTTGGTTGCGGGGACAGGATTTGAACCTGTGACCTTCGGGTTATGAGCCCGACGAGCTGCCAGACTGCTCCACCCCGCGTC
>JAVHYF010000063.1 GCA_031119205.1 Moraxellaceae bacterium | reverse complement strand
ACCTGCCACGAAGTGCTGAACGAACTGGGCCTGCAGGACGACCCGATGTTCAAGCTGGCGATGGCGCTGGAAAAGATCGCACTGGAAGACGAGTACTTCGTGTCCCGCAAGCTGTACCCGAACGTCGACTTCTACTCGGGCATCGTGCAGAAGGCCATGGGCATCCCGGTGCCGCTGTTCACCGGCATCTTCGCACTGGCCCGTACCATCGGCTGGATCGCCCAGTGGCACGAAATGATCGGCGATCCGGAGCAGAAGATCGGCCGCCCGCGCCAGCTGTACACCGGCGCAGCCCAACGCGACGTCAAGCCGATCGCCCAACGCTGAGCTAAAACACCATGGAAGAAGGGGCAGCATCCGCTGCCCCTCTCCGTATCCACAACGACTTACCCCGACGACATCAGAGGCGACATCTCATGATGAACCAATACCTGGGCAACTCGTACCTCTTCGGCAGCAACGCGCCGTTCGTGGAGGAACTGTACGAGGCCTATCTCGAAAACCCGGCAACGGTGCCGGACCAGTGGCGCGATTACTTCGACTCGCTGCAGAACCTGCCGGGCGCCGGCCGTGACGTGGCCCATGCGCCCGTCATCGCTTCCTTCGCGCAGGCTGCCAAGCAGAGCCGCGGTGCCGGTTCCGCCACCGGCGTGGCCGACAAGCGCCAGGTCGGCGTGCTGCAGATCATCAACGCCTACCGGTTCCTCGGTAACCGCTGGGCGCAGATCGACCCGCTGAAGCGCCAGGAGCGTCCGGCGATCGCCGAGCTGGAGCCGTCGCACTACGGCTTCACCGAAGCCGATCTGTCGGCGCCGTTCAACATCGGCTCCTTCCAGTTCCAGCAGAACCCGCAGGCCACCCTGCGCGAGATCCTGGAAGCGCTGCGCCAGACCTACTGCGGTTCGATCGGCGCTGAATACATGTACATCAGCGATATCGCGCAGAAGCGCTGGATCCAGTCCAAGCTGGAGCCGATCCGCGCCACGCCGTCGTTCGACACCGCGACGCGCAAGCGCGTGCTGGAGCGCCTGACCGCTGCCGAGACGCTGGAAAAGTACCTGCATACCAAGTACGTCGGCCAGAAGCGCTTCTCGCTGGAAGGTGGTGACTCCGCCATCGTCGCGATGGACAACTTCATCAACACGGCCGGCAAGCTGGGCGTGCAGGAAATCGTCATCGGCATGGCCCACCGTGGCCGCCTGAACGTGCTGGTGAACACCCTGGGCAAGAGCCCGGCGACACTGTTCTCCGAGTTCGAAGGCAAGCACGCTGACGACCTGTCCGCCGGTGACGTGAAGTACCACAACGGCTTCTCCAGCGATGTCACCACCCCGGGCGGTCCGGTGCACCTGTCGCTGGCCTTCAACCCGTCCCACCTCGAGATCGTCAATCCGGTGGTGCTGGGCTCGGTGTACGCGCGCCAGAAGCGTCGCAACGACACCGAGATGAGCCAGGTGCTGCCCATCCTGATCCACGGCGATGCTGCCGTGGCGGGCCAGGGCATCAACCAGGAAATCCTGAACTTCAGCCAGACCCGTGGTTACGGTGTCGGCGGTGCGATCCACCTGGTCATCAACAACCAGATCGGCTTCACCACCTCCGACCCGCGCGACGCGCGCAGCTCGCTGTACTGCACCGACATCTTCAAGATGGCCGAGGCACCGGTGTTCCACGTGAATGCCGATGATCCGGAAGCGGTGGCGCTGGCTTGCCAGATCGCCATCGAGTTCCGTCAGACCTTCAAGAAGGACGTCGTCATCGACCTGCTGTGTTTCCGCAAGCTCGGCCACAACGAGCAGGACGAGCCGATGGTCACGCAGCCGCTGATGTACAAGAAGATCGCCCAGCACCCCGGCACGCGCAAGCTGTACGCCGACAAGCTGGTGGGTCTGGGCGTATGCACCGGTGGCGAGCCGGACCAGATCATCGCCGACTACCGCGCGCACCTGGATCGTGGCGAGCTGCTGTACAACCCGGCGCTGGCTGGCCACAACCGCAAGTTCGCGGTGGACTGGACGCCCTTCATCGGTCACGACTACACCGACGAATCCGACACCGGTGTGCCGCTCAACGAACTGAAGCGTCTGGCCAAGCGCCTCACTGCACTGCCTGATGGCTTCACGCTGCACTCCCGCGTGGCCAACATCGTCGAGGCCCGCAAGGCCATGGGTGACGGCAACCAGCCTCTGGACTGGGGCATGGGCGAGAACCTGGCCTACGCCACGCTGCTGGCCGAAGGCTATGGCGTACGCATCTCCGGTCAGGACGTCGGTCGCGGCACCTTCTTCCATCGTCATGCCGTGTTCCACGATCAGAACCGTGAGCGCTGGGATGCCGGCAGTTACATTCCGCTGCAGCACATCCAGGACGGCCAGGCGCCGTTCCAGCTGTTCGACTCGGTGTTGTCGGAAGCCGGCGTGCTGGGCTTCGACTACGGCTACGCCACGACCGAACCGAACCAGCTGACTGTGTGGGAAGCGCAGTTCGGCGACTTCGGCAACGGCGCGCAGGTCGTCATCGACCAGTTCATCAGTTCCGGCGAAGCCAAGTGGGGCCGCAAGTGCGGCATCACGATGCTGCTGCCGCACGGCTATGAAGGCCAGGGTCCGGAGCACTCCTCCGCCCGCCTGGAGCGCTACATGCAGCTGTGTGCGGAAGACAACTGGCAAGTCTGCGTGCCCAGCACGCCGGCCCAGATCTTCCACCTGCTGCGTCGCCAGCAGAAGCGCCCGTTCCGCAAGCCGCTGATCGTCATGACGCCGAAGTCGCTGCTGCGCCACAAGGACGCCGTGTCGACGATGGAAGAACTCGCCAACGGCCAGTTCCAGACCGTCATCAGCGAAGTGGATCAGCTCGATGCCAAGAAGGTGAAGCGCATCGTGCTGTGCAGCGGCAAGATCTACTATGAACTGCTGGCCGAGCGTCGCGCGAAGGGTCTGAAGGACATCGCCATCGTGCGTATCGAGCAGCTGTACCCGTTCCCGGAAGCTGCCTTCGACGCCGAGATCAACAAGTACCCGAATGCCAAGGAAGTGGTGTGGTGTCAGGAAGAGCCGCGCAACCAGGGCAGCTGGTACTGGTTCGTGTCGCGCCAGCATCTCGCGAAATGTCTGCGCAAGGATCAGACCCTGCACCTGATCTGCCGTCCCGCTTCCGCCTCGCCGGCGGTGGGGTACTACGCCAAGCACAACGTGCAGCAGAAGGCTGTCATCGAAGGCGCGCTCGGTGCGCTCAATCAGGACTCGGCGCCGGCAAAGTAGCCGCCCGCTCAAAGGAAGCAGAGGAATAACAACATGCTGATCGAAGTGAAAGTTCCGCAGCTGTCGGAATCCGTGTCGGAGGCAACGCTGGTCTCCTGGCACAAGCAGGAAGGCGAAGCCGTTGGTCGCGACCAGAACCTGATCGACATCGAGACCGACAAGGTCGTGCTGGAAACCCCGGCACCGGCCGAAGGCGTGATCGTCAAGATCATCAAGGGCAACGGCTCCACCGTCACCAGCGGTGAAGTCATTGCCCACATCGATACCGAAGCCAAGGCGGGTGCTGCTGCGCCGGCCGCCGACGCGAAGCCTGCCGCGGCTGCTCCTGCCGCTGCACCGGCTGCCGCCGCCAGCACGGGTGCCGCAGGCTCCGGCCCGGCCGCCAAGAAGATCCTCGCCGAGAAGGGCGTCGATCCCTCCACGGTGCAGGGCACGGGCCCTGGCGGCCGCATCACCAAGGCCGATGCGCTGGGTGTGTCCAAGCCGGCTGCCGGCAGCAGCGTCAATGCTGCCGCCGTGGTGCCGGTGACCGTCGGTGCCGGCCAGCCGCTGCCGCAACCGCCGGCCCCGGTGGCTGTCGAGTCGGTGCTGGGTGACCGTCCGGAACAGCGCGTGCCGATGAGCCGCCTGCGTGCCCGCGTGGCCGAGCGCCTGCTGCAGTCGCAAGCTACCAACGCCATCCTGACCACGTTCAACGAAGTGAACATGGCGCCGGTGATGGAGATGCGCAAGAAGTACCAGGAGAAGTTCGAGAAGGAGCACGGCGTCAAGCTGGGCTTCATGTCCTTCTTCGTGAAGGCCGCAGTGGCCGCACTGAAGAAGTACCCGGTGCTGAACGCCTCGGTCGATGGCAATGACATCGTCTACCACGGCTACTTCGACATCGGTATCGCCGTCGGCTCGCCGCGCGGCCTCGTCGTGCCGATCCTGCGCAATGCCGACCAGATGACCCTGGCCGACATCGAGAAGAAGATCGCCGAGTACGGCGCCAAGGCCCGCGACGGCAAGCTCAGCATCGAAGAGCTCACCGGCGGCACGTTCTCGATCTCCAACGGCGGCATCTTCGGCTCCATGCTGTCGACGCCGATCATCAACCCGCCGCAATCCGCGATCCTCGGCATCCACGCCACCAAGGATCGTCCGGTGGTGGAGAACGGCCAGATCGTCATCCGCCCGATCAACTACCTGGCCATGTCCTACGACCACCGCATCATCGACGGTCGCGAGGCCGTGCTGGGTCTGGTGACGATGAAGGAAGCGCTGGAAGACCCGGCGCGCCTGCTGCTGGAAGTCTGACCGGACGAAGTGAAACGTGAAAAGTGAAAGGTGAAACGTAGCGCGGTGCCCGCGTGCCTCCCTCCCCCGGCAGGGGGAGGGTCGGGGAGGGGGCATCACGTCTCACATTTCACTTTTCACCAAAGGAAAGAGACATGAGTCAAGAATTCGACGTCGTCGTCATCGGCGGTGGTCCCGCCGGCTACGTGGCGGCCATCCGAGCCTCGCAGCTGGGCCTGAAGACCGCCTGCTGCGAATCCCAGCCCTATGCTGACCCGAAGGGCGAGCCGCGTCTGGGCGGTACCTGCCTGAACGTGGGCTGCATTCCGTCCAAGGCGCTGCTGCATTCGTCCGAGCTGTACGACCAGGCCAACCATTCCTTCGTCATGCACGGCATCAAGACCGAAGGCGTGTCGATCGATGTGCCGACGATGATCAAGCGCAAGGACAACATCGTCACGCAGCTGGTCACCGGTATCAAAGGCCTGTTCAAGAAGTACAAGGTCACCTTCCTGCCCGGCCACGGCAGCTTCCTGGCTGACGACAACGGCACCTGGCGCGTGAAGGTCGGCGAGGAAGAAGTGCGTGCCAAGCACGTCATCATCGCTACCGGCTCCAGCCCGCGTCACCTGCCGGGCATTCCGGTCGACCAGAAGCTGATCGTCGACAACGTCGGTGCGCTGGACATCGCCGACGTGCCGAAGAAGCTGGGCGTCATCGGTGCAGGCGTGATCGGTCTGGAAATGGGTTCGGTGTGGAAGCGCCTGGGCTCCGAAGTGACCGTCCTCGAAGCCATGCCGGATTTCTTGGCCGCTGCCGACAGCGCCGTCGCCAAGGAAGCCTGGAAGATCTTCACCACCAAACAGGGCATGAAGATCAGCCTGGGCATCAAGCTGAAGGAAGTGACCGCCAAGAAGAACTCCGTCGTCGTGAAGTACGAGGCCGAAGAAGGCGAGCAGACCCAGGAATTCGACAAGCTGATCGTCGCCGTGGGCCGCGTGCCGAATACCGATGGCCTCAATGCCAACGCGGTGGGTCTGCAGCTCGATGAGCGCGGCCGCGTGAAGGTGGACGAGCACTGCTCGACCAACCTGCGCAACGTGTGGGCCGTGGGTGACGTGGTGCCTGGCCCGATGCTGGCGCACAAGGGCATGGAAGAGGGCGTGATGGTCGCTGAGGTGATCGCCGGCCAGGCGGGTCACATCAACTACGACACCATCCCCTGGGTCATCTACACGCACCCGGAAATCGCCTGGGTCGGCAAGACCGAGCAGGAGCTCAAGGCCGCCAACGTGCCGTTCAAGGAAGGCAAGATTCCCTTCCTGGCAAACGGCCGCGCACTCAGCCAGGGCGACAGCACCGGTTTCGTGAAGGTGCTGGCGCATGCCGAGACCGACACCATCCTGGGCGTGCACATCATCGGCACCAACGCTTCGGAACTGATCGCCGAAGCGGTGACCGCAATGGAGTTCGCCGCGTCGTCCGAAGACATCGCCCGCATCAGCCACGCGCACCCGACGCTGTCGGAAGTCATGCACGAAGCGATGCTGGCAGTAGAGAAGCGCTCGCTGCACTTCTGATCCAGCGGATCAGGAAGGGGAAGGGACAAAGGGCTCCGCGCCCGGCCTCGACGGCCTCCCTTCCCCTTTTTCCATTTCTGTATCAAGAGCAATGTCCTACCGCATCCTCAACGTGCCGGAGAACGGCGTCATCGACGCCTACGAGACGCAGCTCAAGCTGCGTGGCTACAAGTCCGACCCGGCGCAGCGCGGCGCGGTGAACCGCCTGCAGCAGCTCTACACCGAGCTCCTCGACTTCAAGGCGCGGCGGCGCAACGCCCTGCGCAAGCTGTTCATCCATCCCGAACCGCCGAAGAGCGTGTACCTGTGGGGCGGAGTAGGGCGCGGCAAGAGCTTCATCATGGACTGCTTCTTCGAGGCTGTGCCCTATACGCGCAAGCGTCGTGTGCACTTCCATGCCTTCATGCAGGAGATCCATGGTCGTCTGCGCGCGCATGCCGGCAACGAAGATCCGCTGTCGCAGGTCGCCGACGAAGTCGCGCAGCAGACGCGTCTTCTCTGTTTCGACGAGTTCCACGTCTCGCATATCGCGGAGGCGATGATCCTCGGTCGCCTGCTGGAGGCGTTGATGAGCCGTGGCGTCATCTTCGTGATGACATCCAACTACCCGCCTGATGGCTTGTATCCGGGTGGCCTGCAGCGCCAGAATTTCCTGCCCGCCATCGAATACCTCAAGCGCCACTTCGAGGTGAAGGAAGTGGACGACGGCACCGACTACCGTCTGCGTGAACTGCAGCAGATGAACATCTTCCTGGTGCCTGCCGGACCCGAGGCGGACAGCGTGCTGGAGGCGCACTTCGAGCGCATCGCTGGCGTGGAAGGTCATGCCGGCAGCCTCAATGTGCTGGAGCGCGAGATTCCGGCAGTGCGGCTTGCGCCGGGCGTGGCCTGGTTCAGTTTCGCGATGCTGTGCGGTGGCCCGCGCTCGCAGAACGACTACCTGGAAATTGCCCGCGAGCACCACACCCTGGTGGTCTCGGACATTCCCGTCATGGGCCGGGACCAGAGCAATGAAGCACGTCGCTTCACCTGGCTGATCGATGTTCTGTACGATTCCCGTACCAAACTGATCGCCAGTGCCGAGGCGGAGGCTCACGCCCTTTACCGGGAAGGGCCTAACTCGCAGGAGTTTCCGCGCACGGTTTCGCGCCTCGTCGAGATGCGCTCGCACGCCTACCTGGCCGAGGCGCATCGCCCTAACTGACGGGCTTTCCGGGGAATGCTCCGCCCTTTTTCCTAGGGGTATTCCCGCATTATTTCTATGTCTTTGGGCATAGAAAACGGACCTTTCACGCAGCGCCGTGAATTACGCCGCAAATCCCTGTTTGGTCTTGCTGCTCTGCACATTGCGGTGTTTTGGTGTTGTGATCAAACTAAGCGCCGTACGAGGTCGCAGAAGCAATCCGTCTCTGTCAGAAGGATCTGCAAGCGCCACGGACTTGCGCCAGTGCCGCAGCCCAATGCCGGGCACGCACCTATAAAAACACAGGAGACAACAAGTCATGAAGTTCAAGCTCAACCCCGTGGTTGCGGGTCTGCTGTTGGTCGCTGCGCAATCCACGATGGCTGCCCAGACCGGCGGTTTCGCCACCACCGATGGCGGCAACGTGTCCGGCGCGCGTTCCTTCACTGCCTCGACCTTCGAGCAGATCAACACCATCCTCGCCAACGCCTTGCTCGACGATGCTGGCAAGAAGGTGAGTGGCGGTGCCTATCCCGTCATCATTACCTACACCGGCAACGAAGACGCGCTGATCGCCTCGGTCGTGCGTGACCACACCGTCGACGCTTCCGGCAACTGCCCGAAGGCTCGCTGGAACGACACCTACCGCGAAGTCGCGATCAAGGAGTTCACCAAGGGCATCACCATCCAGGGTGCGAACGGCTCGTCGGCCAACTTCGGCATCACGATGATCAAGAGCTCGAACATCGTGATCAAGAACATGAAGATCGGTGCGCTGGGCGGTGCCAACAATGACGCCGACATGCTTCGCATCGACAACAGCTCCAACATCTGGGTCGACCACAACGAGCTGTTCGCCGTGAATAACGAGTGCAAGGGCTCGCCCGACGGCGACTTGACCTTCGAGTCGGCCATCGACATCAAGAAGGACGCGCAGAACATCACCGTGTCGTACAACGTGATCCGCGACAGCAAGAAGGTCGGCCTGATGGGTCACACCCAGAGCGGTGGTTCGACGGACTTCCAGCGCACCGTGACCTTCCACCACAACGTCTACCGCAATGTGAACGGCCGTCTGCCGCTGCAGCGCGGTGGTGTGATGCACGCGTACAACAACCACTACGACAAGATCACCGGTTCGGGCATCAACGTGCGCGCCAGCGGCAAGGCCATCGTGGAGCGCAACTACTTCGAGAACTCCCTCAACCCGCTGACCTGCCGCTACGACACCAATGGTTGCGGCACCTGGCATCTGATTGCCAACAATGTGACCAGCGCTGCGAGCAACGCCACTTACGGCATCACCTGGGATGACCCGGGTTCCGGCGGCATCAACGCCGACTCCTGGACGTCCACGCTGGCCTCCAAGCCCTCGCTGCCTTACAGCTACGAGCCGGTTTCGGCGCAATGCGTGAAGGACAAGCTGGCCAGCTACGCCGGCGTGGGCAAGAACGGCGCGCAACTGACGGCTTCGGCCTGCGGTAGCTCCTCGTCCTCCAGCTCTTCGTCCTCGGGTGGCACCAGCAGCTCGTCGTCGAGCTCCTCCAGCTCTTCCTCGAGCAGCTCGTCCAGCTCCAGTTCGTCGTCGTCCAGCAGCTCCTCGTCCAGCAGCAGCTCTTCTTCGAGCTCTTCCTCGTCGAGCTCCAGCTCTTCGTCGTCGAGCAGCTCGTCCTCGAGCAGCTCCTCCTCGGGCGGTTCGGCTCCGGTCCTGTCCGGCACGGGCGACTACCCCAACGGCTTCTCGAAGTGCGCCGACCTGGGCGGCACCTGCAACGTGTCCAAGGGCACGGGTTGGGTGGCCTTCGGCCGCAAGGGCAAGTGGGTCAGCAAGTATGTCGGCGTGGGCAACAGCGTGGCCTGCACGGTGTCGGTGTTCGGTAGCGACCCCGGCGGCAACCCGAACAAGTGCGCCATCCAGAACTGAGTCCGGGATAGCACTGCAGCTTTGATGCACAAGACCTGTCACTCCGGTGGCAGGTCTTTTCGTTTGCGGCGTTTGTTACGGCCGCATGAGGACAGTGGCTGGCATGCAATCGCTGGACTGGCCATACAACAAGAACTGGAGACAAAACGATGCGCAGCAGATGGATGAGTGCAGCGCTGGGCCTGGGGCTGCTGCTGCTCGGCACGGCAGGTAACGCAAACGCGGCCAACCGGCCCAGCGGCTACGTGACAGTGTGCAAGGAAGGTGCGACCTGCACGCTGTCGGCAGCGGCCAACGTGGCCTTTGGCCGTGCCGACCAGTTCCTCTATAAACAGATGGCGGCGGGCACGCTGAGCTGTACCGAAGCGACGTTCGGTGGACGCATCGGTGGTGGCGTCAATGAATGCTCGGTCCCGTCCGGTGGTGGTGGTGCTTCGTCTTCGAGCTCCTCGTCCAGTTCATCGTCGAGCTCGTCCTCCAGCTCTTCTTCCAGCAGCTCTTCCAGTTCCTCCTCCAGTTCGTCGTCGAGTTCGAGCAGCTCGTCGAGCAGTTCGTCATCGAGCAGTTCGTCGTCGAGCTCTTCCAGCAGCTCCAGCTCCTCGTCGAGCAGTGGCGTCGGCAGCAGTTCTTCTTCATCTTCTTCCGGCGGCACCGGTCCGGCCGCGCCGGCCCTGAAGGGTTTCGGCACCGAGACGGTGGCAGGCAGTGGCGGACGCATCATCCGTGTCACCACGCTGGCCTCTACGGGGGCCGGCTCGTTCCGCGAGGCACTGGCCGCCAGCGGCCCGCGCATCATCGTGTTCGAGGTCGGCGGCATCATCGACCTGAACAAGAGCGACCTGAAGATCACCGAGCCCTTCGTGACGATTGCGGGCCAGACCGCACCGTCGCCCGGCATCACGCTGATCCGCGCCGGAATGAAGATCAACACGCACGACGTGTTGATGCAGCACATCCGCTTCCGCATCGGCGATGCCGGCGAGGCGAAGGGAAGCGGTTTCGAGAAGGACGTCGCCATCGAGGGCGTCAATGCCTACAACGTCGTCGTGGACCACTGCAGCTTCGCCTGGGGCACGGACGAGAACCTGTCGGTGTCCGGTCCGCGCTACGATGGGCCGAATGGTACGGCACGGCGCGTGACGCTATCCAACAACATCGTCGCCGAGGCGCTGCACGATTCGTCGCACGCCAAGGGCACCCACTCCATGGGCTCGCTGATCCACGACAATGTCACCGACGTCGCCGTCATCGGCAACCTGTATGCCCACAACGACGAACGCAATCCCTGGTACAAGGGCGGCGCCACCGGCGTCATCGTCAACAACCTGATCTACAACCCCGGCGTGTGGGCGATCCGCATGGGCACCATCGAAGGCGAATGGTCGGGCCGTACGCTGCCCCCGAATCCCCGCGTGGCCATCGTCGGTAACGTCATGCACCACGGCGTGAACACCAAGGCCGGCCTCGGGCTGGTGGGCAGCAACACCACGGGCGGCGATGTGTGGATGACTGACAACCTGGCTTATGACCGCAATGGTGCGACCGTGCCGCAGACCTTCGGCACCGGCATCAGGCAGCTGAGCGCCGCGCCGGTGTGGCCAGCCGGCCTGTCTGCCTTGCCGGTGGGTTCGGTGACCGAGCAGGTGCTGCAGCGCGCCGGTGCCCGCCCGCGTGATCGTGACGCAGTGGACAAGCGCATCGTCGAGAACTTCCGCCAGCGCAAGGGCGCCCTGGTCAATAGCCAGAGCGAGGTGGGCGGCTACCCCAGCGCGATGATGACGCGCCATACGCTCAACGTGCCGGCTACCGGCGTCAACGAATGGCTGCAGCAACTGGCCCAGGCGCTGGAGTGAGCGGGGTGCATTGACGCGATGGGGACCGCACGAGTCGCGCAGGTAGGACAACAGTCCGCGTCAGCGGGCTGTTGTTTTTGCACCAAGCCTGCTTGCGGCCATGCACCCGCGCCGTACATCGGGCGCCAGCCGCCGGAGTACGGGCTGCGCTTGAAGCTTGTCTGACTGCTTTGCAGACTAATACCACCTTCGTCCGGCAAGCGTCCTGGCGCTGACGGGGGAGCCGACATTGTTCCCGGGGCAGGGCGGTGGCGGCGCAGTACCACACATCTAAAACAAGTCCCCTGAGAGGTCATCCGATGCGTTTCCAGTTCAAGCCGCTGGCTGCGGCAGTGTCCTTACTCGCCTGTTCGTCGGCCTTCGCGGCCCCGACCGGCGGTTTCTCCACCGCTGATGGCAACGTCGGCAGTGCCCGCAAGTTCAACGCTTCCAGCGTCGAGCAGATCCAGAGCATCATCGACAACGCGCGCATCAACGACGCCGGCAGCAAGGTGTCGACCGGTGCCTACGCGGTGCACATCACCTACACCGGCAACGAAGACGCGCTGATCGCGTCTGTCGTGCGCGACCACACCGTCGATGCGTCCGGCAACTGCCCGAAGCCGCGCTGGAGCGAGGCCTACCGCAAGGTTGAAGTGAAGAACTTCACCGCCGGCGTCACCATCGAAGGTGCCAACGGCTCGTCGGCCAACTTCGGCATCGTCATCAACGGCGGTTCCAGCAACGTCGTCGTGCGCAACATGAAGATCGGCGCGCTGGCCGGTGCCGCCAACGATGCCGACATGATCCGCATCGACAGCGGCTCCAACGTCTGGATCGACCACAACGAGCTGTTCGCGGTGAACAACGAGTGCAAGGGCTCGCCCGACGGCGACCTGACCTTCGAGTCGGCCATCGACATCAAGAAGGACTCGCACAACATCACCATCTCGTACAACTACATCCACGACAGCAAGAAGGTCGGCCTGGATGGTTCGTCCGCCAGCGACATCGCAAACGGCCGCGAGCTGACCTTCCACCACAACATCTACCGCAACGTGGATGGCCGCCTGCCGCTGCAACGCGGTGGCTGGGTGCACGCCTATAACAACTTCTACGACAAGATCACGGGCTCCGGCATCAACGTGCGTACCGGCGGCTCGGCCCTGATCGAGAAGAACTGGTTCCAGAACTCGCTGAACCCGGTGACCTGCCGCTTCGACACGGTCAACTGCGGCAAGTGGGACCTGCGTGGCAACAACACCACCAGCGCCGCCGACAACGCCACCTACGGCATCAGCTGGAACGACCCGGGCAGCGGCGGCATCAACGCCGACACCTGGACCACCACTGGTGTGTTCACCAAGACGTTGCCCTACACCTACGAGCCGGTGTCCCCGCAGTGCGTGAAGGACAAATTGGCCAATTACGCCGGCGTGGGCAAGAACGGTGCGCAACTGACGGCCTCGGCTTGCGGCAGCACGTCGAGCTCGTCGTCCAGCTCGTCTTCGTCGGGTGCTGGCAGCTCGTCGAGCTCTTCGTCGTCTTCCTCGTCCTCGTCGTCGGGTAGCGGTTCGTCGAGCAGCTCTTCCAGCAGCTCCTCGTCGTCGTCGTCGTCCTCCTCTAGCTCCTCGTCGAGCAGCAGCTCCAGCTCGTCGTCCAGCAGTTCGAGCAGCTCGTCGTCGTCCAGCTCGTCCGGCGGCACGCCGCCGGTCCTGTCCGGCACGGGCGACTACCCGAACAACTTCTCCAAGTGCTCGGACGCTGGCGATACCTGCACGGTGCGTCGCGGTACCGGCTGGGTGGCCTTCGGCCGCAAGGGCAAGTGGGAACTGAAGTACGTGGGCGTGGGCAACAGCGTCGCCTGCACCGTGGCCGCCTTCGGTCGCGACCCGGGCGGCAACCCGAACAAGTGCTCGTTCCGTAACTGATGAGCATGGGGCTGGTTTGATCGGCTCTCGGTAGTAACGAAACAGCCCGCGATTGCGGGCTGTTTCGTTTGGTGTGCGTGAGGTGTGTGCCACAGGGAAGAGTGCAGAGTCAGCACCCCCTGTCCCGTGCCGTCATTCCCGCGGAAGCGGGAATCCAGTGGCGTTGTCTTTGACTTGTTGTTCTGCCGGCTCCCGCCGTAGGGCTGCAGGTACTCGTTACACTTGGCCGGGAGTTCGCCCCGGCGGGCGACATACTCTCTGCTGCGCGGCAGAGAG
>JAVHYF010000062.1 GCA_031119205.1 Moraxellaceae bacterium | reverse complement strand
CGATCAATGCCGATGCGCTGGTGAACGAGAGGGGCACGATCCAGCACGCCGGTGCGGACGGCTTGGCGCTGCAGATCGGCAACGCGCAGACCCACGCCGTCGCGCGCCCGACGTTGCCGGCCGATGGCACCACCGTGATCGCTGGTGCCGACGTGCGGCAGCCGGACACACCGCCGCCGGCGGGGGCGCTGCTGGGCGCAGGAGGTCGCATCGTCACCGCCGGTGCGCTGACCCTGGATGCGGACACGGTCGACCACCGCGACGCGACCCTGTCGGCGGCGCAACTGGCGGTCACGGCCAACGGGTTCGATAACAGCGGCGGGCAGGTCGTCGCCAGCGGCGAGGCGGCCAATACGCTGCAGGTGTTCGGCGTTCTCGACAACACCGGCGGCACCGTGGCCAGCAACGCCGACCTGCGCCTGCGCGCCGGCTGGCTCGACAACACGGACGGCACGCTGCAGCACGCCGGCACCGGCGCCTTCACTCTCGACGCCACGCGCCTGTACGGCAGCGGCGGCACGCTGGTCAGCAATGGCGCGCTGGCCATCACCGGCGGCGGGATCGGACTGGACGCCGGTACCACGCAGGCGCAACGCATCGCCATTGCCGCCAACACCGTGTCCAACCGCGGCGGTTCGCTCATCGCCTTCGGTGCGGATGCGCTATCGCTGACCGCGCGCGATGCCTTCGACAACAGCGCCGGCACCCTCGCGACGAACGGTGCGCTCGCCGTGCGAGCCGGAACGCTGGTGAACGCCGACGGCGCGATCAGCGCATCGGGAACGGCCGCATCCACCGTGAACGTCGAAGGCACGCTCGACAACACGCGCGGCACGTTGGCGACCGCCGGCGCGCTGGACGTCAAAGCCGCCACGCTGATCAATCGCGATACGCGCGGCAATGATGGCGAGCCGGCCGCGACCGGCCTACAGGCCACCGCACTCAACGTTGAGGCGACCCGTGTCGACAACAGCAACGGCCAGATCGGCGCGTCAGGGTCGGTGCGGCTGAAGGCCGGATCGCTCAGCAACACCGATGGCGCGATCACGGCCGGCAACGCCCTGGTCATCGATGCCACCCAACTGCAAGGCCAGGGCGGCACGCTCGGCGCGAACGGCGCACTGACCCTCACCGGCACCACCCTCGACCTGCGCGACGGCACCACGTTCGCCCAGGCCATCGCAATCGACAGTGACCGCCTGACCACGGCCGGCGGCACGTTGACCGCGGCCGGCACCGAGGCACTGCGCATCACTGCCCGCGACACGCTCGACAACACCGGCGGCACCGTCCAGGGCAACGGCGCGTTGCACGTGGCTGCCGGCACACTGATCAACCGCGACACCCGCGCCGCCGACGGCGCGCCGGCCAAGGGCCTGCTCAGTGCCGGCGCGATGACGCTGGACTCACGCCGCATCGACAACACCGCCGGACTGCTCGCCACAGGTGCGGCGGCCACGGTGACAACGACCGACCTCATCAACCAGAACGGCGCGGTCCAGGCCGGCCAGGGGCTGGCAATCACCGCCAGTGGCCTGCTCGACAACCGCAGCGGCCTGATCGCCGGCACCGACGACACCACGCTCACCGCCGCGACGCTCGACAACCGCGAGGGCGCGATCCAGCACGCCGGTAACGGCGCCCTGGCCATCAGCGCCACATCGCTCAACGGCACGGGCGGCACGATCGCCAGCAACGGTGCGCTGCGACTGACCGGCACGACCACGAACCTGCGTGAGGCGACCACGTTCGCGCAGTCCATCGCCATCGACACGACCGACCTGACCACCGCCGCCGGCACGCTGACCGCGGCCGGCACCGGCGCCCTGTCGCTCACCGCGCGCGGCACGCTGGACAACACGGCCGGTACGATCCAGACCAACGGCGCCCTCAACCTGCAGGCCGGCGCCGTGACCAACCGCGACGGCACGGTCACCGCCGCCGGTAGCGGTGCCACGCAGTTGCGCATCGTCAATGCCTTCGACAACAGCGGTGGCACCCTGGCCACGGCCGGCGCCACCACCGTGCATGCCGGCGCGATCACTAATGCCGCCGGCACGATCCAATCCGGCAGCGATCAGACGCTGACGCTCACCAGCGACGGCCGCCTGGCCAATGACGGCGGCACGATCGCCGGCAATGGCGCCATCGACCTGACCGCCGCGTCGATGACCAACGCCAACGGCACCGTGCAGAGCCAGCACGCCATCACCGCGAAGGTTACCGGCACACTCGACAACACCGCCGGCACCATTGCCAGCGGCGACGCACTCACCCTCAGCGCCGGCAGGCTGACCAACCGCGACACGTTCGACCCCAACGCTCAGCCCGACGCTGCCGCCAAGGGCCTGTTCGGTCGCACCGTTGCGCTCGATGCCGCAATGATCGACAACACCCGCGGCCAGATCCAGTCGAGCCAGTCGCTGAGCGTGCGCGGTGGCGAGCTGGACAATGCCGGCGGCGCGATCGGCGGCAGTGGCACCGTCACCCTCACCCTTGCCAGCCTCGACAACACCGGCGGCCAACTGCTGCAGTACGCCCAGGACGGCGCACTGGCGATCACCACGACCGGCGCGCTGACCAACGCCGCTGGCCAGATCGGCTCGCTCGGTACTGCCAGCCTGCGCTCTGGAAGCGTCGACAACCGCGGTGGCACCGCCTTCGGCTGGCACGGCCTGAGCGTGCAGACCGACGGCGACCTGATCAACCGCGACGGCGGCTTTCTGAGCGCCGGTCGCAGCGACGATGCGACCACCGCAGCGGAGGAGATGAGCGTGGCGGCGCTCGACGTGCGCACCGGTGGCGTGCTCGACAACAGCGCCGGTGCGATGGACGCAACCGGCCACCTGACCGCTGCCGCCGGCAGCCTCACCAACGCCGCAGGCCAGATCCTGGCCGGCTCGGCCGGTGACGCCGAATCGGCGCTCACCGTAGACGTCACCAATACCCTCGACAATCGCGGCGGCACGCTTGCCAGTCGTGGCGGCGACGTGCAGCTGACGATGCGAACGCTCGACAACACCGCCGCCGGGCGTGTGGTTGCCATGCGCGACCTGGTACTGAATGCCAACGCCGTCAACAACGATGCCGGCACCGTGTTCGCCGAGCGCAACCTGCGCTACGACAATGCCGCCGGCACCCTGGACAACGGCAGCGGCCAGTTCGGCGCCGGCGAAACGGCGACCGTGTCGCTTGCCAACGTCAGCAACGCCGCCAACGGTCGTATCCAGGCCAACACGCTCTGGCTGACCACGCCGAACCTGAGCACCGACGGCGAGATCGTCGGTAATACCGTGCACGCGCAACTGGCCAATCTCAGCGGCACCGGCCGCCTGTACGGCGCGGAGGAACTGGACGCGAAATTCAGCGGCGACTACACCTACGGCAGCGGCCCGCGCCTGGAAAGCGATGTAAAGCTCGGCCTGAACGTCGCCGGCACGTTCACCAACCGGGGCACGCTGCAGACGCCGGGCGAACTGGCGCTGTCCGCGACCAACGTCATCAACGCAGGCACGATCAACGCCAGCAATACCGACGGCAGCGGTCATGCCACCATCACCGCCACCGGGTCCATCACCAACCAGCGCGGAGCGTCGCTCGAAGGCGACCTGCTCGAACTCAAGGCAGAGGCCATCGACAACACCGGCGACATCGTCGGCGACGCCGTGGTGATCAACGCCGGCACGCTCACCAACGGTCAGGATCTGGGCACGGCACAGGCGGTCCGCAACTACGGCGAGGGGTTCATCGGCGCGGCGAACTACCTGGCGTTGGAAACGAACCAGCTGCGCAATCTGGATGCGGAGATCTACAGCGGTGGTGACTTGGACGTCTCCGGTCGCGGCGGCACCGGCACACGCGCTGCCAAGGTCGAGAACCTGTCCGGTCGTATCCAGGCCGAAGGCGATGCCACCATCGCCGCCGACGAGATCAACAATGCGCGGCGGATGTTGGCCGTAGAGACGTACACGTTGTCTGCAGACGAGGCGTACGCGCTGAGTTCGCAGAAGCAGTTCGACGCGTTGTATGCGGCGATGAGTCCGCAGGATCGCACCGACTACGACCGCATTGCCGGTCTGCCCAAGGGCGCGGCGACCGCTGCCGATAAGCTGCGCCTGGCCCAGTTGCTACCGCAACTGGGCTGGGTGCGCGTGCCGGGTCTGAGCCCGGAGCTGTACGCCGTGGCCGACGCCGAACTCAACCGCATTGCCATTACGGAGTACGGTGCGCGTTCGTCGTGGATGATCGAAAACCCCAGCGCGCTGGTGCGTCAGAACGACACCTACCAGACCGGGCAGCGTCTGGTGGACGCCCAGACCAGCGCCCAGAGCGAGATCGTGGTTGGCGGCGATCTGACCCTCGACACCGGCGGCATGGTGCGCAACTACGCCTCGCGCATCGCCGCCGGCGGCAACCTGACCATAGCAGGCGCCGCATTCGATCCGAACTCGTCCGATCCGCGCGTTGAGAACATAGTGGTTGCGGGCCAGTACACCGGCCGGCGCGCCACCACCGCGTGGATCTTCGCGCCGCCGGTGAAGACCCAGTACACCGACGGCCGCGGCACCCATCAGACCGTTGCCGAGTTCGCGGCGACGATGACCGGCGATCTGGTCGCGACTGGGCCGAGTGTGGCCGACGCGACGATCACCGCCGGCGGCGGCGTGCGGATCGAAGCAGGCGATGTCACCAACACGGCGGTGACCGCGGGAAATGGCATCGGCGTGATCGGCGGTGGTGACGTGGGTGCCGGTGCGAGTACGGGCACCGGTTCGGCGGCCAGCGCCAGCACGGCTGTGGTGGACGGCCCCGGCGCCGCCCATGGCGGCACGGTCGCCGGCAGCACCGGTCCCGGCGCGGCGCAGGGCGGTGCGGTCACGAACCAGACCGGTCCGGCCGGTGCCGCGTCGCAAACCGTCGGCACACCCGAGCGCCCGCTGCCGGGCCTGGTCCCGCCCGACAACGGCCGCTTCAAGACCAACACCGATCCCAACAGTCCGTATCTGGTCACCACCGCACCGCGCTTCGCCAAGGGCGACAGCACCGGCTCGGACTACCTGATCGCCCTGCTGGGCGTCAGCAGCGACGTGCACAAGCGCCTGGGCGACGGCTACTACGAGCAGCAACTGGTCCTCGACCAGATACTGCAGCTCACCGGTCGACGCAGTCTCGGCGGCGACCCGCTCGACCAGTACCGCAGCCTGATGGACGGCGCCGCCGCAGAGGCCGCGCGCCTGGGCCTGCCGCTGGGCGCCCCGTTGACCAGCGACCAGATCGCCTCGCTGTCGCAGGACATCGTCTGGCTGGTCGAGCAGGAAGTGAACGGCCAGAAGGTGCTGGTGCCAGTGGTGTACCTGTCGAAGGCCACCGCCGAGCGCCTGGCCGCCGATGGCGCATTGATCGACGGCGACACATTGGACGTGCGTTCGACAGGAACGATTCGCAACGACGGCACGCTGTCGGGCAGCAACGGCACCTGGCTGAGCGCCGACCAACTGATCAACGACGGCGCGATCAAGAGCAGCGGGGGGCAGGTCGGCATCACCACCCAGCGCGACACCGTCAACCGCGGTGTGCTGGCCGGCCACAGCGTGGTCATCGATGCCGGCGGCGACGTGGTCAACACGGTCAAGTTCGCCGGCATCAATGCCACCGCCGGCAAGATCCAGGCCGGCGCCGGTGGCTTGAGCATCACCGCTGCCCGCGACGTGATCAACCAGGGCGTGATCGCCAGCGACGGCGTGGCAATGGTCAAGGCCGGGCGCGACTTCGTGCAGGATGCCGCCACCAACGCCAGCACCGGCATGACGGTGAAGGCGCCGGCCGGTTCGATCACCAGCACCGGCAGCACGCTGGTCCAGGCCGACCGCGATGTGGTGTTGGACCAGAGCGCGATCAAGGCCGGCCAGCATGTCGTGATCGATGCCGGCCGCGACGCCAGCTTCAACGCGTCCACCGTGGAGGCCGGCGGCAGCCTGGCCGTCAGCGCCGTCCGCGACATCGTCAGCACCGCAGTCGTCGACACCGCCACAGCGGTGGACGTGGTCAAGACAAAGGAAGGCAAGAAGAAAACCACCACCACGACCAGGCTCACCGACGAGACCGTGCGTGGCAGCACGTTCAAGGCGAACGGCGACATCGCAATGGTGGCCGAAGGAGGCAGCGTCGACCTGACGGCCACAACCGTGCGCAGTGACAACGGTGCAGTGGTACTGCAGGCCGACCAGGGCGACGTCAACTTGCGCGCCGGCTACGAGACCGACAAGCAGACGGTCGACAGCCAGTCCAAGAAGAAGAAAACGCTGTCCAAGACCACGACCACCGACCATACCGAAGTCAGCGACACCACGGCAGTCGGTACCACCATCAGCGGCAAGACCGTGGGCATCGCAGCCCAGAATATCCTTGTCAGCGGTAGCAACGTGGTGTCCGACGAAGGCACCACCCTGGCGGCCAAGCACAACGTCACCGTCGAGAACGTCTACGACACCCACGAAGAGAGCCACAGCAGCACCAAGACCAAGAGCGGCATATTTGGCAACGGCGGCGCCAGCGTCACCGCGGGCAAACAGAGGCAGACCTTCGATTCAAAGGAGACCAGCAACTACGTAGTCGGATCCAGCGTGGGCAGTCTCAACGGTGATACCACCGTAATAGCCGGTGACGCCCTGCACGTGAAGGCGTCGGCCATTAGCTCGCCGGAAGGCAGCGTCACGCTGATCGGCAAATCGGTGAACATCGAAGAGGCGCACAACACCACCACCTACTCGGAGAAGACCAGCTTCAAGCAGAGCGGCGTAACGTTGGCGGCCTCGGCCCCGGTAGTGGATTCCGCGTTGGCAACCCGCAGCGCAGCCCGGAGCACTGGCGAGAGCAAGGACGATCGCGTCAATGCCATGGCCGCAGCCAATACAGCGTACGGTGCGTATGAGACCGGCCAGGCTGCGGCGGCCCTCGCGAGCGGCAATGGTAACGCCAGCGTGTCCCTGACCCTAGGGTCGCAGAAGTCCGGCAGCCAGATGAATTCGACCAGCAGCCAAGCCGTGGGCAGCACCATCAGCGCCAAGGGAAGCACGACCGTGGTCGCGATGGGGGCCGGTGAAGCCTCGACCATCCGGGTATCGGGATCGGACGTCTATGGCGGCACAAGCACCACGCTGGTGGCCGACGGCGCGATTGATATCGTGGCCGCCCAGAGCACCCACGAGCAGCACAGCAGCAACAGTTCCAGCGGCTGGAACGTGGGTGTGGCGGCGACCTATGGCTCAGGCGGCGGCGCCGCAGGCATCACGGCTGGCGTCAACAAGGGTCAAGGCAACAGCGATGGCAAGAGTGTGAGCAACGTCAATTCGCATATCGGCAGCGGCGGTACCACAACCGTGAGCAGTGGTGGCACGTTGACGATCGCAGGCGGGCAGATCGGCGGCAACCGGGTTGAAGTCGACGCCAAGAATCTGGTCGTCGAGAGCCTGCAGGACACGCAGACCTACGACAGCAAGCAACAGGACGCGAGCGTCCAGGTGACGGCGGGTTACGGCGTCTCGGTCAGTGCCAGCTACAGTCAGTCCAAGATCAACAGCAACTACGCCAGCGTCAACGAGCAGAGCGGCATCCTGGCCGGCGATGGTGGCTACAGCGTCAAGGTGAAGGAAAAGACCGACCTCAAGGGCGGCCTTGTCACCAGCTCGGACGCGGCCGAGGCGGCCGGGAAGAACAGCTTCAGCACCGGCACCCTCACCGTTAGTGACATCGACAATCACGCCGACTACAAGGGCACTTCGTTCGGCGTCAGCGGCTCGGCCGGTGTCAATGGCCAGGGTGAGCGGGGTCAGTACCAGGCGGCGCAGGGCTCAAGCGATGGCAAAGCCGGCGGGAAGTCCGTGAGCAAGGCGGTCGGCTTCGGTCAGGACAAGGACCACCAGAGCAGCACTACCAACAGCGGGATCAATACCAGCAATTTGACCATCACGGATGCGGCAGGCCAAGCGGCGACTGGAAAGTCGATCGATCAGATCAAGGCGGAGGTGGCGACCACTACCAGCACCGACACGGCGGCAGCCAACAGTGGCGCACTGGTCAACAAGTTCAATGCGGCGGATGTGGAGAGGGAGCTGGCCACGCAGTTGCAGGTGACACAGACGTTTGATCGCACCCAGCAAGGCGTCCGCCGCGAGATCAACGAGTACATCGATGAAGCGCGGCATCGCAAGGACGATGCCGCGGCAAAGCTGAAGGAAAATCCAAACCTGTCGCCGGAGGAGAAGGCAGCACTTGTGGCCACGGCGATCGACGCGCAGAAGGAGATCGAGCGTCTTCAAAAGGTAGGGGTGCTGGTGAATGTTATCGCCAGTGGCTTGGCCAGTCCCGCCGATGGAGCGGGCGGTATTGCCACCGCGACCCTGGCGCCGGGCGTGTCCTATCTGATCGGCCAGCAGTTCAAGAGGAATGAAGCCAGGAATGATGTGGACAACGGTGACCGTCCTGAAGAGGGAAGCGCCGCGCATCTGCTGGCACATGCACTGCTAGGGGCGGCGGTCGGCGCTTCCGGCGGTGGGGATGGCGCATTGTTGTCGGCGCTGGCAGCCGGAGGTGCGGAGGCTGTGGCGCCAGGCCTGGCTAAGTACCTGTACGGTAAGGAAGCCAAGGATCTGACGGCCGAAGAGAAGGAGACGATTGGAGCGATTGTTGGCGTTGGCGGGGCAGTGCTCGGTTCGTTGGGTAACGACGTTTCGGCGCTGATCAATGCAAGTTCAGCGTCGCAGAATGCGGCGAACAACAACTGGGGCGAGGTTGGGCACTACTCGACCATGGCGACGGTGCTGTATCTGGCGGGGTTCTCGGAACGCGATGCCAAAGCCATTGCGCTAGCTGCATGGGGGCCGGATACCAACAGCAACAACGCAATCACGATCGAAAACGTTATCGAAGGAAAGGACCCAAAGGGGCACCAGCAGGCGGATCACCTACTTGATGGTGACGCCGATCCGAAAAGCGTAGTTGCCAGACAAGAAGAGCTTGGCAGGAAAGTAGAGGCTGTGTTGACAGTGCTTAAGCGATACGAGAACGATCCTGTTGCGAAGGCGGGAATCTTGTCAGATCCAAGGATACAGGGAATATTGCACGCATTTGGTGACTCCTTTGCTCACGTAGATGAAAGCGCGAGACACTATTCCGGGGGGCTCGGTCACCTAGCAGATTGGACTGCCCCTGATGAACCTGACAGGCATCCTGAGGCCTACGCCAACTACACTGCAGCGCTCTACAAGGCCGCAGCTTCCGCGTCTGGTAGTTCCGTCGACGCCAAAGTAAAGTTGGACGTACTGGCTAGTGCAGTGTCCAGCAAGGCAACCAGCGACGCGCAAAAAATGGTGCTAGCAGATGCGATAAAGTCCGCAGGCGGAACAGATGCGAGCGGATTGGTGAACTCCCCGGTACCCGGCTGTGAATTCCTAGACTATTGCGGGCGTCTAACTCCAAGTAACACGACAAATCCCGTCATCCAACAGATCTATGGAGTTGAACGCACCCCATCTGGAAGATTGGAGCCGACTCCGATCAAGTCGCCAGTGAATCAGTCGATCGACTCAGCGGTGAAAAGTATTCTCGGTCAGTCGCCTGTTCCTCTAAAGCCGAGGGTTACTCCAGGTGCGAAAGCAGGTGGGGCAAGATGAGTATGCTGCGAAGAACTTATCTGGCGATGTGGCTCTTCTGTGGCGTGTTTTGGTTGGCGATGATCCTGCTCAATTCCTTTACTAGCCCCTATGACACGTCCGCGGAGTACGCATCAGTGTGGGCAGCCATGCATTCAGCGAAACGCTTGATCTTCCCATCAGCTCTAGTTCTTACCCCTCTACTGACGATGGCACTACTTGCGCGCCTCGTAATGTTTTCCCACCTCCCTAGGCTAGAGATAGTTCTAGGGCTTGGTGCGGTGGGCTGTTTTTCGGTGAATTTGCTTTCGTTTAGCTCGTCGTGAAGATCTGCTTGGTTGGATTCGCGGTCGGCAGTCTCAGCGGAGCACGCCACGGCGATCGCCGCCAATGGCGCCAGCGAGCGCGTTGCTGCTGAGCATGCAGGCAGCAATCTCCCCGCTTTTAGCGCCGCTCGATCGAGTTGAACAGGGTACTCTGGCTATACGTCTTATCGTGGCGGCGTCACTGGCAATTTTTCGCCCGTACTGGTGCCTTTGACTCCCCCGCAGTTGCGCCCAAGTCACTGGCGCCAACCAAGCGCTGAAATCCAAGAGATGTTCAAGAAGATCCACCTGGTGCTATGGATGGCATGCAGTGCATTCTGGATCTGGAATGCACTGGATCGGCTGATGAATGATGGCAGATCATTTCTGTACTCGTGTGATCGGCCACTTTGTGACGTCTTGCACGCGGTGAAAGGGTGGCTGTTCGCTCCGGCTCTCTTGCTGTTGCCAATGCTGTCCATCGCGTTGCTAGTAAGGTCGATGAGGGCGGGTGTTTGGAGAAGACGCGATCTCGTGGTCGCCGGTCTGGCGTGGGTATCGTTTGTCTATTGCGCGACATTCTTTCGTTCGTGATGTGGACGGCATGGTCGATGGATCTGACGAAAGCCAGCTATCAATGCTCCAAAGAGACCTTAGCATTCAGGCGCTTGTTACATCGTTCTCTTGCCATCTCAAGGTGGTGCTTCGTGCTCAGGAAAGTCTATCTCGCATCCCTCTGGATCGCATGTGGGAGAGGCGCCTCCGTTGGAGCCGTGCCGGTGTTATGGGTTGTAGAACATCTCGATGCAATCGACCACGTCGCCGCGCGCTGTGGCTCAGGACTGGATTTAAGGCTTTTCTCATAGAGATAGATCTCCTCGCTGTCTAGCATTGCTCGCTCGCGGGTAAGCGCCTTGTCCCTGTTCGGGGTCTTGATTTTCGGCGGCAGCACGCTAGCGCCCGTTTCAAGCCATGGTTTGGACTGACTCGCTGTGAGGTATGTTCGTGCGATATCAATCTCTACCTGTCTGCCTGATGCTGGCGTGCCTCTGCAGCGGCTCTTATGCAGCGGATCTGCGGGGCGCTTCGGCCCCCAACGCCAGAATCCGCGTCTTCGGGCAGAACGGCGCACTTGCTGATCTGCATCCCGGTAGCGCCTGCCTGAAGCGACAAGGTCGTGAACGCGTTTCTGGCAGCATGTCCAGTACGTTCGGGTCGCTCTTTGGGGTCGTCTCGAATGCAACTTTGGGAATTCCGGAGACAGCAACGACCCGAAACATCCGCCAGATGGATGGCATTGCGTCGAAAGCATACTTCCGCGAGTACCCCATTCCTGGTGGCGTTCCAACCAGTTTGCGTCTCGGTTTCCAGGATGTCTCGTCCTTCTACACGGTAGGTGGCGTGACCTACTCCAACGTCGATCGTTCGTGCAGCGGCGCGATCTCGTTCACACCGGAGGCCGGTAAGGATTATGAAGTGGGATTTTCATGGCAGGGCGGGGTCTGCCACCTAGCCGTCAATCAAGTGGTCGCTGGTGGCGCTGAGGCCCAGTTGGTCCCCGTACCTGTCGAGAAAGCTCCGACGTGTTGACAGGCAGCATGGCAAGGATCACTGGCATCCAATCCTGCAAAGATGCTCTGGCACGCTCATTGGCGGAACGGATTGGAGATGCGAAGGAAACGATGAAAAGAGTCTGGTTGGTAGTCCCTGCTTGTGTGTTGCTCGCCGGTTGCTTCGGCCGCCACTACGTTGACCAACGTCCTGGGCATCTTCGCCGGTGGTCAGCCGATGAGGACGTTCAAGAAGGAGCAGCTCAAGGGCCTGCAGCTGGATCAACTCCAGAATCCGAGTCGTGATGCACTGCCGCAGCTGCTCCAGGAGCGTTTGCGTGCCTATGCGCAGGCCAATGCAGCATTGCGGCCACCGGTGAAGTTCGAGGTGGCGAGTGAAACATGGCTGCTGGTGTACGAGGATCTCAACGCGACCGATACGCCGTACCAGCTCCGCTATACGACCTCCATCGTGGCCCGTCCCGCCGCCGAGTCCGGAAAGAGTCTCCCCGATGTCAGCCTGCGTTGCGCGCCGGCACCCGCCGCAATGCCGCTGACAAAGTGGGAGGCCGATGAGTACGCGCAGGTGCGACAGACGGCCGACACCTATGTGAGCGCCTGTGTGGAGCAAGTCACCACGCACTTCCCAGAGTTGTTCAGACCGGCGTCCGTTGAGAACAGCTGAGAGAGCACCTGGCGGGCCTGAGGGCTTACGTAATCGCCCGTCGACCCGCGTATCGAACGGCGGCTGTTCCGTGGAATGGCCGTCGTTGGACCGCATCGGCGAGGCAGTCTGTTCGCCCGGGCTTTGAGACTCATCTCATGGTGAGCGCGCAGGCTGCCCACTAGCATGGTTTGTGGATGGTTCCCCATCGATGAGGCGCTAGCGCCGGCTCCGCCAGGGGCAAGAGCGGCGCGCTTCCGAATCGCGCGCCACCAGCCCCCTCCGATTCCAAAAGAGCCCCCCCGATGAGAACTCGTGTACTTGCAGTCACATGTTTGCTCCTCCTGTCGAGCGCTGCCACCGCCTCCCAGAAGGTCACACCGACCACTTACCGTGACAAGGACCCCAAGGAAGCCGCTAAGGCCCTGCTCGAAGTAGCGACAGTGCAAGCGGAGAGCGGCAGCTGGGAGCGGATTTCGGTCGGCCGGATCTACTACCTGGGCGGGTTCAAGCCGGAAGGCAAGGCGATCTTCGACGATGTGCTCGCCCGCCGACCCGAAGCCAGCGATCTGCTGCGCATTGCCCAGGTGTATCGCGAAGCGGGCGACTGGGCACAGGCGAAAGTGCTCTTCGAGCGCTACGTGAGCGAGAACCCGAAGGACGCCTACGAGTTGGCCAAGATTGGCTCCTACTACATGAGCCACGGTGACCGTGCCGAAGCTGAAGCGCTGTACGATCGATCGTTCAAGCTCGAGTCCGATCTGTGGTCGACGCTGGCCGCCGCCGGTGGTTACCTCGGGGTCGTACCGCAGGACTGAGTTCCTGTCCTGAGTTGATGGGGTGCGGGCCTGGATCCCGGCGTTCGCCGGGATGACGAATACCCAAAAACAACAACGCCGGCCTAAGGCCGGCGTTGTCGTTACCGCACTACAACGAGAGATACCGCCTTACTGCGTAATATCCACATCCTTCGTCTCACGCAGGAACAGCGTGCCGATTACGAACGTCATCAGCGCAATCACGATCGGGTACCACAACCCGTAGTACATGTTGCCCGTGGCCGCGACCAGGGCGAAGGCGATCGTCGGCAGGAAGCCGCCGAACCAGCCATTGCCGATGTGGTACGGCAGCGACATGGAGGTGTAGCGGATGCGGGTCGGGAACAGCTCGACCAGCCATGCCGCGATCGGACCGTAGACCATGGTCACGTAGATCACCAGGATCGTCAGCACCACCAGCACCATCG
>JAVHYF010000090.1 GCA_031119205.1 Moraxellaceae bacterium | reverse complement strand
CCTTCATGCGGGTGCGGTGATAGCCGTACCAGGTCGCGTAGTTCTGCCATTCCTGGGCGATGGTGCGCGTGACCGAACCTGTCGTCGTGGTCCACGTGAACGAGGTCACAGCGGAGCAGGTCCAGCGCCAGTTGTTGCTGCCGTCCTTGCCCGGCACGCACTTCCTGGCGTTGCTGGCGTCGGTCAGCTCGTAATAGGTGTATTGATTGAGGTCACCCAGGTCCGTGATGCCGTCGTTCGCGACGTAGAACTTCCTGCGCGACCCCTGGATGCTGGACTTCGCGCTCTCGGCCGTGGCACCGGCGCCGGTACGCCCCGGAACGGAGACCGCCAGGTTGTCATCGGTGTAGGTGCTGGTCGGGCTGACCGCGGCGGTGTAGGACTTGTCCGCGCGCTTCCACGGGTAATAAGTGGTGCGCGGGTTGTAATAGAGCGTGTTGTACGTGGATGCGTAGTGGCGATCGTCTTCGCTGCCGCCGGTATTGACCGGCGATCCCACGCTCGACAGGTCGAGGCGCGAACCGTTCGACGACGCCGTGCGGACGCGCGTGACGTCCTGGTTGAGCATCTCGTCTTCCGCCATCGAGCCGGAATCGTCGAGGATGAAGAGGATGTTCGGCGCAACCGGCGTACCCGATTGCAGCGGATTGGGTGGGATCACCAGGGCCGCGTGGCTCTGTGCGCCCAGCAATGTCGCCAGGAAGGTGATGGTCGCGGCCGACAGCAGGTGCTTGCCGGCGCCGTTCGATCGCTTGCGTGCAGGAGTGGTCATGTCGGGGTCCGACTCAAGGCGAGGGAATGCGGAGGGCGGACTGGAGAATCACGCTGGCGCGTCCGGCGGACTCGTACTTGGCGCTGATGCGGAACAGCTTGGCCTTGCACAGCGGGTCTTTAGGCTTTCCGTTGGGACCGAGGATCTGGTCGCACTTGGCGGTGGTGTTGTATTCGCCCAGGTACTCGACCAGGTACTGCAGGTCGGAGGCGTTGGGCACCGCCAGCGTGTTGCCGGTCAGTGCAGCCGCGTTGGCCCAGCCGGTGGTGCCCAGCGAGCGGTCAAGGCCCGCGGTCGGCGGACCGCACACGCCGCTGGCGCAGGTGGAGCCGCTCGGAATCACCGTCGCCGGGTTGGCGGCGATGGCCTCGCCCTGGCGCAATGCCGTTTCCGCCGCCTGGAACGCCAAGCTGCGATCGAACAGATTGCCGCTCATCCGCTCCTCGAGCAGCGTCCCGCGCAGGCTGGCGAGTCCGAGGAGGGTCATGATCAGCAGCAGGATCAGCACCACCAGCAGGGCGATGCCGCGCTGGTGGCCGCGGCCAGCCACGGAAGGATTGGAGCGATGGGAAGTGGCGATGCGGTTCATGCGTTGCGATTCCGCAAGGTGACGACGTGGGTGATCCGGCGACGCAGGCCGTTGCCATCAGTGCCGGCCTTGAGGCGGTCATCGCCGATGCTCTGCTGGCCTTCGAGGTCGAGCACGATGCGCACGGCGCTGACGTTCTTCCAGTCATTGTTGGTGGTGATCGTGGCGGCAGATACGTAGGTGGTCGCGCCCGGCACCAGATAAGTCAGCTGCAGATCGCGTACGCCGTCGATGATCTCAATCTCGGCATCGGCCATGTTCTGCTGGTAGAGCGAATTGCCGCCATGACCGTTGGCCTTGACGTACCAGCGCACGCCACGGACCTTGGCCAGCATGGCCTGGCCATTGGCGCTGGCGCCGTACGTGTAGGCCGTGCCGCCGCAGGTTGCGCCCAGGCCCAGGCCAGTGCCGCAATTGCCCGTGGTGGCCACCGGGACACTCGCCCCGCTCGTCGTACCGGCGACGAACATCGTTCCCTGGTTGCCGTCGCAGGCGAGGACGACATCGTTGCCCGCGATGCCGTGCGTGGTCGTGCTGGCAGTGAATGTCCCGGACGCGAAACTGGTCACGGTGACTGCGTTGATGTTGGCCGAATGCAGCTCGATCGCATCGGTGCCGGCGACGCTGTCGGTGAAGCCACCGTTGTCATAGCCAAGCAGACCGTTGCCCCAGTTGGCCCACCAGGCGGTCGAGGTCAGCAGGTTGGCGACCGGCAGCATGATCACCGAGGCGGACGTGGGCGGCGAAGGCTGCGGCTGCCGGCATGGCGTACCGTCTGACTCGCGGATGTCGCGTGCGAACAGCTCGAAACCGATTCGACCGCTTTCCTGGATGCGACCGAGGCTTTCGGTTGCCATGTAGGTCTTGCGGTTGCTCATGAACATGGCAATGGCGCCGCCGACCACGAGCAGGCCGAGCAGTAACGCCACCATCAGTTCGATCAGGGTCACGCCGCGGACGTTGCGTGCGCTGGATCCAGGCTGTTTACGGCTAGCGGCGCTCACATCTGGCTCCTGGAGGTGATCGAGTAGGTCTGGCTGCCACCGGCGGAACGGCTTTCGTCCCACTCAACGGTGACGGTGCAGACGCTGGTCTCGCAGACGATCGTGCCGCAGGCGCTGCTGCCGAGGCTGGCCTGCATGGTGGTCATCCACAGCCGGATGTCGTTCTGCGCAAGCGTCGTGGTCGCGGTCGGCACGGTGCACTGGCGCGCCAGG
>JAVHYF010000089.1 GCA_031119205.1 Moraxellaceae bacterium | reverse complement strand
AGTACTCGCAGCACCGCATCAGCCTGATGTACTGGCACGGCGCAGGCGTGGCGCGTGACCCGGCAGTCGCGTACGCCTGGGCAGACCTTGCTGCCGAACGTGCCTATCCGAGCTTCCTCGTATTGCGCGAGAAGATCTGGCTGGCACTGACCCCGGCGGAGAAAGAGCGCGCCCTGAGCGTCGGCGAAGACCTGTACGCAAAGTACGGCGACAAGGTCGCCAAGCCGCGACTGGCCGCGGCCATTCTGCGGCAGAACACCCAGATCACCGGTTCGCGCACCGGTCAGATCACCAGCAAGGTGCAGGTCCGCTCACCACCGGCGGGCGCCGCCGACATGTGGGACAACGCCAGCTACGAGATGAACTCGATGTACGCCAGCTGGCGCCTCGACCCGGAGCGCTACTGGGCGGTCGAGGATGCCATCTGGAAAGACGGCTCCGTTGATGTCGGCCCCGCCAGTAAGACCGGCAACGGCGAGTCACCGCGACCGTAGCCGACCACTGCGATCAACTGCTGCGCAGGTACTCGCGGACTTCGTTGACAGCTGCGGCGCGGAGCCACCACTCCGCGCTGTCGGCTCAGATCTGCGCCAGCATCAACACGTAACCATCCGGATCCTCAAGCCGGCACTCGCCACCTGGCATGTAGAACGGATACTTGATCTCGCCCGGCGCGTGGCCGAGCGCCACCAGTGCGGCGCGCGTTTGCTTGATGTCGTCGTAGTAGAGGTAGAAGAGCACGGCCTGCTGCGAGGCATCGATCGGCCCGGACGCCATGCCGACCATGAGGTTGGCCTTCTCGCTCTCCAGCCACGCCCATACCGGCGCCGTCTTCCCTTCCGGCACCACGGTATTGGCCACCTTGAATCCCAGGTCCGCGTAGAAGCGGATGCTTGCTTCGACATCAGCGGCGTGGGCAAACGCGACGAGCGAGCGTGTCCGGGCTGTCATGCGACCTCCGATGCCGGCGACGGCGGCTTGAGCTTAAGCACGCCGGACCACGCCAGCAAGCCGACCAGGGGTCAGAACGCCCGGCTGATCGTGAAGCTGCCGAACACCGGCGTCTCGCGCTGGCCATCGAACTCGCGCGTGCCGTGGTAGCGCGCCAGCGCGAACTTCCAGCGATGCCGCATCAGCGCCACGCCATAACCGATGTTGGCCACGGCATGGCGCTTGTCGACGCTGTGGCTGTCGCGAACGGTGTTGCCGTCCAGCGTGATGTCATACAGCACCCAGCGCGTGTCGAAGGTCACGAACAGATGCGTGCCTGGCACATACTGGCTTTGCGGTTCGCGCGTCGGCGCCGTGTTCTCGCCCGCCGGGCGCAGCGGCGTGCTGCCGAAGTCATCCGGAAGGTTCACACCGACGCGGAACTCCGCGCCGGTGTTGAGGTACGTCGCCAGGTTGCCGAAGCTGCCACCGTAGTGGGCGATCGTGTCCCAGCCCCAGCCTCGCGCGCCGTCGCTGGAGGAGAAGCGGCGCATGCGTTCGTGGACGATGCGGAATACCGGCTCGTTTTCGAGCTGGTTGCCCCAACCCCGGAACTTCTCGCTGCCAGTGATCTGGTGCACGGCATCCTGAGCCTGCTTGCCCAACGCTGCCGGCCCGACGAGGCCGACCTGCAGCTGCGTGGTACGCAGCCGGTCGCCTTCGCGTGCGTTGTAGCCCAGTCCGACCAGAAGCGCCGCGGCGTACGGCCGGTCGTCCTCGATCAGGTCGCTGCGACTGAAATCTGTCGGCGTGAAGATGCCCTGGGCGAAGGTCGCGATCATGTTCTGCTGCTCGAACGTTTCCGGCTGCAGCACACCCAGGTAGCGGTTGACCCATTGGGCCAGCCGCGGAATGCAAGGATCGTTCGTATAGTCGCGCAGGTTGGGCGAGACCAGCGTCAATTGCACACCGTTGCTGTAGCCCTGGTCCTGGCCGCCGATGACGTCGTTGTCGACGCGCAGGTTGACGATGGGCGGGAGCCGTGTGGGACCGCTGGTGCAATCCTCACGGCCCTGTGCACGGGAAGTCTCGGTGAAGCAAAGCGAGGCCACAGTGGCTGCCAGCAGCCACTTGCCGATGAACTGGGAACGCATGTCTTCCTGCTATCAAGACCCCGGCGCACGCCATGGGGCCTGACCGGGCATTGGATTGGCCCGCGAGATTAGAGACCTGCCTGCGACGCCGGTAGCCCTCGTGGCCGACTCTGTGTGTTGCCCGCAGCGCAACAATCTACTGCGAGCCGCCTGCCTTCGCGCCACCTTCGGTGATGCGCTCCAGCGGCACATCCTCGACATCCTCCGACACCACCCGCGCGACGCGACCTTCGCCATCGCGCTCGAATCGCAGCGGCCCCAGCCCGCCTTCCATCACGAACCTGGACGGCGACAGCGCCACCAGTTCCTTCGGCGGTGCCTCGCCCTCGAGCACGTGCAGCTTGCCGTGCTCGAGGCCGATCCGCAGCGTCCAATCGTATTCGTCGATCCGATAGGTGCCCACGTAGTCACGCAGCAGGCGCTCGGGCACTGCCACACCGCGTACCGGCACGAGATGGTTGGCGCTGCCCAGCGGATGCACGCCTCCGCACACTTCGCAGGCTGTGGCCGGACCCAGATTGCTGGTG
>JAVHYF010000088.1 GCA_031119205.1 Moraxellaceae bacterium | reverse complement strand
TGGTGATGATCTTCTCTTCGCCGCTGTTGATCTCCGACAACGTGGCGTAGAGCGTCGTCGACTTTCCGGAGCCGGTCGGCCCGGTCACGAGGATCAGTCCGTACGGCTCGTGCGCGATGGCACGGATCGCGGCGACGATGTCGGCCTCGTGCCCGATCGCATCCAGTCGCAAGGGCGCGGCATCGCGTTGTCCGCGCTGCTTGTCGAGCACGCGAAGAACCGCGTCCTCGCCATGGATGGAGGGCATGATCGAGACGCGGAAATCGATCTCGCGCTGGTTGATGATGGCGCGGAAGCGCCCGTCCTGCGGAATCCTGCGCTCGCCGATGTCCAGGTCGGCCATCACCTTCAGCCGCGACAGCACCTGCTCGGCGACATCGCTGCCGGCGGCGGAACCGGCGGCCAGCAGCACGCCGTCGATGCGGTACTTGACCACCAGGCCCGAAGGCGTGGTTTCGACGTGGATATCGGAGGCCCTCGCCTTGAGCGCGTCGTACAGAGACGAGTTGACGAGGCGGATCACCGGATGGACATCGGCCGCCAGCGTCGCCAGCGTGATCTTCACCCCTTCGCTGCCGGCCGCCTGCGAATGGCCCATGTCGACCTGGCCCATCGCCTGGTGCTCGACCTCATGCGTGGCCATGTAGGCCAGCAGCACGCCGGGCACGCAGAAGCAGAAGCGGAACGCCGCACGTATCCGCTGCATCGCCCAGGAGCGCTGGCGAGGATCGAAGGGGTCGGCCAGCACCAGCAGGGCGAGCCCGTCGGCGTCGCGCGCCAGCAGGCAGTTGCGCGGCATCGCCTCGGCGAATGGCAGCAGGTCGAAGCATGGCGTGAGGGCGTCAAGTGCCTCGGCGTCCAGGCCTTGCAGGCCGGTCAGACGACCGACCCGCTGCAGGTAATGGTCCGGATCCTGCCCGGCCTCGTTCCACATGCGCACCTGCAGCGAGCCTTCGCCCCCCCAGGCGGACGCCTCCCCCGCGCCGCTTTGCTGCCTTTCGCCCGACACGGTCGCCATGCCCTACCCCACGCTTCCGGCCAGCTGGAATATCGGCATGTACAGCAGGAACACGATCGTGCCGACGATGGCACCGACCACCAGCATCAGCACCGGCTCGACCATCCGCATCAGCGTGTCGATGGCCCGGTCCAGTTCGTCGTCGCAGAACTCGGCCGAGCGCGTCACCATGGCCGCGACTTCGCCGCTCTGCTCGCCAACCCGGATCAGCCGCTCGGCGACCGGCGTGGTCAGCTGCGCCGCGGGCAGTGCGGTCGAGAGGGCCTTGCCGGCGCTGATGTCGCCCAGCGCCTGCGACAAGGCCGGTTGCATCCGCGCCGGCAGCAGTTGCGACGACAGTTCCAGCGACGCCACCACCGACATGCCGCCCGAGAGCAGCAGGCCAAGTGTGCGGTAGAAGCGCGTCAGGGCGAACAGGCGCTGGTACTGCGCCATGCGCGGCAATGACCAGACGAGTGCGATCACCCTGTCGCGTGCCTGGGCACTGCGTAGCGCCAGCACCGCCAGGACCATCGCGATCACCATCGTGGCAAACAGCACCGCGCCGTGGGCCTGCACCGTCTCGCCCCACCACAGCATCAGCCTTGCCGCCGCCGGAAGGTCCTTCATCGATGCGTAGACCTGGCTGAACTTGGGGACCACGTAGAACGCCAGGAACAGGATGATCATCGTCCCGGTCGCGATCACCACCATCGGATACACCATCGAGGCGACCACTTTCTTGCGCACGACTGCCAGCCTGGCGTCGTAGTGGTGATAGCGCTTGAGCGCCTCGGCCAGGTGACCGGTGCGCTCGGCCGAAGCTACCGTCGCCACGTACAACGCGGGAAACCATTCCGGTTGGCGCTCCAGCGCCTTCGACAGCGGCAGACCCTCGCACAGGGCTTCGACAATGCCGGCCAGCACGGTCCGGTTGATGCCCTCGCCACTCTTGTCGCGCAGTGTCTCCATCGTTTCGATCAGGCTCAGGCCCGCCTCCAGCAGTGCGATCAGCTCCTGGGTGAACAACGACCGGTCGAAGCGCGGCTTGCGCACGGCCATGCCCTACCTGGCAACAATGTCAGCGTCTTCGCCGCTACCGCCCGGCTTGCCGTCTGCGCCCAGCGTCAGCAGGTCGTAGTCCTTGCCGCCCTCGCCTGGCATGCGGAACACGTACTGCGCGCCCCAAGGGTCGGGCGGCACCTCGCTGCCCATGTACGGCCCGGCCCAGCCCCGCACGTCGCCGGGATCGACCGAGAGAGCGCGCAAACCCTCCTCGCTGGTGGGAAACCGGCCGGTGTCGAGGCGATAGCGGTCCAGCGCGTCGGCAATCGATTTCATCTGCGACGCGGCGGTCTTGCTCCGGGCCTTGCCGATTTCGCCGAACAGCTTCGGCCCGACATAGCCCGCCAGCAGCGCGATGATCAGCAGCACCACCAGCAGTTCCAGCAAGGTGAACCCGCCGGGCTTGCGACGCGCGGAAGCAGTGACGAAGGCAGCAGCACCCATGGTCGACTCCGAAGGCGATTTGCAGATGGGACTGACAGCGGCTACTTGTTGATCTCGCCCATCACCTTGGTCAGCTCCGCACCATCGGCGTCACCGTCCAGCTCCCAGC
>JAVHYF010000032.1 GCA_031119205.1 Moraxellaceae bacterium | reverse complement strand
ACCCAAAAGCGCGCCCCGCTTCCGCCGCCGTGCTTCGCACGGTTCCCTGCGCTGCGCGCCATGCCGAGCGGCTGCGGAACTCGCGCTTACGCGCTCAAACATCCTCGCCGTCGCGCTACGCGCGATCCCTCGTCACGGCTGTGCTGCTCGGCGGCTGCAGAGGGGGATGGGGGCCGTCCCACATTGCCAAGCCGTACTTCATATGCCCGATCATCCTGCGATGATGTTGGCCGGAATTAATCACCCGGAAGCCGCCTCATAAGAATGTGAGTTTCTCCATCCTCTCCCATACGATGCAGCTCAAAGGCGAGCTTCACTCCCATGACGGAATGAGGTGCAAACGCGGCCAGCTGCGATATCACCTCGCCGGTTTCCACCTGCCTATATTCCTCAGAGCGAACAACTGGGATCAAAGCCTCCTCGACTCTCAGTTCTCCGAAAAACTCGATCCGGTCCACCTTGGCGTCACCCTCCTCTGTTTCGATGTAGAAGTGATTGCCTTCCGGGTACTGAACAGTAATGCGCACGTTCTTGGGGTGCTCGACTGTGACACCGTCAAACGCCGAAGACTCTGCTTGTACGGCCCCCATAAACGCTTCCGTCACAGTCACATGCTCTTTCGTCAGCGCAATCACTAACACAGCATCGTTACCAGTTGAGCGCTCAATTGCGCGCAACGCTGCGAGTCTCACCGCCTCTGGCTCGTCTGAGCCAAGGATGATTCTCGCGTGTTTAAGATCATGAATCCTACTGATCTGAGTAATCCCAGATATCTGCAACCAGCCTTTGAAGCTGTCCGGATCGATGCTCTGCACTTCGCGAAGTTCGATCCCCGCGCGCCGTGCGTAGTCAGCAGCTCCAGTGGCAAAACCTGTAGTCGAAACAGCCGTGACTTTGTTAAATCCGAATCGGTCTCGGCGGCCAACAAGTTGCTCAATCCATGATCCGGGAGCCGCACCTTGCCCTGGACGGTCTCTACACTCGATCAACCATGCGATAGACGTCGAGCCTACCTTGCCGCGAATCTCGATATCAAACTCAGCAATCTGTACACCCTCGTCATTGAACACACGACTATTCGCCTTCACTTCGAAACCGGGGGGTACTAACGTTTCCTCGACGAATGCGATCAGCGCTTCAAGTTGTTTCCCGTCAGAGTGCATTTGTGGCTAGCTCGTTTTGTGGGCACTTCGTTGCCCGATATCGGATCGGCGCGCATTCACTACTAGCGTCCGCTCAACCGTTCGCTATAAGTGGTATCTCCTTCATGGTCACACAGCATACCGTCTGCATGCTTTACATGGCGCCACCCACATAGGCAAAGCGCGGCAATCCGGCACGGCCCCATCCCCCCTCTGTAGCCGCCGAGCAGCACAGCCGTGACGAGGGATCGCGCGCAGCGCGACGGCGAGCATGTCTGAGCTCCGAAGGCCGAGCGCAGCGACAGACTGAGGGCGAGTTGCGGAGCCGCTCGGCATGGCGCGCAGCGCAGGGAACCGTGCGAAGCACGGCGGCGGAAGCGGGGCGCGCTTCTTGGTTACTTCTTGCCGCGCAGCAAGAAGTAACTCGCCCGCCGGGGCGAACTCCCGGCCAAGCGCAACGCGCGACCACAGGCCCTATGGCGGGAGCCGGCAGAAGAGCCAAGGCGCGTGGGCTCGCCGAACCCACCCTACAGCGGCATCGACCACTTCGATCCCTTCGATCCCTTCGACCCCTTCGACCCCTTCGACCCCTTCGACAAGCTCAGGGACCGGGGCTCAGGGAGCGAAGCTCACGTAGCGCGCTGTCGTGACGTGCATAGCGGCCACGTGGATTGCCACCCTCGCTAACGCGACAAAATCAACGCCGTCCCCAACACCGTCAGCCCCGCTCCCACCCACGCCCCCGGCGCGGGTGCGCGCCCCAACCGCCACCACAGCAAGGGCAATACCACCACCGGCGACACCGAGGACAGGATCGCCACGGTGCCGACGTCACCGTAACGCAGTGCCCACAACAGACAGCTCATGCCCAGCCCCATGCCGATGAAACCGTTGAGCGCGGTCTGGCCGAGCATGCGGGGAGTCAGCGGTTGATGCGCGCGTGCGCCGGCAAAGCCGGCCCACAGCAACACGAAGTGAGCGGCGCAGGACACCGTGGTGCGGATGGCGGAGGCCACGAACGGGTCCATGCCGGCGGCCATCACCGGCTTGGCGATGAAGGTGCCGACCGCCTGGCACAGCGCGGACAGCAAGCCCAGTGCGACGCCGACGACCAGCGGGCCGCGGTCGCTTTCCCAGGCGTGGTCTTCCTCGCGACGGCGGCCGAGCAGCACGGCGGTCATCACGCCGGACAGGGTGAGCGCGGCGCCGAGTGCGGCCTGCAGGCCCATGCGCTCGCCCAGGAAGACAAAGCCCAGCGCGGCGCTGAACACGGCATGCAGCGCGAAGAGCACGCCGGCCCGGCGCGGGCCGAGGCGGTTCATGGCGGCGAAGAGTGCGCTATCGCCGACGAAGATGCCGACGAGTCCGCTGATGGCCATGGTGGTCAGCATCCACGGCGACAGGCTGCCCGGCCCGCCGCTGACAAAGGTGACGGTCCACAGCATCAGCGCCACCGAGAACATGCGCCAGCGGTTGAAGGCGAAAGTCCCCAGGTGACGCGCGGGTGTCACCGACAGGATGGCGCCTACGGCCCAGCAGGTGGCGGCGGCGAGCGCGAGGAAGTCGTGGGGAACAGGCATGGTGTGATGCGGAAGACAACGGCCGGTGCCGGCGGCAGGATGACAAAGGGATTCAGGGTGTGGCGTGTAGGCACTGCATCGTGCAGGCAGCGAGTGCCCACCTCGGTGTCGCGTTCAGCCTCCGTCCAGCCGCAACTGCTGTTGCTCCGGCTGCGGGAAGTCGTCGTCGGTGACGGGGCTCAGGGTGCTGGCCCGCACGCCCAGCAGGCGCAGACGCTGGTTCAGTTCGATGCGCTTGAGGCATTCGCCGGCCGCGCGACGGATCGCTGCGCCGTCGTCGATGCCCACCGGCAGGCTGAGGTCACGCGTGACGGTGCGGAAGTCCTCGAAGCGCAGCTTGATGCCGATGGTGCGCGACACGTAGCCCTTGCGGCGCAGGTCGTCCGACAGCTTCATGCACAGCGCGGTGAAGATCTCGGTGAGCGCGGCGCGGTCGTGCCGCACGTGGAGGTCGCGCTCGAAGGTGGTCTCGCGGCTGATCGACTTGGGTTCGGATTCGGTGACCACCTCGCGCGTGTCCTGCCCCTGTGACACGGCGCGCAGCCAGGTGGCATAGCTGAGGCCGAAGTGCTCCTGCAGCAGCTCCGGCGCAGCGGCAGCCAGTTCGCCGATAGTGTGCAGGCCCAGCGCGGCGAGCTTCTCGCCGGCCTTGGGGCCGATGCCGTTGATCTTGCGCACCGCCAGCGGCCAGATGCGCGTGGGCACGTCGTCCATGCCCAGCAGGGTGAGGCCGTCCGGCTTCTGCAGGTCGGAGCCGATCTTCGACAGCAGTTTGTTGGGAGTCACCGCAATCGAACACGACAGGCCGGTGGCATCGCGCACAGCCTGCTTGAGGCGTCGTGCGAGCGGTTCACTGGCTTCGTCGATGTCGCTGAGGTCGATGTAGATCTCGTCGATGCCGCGGTCCTCCACCTGCGGCGCGATGGCGCGCACCGCGGCCTTGAACAGGCGCGAGTAGTGACGGTAGGCGTCGAAGTCGGTGGGCAGCAGGATGGCGTCCGGCGCGAGTTGCGCGGCCTTCATGACGCCCATGGCGGAGAACACGCCAAGCGCGCGCGCCTCGTAGGTGGAGGTGGTGACTACGCCGCGGCCGGCGTAGTCGCGCAGGCGCGCGAAACGGCGCGTGCCGTCCGCCTGCATCACCGGCTGGTGGTCACGACGGCCGCCGATGACCACCGGCTGACCGCGCAGCTCGGGATACTTCAGCAACTCGACCGACGCGTAGAAGGCGTCCATGTCGAGGTGGGCAATGCGGCGTGGCGGGGTGCTCATGAGACGACAGGCAGCGCTCAGCGACGCCGCCCGCTGCGCGGCGCCTTGGACACGCGCTTGGCTTTGGGCGGCAGGCCCAGCACTGCACGTGCCAGTGTGTCGGCATCGCCGTTGCGGTGGCGTGGCAGCCAGTGCAATTCAGCGTGTCTGAATTGCGCCAGGGCGTCACGCGCCTCGGCAAACAGCGCCGCCAGTCGCGGCACGGCTGTGTGCGCCGTGCCGGCGACGTGCTGCACCAGTACGTCACTGTCGCTGTACAGGCGCAGGCATTGCGCGCCCAGGTGCTGCGCTTCGGCGAGCGCCAGCAACAGCGCGCATGCCTCGGCCTCGTTGTTGCAGCCGTTGCCCTGCGTGCGGGAAATGCGATGCTCGCTGCCATCCGGCGCGCGCAGCACCACGCCGACGCCGATGCGACCGGGGTTGGGCAGGGCCGTGCCATCACAGTGGATGAGCCAGCAGTCGGGAGGAAGAGGTGTCGTCGCGCGGGAAGTCATGGGCGCGTGAGCTTAGTGCGGGGTGGTGCGCAAGTCCGTCAGGAGATGCGCTGCCATCAACACGCCGTCGCTCCTGCGAAGGCAGGAGCCCAGCGTCGTTCTAAAAAACGTCGGGTCGGGCAGAGCCTGTAGAAGAGCCAAAGACACTGGGTCCCTGCCTGCGCAGGGACGACGGGAACAGAGGCTGTGCTGCACTTCGGTGTCCTTGACCTCAGCCCCGCAACTTCACACCCGCCTGCTCTAGCAACACGACGATCTCCTCGTGCAGCGGCACGCCTTCGCGCAGGTTGCGCGCACTGTCCTGCCAGCCGCGCTCGCCGGGATACAGGAAGGGCTCGGTGTCCGCGGCCTCGGCGCGCAGGTAGTCGATGAAGGCGTCGATGCGTGGCGCGAAATCCGCGGCGGCGCCGAAGGCCTCGACATTCAGCGCGATGAAGATCTTGCTGGCATTGGTCTCGATGCCGCCGGGCGGCACCACGATGTCGTCGCAGAAGTCGCCACCGCCCAGCGCGGCGGTCATCATCTCCATCATCAGCGCGAGGCCGCTGCCCTTGTGCCCGCCCATCGGTGACACGGCGCCGGACAGTATGGCCTGCGGATCGCTGGACGGCTTGCCGCTGGCGTCCACGCCCCAGCCTGCCGGCAGCGGACGGCCTTCGCGCAGCCAGGTGGTGACCTTGCCGACCGCCGCCTGGCTCATCGCGATGTCCAGCACCATGGGCTCGGCATCGCCACGCGGCACACCGATGGCGATGGGGTTGTTGCCGATCACCGGCTTGGTGGCGCCCCAGGCAGCCATCGAGCGCACCGCGTTGGTGGTGCAGAAGCCGATGCAGCCGGCCTGCGCGGCGCGCAGTGCATAGGCATGGGCGCGGCCCCAGTGGGTGGTGCGCTTCGCCAGGCAGACGCCGACGCCGAACTGCCTGGCGCGCTGCACGGCGGTCTGCATCGCAGTCAGCGCGACATGGCGGCCGATGCCGTTGTCGCCATCCACCACGCAGATGGCGCCGAAGTCGGTCACGGTGCGGATCTGCGGGTCGGCGCTGGCCAGCCCGCTGTCCAGCGCGCGCAGCAGCGCCGGCAGCATCTTGACGCCGTGCGACGGCGTGCCGTGCAGGTCGGCCTCGGCCATAATCGCGGCCTCGGTGCTGGCCAGCGCCTCGGGTACGCCGTGAGCGCGCAGTGCGGCGGCCACGAGAGCACACAGCTGGTCGTAGGGAATGCGGAACGGGCTATCGGACGGAACTGAAGACACGGCGGACACGGAGACCTCGGCAAGGGAAAGGATTGAAGGAAGGCGGCATTCGCACAGCGAAGCTCAGCCGCTCAGTACCACGTCAGGCAGATTGGCGGCCACGTCCTGCACCGTAGCGCCGGCCTGCAGCGATGCGATGACGACGGGCAAGGGCTCGGCCCATATCTCCGGCAGGTCGCGCTCTGCGGCCTCGCGGATCGCAAAGGCCAGCGCCTCGCGCGGTGGTGTGAAATCTGCCGCTACGCCGGGCTTGTTGCCGCGCGCGTCCAGCCGGTACCAGCCGTGGTCCTTCAGGAACACGGCGTTGAGGCCATGCAGGCAGTACGGCGCACCGCGCTCGCCTACCGACAGGCGCTGGTAGCACAGGCCGGCAGGCACGCCATTGGCACGCAACAGCGCGGCAAGCAGATGGCTCTTGGCGTAGCAGAAGCCGGTACGGTGCAGCAGCACCTCGGACGCCTTCAGCGTGACCGGGTTCAGCTGGTAGTCCCAGCTGTGCTTCACCTCGTCGCGGACGAACTCGAAACAGCGGCGCACCAGCGCATGCTCGTCGCTGGCATCACGTGCCAGTACGCGCGCCATCTCGACCACTGCGGGATGGTCCGCGTCCACGTAAGTACCGGGAGCGAGATAGGGTTGCAGGGACATGCCGGGGAAAGAAGCGGAACACCAGGAGAGCATGATTATCCCGCTTCGCACCCACCAGAAAACGATCACAGTGCGGCAGACGGTAAAATCGCGCCCATGTCTGAAGTCGCAAGCCCCACCCTGCCGCCCCGCCGCCTGTCCGTCGCGCCCATGCTCGACTGGACCGACCGCCATTGCCGCCACTTTCACCGCCTGTTGTCGCCGCACGCCTGGCTGTACACCGAGATGGTGACCACCGGCGCGCTGCTGCATGGCGATGTAGCGCGCCACCTGCGCTTCGACGCGGCGGAACACCCGCTGGCATTGCAGCTGGGCGGCAGCGAGCCGGATGATCTGGCGCGCTGCGCGAAACTCGCCGAGGAATGGGGCTACGACGAGGTGAACCTCAACTGCGGCTGCCCCAGCGAGCGGGTGCAGCGCGGTGCCTTCGGCGCCTGCCTGATGGCCGAGCCGGAGCTGGTGGCGGATTGCGTGCGCGCGATGCGCGCGGCCACGCAACTGCCGGTGACGGTGAAGCACCGCATCGGCATCGACCGCGTGGAGGACTACGACTTCGTGCGCGGCTTCGTCGCCAGCGTGAGCGCAGCCGGCTGCAGCACCTTCATCGTGCATGCGCGCAATGCCTGGCTGAAGGGCCTGTCGCCGAAGGAGAACCGCGAGATTCCGCCGCTGCGCTACGACATCGTGGCGCAGCTGAAGGCCGAATTCCCGCAGCTGGAGATCATCGCCAATGGTGGGCTTGCCACCACCGAGGCGATGGCGGCGCAACTGACGTATGCCGATGGCGTGATGATTGGGCGCGAGGCCTATCACAACCCCTGGGCATTGACGGAATGGGAGCGCGCCTTCTTCGACCCGGCATGGGCGCCATCACGCGAATCGATCATCGACACGCTGGTCGACTACGCGGAACGTGAGCAGCGCGAACACGGCACGCATCTGCGTGCCATCGTCCGCCACGTGCTGGGCTTCGCCAACGGCCTGCCCGGTGCGCGACGTTTCCGCCAGATGCTGTCCGACCCGGTACTGTTGCGTGACGCGAAGCCGGAACTGATACGCCAGGCCTGGGCACAGGTCGGCACGCGGCCGGACGCCGAAGCAGCCTGAACACCATTCATTACAACAACGAGACCACACACCATGCACAAGATCGCCCTGCTACTGCTGCTTGCCTTGGCTGGCTGCAGCAAGCTGACGCTGTCCAACTACGACAAGGTGCAGCTCGGCATGTCCTTCGACGAGGTGAAGGCGCTGATCGGCGAGCCCACCGAATGCAGCGACGCGCTGATGGTACGCAACTGCGTGTGGCGCGAAGGCGAGGCCAGCGCGAGCGTGAGCTTCGTCGGCAACAAGGCCACCATCTTCACGGCTGACAAGCTGAAGTAGGCGCTGAAGCGCAGGCACAACCCGAAGCGGATCAGGCCGCGTCGAGCAGGGTGGCGGCATGGCGGGCGACCTGCAGGTCGCTCTCGGCCAGCGGGTCGTCGTCTTCCATGAACCACGCCGCCGACAGGCCGGCATAGGCCAGCACCCATTGCAGCAGGCGGCGCCGCTCCAGCCCCGCGGCCTCGCTCACCACCTCCACCTGCCGGCGCAGGCGGGCCGGTTGCGTCACGATCGGCAGGTCCGGGTTACACAGGATGTTGGCATAGTCGAAACCGCGCTCGCCGATCACCCACTTCGGGTCGATGGCCAGCCAGCCGCGCGGACCGAAGTCCAGCACGTTGCAGTGGTGGATGTCGGCATGCAGTGGCACCTGCTCGCGCGGTGAAGCCAGCAAGGCCTCCGCGGCACGCTGGCATCGCGTCAGGATGCCGCCGTGGATGGCGGCCGCAGGCCACAAGGCGATGAACCACTGCTCCAGCGGCAGCAGCTCCGGCGGTGGCCGCTCCCGCGGCGCATGCAGGCGCGCGACGGTGGCGCACAGGATGCGGCTGGCTTCGTCGTCACGGCCGTCCAGTGCCATGTCGAACAGCGAGCCTTCGCCCGTGGCGCGCTCCATCAGCAGCACATTGTCGGCATGCGCCAGCACCCGCGCCGCGCCGTCGCCCTCCCACCAGTGCATCAGGCGGGCGCCGTTCTGCTCCTCGGCATCGAGGGCCACCTTCAGCATCGCAGGCTGGCCGGCATGACGCACCGGCATCAGGTAGCTGCCACGCGTGGAAAAGGGCGCGCCGTCCGGTGTCAGCTGCCAGCGCTTCAGCCAGGGAGAGAACTCCGCGGCCAGGTCCTCGACGGGAGAGGGCGGGGCCGCCATGAGGCTGCGCTCAGAACTTGGCGGTGACGCCGGTGAAGACCGTCAGGTCCGACTGCTTCTGGTTCGGCAGCACGTTCTCGCGATACTTGTGCAGGACACTCAGCTGCAGGCCAAGCTTGTCGACGATCTTGGTGCTGAGATCGATCTGGAATGCATAGCGCGCACCACCCTGCCCCACCGATTTCGGCACCACGATGAAGCGCTGGGTGATCTTGCTGGAGTCGGTCAGCGCATAGGCGAAGTCCTCACCGAACTGCAGTTCGACGCCACTCTCGTTGGGCTTCACCACGTTGTCCTCGATGACATAGGCCACACCAGCATACAGGTTGAACTGCGTGCGATCGGTGTTGAACACGCGGTAACCCGCCCCGGTACTGTAGGACTGGCGCAACTCCAGATCCTGGCGGGCGTCGCGCTCGAACAGCAGGTCGCCGTAGCCGAAGGCGCTTTCCGTGACGTTGCGCTCGTAACGACCGCCCAGGTTGGAGTTGTCGTCGGTGGTCTTGCCGTTGTTCGAATTGCGGATGGCCAGGCCACGGAACACCGCGCGGTCCTGCACGCGCGAGCGCGTCGCATCGCCGAACAGGCTGCCCTGGGTGGAGTTGTTGTTGCCACGGTTGAGGGTGAAGCCAAGGCCGAGGGAACCGTTCCAGCTGCCGTCGCCACCCAGCGTGGGTGTCCTCACATAACGGCCGATGTCCTTGTCGGTGGGCTGGGCGCTGGCAACAAGCGGTGCCAGGCAGGCGGCCAGTACGGCCGCACGCGTCAGGATGCTCTCTCTCATGATCCGGTCCAGAAGTCGCAGGGGGCGATGGGCCGCCTCTTGGCGGGCAGCCTCGTGCTGTTAGTGCGGGATCTGCGCCCATTGTTCCGGCAAGGACACGGCGCGCGCTTTGCCCGGTCTCCTCCACCTGCGGTTTCCGCCACTACCGACAGCCATTCATGACGAAGACAATACGCGCCTGCCGGGCACCACTGTATCGGCGCCTTCCTACATCGTCGTCGGGAGTCATCATCCATGCACGTATGCCGTAGCTCTTCCTTCATCCGCAACGTCCTGCTCGGTCTGGGCCTGGCCGGCCTGCTGGCCGCCACCGCCCATGCGCAGACCTGGCCAACCCGCCCCCTGCGCCTGGTGGTGCCTGCGCCGGGCGGCAGCTCACCGGACATCGTCGCGCGGCTGATCGCCGACAAGCTGAAGGACTCGCTGGGCCAGCCGGTGGTGGTCGACAACCGCGTCGGCGCGGGCGGCAGCATCGGCGTGGACAACGCGGCCAAGGCACGCGACGGCCACACCATCCTGCTCGGCTACAACGGCCCGCTGACGGTAGCGCCCTCGCTGTTCTCGAAACTCGCCTACGACCCGGCGCGCGACCTTGCACCCATCATCCTCGCCGCCACCCAGCCGCAGGTGCTGGTGGTGCGCAGCACGCTTGGCGTGAACAACTTCAAGGACTGGGTGAGCTACGTGAAAGCCCGCCCCGGCAAACTCAACTACGCGTCGGTCGGCAACGGCTCGCTGTCGCACCTCACCATGGAAACACTGAAGGTCGACGCCGGCGTGTTCAGCGTGCACATCCCCTATCCCGGCGGCCCGCAAGCCGCCCAGGCCATCGCGGCCGGTGAGGTGGACATGGGCTTCATGGCGTTGTCCAACGTACAGCCGCTGGTGGCTGCCGGCAAGATCAGGATCCTCGCCCTGTCCAACGGCAAGCGCTCGGCCGCCATCCCCGACGTACCGACGATTGCCGAACTCGGCTTCAAGGGCTTCGACGCCACCACCTGGAACGGCATCCTCGCCCCCGCCGACATGCCGCGCGAGCAAGTGGCGCGACTCAACAAGCTGATCGCCGACATCCTCGCCATGCCCGACGTGCGCAGCAGGATGCTCGCCGCCGGCGCCGAACCGGCAGGCGGATCGCCGGAGGACTTCGCCGCGCTGCTGAAAACCGAGTGGGCGCGCTGGCCGGCTGCGGTGAAGCGCTCGGGTGCGAAGGTGGATTGAAGGCTTCATCACTCCGATGAAGAACGGGCCGCATCGCGGCCCGTTTGGTTTTCGACCCCTTTTCCGGGTACGCCTCGTCGCGGGGATGGATCAGCGGTCCGTCCGGATCGGCCCGAACTCCACCGGCACCCAGGCGTAGCTCTTGCCCTCGGCGCGCACGTGGCCGATGCCGGGGAACGGCAGGTGGGCGCCGCCGATCCACCAGCCGTTCTTCGCGGCGCGGGCAAAGACATTGCGGCGCGCGGCGATGGCTTTCTTCTGGTCGGAGTCGAACTCGATGGAGATGTCCGGCTGCGCGAACTGCACGGCGTGGCTGTGCACGATGTCGCCCCAGACCAGCATCTCCTGTCCCTTCGAGCTGAACAGGTAGGAACTGTGACCGGGGGTGTGGCCGGCGGTGTCGACCACCGTCACACCGGCGAACAGCGGCTCGCCCGGCTTGTAGCTGCGGAAGCTGCCGGCAGCGCGGTACGGCGCGACGGCATTGCGGGCCATGTCGAAGAAGGGGCGGAAGTCGGGCGGTGCGGCCTGTGCGGCACTCTCGCTGAGCCAGAAATCGGCGTCGGCCTGCGTGGCCCACAGCGTGGCCCTGGGGAAGGCGGGCTTGCCATCGGCGGTGAGCACGCCGCACAGGTGGTCGGGGTGCAGGTGGGTCAGCAGCACGGCGTCCACATCTTCCGGCTTGTAGCCAGCAGCCTGGATGTTGGCGACCACGTTGCCCATGGTCGGGCCAAAGCACTTGGCCGAGCCGGCGTCCACCAGCACCAGACGCTCGCCGGTGTGTACGAGGTAGGCATTGACCGCGGTCTGCACGCCCTTGCTGTTGGCGATGAACATGCGTGCGAGCGCGCTTTGCAGGCGCTCGGCACTGATGCCCTTCAGGAGCCCGGGCGCGAGGTCGACGTAGCCGTCGTACAGCGCGGTGACTTCGAAGTCACCCAGCGCCTGGCGGTAGAAGCCGGGTACCTGGTCGCGCACCTGCGGCGGCGCCGCGAGGGCGCTGCTCAGCAGGCCGAGGCCCAGCAGCAAGGCGGCGGAAGCGCGGCGCAAGGCACGCGCGGGAGAGGATGAGAATGAGGATGTAGGCATCATGGGAATCTCCGGAATGACGGGAGGCTGCCGCGGGACCTGTGTTGTCGGGCCACGATCAGTCGGAAATCCAGCTTAGCGGAGCATGACGATGCGATTCGCTCAGAATCGTGTGCGTGGCGCTCAGCGCCAACCCACCGCCTCCAGATTGGCGCCTTGCTATGGCGTAGGTTGGCGCTGAGCACCGCGAAGCCCAACAGCAAAGCAGCGATGGCGCTTCAAGGGGCACAAACCGCTTCGCTCAACCCGACCCACCCGGTTCAGCGCAACCGGGGCTACGCTGCAGCGCTAACCCGCGAGGGCTCCACGCCGTAGCGTGCGCTGAAGCGCTTCACGAAGCTGGAAGTCGAGGCATAGCCGACGCGAGCAGCCACGGTCTTCACCGGCAGGCGGGATGCCAGAAGCATCTGCAGCGCGCTGGACAGGCGGGCGTCGGCAATCAGCTCGCGCAAGCCGGTACCCTCCTCGGCCAGGCGGCGACGCAGCGTGGGGCCGCTGATGCCGAGTTCCTGCTCGAAATCCGCGGAGCACCAGTCGCGCGCAGGCGCCCCGGCAATCATCGTGCGGATGCGTGCGCACAGGCGCGGCGGCGTTGGCGCCAGCAGGCTGGTGCAGCCCATCTCGCAAAGCTGAACCACCACGCCGGCAAGGGCCAGATAGGCCTGTGGCCTGCGCCCGCTGCCAGCGGCCTCGGCCCAGCGCAACAGCGGCTCGGCCAGACCATCCAGCGACACGGTCGAGATGCGGCCGCGATCGGCGGTGACGGCCTCCGGCAGCATGTAGCGCACCATGTCCAGCAGTTGCTCGCACAACGGAATGGCGATGGCGAGGTACTCGCCGGTGCGCGGATCGGGCACGTTGGCGATGTCCAGCACCCGTGCGTTCGGAATCACGAAGAGCTCGCCCGGCCGGATCTCCAGCCAGTCATCGCCCTGGCCGCCTTCGCTGGCGCGCTTGCAGCCCTGCAGCGGCAGGGTCAGCAAGGCGCCATCGATCTCGCAGGCATGCAGCAGGTAGTCATTCACCGACTTGACGCTCACGCAGGACAGCAGCGAATCGCTGCGGACCATCTCGGTCAGGCTGGCGATCAGCTGGTCGCGTTGCGTCAGGGGTGCGTTCATGGTGACTTCGTGCTGGACGCTGGCGCGGGGTCAGAGGACTTCCAGCAGTTCCACTTCGAACACCAGGGTGGCGTTCGGCGGAATCACGCCGCCGGCACCGCGCTCGCCGTAGCCGAGTTGCGGCGGGATGGTCAGCTTGCGGGTGCCACCGACCTTCATGCCCTGCACGCCTTCGTCCCAACCGGCGATGACGCGGCGGCCACCCAGCGGAAACATGAAGGGGTCGTCGCGATCCTTGCTGGAGTCGAACTTGCTGCCGTCGGTGAGCCAGCCGGTGTAGTGCACGACGACCGTGCGGCCGACCTTGGCCTCGGCGCCGGTGCCCAGGATGCTGTCTTCGTAGATGAGGCCGGATTCGGTGGTGACGGGTTCGCTCATGGCGGAGTCCTTTCGTTGGGAGAACCGGGATGTTACCGAAAGCGGCAAGCCGCCGTGGCAGCCCCTGCCGTGCCAACCGGCAAAGCCTGCCGCTACGGGCATGGAAATGCCGTCCCCAGACCCTTTGAAGCATGGCACGCGATATGCAGATCCACACCCTGCATCGTTTTCGCGAAGGACAGGCCATGAAGATCGATCCCGCCACACAAACCCCGCTGGGCCGCCAGTGGCCCAAGGGCGTCGAAGTATCCGGCGGCAGTTTCCAGGACGCATTGACCCGCGCCACCCAGGGCGGGGCAGGCGGCTCCGGCGAAGCCACGTTGAGCGCAGGCAAGACCGAAGAAGCGCGCAACCCGTACATCAACGACGCGCAGGCGGAGTTCTTCGCCTACATGAAGAAATCGCCGGAAGAGCGCCTGCGCGAAGCGGTCATGAAGGAGCTGGGGCTGACCGAGGACGACCTCAACGCCATGGACCCGGAGACGCGCAAGGTCGCCGAAGAGGCCATCGCAGAGAAGATCAAGGAACGCCTGCTGGCGCAGCAGGACAGCAACAAGGAGAAGGTCAGCAAGACCTATCCGGTGTAGATCGCCGGTGTAGATCCCCGCTCTGGGTTCCCTGTGTTCGCCGGCAGGGACGCCGGCGGCGACGGGCATGGCCGCTCAATCCAGCGGAGCAGATGCTGGCGGCAGCGGCCGTGCTGCGTTCTCCTCGCCCGGCAGGGCCGACATCTCGGCGCGCAGGCGCGGCAGGAACTCGGGGTAGTCACGCTGCACGAAACGTACGATGCCTTCGCGCACATGGCAGCGCAGGTCCCAGCAGTCCGGCGAGTTGCGCGCGGACACGAGGGCGCGCAGCTGCATGGACTCCAGACCGGAGTCCACCACCTGCAACACCACCACGTCGCTGTCCCACCACTTGGGCACTTCCTCGCACAGGCGGCGCAATTCGGCGCGCAGCGGCTCCAGCGGCATGCGGTAGTCCACCCACCAGAACACCGAACCGATGATGGACGCACTGGTGCGCGTCCAGTTCTGGAACGGATGTTCGATGAACCACTGCAGCGGCACGATGAGGCGACGACGGTCCCACAGGCGCATCACCACGTAGGTGCCGGTGATCTCCTCCACCCAGCCCCACTCGCCTTCCACGATCAGCACGTCGTCCACGCGGATCGGCTGCGTGAGTGCGATCTGCACACCGGCGATCAGGTTGCCGAACACCGGCTTGGCGGCCATGCCCAGCACGATGCCGGCCACGCCGGCAGAGGCCAGCAGGCTGGCGCCCAGGGTGCGCGCCGACGGAAAGGTCATCAGCACCGCCGACAGGCCGAACAGCACGATGACCACCATGGCGGTGCGCATCAGCACATTGGTCTGGGTGTGGATGCGCCGCGCGTTCAGGTTGTCGATGACGTTGAGCGGATGGCGGTCGGTGATGCCGCGCGCCAGACCGGACACCACGCGCAGCAGCAGCCAGGTGATGGCGATGATGAGCAGCACCGCGCAGACGTGGCGCAACGGGTCGATGCCGCGCAGGTCGTCCGGCGCACCGCGCAGTACCAGCTGCATCAGCAGCAGCGGCAGCGCGTAGCCGGCCGGCACGCTCATCTTCTGCAGCACCGTCTGCGCGATGGGCACCGGCGCACTGAGGCGCGCCAGCACGATGCGACCGCTGCGATGGATCAGGGTGCCGACCACGGCCGCCACCAACAGGGCGATGACGAGGGCGACGTAGGGGTTGGCGATCAGTTCATCCATGCATGGATCGACAGTGCGCGTCGCCTCCGGTTCAGCCCAGTGCCGTATCCAGCACCATCATGAGGGCGAAGCCTGCCATGAGGCCCAGGGTCGCCGGGGTCTGGTGACCGTTGCGGTGGGTCTCCGGAATCACCTCGTGCGACACCACGAAGATCATCGCCCCTGCTGCCAGGCCGAGGCCCAACGGATAGGCCAGCGCGAAGCCGCCGGCCAGGCCGACGCCGAGCAAGGCCCCCAACGGCTCCATGAGGCCGGAGCCCGCTGCCAGCAACACGGCACGGCCACTGCTCATGCCGGCCGCGCGCAGCGCCATCACCACCGCCAACCCTTCCGGAATGTCCTGGATGGCGATCGCGGTGCTGAGCGGCAGGCCCACGGAGAGGTCGCCCTGCGAGAAGCTGACGCCCATCGCCATGCCTTCCGGCAGGTTGTGCAGGGTGATCGCCAGCACGAACAGCCACACGCGATTGACGCGCGCCACTGCCGGCCCGCAGGGCCCGGTGCTGGCATGTTCATGCGGGGTGAATTCGTCCAGCCCGAGCATCAGCAACACCCCCAGGCCCAGCCCGGTCACCACCACCAGCGCGGCCATGGCGGCGCTGTCGGTCATGCCACGCGCCGCTTCGATGCCGGGCAGGATCAGCGAGAAGGAGCTGGCGGCCAGCATCATGCCGGCGGCGAAGCCGAGCATGGTGTCCTCGGTGCGGGCACGCAGGTCGCGCAGCACGAGGCCGGACGCGGCACCCAGCGCCGTCGCCAGAAAACCTGCACCACCCGCCATCAGGCCATGCAGCAGGTTGAGGCTGGCCTCGCCACGGCTGACGCTCACCAGGCTGTGCGCCAGCAGCCACAGTACGCACAGTGCGGCCATCACGAGGCCAGCGGTGGTGAGCGGATGCTGGCGCGCCTGCCCGATCCAGGCCTGGCGATAGGAGAGGCGCTCTACGTGTGCGTCATTCATGGCGCGTACCGGCTGCTTTGCAGCCACCTTCACGATGTCATCACGACGCATTGTGCTGCGTGCCGCAGCTGCCGGCAATGCAGCAGGCACAGCGCTGCCGCGTCATCGGCACCAGGGCCGTCAGCCCAGGTAGAGCTGGGGCAGCGCGGCCTCCAGCGCGCGCAGGGCCTCCTCGCCGGTCAGCTGCGATACCCGCCGCAAGGTGTCGTCACCGGCATCGATCGGGTAACCAGAGGACCAGTCACGGAAGCGGCGCGGACCGTCGAATGACGCCTTGTGCAGGATGGTGAAGGCCTGGTGGCAGGGATCGCGCTGCAGGGCGGCGACCATCTCGCTGACCCGATCCTCCTCGCCTTCCAGGTACAGCAGGAAGCGCCAGCCATCGAAGGCCATGACGCCGGTGATGTCGGCCGACTCGTGGCGGTTGCGCGCAATCCGCGCGCTGTCCACCACATGGTTGGGATGTGCGCTGGCGCTGATGACACTGGTGCAGACAATGTGGAAGAGTGTACTCATCCGGGATTCGCCTCCTTCAGGGAGCGCGCACTGTAGGGACGCCGTGCGCGACGCGAAATATCAAAAGACATACCGGTGCCGCGCAGGTCAGGGGCACGCTCGTGTCATCGGGAACCTTCAGCGCGGATCAGGGAGAAGAACGAATGCGCAACGAGATCGACTGCCGTCATTGCCCGCTGAAGGCGATGAAGGTGTTTTCGCCCCACACGCCGGAGGAAACGGCGTTCATCCATGAATTCAGGAAGCGGGAATTGCACGTCGAGGCCGGCGACACCATCGTGCGCGAGGCGGCCACCAGTGATGACCTCTACACCCTGCGCGGCGGCTGGGCCTTCCGCTACCGGACGCTGAGCGACGGCCGCCGCCAGATTCTCAACTTCCTGCTCCCCGGTGACCTGACCGGCCTGCAACAGGAAGTCGCCGGCAACACGCCTTACGGCGTCGAAGCACTGACCGCTGCACAGCTATGCGTGTTTCCGCGCAACCGCCTGTGGGACCTGTACAGCCGCTTTCCCAGCCTGGGCTACGACCTCACCTGGCTGAGCGCACACCAGGAACTGATCGTCGACGAGAACCTCGTGTCGGTGGGTCGGCGCACGGCGCTGGAACGGGTGGCCATGCTGCTGGTGCACCTCTACAAGCGTAGCGAGGTGCTGGGCCTCGTCGGGGAGCGCGGCATACACCTGCCGATCACCCAGCAGCACATTGCCGATGCGCTCGGCCTGTCACTGGTGCATACCAACCGCACACTGCGCCGGCTGGCCGGCGAAGGCCTGTACGAACTGGACAACGGCCACCTGCGCCTCGGCGACCTGACGCGCATGCAGCGCATCGCCGAGTACAACGCCATCCCGGTACGCGGCCGCCCCTTCCTGTAGCAGGTGGTGCGGCCGGGCACCCGCAGCGGAGTGCCTCGCCGGGACTGCTCTGTTGCGGAAGCCTAGCGGCCGCGCTCGTGATGTTCGCGCTGCTCGCGCTGATGCTCGCGGCGGGCCTCATGGCGGTCCGGCTGACGCTGGGCCTCCTGCTGGCGTTCGCGACGATCCCAATCCTGCTGGCGACGTTCGTTGTGCTGACGGTCCATGTCCCTGCGCTCCGCTAGTTGTTGTTGCTGACGGTCGCGTTCGCGGCGCTCCGCCTCCTGGCGCTGCCGGTCCTGGTCGCGGCGCTGCCGTTCCTGCTCCTGCTGTTGTTGCTGCTGTTCGCGCTGACGACGCTCGCCTTCCTGGCGTTCGCGCTCGTAGGCCACGCGGCGCACCTCTTCATGCTCGCGTTGCTGCGCCTCGCGACGGCGCTGATCCTGCTCGCGCGCCTGCTGCTCACGCTCGCGGTCACGGCGTTCCACCTCCTGACGCTGGCGCTGATGCTCCTGCTGGCGACGCTGTTCCTCGTTGCGTTCACGCTCCTGCGCAATGCGACGCTGCTCGTGCTCTTCACGCTGGCGTGCCTCGCGACGGCGCTGGTCTTCCTCGCGGGCGTGCTGCTCGCGTTCGCGCTGGCGTTGTCCGGCCTCGCGATGCTCACGCTCACGATCACGCTCTGCACGTTCGCGGTCACGATCCCGTTCGCGCTCCGCACGCTCACGTTGCGCCTGCCATTCGCGCTGGCGCTCGCGGTGTTCGCGCTCCCAGCGGTCACGGTCACGTTCGTGGCGGTCGCGGTCACGCTCCCAGCGCACGCGCTCGTGGTCCCAACGTTCGCGCTCGTGGCGCCAGCGGTCGTACTCGCGGCGTTGTTCACCACGCCAGTCACGCGGATGGTGATCCCAGCGACCCGGGGCGAAGCGCCAGCCACGGTCGATGTACACCCAGCGCTCCGGCACCCAGATGTAGCCAGGACGCTCACGCAACCACACACCATCGATCCAGACGTGGCGGTAACCATCCCATTCCCAGAAGCCGGGGCGCCACACGTAGCCACGGCGCGGTGAGGGCAGTACCACCACACGTGGCGGCGGTGGCGGGTCGAACACTTCGATGAAGACGCCGGGGAAGCCGATCTGGATGTCGACGTTCACAGCGGCGCGGCTGTCTTCCGGCACGCTGGCGAAGACAGCGGCAGCGGCCACTGCAAGCGCGCCAAGGCGCAGGCGCTGCAGGGGTATGGAAAGCGCGGAGGAAGGCATGGACGGTCTCCTGTTCGCAGCGATCACTTGTATGGTTGTCGTGGGGGCACAACAGCCGGATCGCCGCATTCTTGTGGGCATGGGCAATCAACGCCGGCCTCCATGCAGCCGGCGACACGCGGTTGTAATCGTTTGTAAGGAGCCGGTCCTGCGTGCCGCTCCCGCGTGCCACAGGCGGGCCTTCATCGCACTGTCACGCGCGCTTTGTAGAACGGCGGCTTTCCCCTCACACAGGATCACCTGTCCATGCTGTCCACACGCAAGTTCCGCCTGCTCACCGCCCTGGGTGCTGCCGCACTGGCCACCGCCCCGCTGCACGCGCAGGACAAGGCCTTTCCTGCCACGCTGGCGGGTCACGTCGTGATTCCGGCGCGTTCCTTCGTCACCCCGCCGGGTGATGCGCCGGCCGACTTCCGCCTCAGCGGCAAGTTCACCACCGGCAAGCGCGTGGAAGATGCAGAGAGCGTGGTGGGACTGTCGGCCGGTCGCCCCACCGGCGTGTCGGTGCCTTTCCGCGGCCAGCCCCTGCAAGGCCACTCGGGCATCAAGCGCATGGGCGACGGCAGCTACTGGGTGCTGACCGACAACGGCTTCGGCGCGAAGAACAATTCCGCCGACAGCATGCTGTTCCTCAACCGCTATACGCTGGACTTCAAGAGCGGCAGCGCGCAGCGCCGCGAGATCGTGTATCTGCAGGACCCGGACAGGAAGGTGCCGTTCCGCATCGTCCACGAAGGCACGAAGGAGCGTTACCTCACCGGCGCGGACTTCGACACCGAGAGCTTCCAGCTCGCCGGCGGCGCGCTGTGGATCGGTGACGAGTTCGGCCCCTGGCTGATCAAGGTCGACATGAAAGGCCGCGTGCAGGCCGTGTTCGATACGCTGGTGGACGGCAAGCCGGTGCGCTCGCCGGACAACCCCGCCGTTGCCTCGCCCGCCGCGCCGAACGCCACCGCCAGCTTCGAGATCCGCCGCTCCAAGGGCTTCGAGGGCATGGCCTCCTCGCCGGACGGCAGCAAGCTGTACGCGTTGCTGGAAGGACCGGCGTGGGACGCAACCACGAAGGACAGCGAGAAGCTGGATGGCCGCGAGTACCTGCGCGTGCTGGAGTTCGACGTGAAGAGCGAACGCTGGACCGGCCGCCACTGGAAGTACCTGCTGGAGAAGAACGGCCTGGCGATTGGCGACTTCAACATGATCGACAACACCACCGGCCTGATCATCGAGCGTGACAACGGCGAAGGCACCGAAGCGCGCGCCTGCGCCCAGGGCGCCACCGACACCACGCGCTGCTTCAAGGACACCGCGAAGTTCAAGCGTGTCTACAAGGTGGAGATGACGGATGCGAACGTCGGCGGTCCGCTGCGCAAGATCGGCTACATCGATCTGATGAACATCGCCGATCCGCAAAAGCTGGCGCGCAAGCCGCTGGACAACGGCGCACTCGCCTTCCCGTTCTTCACCATCGAGAACGTGGACGTCGTCGACGCCAGCCACATCGTGATCGGCAACGACAATAACCTGCCCTTCTCCAGCAGCCGCGACCCCAACCAGGCGGATGACAACGAGTTCATCCTGCTGGAGGTCGCGGAGTTCCTGCGCGCACGCTGAGGCGAAGGTCGCGGCCGGGCGATGTCCGGCCGCACTTTCTCATTCTCCGGTCACGGTCACGACAATCTCGCGTCGATGACCGTGACTGCGGTGCTCCCACAGGTAGATGCCCTGCCAGGTGCCGAGCAACAGCTCGCCCTGCGCCAGCGGCACGCTGACCGACGTACCGGTCAGCACGGCGCGTGCATGCGCGGCCATGTCGTCGTCGCCTTCGGTGTCATGCAGGTAGGCCGAATCGCCATCCGGCGCCCAGCGTTGTGCGAGGGTTTCGAGATCGCGCCGCACGGTGGGGTCGGCGTTCTCCGTGATCAGCAGCGAGCAACTGGTGTGGCGTACGAAGACGTGCACCACGCCAGCCGCGAAACCGGTGCGGGCGACCACAGCAGCGACGGGGTCGGTCACCTCGGTCATGCCGCGGCGGACCGTGCTAACGATGAAGTTTTCCTGATGGACCACCGTGCTCGCTCCGTGAGGAGAATCGTGGCCCGATGATAACCGTGCGGACGGCTGTCGCCCGCACGGCCAGCGTCAACCAGAGTCAGCGCAGCCTCAGTTCGGCCTCAGCACATACAGCCGCGGTGTCTGCGCCACGAGATAGATCGTGCCACTGGCATCCACGGTCACGCCCTCGATATCGGTGGAAATGCCGCTGATATCCAGCCGGCTCACCACCTCGCCGTTACGCGTCACCTCCAGCAGTTGCGAGGATTCCTGGCTGAGGATCAGCAGGTTCATGCGGCCGGTGACGTCCAGGCCCGCCACGTTCGCCAGCGGTTGTACGTCGGAGAGGTCCACCAGGCCCAGCGGCGTCGGCGCGAATAGCGTCGCCACGTTGATGGTCTTCGCGGCGAAGTTCAGCGTGAGGTCGTGCACGGCCTGCGGCGACTTCTCCTTCACCGCGATGTAGCGACCGGAGATGCGGTCCAGCGCAATGCCCTCGATACCCTCGTTGCCCACCGTCGCGCCGATGGACAGTACGGTGAGGTCGCCGCGCTTCGCCGTGGCACCAGCCACGTACTGGACTTCATACGCGTCCTGCAGGCGCTCTTCCGTGACGACGAACCTGCCGTTGCCGGCGTAGGTGATGCCTTCGGTGTCATCGAAGCCGGACAGCGTCATCGTGTCGATCTGCACGCCCTGCTTGCTCACCTGGACGATGCGCTTGCCTTCGTCACCGATGACGAACAGCGTGTCGGTGTCCCAGTTCCAGGTGACGCTGGAAGCCTCAGCCGCGTTCGACGACGGCAGTACATGGTTGCCGGCCAGCGCGTAGCGCGCGAGGTTGAGTGCGCTGCCGCTGGCGCCGCCGGACGAACCCGAAGAGGAACTCGACGAGGAAGAGGAAGAGGAAGAGGAAGACGACGATGACGACGAAGACGAGGACGAGCTGCTTGAAGAACTGCTGGAGGAGCTGCTCGACGAGGATGACGAGGAAGAAGACGATGAACTGGAGGACGAGCTGGACGACGAACTGGACGAACCTGCACCGCCCGGCACCGAGCATTCATTGACACCACCGCCGACGCGCCCGCCGAAGGTGGCATCGTTGCAGCTGAAGCTGCCGGTGATCACCTTGTAGAAGAACTGGTCCGCACGGCCGAAGGCGACGTTACTCGCCACCGCCACCGAGCAAGCAGCATTCTCCTTGCAGATCGTCACGTAACCGGCCGGCCGGTTGGCGGCCATGGCCGTTCCCGCGGCCGCCAGCATCGCAGCGGCCATCCATCCCTGCATCCACTTCATCATCACGCTCCTGTTGTTGTTATCCACGCGCGGCGACGCTGCCGCGCGGGCCCAGCATGCGCTGCAGATGTTTCAGGAATCCGTGGCTACGCCGTGGAAGCCGCGACAGGATGGAGCGCAGCGGTTCTGGCCAGGCGCATCTTTGCTGCCAGTGCAAGTAGTACGGCAAGGAGATGCAATAACGCCAGAACCATTTTGTTGCGGCTTCCTACAGCGCTGGCGACAACATGCGGTAGCCGACCAGCACCGGCTCCTTCTCCGGCTCCAGCAGGATGACGAACTCCTCGCTCGCTTCGCCGCCCTCGTAGTCCGACTTGTAGGTGAGCGTCGCCTGCTTGCCGTCCACCTTGGTGCCGGTGCGCTGGGTGCCACGGATCATGCCGAGCTTGCCGCGCACGGCCTGCAGGTACTTCACGAAGTCCGCCTGCGGCTGACTGCTCTTCAGCGCCGGGGCGGCCGCTTCGTAGATGGCGTCGAAGTTGCCGTCGTTCAGTGCGGTATGGAACTGCGGGACCGCCCGCTCGGCCTGGTCGGCATCGATGGCCGGTTCCTTGGCGCAGCCGGTGAACAGGGCCAGCGCAACGGTGGCGGCAGCAAGGGTGGTGGTGAGACGGGTACGCATGGCGGGAACAGGTATCTCGGGTTGCAGAAGACGCGAATGCTGGCACGCCTTGGCGCCGGAGGCTGCGGCGGCGCAGCAAGCAGCGACGTGAAGGCGGTCACGCGGGCTTCGAAAAGCGCAATCCCGATCAAGTCACGGTGCGGCATCGACGCTAGCTTGCGCGGGGCTTGACGCGCCCGCCACCACAAGGTGGCCGCCCTGCGCAGGCCCGACACAGACCAGAACAAGGCGGCCAGGTGCCGACCTGAACCCAGGAGGAGACGACAATGAAGTTGAAACAATGGTGGCTGACGGCCGTGCTGGCCGTCGCCGCAGGCAGTGCATTCGCCGCCAACCGCCCGGCGGGCTACGTGACGATCTGCAAGGAGGGCACGGCCTGTTCCGTCGCCGTCTCCACCAACGTGGCCTTCGGCCGCGCCGACCAGTTCCTGTACAAGACCCTGAACGGCGCCTTCGCCTGCAGCGAAGCCACCTTCGGCGGCAAGATCGCTGGCGGCGTCAACGAGTGCTCGGTGCCGAACGGCTCGTCCTCGTCCAGCTCATCATCCTCGTCGAGCAGCAGCTCCAGCAGTTCCAGCTCGTCGTCATCTTCTTCGTCCAGTTCCTCTTCGTCCAGCTCCTCTTCGAGCTCAAGCTCTTCCTCGTCGAGTTCATCGAGCTCCTCGTCGAGCAGCTCGTCCAGCAGTTCCGGCGGCACGTCGGGCATCCGCATCTTCATCGCCGGCGACTCCACCGCCAGCCTGTACGAAGCCGCGCGCTACCCGCGCATGGGCTGGGGCCAGCCCTTCCAGATGTACTTCAAGGACACGGCCACCGTGGTGGACCACGCCAAGTCCGGCGCCAGCACCACCAGCTTCCTCAGCACCTCGAACTACACGAACATCAAGAACCAGATCCGCGCGGGTGATTACCTGCTGATCCAGTTCGGCCACAACGACGAGGACGGCAACCCTGCCGCGACCACCTTCTACAACACGCTGAAGACCAGCTACGTGGACTACGCGCGCAGCGTGGGGGCCCACCCCATCCTGATCACCCCGGTGACGCGCCGCACCTTCGCCACCGACGGCTCCGGCAACATGCGCAACAGCCACATCACCACCAAGGGCGGCGACTACCCGCAGGCGGTGCGCAACCTGGGTACGGCCACCAACACGCCGGTGATCGACCTCACCGCGCGCAGCATGGCCTTCTTCAAGAGCGTGGGTGAGGAAGGCTCGAAGGCGCACTTCATGTGGGTGAAGGCTTCGGAAGGCTATCCGTACTACACGTCTGACACGCAGGACAACACGCACTTCCGCGAGACCGGCGCCATCGCTGTCGGCAAGCTGGTGGTGGATGGCCTGCGTGACCTCAACTCACCGCTGGTGCAGCACCTGAAGTAAGCGCACGCGACCGTTGCCGGCGCGGGATACCGCGCCGGCAACGGTCACTTCCCGCAAGTGTCTGCCGCCCGGCACCCCGGGCGACACAGCGCTGTGGGTGCATGGCAGGATGCGGCACACCTCTGCCTCTGTCAGCGCCGCAGCACCCGATGCATCGACCGAAACACACAGTCAGCCGATGGCTGGGCACGCTGTTCTCCCTGCCCTTCCTCGCCACCGGCATCTTTGTCCTGTCCTACAACGTGGTGCCCATGCTGTACGACTGGGCGCGCATGCAAGCCTGGCAACCGGTGCAGGCACAACTGCTGAAGGCCGGTGACGGCGGCAGGACGTCCCACCTTGCCACGGCGCACTACCGCTACCGTTTCAACGGCATCGACTACGAGAGCCGGCGCGTGGCGATCGTCGACCGCGCCGACGACATCGGCGACTTCCAGCAGATCCTCGCCCATGACCTGAAGCACGCACTGGCGCACGAGCAGCCGGTGACCGCCTGGGTGAATCCCGATGCGCCGCAGGACGCCGTGCTGGATCGCAGCCTGCGCATGCCCCTGCTGCTGTTTCACATGGTGTTCGTGCTGATGTTCGGCGGCTTCGGCGCCGGCTTCATCTGGCTGCTGTGGCGCAAGCCGCGGCCCGTCGTGGTGCCGCCGGGCACCGAAGGCAAACCCTGGCTGGCGAAGCGCGAGTGGGCGGACAACCGCATCCGCTCCGACAAGCGCATGGAGGTCTACGTCGCCTGGGGCTTCGCCAGCTTCTGGAACCTGCTGTGCGCGCCCATCATGTTCCTGCATGGACCAAAGCTCCTGGACAACCCGAAGCCCGGCGTGATCATCGCGATGCTGTTTCCGATCGCTGGAGTGGGTCTGCTGGTCTGGGCCGTCCGCGCAACGCTGGAATGGCGTCGTCATGGCGACCTGCGCCTGCAGCTGGACCCCTTTCCCGGTTCGCTGGGCGGGCACGTCGGCGGCAGCCTGACGCTGCGTACACGACACGACCCGCAACACCGCTACAAGGTGGTGCTCAGCTGCATCAACCACTGGCGCAACCGCAGCGGCGGCGAGACGAAGTGGCAGGAGCGCCTGCTGTGGCAGACCGATGGCCTGGCGCAGGCAGCGCGGACGGCGGAGGGAACCCGTCTGTCATTCCGCTTCGACGTGCCACGCGACCTGCCGGCGAGCAGCGATCCGGATGAGGACGGCAGCCACCACGGCTGGCGCGTCGAACTCGACAGCGAGGAAGGCACGCCACGCTTCTCGCGCCGCTTCGCGATTCCGGTGTTCGCCACCGGCTCGCGCGCACGCCTGATCACGCAGGACAGCGAGGACCAACCGGCAGTGCAGGCACAGCGCAGCGCCGCTGTGGAAGAACTGGCGCAGATCACCCGGCACGGCGACGCACTGGAGCTGTACTTCGCCCCGGCGCGGCATGCCGGCCTGGCCATCGGATGGTTCGTGTTCGGCCTGATCTTCAGCGGCGCCGGCATCGGCGCGTACATGATGGGCGCACCGGTGTTCTTCCTCATCATCTTCAGCCTGTTCGGTGCGTTGATCACCGGCTTCGGCCTGTGGGGACTGGGCAACAGCCTGCGCGTACACATCGACCGCGGCGGACTGCGCACCGAGCGACGCTTCCTCGGCATTCCCGTACACCGGCGCAGCGCACGCCGGCAGGACATCCGTCACCTGGCGCTGGACGTCAGCTTCCGCACCCAGCAGGGCGCGCGCCACGAGACGATCTACCGCGTGGTCGCGAAACTGGACAAGGGCAGCCACATCGTCGTGGCGGACACGCTACGCGGCCAGCCGATGGCGGAAGCGATGATGGAACGCATTGCCCGCGACAGCGGCCTGCAACACGCAGCGACCTGACGCGGCGTTCAGGTCCCGCGCGTTTTCTGCCGCGCAGCCTCCAGCAGGGCCTGGATGGCGGCGGCATGTTTGCCACTTACTGGCGCCCAGTCGGACGGCATACGGCCGGCGCGGTCGCGCACGAAGGGGTCGGCCCCGCCGTCGATGAGCAACTGCACGATGCCGGGCAGCGCATGCACCAGCGCGCGCTGCAAGGGCCGCTGGCCTTCGCCGTCGACGGCATTCGCATCCGCCCCCGCCGCCAGCAAGGCCTGGATGACCGGGCCATGTACCCGCAGCGATGGCTTGTGCAAGGCCATGTGCAAGGCGGTCAGCCCTTTTTCGTTGCGGTAGTTGGCGTTGGCGCCGCGTGCGAGCAGCAGCTGTACGGCTTCCAGTTCACCCGCGTTCGCGGCCATCATCAGTGCCGTGGCGCCGCCCTTGAACATCGTCCAGTCCGGGTCGAGGCCGGCGTCCATCATCCGCGCCGCCAGCTCGACCTTGCCGCTGCCCGCGACTGCCGCAAAGTCCTGCGTCGCCCACTGACTGCTGGCCATGCCACCGGAGAAGGTCCATTCCTCGGCAGGCGCAGCATCACCGCCGACCACCTTGCCCATCGCCTTGTCGATGACCTCGGTGCGGCGCGCTTCGGCGCTCTGGCGTGCGCGCTTCTTGCTGCCACGCCACAGGGAATGGGTGGCCGGATAGCGCGCCGGGTCCTCCAGATAGCCCGCGAGGGCGGCGTAGCCGTTTTCCAGTGCCACGATGGCCGGCAGCTTGCCGTCGTTGTCCGCCTGCTGCCGGTTCGCCCCGGCTTCGACCAGCAGGCGCGCGATGTCGGTGAAGCCGTTGGCCGCAGCCACCCACAGCGCAGTCGCGCCGGTCTCGTCGCCCGCGTCCACGTTCGCGCCGGCCGCCAGCAGCAGCGTCACGAGGTCCGCAAAACCATGCTGGGTGGCCGCCACCAGGGGCGGCTCGAAGGCGGCCGCGTCCGGGTCGGCCAGCGCCTGCAAGAGCAGACGCACGGCCGCCTCGTCACCATGGCTGCAGGCATACGCGAGCGGCGTGGCCTGGTAGCCATGCAGGTCGTCTTCGTCCGGGTCCGCCCCGGCCAGCAGCAGTTGTTCCAGCGCGAAGACATCGCACTGCTCGATGGCGGCAAACAGGTTGGCGGGTGCGGTGGTGTTCATGGGCACGCGGCAGCGTGGCGACGGTCGGGAGCGCCAGCCTACCTGCATCCGCCCGGCCATTGCGTCATGCCGCTCGCCCGACGTCCCGCACAGGGTGATGGACGTCGGACGAGCTGCGCCATGGCGGCCGGCACCATGACGCAGGCATCGCGAGGATCGCGGTCGCTCAGTCGACGATCACCAGATTCACGTCGATGTTGCCGCGCGTGGCGTTGGAGTACGGGCACACGATGTGGGCCTTGTCGACCAGCGCCTGGGCCTGCTCGCGCGGCACGCCGGGCAGGCTGATGCGCAGTTCGGCCTGGATGCCGAAGCCGGTGGGCAACGGGCCGATGCCGACACGACCGGTGATCTGCGCGTCGGCCGGCAGCGCCACCTTCTCCCTGGCGGCGACGAACTTGATCGCGCCGAGGAAGCAGGCCGAATAGCCGGCGGCGAACAGCTGTTCCGGGTTGGTGCCGGGGCCGCCAGCGCCACCCAGTTCGCGCGGGGTGGACAGCTGCACGTCCAGCGCCTTGTCGGAGGACACGGCACGGCCTTCGCGGCCTCCGTTGGCAGTGGCTTCGGCGGTGTAGAGGATCTGGTCGAGAGACATGGTGAGGCTCCTTGTTCTGTTTCGCGTCGGCAGGATTGCCGGCTGGCAGGACGTACTGTGCGCCGTTCCGCCACACCGTTTGATAGGTATAGTCCTGAAAACTTGATCAGGAGTATCAAATGGCCGACCGCCTCGCCGCCCTGCTGGAGCATTTCTCGGTCAGCGCCCGGGTCTTCCACACCGGCGCGCTGTGCGGCATCAACGACCTGCCGGGGGATGGCGGCGTCGGCCAGTTGCACCTGATCCGCCAGGGCGACGTGGAAGTCCGCCACGGCGCCGCACTGGCTGCGCAGATCAGCGAGCCCAGCCTGCTGCTGTACCCGCGCCCGCTGGCGCACCGCTTCGTCACCGACCCGACCCGTGGCGCCGACATGGCCTGCGCCAACCTGCGCTTCGAAGGTGGCGCCGCCAATCCGGTGGCCGCCGCCCTGCCCGCCTTCATCCACCTGCCGTTGTCTGCGCTACCCGGTGGCCCGCCAGTGCTGGAGCTGCTGTTCGCCGAGGCCTTCGCCGACTACTGCGGGCGGCGCGCAATGCTCGACCGCCTGTTCGAGATCGTGCTGATCCAGGTGCTGCGCCACCTCATGGAAGAAGGCCGCACCCAGGTCGGCATGCTGGCCGGCATGGCGGACCCGCGCCTGCGCCTGGCGCTGGTGGCGATGCACGAACAGCCCGCACGCGACTGGTCGCTGGACGACCTGGCGGACAGCGCCGGCATGTCGCGCAGCGTGTTCGCCAACGCCTTCCGCGACAGCGTGGGCTGCACGCCGGGCGTCTACCTGCAGCGCTGGCGGGTGAGCCTGGCCCAGCGCGCGCTACTGCATGGCCGGCCGTTGAAAGTGGTGGCCGCCGAGGTGGGCTACGGCAGCGAGGCCGCCTTCTCGCGTGCCTTCAAGACCAGCACCGGCCAGTCGCCGCGTGACTGGCGCAAGACGCAGGCCGACAGCTGAGCTGGCGCTGCATCTCTCCGTGCATTCTGCGCGCGGGCACATATAGTGAATACACATGGCATAGCGCGCAGCGCTGGATTGGAGCGGTGGCTACGCGCGCATGCGATGTCCCTCATGAAGACCATCTGAGCCAGGAGGAGTCATCAATGATGAACACCAAGAGGAACCTGCACGCCGTGGCCCTGTGCGGTGCTGTCGGCCTGTCCGCACTGGGCTTCATGCCCGCCCACGCAGCGGACAAGCACGCAATGAGCTTCTTCATCAGCAGCACCAGCGGTGGCAAGGGCGGCGATCTCGGTGGCCTGGCCGGCGCCGACAAGCTGTGCCAGTCGCTGGCGGAAGCGGCCGGTGCCGGCAAGAAGACCTGGCGCGCCTACCTGAGCGCGCAGGCCAGTGGCGGCACCAAGGCGGTGAATGCGCGCGACCGCATCGGCAAAGGCCCCTGGTACAACGCCAAGGGCGAGCTGATCGCGAAGAACGTGGACGAGCTCCACCGCAGCAACAACCTGACCAAGCAGACCGCGCTCACCGAGAAAGGTGATGTCGTGAACGGTCGTGGCGACAAGCCCAACCTGCACGACATCCTCACCGGCACCGATTCCATGGGCATGGCCTTCGGCGGCAGCGGCGACACGACCTGCAGCAACTGGACATCCAGCAGCACGGGCTCGGCGATGGTGGGACACCATGACCGTCAGGGCCTCAACGACCTGCCGCCTGCCAAGTCCTGGGTGCAGTCACATGCCTCGCGCGGCTGCAGCCCGGAAGCACTGGCAGCCACCGGTGGCGGTGGCTTCGTGTACTGCTTCGCGACGAGGTAGGTCGTAAGCAGGTCGTAGTAGCCAGTTGCAATGACCCGCAACCGGGCGGCTCCTGCAAGAGCCGCCCGGTGCGTTCAGCGCATCTCGTCGATGAGTTGCAGGCTGCAGGCCACGCACAGGCGGAAACGGCCACGACCGGTCTTCTCGATGCGCACCGGCGCGTCGCGCTCGGCGAGCCGGCGCTGCAGCAGCAACAGGCGCACGTCGAGGTTGTCCTGCAGGTCGGGCAGGCGCAGTTCGGTGCCGGCCAGGCGCAGCTCGCGGGTGGTGAACTCGCTGCGCTGCTCGCGCGTGTAGTCGCGTACCAGCTTCCAGAAAATGGCGCCGGCCACACCCTTGATGAGGTAGTCGTCGTTCAGGAAGATGCTGTTGTCCTGACTGAAGCGGCGCACGCGCAGCGCCTGACCGGACTGTGCAGGCACGACCGGCGCGGGCACTTCGGCCTCCGCCTCGCCGATGGCGCGCAGGCGGTCCAGCGACATGGCGAACTGGCCACACAGCAGCATCAGCGCGTCCTCGTCGTCGTAGCCGAAAAACTGGTTGTGCTCGCTCTCCACGAACAGCACACCGATGACGCGGCCCATCGCGCGTAGCGGTACGGCCATCTGGCTACGTGGCTCGGCCAGGCCGGGCAGCGGAATTTCGGCATTGCACAGCGGGTCCAGGCCGAGCTGGCTGGCGCGCTCGCGTACCGCACGGCCGTAGATGCGCATTTGCGCGATGTGACCGATGCGCACCGGCACGCCTTCGCGCGCAGCGATGCCGGCCAGGCCATCGCCAAGCGGGAGTTCGGCCCCTGTCGCGCGCTCCGGGTAGCCATGGCTGGCCAGCAGGGTCATGGCCTCGCAACTGGGCTCCAGCATCCACAGCATGGCGTGCTCGATGCGCAACTGCTCGGCCAGTCCGCACATCATGGCGTCGACCAGATCACCGAGGTCACCACAGGCTGCCAGGCTTTCCGACACCGCGCGTGCGCCAGCTGCGAGATCGCAGCGCGGCAGTGCGGCCGGCAGCTCCTTGCGGCCCGGCACGTAGCGCATCTCCAGCACGCGGAAGACATCCGCCCCGCGCAGCACGAACACGGCCTCCATGCCGGAGTGCGAGGCCACGCCGGCCAGCTTGGCGCGCAGGCGTTCGAACACCGGGCCGCTGGTTTCGGTGCGCACGTACTCGGCCTGCAGCACCACGCCCGCGCCGGTATAGGGGTCGTCCAGCGACAGCGCGATGCGGCGCGTGGCCAGCACGTTCTTGCGCGACTGGTTGAAGAACTGGAAGGACAGCGCGAGGTGCTCGGCGTCCACGTACTCGGCCAGCGACAGGTAGTTGGTGTGCGGCGTGCCGTCCTCCCCCACGCTGACCATGGTGGGCGGCACCACGCCTTCCAGCATGCGGCGGACGCCGAAGAGTGTCAGGGCAGAGTCGGCCATCTCAGCCTCCCAGCGGCAGGGCCTGGCCGGCGCCCGGACCGGGCGTCTGGTTCCAGGCCAGGGTCGGCGTGAAGCGGATCGCCACGATGTCCTCGTCCGGCAGGCTGTACCAGCTGCTGGTGTACTCCAGCGTGAAGCCCAGCGGAATGAGGTTGGTGCGGAAGGCAGCGTGCCGCGTTTCCAGCAGGCCGCGGAAGGACGCGCCGGCCGCTGCGGCCACCGCATCGCTGCCCTTCAGCATCATCGAGCGGTAGGTGGCGGGCGACGTCATGTTCAGCGCGATCCAGCGGGTGGCGCGGATCGCCTCCAGCACCTCGAAGCCGGATGCACCGGACAGCAGCACGACCACGCGACCATCATCCTCGATGTCCGCCGCCAGCCCGCGCACGAGACAGGGCCGCCCCTCAGGCGTCACGCTGCCGATCTGGTGCGCGATGCCGGCAGAAAAGAAGGCGATCTGGTCGGGACTGAGGCTGGGCACGACTGTTGTCTCGGCTGGGAACAGAAATGCAGGGCATGGCGCGGAGGGCGCTTAGCGTTCTTTTAGCAAAGCCCTAAGCAATAGTTAGGAACGCCGCTTTCCGCGCGTCCCTATTCTCCCGGTCACCCGCCGTCGTGTCGATGGCCCAGTCCTGGAGAACACTCATGTCGCAAGCCTCGTCCCGCCCCGTCATCTCGGTCATCGGCGCCACCGGCGCGCAAGGCGGCGGCCTTGTCCGCGCGCTGCTGGACGACCCCGCCCGCCGCTTCGCCGTGCGTGCGCTCACCCGCAAGCCCGACAGCCCCGCCGCGCGCGCACTCGCTGCAGCCGGCTGCGAGGTGGTGGCTGCCGACAGCGACGACCGCGCCTCGCTGGAACGCGCCTTCCGCGGCAGCCATGGCGTGTTCGCGCTGACCAATTTCTGGGAGCACTTCTCGCCGCAGCGCGAACTGGCCCAGGCCGGCCACATCGCTGCCGCCGCGCGCGTAAGTGGCGTGGCGCACCTCGTGTGGTCCACCCTCGAAGACACCCGCCTGCGCGTTCCGCTCGCCGACCCGCGCCTGCCGACGTTGATGGAGCGCTACAAGGTGCCGCACTTCGATGCCAAGGGTGAAGCCAACGGCCTGTTCCGCGAGGCCGGCGTGCCGACCACCTTCCTGCACACCTCGTTCTACTGGGACAACCTGATCCATTTCGGCCTCGGCCCGCAGCGCAATGCGGACGGCGAGCTGGTGTTCACGCTGCCGATGGATGACGCCCCGCTGCCCGGCATCGCTGCCGAAGACATCGGCGCCTGTGCCGCCGCGATCTTCCAACAGGGCGGATCGTGGATCGGCCGCTCGGTTGGCATCGCCGGCGAACACCTGACCGGTGCGCAGATGGCTGCCGCCCTGTCGCGGGTGCTGCCGGAACCGGTGACACACAGCTCACCTTCCCGCGCCGACTATGCCGCACTCGGTTTTCCGGGTGCGGACGACCTTGCCAACATGTTCGCCTACAAGCGCGATTTCAATCTGGAGTTCCGCGCCGCGCGCGATGTAACGGCCACCCGGGCGCTGCACCCGGACCTGCTGGACTTCGCAGGCTTCCTGCGCCGTTACGCCGGCAATATCCCGGTGCCACCCCGCGTGACGGCGCTGGCCGGCTGAATCGAGGAATGGCTCACCCATGAACTGACCCGCCCATGGTGTCGGCCTGTTTGACAGGGCTGCGCCACGGGTCCCGGCGGGAACGGCGCGGATCAAGGCTGCACCGGCCTGTCGCAGCAACGGCACCGAACTTGCGTGATGCACCGACATACACCGACATGCGCCGGATGCGCGGCTGTCATGCCAACCCACGATGCACGTCGCTTGTTCACCCCGGGGAGAGAACATCATGCTGAGCCGCTTCTGTTTCCTTGCTGTCCTGCTGTTACTGGGCGCGCGTATCGACGCCCATGCCGCACCGACTTACAGCGGTACGGTCATCGACCCCGCCGGCGATGCCTGGGCAGGCGGCCCGCCAGACATCGCCTCCGTCACGGTGACGGCCAACGCCAGCCAGTTCACCTTCACGATGTACTTCCACGGCGCCTGGGATCCGGCAGTCACCCGGTCTACGTTCGGACTGGATACCGACCAGAACGTAGCGACCGGTAGTCTCTACCTCGGTTGGGGTTTCGAACGCATCGCCCACCAGGGCTTCCTCGGTAACACCGGCACCGCCTACCTCTTCGCCGGGTCTGACCTCGCCACGCCACTGGCAACCACAGCAGTCAGCTACTTCAGCGACCACCTGAGCTACAGCTTCGATGCGGCCCTGTTCGCGGACGAGGGCCTGCTGGACTTCCTCGGCCAGGCTTCGCGCGCGCTGAGCGCGAATTCCTCCACCGGCGCCATCGACAACGCACCGGGTATCCAGCCGCGCGGCCCCGGCGGCAGCACCCAGCTCGTACCCATCCCGTCCACGCTCAGCCTGTTGCTACCGGTCCTGCTGCTCGCCCTGTGGCAACGGGCCGCGCTGCGCCGCAATCCGCTGCAGCAACAGCCGGCCCGCGCAGGACTCACACCCTCACGGTAACCCGCAGGAAGGTGGCATCGAACACCGACAGCGCCGGGTCGGTGCTGCGGTTCTGCGCGGCGAACAGTGCCGTCAGTTCGCGGTGCAGGTCATCCACCTTGCCGGCGGCCTGCGCAGCGGCGTAGGCGTTCATGGTCGGTCCGTAGTAGTCGCGGAACACGGCGAGGAAGCCTGCCGGCGAGCCGGCGAACTCGAAACGGTAAGTATCGCGACGGGTTTCGACGCGGTCGGCAGGGATGCCGGCCTCGCCGAAACGGGCCACCACCTCGTCCGGCACACCCCACAGGATGGGGCTGATGAAGCCGGCCGGCGGCGGCGCATACTGGGCGCTGATGCGCAGGATCTGCGCGACCAGCGTCGGGTCACCCGGAATCCAGTTGCCCATGACGATGCGGCCACCGGCCTTCGTCACCCGTACCAATGACCGGGCGACATCCACCGGCCGCGGTGCGAACATCGCGCCGAACATGCTGAGCACCAGGTCGCAACTCTCGTCCGGTACGCCCGCCAGATCGCAGGCGTCACCCTGCTGGATGCTGCCATTGGCAAGCCCTGCGGCAGCGAAGCGACGGTTGCCGGCATCGACAAGATTGCGGGCGATGTCCACGCCGCGCACGCGGGCGGCTCGATAGGCGAGCGGCAACGCGGTGGTGCCGTCGCCGCAGCCGACGTCCAGCGTATTGAAGTGGGGTTCGACGTTCAGCGAGGCAACGACGTCTTCGCCGCTGCGCCGCATGGTCTGCGCGAGACGGGTGAAGTCACCCTTCTCCCACAGTGCCTGGTTGGGGTTCGGGTTGGGAACGGAATTCGTCGTGGGTTGGGCGATAACGGCAGTACTCATTTCTGGTGACTCCTGGCTTTTCGAAGTGGTGCCTCGCAAGCGGCGACATGCCGTCTGCAGCGCGGCGCCATGGTGCCGAGGGCAGGAGTCACGTTCTTGTCGCGTCGTCCGGACTTATTGACCGGAACGCCGGCAACGGAGGGACAAAAGGGTGGATGTACTTTCGGACGTGCTGCAGGCCATCCGCCTGCAAGGCGCACTTTTCTTCAACGGCGAGTTCGAAGAACCATGGTGCGTGGAGGTCGAAACAGCCGGCGAGCTGGTGCAGATACTCCGGCTTGAAACCCCCGGCTTCGCGCTGTGCCACACCGTGCTGGAAGGACGATGCTGGGTCGAACTGGAAGACGGCCAGAGGCTGGCGCTGCAGGCCGGCGATACGGTGGTGTTTCCATACGGCCACTCGCACATCATCGGCAGTGGCCTGCAACATGCGCCGGTCAGCACCAATGACCTGATCAAGGTGGTGTCACCCAACATGCGCACCGTGCGCTACGGCGGTGGTGGCGACCTCACCCGCGTGGTCTGCGGCTGGTTTGCCTACGAGGATGACATCCCCCACCCCATCCTCAAGAGCCTGCCCAACGTCTTCGTCTCGTCCTTCTCGCGCCAGGCCGCAGGCGAATGGCTGCGTCACTCGATCAGTTACGTCACCGCCGAGAGCGCCGTCGAGGCCCCCGGCACTTCCGCCGTTGCAACGCGTGTCGCGGAGGCGCTGTTCGTGGAAAGCCTGCGCAGCTACATCGACCACCTGCCGGACAACGATCGCGGCTGGCTGGCCGGCCTGCGCGATCCGCATGTCGGGAAATGCCTTGCGCTGATGCACGCGGACCCGGCACGCGACTGGTCGGTGGACGCGCTGGCCGAAGCGGTGCACAGCTCGCGCAGCGTGCTGGCCCAGCGCTTCAACGAACTGGTGGGAACGCCACCCATCCAGTACCTGATCCGCTGGCGCATGGCCAAGGCCGCCCGCCTGCTGCGCGGCGGCCGTCAGCCGCTGGGCCGCATCGCGGAAGCCATCGGTTATGAATCCGAGGCTGCGTTCTGTCGTGCCTTCAAGAAAGAGTTCGGCATCACGCCGGGCAAATGGCGCAGTGGCGACTCACGCGGACCAGCGCTTCCGGCCTGAGGAAGCCCTGAGGCCTCAGCTCACGTAGAAGTAACGCACCGCGTGGAAGAACACCGGTGCCGAGAAGCACACCGAGTCGAGGCGGTCGAGCATGCCGCCGTGCCCTTCGATCATGTGGCCCCAGTCCTTGACGCCACGGTCGCGCTTGATCGCGGACATCACGAGTCCCCCGACGAAACCCGTCAGCGTGATCAGCAAGGCCATGCCGGCGGCAGCCAGCGGGCTGAAGGGCGTGATCCACCACAGCGAGGCGCCCAGTGCTGTCGCGCTGGCGATGCCGCCGATGAAACCCTCCACCGTCTTGGACGGCGACACGTTGGGCGCGATCTTGTGGCGGCCGAAGAGCTTGCCCCACACGTACTGCAGCACGTCGCTGGACTGCACGACGAGGATCAGGAACACGATCAGCAGCAGGTTGCGATCCTCGAAGCCGACGATCTGCAAGGCCAGCAGAGCCGGCACATGCGAGATGGCATACACGCAGATCATCAGGCCCCACTGAGTCTGCGTCGCGCGCGCCAGGAAGTTCGTCGTGTCACTGCCGAGGCAGGACAGGAAGGGCATCAGCAGGAAGGCATACACCGGCACGAAGATCGAGAACATGCCGTACCAGTCGTGCCAGATGAACAGGTACTGCAGCGGCAGGAACAGGAAGAAGCAGGCCAGCAGCGCGAGGTGGTCACCGCGCCGGGTGTGCGTCAGGGTCAGGAACTCGCGCAACGCGAAGAAGGACACCAGGCCGAACAGCACGACCACGCCGGTGCGCCCGCCGAGCAGGGCCAACCCGATCACCGCCACCATCACCCACCAGGCGTTGATGCGCGCATTGAGGTTGGCGACCACCGCGTTGCCTGCACCCAGCCGCCAGCGCAACAACCAGCCCACCACGCTGGCGAACAGCAGCACCGCACCGATGCCCATGAAGAGCGTCAGCGTCTGCACGCGTGCAGCTTCGGGGACGTTGCTGGAAATGACAGGCAGGCTGCTGGCAAGGCTCATGGTCAGGCTCGCAAATCGAGGATGGTCTGGCGTGCACGTTCGAGGAAGGCGGACTTGGATTCCCCCTCGCCCAGTGCGACAGCTGCGCCGAAAGTGAGGATGCACACCAGCGGCACGGGCAGCAGCTCGCCCTTGGGCATCACGCGGTTGAGGTTCTCCATGCGCACCGGCACCAGCGCCAGCGCCGGGTTGGCCTGCGCCAGGTGGTAGAGCCCGCTCTTGAAGGGCAGCATCTCGTCGGTCTGCGAGCGCGTGCCCTCGGGAAAGAAGATCAGCGAGTCGCCCGCATCGATTGCCGCCTGCAGGGGCGCCAGCGGATTGTCGGCCGCGTCCTTGCGGCCACGCTCCACCAGCACGCCGCGGAACACGCGATGGATCAGGTAGCGCCGCAGCGGTGTGGCATTCCAGTAATCCGCACCGGCCACCGGTCGCGTGCGGTAGCGCAGCGCCGGTGGCAGCAGGCCCCACAACAACAGGAAGTCGAGATGGCTGGAGTGGTTGGCGAAGTACAGCCGCTGCTGCGGCTCGGGCCGGCTGCCGACCCAGTTGGCATAGGCGCCGGTCAGCAGGCGGGCCAGGAAAATGAGGAAACGTCCGGCGAGTCGGTCAAGCAGCATGGCGGGCAAGCAGTCCGGCAATGACGAGAAGGAATTCCAGAAGAACGATACAGGCCAGCCGCGTCACCATCCTGCGCGTGGCGGCGGCACGTTGTTCAAGGCCACGCGAATCGCTGCCGTCGCGCAGGCCCAGACGCTTCAGCGCAAGGTCGAATCTTGCCAGTGCGGGCGCGTCGTCGCGTGCGACGGGATCACGCTCGTCGCGAGCGAGGAGTGGAGGATCATCACTCGCGGTGAGTGAACGATCATCGCTAGCGATGAATTCGAACGCCGCGATGTCGAAGCGCATGCGCAAGGTCTGCCAGCCCAGCGCAAAGCCGGTCGTCAATGCACAGCCGTGCAGAACCAGGGCCAGGGTGTGTCCCCGCGTGGAAGCCTCCAGCGCAGCGAGGCCGGCCAGCAGGCACAGCAACCAGCCGAAGACGGCGATGCCGCGACCGCTGCGCAGGAAAGCGGCAGTCAGCGCGGCGAGTTGCTGGTCGGGCGTCATGGCCGCGTTGCGAGGCCGGCGAGTGTCGCCAGCACGGCTGCAGACAACACGACCTGCGGCCGCGCGGCACGCACACGGGCCAGCGCCTCCTCCAGCGTGTGCTGGCGATGGCGGATCAGCCAGGCCACCACCGCAGCGGCGCTGCGCGACATGCCCAGCGCACAGCACACCCACACCGGGCCGTGCTGACGTGCGGCATCGATGGCCTGCGCGGCGCGCGCCAGCGCGGCAGCATCCGGCGGCAACAGATCGAGCTGGGGATGTGATTCATAGGCGGCCGGCGTTGCCGGCAAGGGCAGCTCGGCGCACAGGTCGATGACGGTGGCCACACCTTGCGCCTGCAGCTGCGCAGCGTCCGGCTGGCGACCGAGGAAGACACCATCCCCCACCGCCGAGCCGACCGGCAGCTTGCGCGTCCACAACCAGGCGTTGAGGCGCGCGCCCAGCAGGTAGGGGCCCAGCGCCATCCAGCTGCGCCAGGGCATGCGTGCGCCTTGTTTGCCGAAGTGCGCAGGCTCGCCCGCGAAGTAGATCACCGCGACGAAGCCGAGTGCGGCAGCCAGCCAGTAGAAGAGCCAGGCCGCCACTGCCGGGAACAACACAGCCCCTGTCGCGGCAGCCAGCAGAGCGCCCAGCAGGTAGAAGGCACCCAGCCGCAGACGCCCGGGCTGCGCGCCGCGCCAGCGCCAGCTGGCTTGCTGGTCCGGTACCACCAGCAGGCACAACGCACCGGCCCAGAAACCGGTCAGCAGGTCGATGCTGTGGTGCTGCCAGGTCGTCAGCACCGACACGGCGATCAACGCGAACCAGCCATGCAGCAGCCAGCGCCAGACGCTGTGTCCGGCCAGATCGCTGTAGTGCCGCCACAGCACGACCAGCAGGCAGATGTGCAGCGACGGCGCCTGGTTGTAGGGCAGGTCGAAGCCCGCCAGCGCATCGAACATCGCTCCGAACAGGCCATCGCTGTCCGGCCGCTGGAAGCTGAAATGCAGGGGCCACAGCAGGAAGCCACTGATGCAGATGACCTGCGCGGCGAGCAGGCGCTTGCCGAGGCGGAACAGCTCGGCCTTGCTGCGCGAGGCGAACAGCGCAATGCCGTAGAGGAAATCGATGGACCAGTACGGCACGATGGTCCACGCGAGGAAGGGGATATACCGCTCCCACGCCAGCACGTAGACGCCGACGTCGCTGCGCTGCGCGGTGAAGCTGTTGACCGTGTTGTAGCTGCTGAAGAAAAGCACCCCCAGCGCCAGGCCCCAGATACAGGCCCAGCCCCAGGGACGTTGCGGCCGGGCAGCCTCAGTCTGCACGGCGCTGCGCGACCTGCGGTGCGACCCGCTGTGCAACCGACACGCTGAAGATGCCCCACTCGTCGCTGAGCGTCTGCAACTTGCTGAAACCGGCAGCTTCCACCAGTTGATCCATCTCCGCCTGCACGCGACGCCGCATCACCCAGGGCTTGCCGTCGCGGTGGCTGGACAGCACGCGGGCGATGAACTCCAGCTGCGGGTGCCAGGGCTGTCCGGTGTAGACCAGGTAACCACCTTCCGGCACCGCATCGGCGAGGCCGGCGAGCGAATCGCGCAGCAACGCGTTGTCCGGGAACAGTTCGTAGAGACCGGACACCACGGCCACCGTGGGACGCGGCGACAGCCCGGACAGCGAAGCGCGCTCGAAGGCATTGCCGGCGACGAAGCGCGCCACGCCCTGCATGCCCTTGGCGGCGATCAGTGCGTTGCCCTTCTCGACGTTGAGCGGACTGTAGTCGCGCAGCAGCACCGAGTCCGGCTGCTGCGGCAACTGCGCGATGCCTTCCAGGATGTAGCGCCCGTGACCGGCGGCGATGTCCAGCACGTGCACCGGCTGACCCGCCGCGCGCAACTGACCGATGGCCCACTGCAGCAACTGCTCCACGTGCAGCTTGCGCTGGCGGATGCCGCGCCAGCCGATGGCGTCGAGGTAATTGCGGTCGAACAGGCGGCCGACGAAACCGACGCCGCGCGCCTCGTTGCGGTACACGTAGTCCAGCGTGCTGCCGGAATCGAAGCCGGTACTCAGGCCCAGTCGAACGCCTTCGGACAGGCGACCCAGCGTCGCCATCGACAGCCGCGAGATGGCGAAGACCCAGCGTTTCGGGTTGAAGACTGACAGCGGCTGTTCGAGTCGCTTGTACTCGTCGTAGCTGTAGCCGCTCTTGTGCGCATCGAGCAAGGCCGGACGCTGCGGCGCCTCCGCGAACCGCGCCAGCAGGAAGCCACGCAGCCTGGCGATGGCGAGGTGACGGTCCTTCTCGCCGAGCGTGTCGTGGAAGAAACCGTCCAGTACGTGGCGCTCCTTGATGCGGCTGCCGAGGCCGTCAAAGAACGCATGCTGCGGACCGTGGTGGACCACCCAGTCGGCACCGGAGATCAGCAGCTGCGTCGGCACGTGGATCGCACCGGCGTCCGACACCACGCGCTCGGCCGCCTGGTAGAGCGCCAGCAGGATGTTGACCGAGATCGGCCGCGTGATCAGCGGGTCGCTGTCGTAGGACGCGATGCGTGCCGGGTCGTGGGTGAGGAACTTCGCCTTCACATAGGAATTGACGAAGAAGTTGCCGCGCAGCTTGTGCATCAGCGCCAGCCCCGGCACCGCCAGCGGCACGTAGAGCTTGACCTTGAAGGCCGGCGACGCGAGCGACATGCAGCGGATGTCCGGCGCGTAGTCATGCACCCAGGTGCTGACCAGCACGGCGCCCACGCTTTGCGCCACGACGCCGACGTCCGCCAGCGCCACGCCGCTCTGTGCGGCGGCGTGGCGCACGAACTCGTCCACGTCACGCACCGAACGCCCGAAGCTCGGGCTGAAACCACGCACACCCGGCGAACGGCCGTGGCCGCGTGCATCCCAGGCGTAGAAAGCGAAGTCCGGCAGGTCCAGTTCGTCGACCACATGCGCCATGCGGCCGGAATGCTCGTGGCCACGGTGGAACAGCACGATCACCCCGCGTGGCTTGTCCCCCTGAGCCGGCCAGTGGCGATAGAACAACTGCTCGCCATCGCTCGTCGAGAATTGCGCTTCAATCACCTGACGACTCATGCATGCTCCCTGGCACAACGGTGCCGATTGATCCATGACGCGGACATCATGACCGGACTTCCTGCAGCCCGCGCTGCACCCGACGCCAGATCGTGACGCAGCACAAACCGGCCATGAGCGGGAAGGCCAGCGCCTGCCAGCCCTGCGCCGGCAGGCCGAACCCGACGGCCAGCGCCAGCGCGCCAATGACGAACGCCCGGTCACTCTTGCCGAAAGGCCCGTCGTAACGGCGCGAGGCGCCGACCATGAGGCCAACCACACCGGTCATTTCCACCACGATGGACAGGGCAATGAATACGCCTACCCACAGCGGCGCAAAGTGCGGCAGGAAGGCAAAGGGCAGGTAAAGGCAGGCGTCCGAGATGACGTCCGTGAGTTCGTTCAGATAGGCGCCGAGCGCCGACTGCTGGCCGAACTCGCGCGCCAGCATGCCATCCACCGCGTTGAAAACCATGCGCAGGAACATCCACAGCGGCACCCACAGGAACAGCGCGGGCTGTGGCTGCAGGCACAGCCAGACGCCGAGTGCGACGGAGACGAGACAGGCGAGAAGGGTGACCTGGTTGGCCGTCACGCCAGCGGCATGCAGCTGGCGGACGAGGGGGCGCAACAGGGACTGGAATTTCGGCTTCAGGGCATAGATGCTCATGGCGTCGGAGTGTCTCCGAGAGCGCTCGGCAGGACAAGGGCACCTAAGGGCCACCAAGGGCCACCAAGGGCGACCAAGGGAAGCCAAGGGCTACGGGTCGGCAGGTTCGCAGACCGGCCCACCGACCCGCCCCCCACGGGCATTTGCTTGTGCCAGAAAGGCATGAAAAGCATGACGACGCAGTGCTAGTATTTTCCGGCTGTCCATCGCACTCACACGCGCCCGGAAAAGCCCACTTCGCCGTCCTGCCCAGGCTCCGGCGACGATCCCCCTGCCTTACCGCCACTTACCCACGCCACGCGCGAACACGCAAAACAGAGAGGTCATCATGTCCCTGCGCATCAACGACACCGCTCCCGATTTCACCGCCACCACCACTCAGGGAACCATCAGGTTCCACGACTGGATCGGCGACAGCTGGGCCATCCTGTTCTCGCACCCCAAGGATTTCACCCCGGTGTGCACCACCGAGCTGGGCTACATGGCGAAGATCGAACCCGAGTTCACCAAGCGCGGTGCCAAGCTCATCGGCCTGTCCATCGACCCGGTCGAGAACCATGCCAAGTGGGCGGTCGATATCGAGGAGACCCAGGGCGCCAAAGTGAATTACCCGATGATCGGCGACACCGATCTGGCCGTGGCCAAGCTCTACAACATGCTGCCCGCCGATGAAGCCGGCACCAGCGAAGGCCGCACCGCCGCCACCAACGCCACCGTGCGCTCGGTGTTCATCGTCGGCCCGGACAAGAAGATCAAGCTGATGCTCACCTACCCGATGACCACCGGCCGCAACTTCGACGAAATCCTGCGCGTGCTGGACTCCATGCAGCTCACCGCGAAGCACAAGGTCGCCACCCCGGTGAACTGGAAGAACGGCGACGACGTCATCATCACCCCCGCCGTCAGCAACGAAGATGCCGAGAAGGCCTTCCCCGGCTTCAAGACCATCAAGCCCTACCTGCGCACCACCAAGCAGCCGGGCTGATCTCCTCGAACCCGACGCGCGGCGCATCCACGCCGCACGCACCCCGAAGGCCCGCATGACGCGGGCCTTTTCATTGGCGCGACAGACACGGCTACCGACCCCGCAAGAACCCCGTCACTCCTGCGAAGGCAGCAATCCGCTTCCACCCAACCGCCCGGCCGACCGGCACCACACACAAGAGACCGCTGGGCTTCCGTCCTTCACGAACAGGGCGACAAGCTACCGCCCGGCGACCAGCAAGCGACGCCCGAACCACACCAGATGGCCATCTCCTCCATCCAGCACACCGAAGGATGATAAAAAGCAGGCTACGACCTCCCCCGGCGCGCCTGCAGCTCCCCCCGCATCCCGAACAGGGCCAGATTTGAGAACCGACCCCGCCTCGCTGCGCGAGCGCCGACGCCTCGGCGCCGCCCTGCTGCTCTCGCTGCTGGTGCATGGCCTGCTGCTGAACCTCAGCCTCAGCGGCCAGGGGCTCGGTCTGCCCGGTCTCGACTTCCTGCGCGACCGTCGCTTCCAGCCCGACGACCTGCGCGTCGTGCTGGCCCCGGCGCCGGTGACGACAGCAGCCACGGCACCACCACCGGCCCCCGCCGCAGCGCCTGCCCAGCACATGCCGGACGCCGCCAATGCCAACCCGGACAGCGCGGCACCACCTCTGCCACCGCCGCCCTCCGGTCTGCCTGCCCCGCAACCGGCAGCGAATGCCACCACCGTCACCTTGCCCTCACCCGGTAGCGAAGCCACCGGCACCGCCGAGGCCCTTGCGCCCGAGCCACCGGCACCGCCCCCTCCGCCACCACTCCCCAGCCCGAATCGCCCGCCTGTGCTGACAAAGCCGGAGCCCTCGCCCGCCACCATCCGGGTCGCGCCGGATGCACCGCCGATGCAGGCACCGGAAATCGCACTGGACCAGAGCGCACCGGCTGCCGAGCCCGAAAGGCCGACGCCACTGCACGCCAGTCAGTCCGCACAGAAACTGGCCGACGAGCAGGACCGCATCAACGAGGAAGCCATCCGCCTCGCTGCCGAGCGCGGAGAAGCCATGCGGCAGGAACAGGCACGCCAGGCTGCCGCCCAGCGCGAAGCCGCCGCACTGGAGGCCGCCCGCCTCGAAGCGGCGCGTCAGGCCGCCGTGCAACTGGAACGCGAGCAAGCCGAGGCCCGCCGGCAGGACGCCGAACGCCGCGAGGCCGCGCGCATCGAAGCGGAGCAGCGACAACAACGCGAGCAGGAACTCGTGCGACAGGAAGCCGCACGCGTCGAAGCAGCACGGCAGGCCGCGGCCATCGCGGAACGGGAGCGTGCCGAAGCGCTGAAGCAGGAGCAAGCGCGCATCGCCGCACAACGCGAGGCCGACCGGCAGGAAGCGGCACGCGCCGAGACTGCACGCGTGGAGGCCGCGCGTCTCGAAGCCGAAAGGCTGGAGGCTGCCCGTATCGAAGCTGCACGCCGCGAAACGGAACAGCGAGAGCAGCGCGAGGCTGCGCGTCGGGAGAGCGAGCGTCTGGAAGCCCAACGCGCGGAGCAGGCACGCCAGGCCCAGCTTCAACGCGAACGCGCCGAGGAAGCCGCAAGACAAGAGGCGGCGCGCATCGAAGCAGCCCGGCAGGACGCAGCGCGGGCGGAAGCTGCGCGCCAGGAGGCTGCCCGCGCCGAGGCCGCACGCATCGCCGCCGAGAAGGAATCCGTCGCCCGGCAGGAACGCGAACGCGCCGATGCCGCCCGCGCGGAAGCCCAGCGCCAGGAGGCCGCAAGACAGGAACAGGCACGGGCCGCCAGGGCCCAGCAGGATGCTGCCCGTGCCGAACAGGAAGCCGCCCGCGAAGCACGCTTGCGCGCAATCGGCCGCCAGCTGGATGAAGAACGCGCCCAGCGCGAAGCTGCCGCCAGCACCCTCACCCCACCACGCCCGCCGCTACCCAGCGCCAGCAGCGTCCGCCGCGCCCGCCTTTTCGGTCGCAGCGACCCCAACCAGGAACTGGTCCTCTACGCCGAGGCCTGGGCCCGCAAGATCCAGCTCAACACCCCGGTCGACACCGTGCGCGAACTGGCGAAACTGCCCCACAACCAACCACTGGTCACCGTTGCGCTACGCAGCGATGGCACGGTGGAAGCCATCACCTTCGTCGTCTCCAGCGGCACGCCCGCCGTCGACGCCGCCGTGCGCAAGATCGTGGAAAGCGCCGCGCCCTATCCACCGTTCTCCGCAGGCCTGGCACGCGAGTACGACGTCATCGAGTTGCGCAGGAGCTGGGTGTTAGACAACGCCATACGGCTGCAGTGACCCGCTGCCATGCCGGGCAACGGCAACGCAGATACGCCCGGGCAATCCAGCCCGCCGCCTGTCCGCCAACCGCCCGGTCTTGCGGGCATGCCACGAAGAGCGTGGGCACCTCGGTCGTTATAGTCGGGCCACCCAGGGGAATCGGTCCCCAGGGCGCAGGCTTCACTCACATGGAATGACACATGCACAGGCTCCGCACGTCCAACCGGCAGCACCGCAGCATTCTGGCAGTCTTCGCTCTCTTCTTTCTTTCCCTCTTTTCCACCGTCTCCCCAGCCACGACCAGCACCGGCAACACGACCGTTCCGCGCATGATGCACAGCGCGAGTACGCTGGCCGACGGAAAGGTCCTTCTTGCCGGTGGCTATGCGAGACCCGGCACCGCGCCTTATGCCAGTGCGGAACGCTATGACCCGGTGACCGGCGTGTTTACTGCCGTTGCGCCTATGCTGCAGGCACGGACAGAGCACGCCGCCGTGACGCTACGCGATGGTCGCGTGATGGTGCTCGGCGGCACGACCGTCACCAGCCCTAGCCTGGTCGGAACTGCCACGACCGAGATCTTCGACCCGGCCACCGGCCAATGGACGCCAGCGGCCAGCATGAACGTGGCGCGCACCCGTGCGACCGCACGCCTGCTGTCGAGCGGCAAGGTCTTCGTCATGAACGCGGACCACTACAACGGCGTGCGTTTTGCCGAGGTCTATGACCCGGTGACGAATACCTTCACGAAGACCGGCAACATGATCGACGTGAGTGGCTGGTACGGCCTGGTCGTACTACAGGATGGCCGCGTCCTGAAGGTAGGTGGCTTGGCTTTCGACAGTGCAGGCGGCTATCTGAACCGCGCCGAATTGTGGGATCCGGCAACCAACCAATGGACTGGCACCGGGCCGATGGGACAGCCCCGTCAGGACGTGCAACCCTTCCTGCTGAGTGATGGCAGGGTGCTGGTGGCAGGTGGCGGAAACACTTCTTCGCTTTCCAGCACAGAAATCTACGATCCCGCGACCGGACAGTTCCTTGCCGGCCCTGCCATGCCCATCGCCACCGCCGTGTCTTCCGCGACGCGGCTCGACAATGGCGACGTCATTCTGATGGGGAATTACACCCGAAGCCTGATCCGCTACCAGGCGGCGTCCGCACAATGGAACCTGACCGGCCCGAAGCGGGCAGCCGTGCGTAACAGCACTGCATCACTGCTGCCCGGTGGCGACCTGCTGCTGGCCGGTGGGGCGGAGCAGAACGACGCAAGCAATGCGGCGTACATCTGGAGCAAGGCCTGCGCGCCTCAGGTCATCGCCTTGTCGGGAAGCAGCTCCCAGACCCTGGCCACCACGGGTGGTCAGGCCAGTTTCACGCTGACGGCCGCGGCGGGCTGCCGCTTCGAGATTGCCAACGTCCCCGCCTGGCTGACCGCGAGCACCGTGGGCGCGCAGACCATGCCGGCGTCCGGCAGCCTGACCGTCACGTTCACAGCCACTGCAAACTCGACGGGTGGCTCACGCAGTGCCACGTTGTCTCTCGGCAACAACGCAGCCACCATCACGCAGTTTCCGGTGGCCTCGTGCGCAGCACCGACGATGTCTCCGTCCAGCCTGAGCTTAACCGCAGCGGCCACGACCGGCTCGTTCCAGGTGTTCGTGAATGCCGGCTGCGCCTGGAGCCTGAGCGGCCTGCCGTCGTGGATCACCCCGACCTCCGCAATCAGCGGCTCCGGCAACGGCATCGTGAGCTTCCAGGTCGCAGCGAATACCGGCAGTTCGCGCAACGCGTCCTTGCTGGTCTCAAGCGCCAGTTACAGCAACAGCGTGCAGGTGAGTCAGGCAGCTTCGACAAGCGGATCCTGTCCGTCCGCGCTGAGCTTGAGCCCGACCTTCTTCAGCTTCGGCGCGGCAGCCACGTCGTCGTCGATCCAGATCAGCGCGGCCTCGACCTGCACCTGGACGCTCAGCGGCCTGCCGAGCTGGGCGACCGCGACCTCGGCGACCAGCGGCACGGGCAACGGCTCGGTATCGTTCCAGGTGGCGGCAAACACCGGCAGTGCGCGCTCCGCGTCCTTCCAGGTGTCCGGCCCGGGCGTGGCGAGCAGCGCCAACCTGAGCCAGGCTGCGGGCGGAGTACCGCCGGCAAGTTGCAGCACGCACATCACGAGCGGCAGCCACGCGGGCAATCTCGTGGCCGGCTGTCCAGCAGGGTCGCGCGGCACGTCGTACAACACGTATCGCTACACCTTCAATGCCGCGCCGGGCAATCTCGTGTCCATCCAGCTCAGCTCTTCGGCATTCGACACCTACGTCTACCTGAAGAATCCGGCAGGCACAGTCATCGCCGCAAACGATGACGGCGGCGGCGGTACCAACTCGCGGATTCCTGCCGGCAGTGGCGTCCTGACACTGCCCGCTGGCAGCGCGGGCATCTATACCATCGAGGTGACCAGTTACTACTCCGGCTCAACAGGCGCCTACAACCTGACCCTGGGTCTCACTCAGTAACACCAGGCACCAGACATCGGCCGGCAGGTATCCCTGCCGGCCGACTCTTTTTTGGGTACCTGGCGGCGAACCTATCGCTGCGACGCAACGACTGCATTCGCAGTCTTCCCTTCTTGCCCTCAGGCGTCGCGCCCCTCCGCCTGCGGTTGCGCACGACGCTCCAGCAATGGCAGGTCGAAACCCATGCGCGAGAGCAGGCCGTCGCGCAGGATGAACTGGTGGTACAGCGCGCCGCCGATGTGCAGCAGCAAGGCGCCGCTCAGCACGCAGGCGCCGACCACGTGCACCGTGAACGCGAACAGCGAGACGATCTGCGGCGGGAAGGCTTCGCCACGCAACGCCATCATGGGCAGGCCGAGCTGGATGGCCATGGCGATACCACTGATGATCATGGTCAGCACCAGCACGTCCAGCCCGCGATGCACGATGCCGGCCAGCACATCGGCCCAGGGCATGCCGGAACTGAGTGACGGCAGGCGCCGGGTGCGGCGGCGCCAGACCAGGCGCACCAGTGAGCCGACGCAGATCAGCAGGCCGACGCTCATGTGACGTAATGCAGATGCCATTTTCTCCGGATCGTCGTCCGGGATCTGCGACATGATGAAGGTGCTCATCACCAGCGCGGCGATGACCATGACGGCAACGGCCCAGTGCAGGACACGAATGGGAAGGGGGTGACGTACAGCTTGCATGATCCGATTTCCTCGTCAGATTCGTTCAACTGCCGGACGCGGACGCGCATCCAGCTACCGATCTTCAAGGGCCAACGCCCTGAAAAGGCGCCGCGACTTCATGGCTACGATCACAGGCGTGCAGACACGCCGGGGCCTCACGACGAAATGAGAGCGGCCGGACACACCTTGCGTGACAGAGGAAAGGGGAATGGGCAGCGCTCATTCCCTTCAGGCGCAGAACGCACCTGATTGATACAACGGCTGGGGAGGGCGCCGGCGGCCTGCCCGTCCTGAACGGCCGGAGTTTCCCGAAACTCCGCGCCGGCACGCAATTCCACCTGGTTCGCTACGACTGGAAACATCTCCTGGACGGGAACCACGGTGATTGCCATGCATGCATGGTAAGCAGCACCGCCCTGCTCCTTGCACTCACCGTGCCAGAAATTCCGGCACGCGAGGCCCTGACTCCGGCCGGCGATGGCCTGCGCCTGCCCGGCAAACGCACAAGCGCAGGAATATCAAAGGCTTCGCCCAGAAATACCTTTGTCATTGCACTGCGCGCAGTTTGATCGTCGTCAAATCCGCACTGCCAGCGCCTGCCGGCAGCGAGCCCGCATCAAGCTGCGTCTGCCGCTCACTTGTCGGCAGCGTGCCCCGACGCGGCGCACAGCTCACACAGCCTGCACCGTTTTCGCGTGATCGCGACATGTCCACGGCGCGGTGCAGGCGCAGCCCACGGACAACCTCAGTCAGCAGCGCCGGCAGGAACCGGTCGCGGTGCTCACCCTGCGGACAGTCCGATCTTCTTCAGCCAGGCCTCCACCTCGTCCCCGCTGCTCATGTCCGGAACCAGCAGCCCGTCGACCATGAAACTCGGCGAGACATGGATGCCATTCTGCCGCGCGTAGCGTGCCTGCCACTTCACGGGCTGCGTCAGCGCGCTGTCCTCGAAAGCCGCGCGCAGCGCGAAGCCACTGAGCTCCTCGATGCGCGCCAGCAGCTCGGCCGGCGCCTTGTCCAGCAGCGGGCCGCGGCAGTGGTCGACGGGTTCGAACTCATCGCGGTGCGCGTAGATGGCGGCCATGACCTTGCGTGCCGCCTCACGCCCACCAGCGGTCGTGGATGCCGCGAGGATGGCGCGCGTGGTGACCGGGGTGAACATGTGCCAGGGCTGTGGCTGCAGGCGGATCCTGATCGTCAGCCTGTCTTCCCCAGCGAGGGCGAGCAGCGCATCGAGCTTGCCGAAGGCGCGGCCGGAATACGGACAGGTCGGCTCCAGGAAGACTTCGAGGATTTTCCTGCCATGACCCCATTCCAGCGGGTCGGGGATAAGAGTGGGAATAGGGGTAGTGCTGTCTGCCATGTCCGGGCTCCTGTCGCATGTGCGGGTTGTCTGAACGCACAACAGTACTCGCGATTGACGACACGTGCAGGCGCAGGCCGGTGGTGGGGATGCAACGACGTACACTGCAACTGCGGGCGACCCGCCACCAGCGGTCACGCAGCGTGCCCACAAGGCGGGACCACGGTCGCGTCACGGATTCGTGCAAATATCGCGCGTGGCGGCGTGGCGGTATACGCCCGGCAAGGCGGGTGTCCACGGTACCTTGCTGGCTGTCGGCACATGGCGCGCAGTGGCAAATGCTGCCGGGGCGCCCCTGCTACCGACGACGCCATGATGCGGACCTCTACGGGATGCGCCAGCAGACAGGCTCAGGCGCTGATCGCACAGTCCCGCCCCTACCCCACGGCTGCAAGCGCGGCCATTCATGAACGGCGAGAACATGAGCTCACTCAATTTCATTGGCGGAGAGAAAGGCGGCGTCGGCAAGTCGGTTGCGGCCCGCGTGCTGGCGCAGTACTTCATCGACCGCGGGCAGCCTTTCACGGGTTTCGATACCGACCGCTCGCACACGTCCTTTGCGCGCTTCTACGGAGACTTCGCTTCGCCGGTGATCGTGGAGCGCTACGAGGCAATGGACCAGATTGCCCATGCCTTCGAGCATCCGACGCCAGACGGCCGGCAGAACAGCGCCATCGTCGACCTGGCCGCGCAGACCGCCGCGCCGCTCGCACGCTGGATCAAGGAGTCCGACCTGTTGCCGCTGTTCGCCGAGATGCGCGTGGCGGTCAACTTCTGGCACCTGGCCGACGGCGGCAAGGACTCGGTCGACCTGCTGGGGCGCCTGATCGACACCTATGGCGAGGGACCAAACTACTTCGTCGTCAGGAATCTGGGGCGCGGCTCGGACTTCACGCTGCTGGAGCAGTCGCCCGCCTTGCAGCGGGTGCTCGACATGGGTGGCCGCATCCTCACGCTGCCGGCCTTGCACGAAGCCAGCATGCATAAGATCGATCGCCAGAACGTGAGCTTCTGGGCCGCGCTCAATAGCCGCGATACACCGGACGCGCTCGGCATGCTGGAACGTCAGCGCGTGAAGACCTGGTTGCGCACGATCTACGCAGCGCTGGACGAACTTCCGCTTTGATACCCGGGGGATTGCCAGAGGCCCCGAAGGAAAAAGGGCGGCCCCGACGAGGCCGCCCTTCAGCGTGACGCAGAGGGGAAGGGAAATCATCCCTCTCTGGTTACATCATGACCGACGCTCAGTTGTGGATGGTGCCGCCACAGTCAGCGTTGATGGAGTTGCCGGAGCCACCGCGGATGCGGCAGTTGGCCGAGTTGCTGCGGGCCTTCCCGCTCAGGACCTTGGTGTTGTAGGAATCCTGGATGTAGATGCCTTCACTCGAGGACGACGCGATATCCACCGACTCGATGACAGCATCTCGGCTGCCGCTGACGCTGAAGAAGCCGCGGCCCGAATTGCGGGAGTAGATCTTCTTGACCCGCACGGAGCCGTTGTTGTTCGCCACGCGGAAAGTCGCATAGCCACCGTTCTGGTTGTTGTAGTTGCCAGTCACCGTGCCGACCGTGCCATTGCGGCTGTTGTTCAGCAGCAGGCCACTGCCGCCGGAGCGGTCGATGCGCACGTCGCCGATCGTGAAGCCATTGGCATTCCAGATCTCGATGGCCTGACCACCCACGTCGTAACCGGTGATGTTGCTCATCTTCAGGCCACTGGCATCGCCATCGATGTCGAAGCGGATGCCACCCACACTGTTCTTCATGTCCTTCATGTGGAAGTTGGAGATGGTGGCATTGGTGCAACCACGCGCAAGGATCGCGTAGCGCGGGCTGTTCTTCACCGTGACGTTCTTGATGGTGACATTGGTCTTGCCCCAGCAGCGGAACAAGCCGTTGTCGGTGATGTTGCTGCCGTCCAGCGTGCGGCCACCGAAGTCATAGGTCTCACCACTCTGCACGACGATCGGGGAAGTGGGCTTCGACGGGATCTTGCTGGTGTCGGCGGCGTGCGCCTGCATGGCGAAGGCCGGGGCAATCACAAGGATTGCCAGCGCGGGCAGTTTTGATACGCGGGTAGTAGTCATCTCGATGTCCTCCTCTGGACGGGTTGCCTCGTGGTTCTGGTTTTTTGTGATTCAGCCGCAGAGCCTGAAGGGCGCGGCCAGAAGTCAGGCTAGCACACGGAAAAGATCCTGCTTCCCGACCGCCAGGGCTGCAAATGCGGCAAACGTCATGAACACGAGAAACGCCGACGCAATGCTGCGGCGCGCCTTTGCAGAGCTACGGGAATCACTGGCTCGAACGACCAGCATTGCTGCAGCCGCGCCAGCGACAGGAAGTTTTCCGCGTTCAGCACAACTACCCGCAGCGGGCTCCGCTCGAGAAGAACAAAGGGGCCATCCGGCCCCTTTGTGGTTGATTGCTGCGGGTCCGGACGCGCCACACAACAGCGCGCCGTGACACGACGAGAGCCCTAGCTGGCTTTCGCGCTGTCCTGCGGACTGGCCATGCACGCCGCCGCGGTGAGCAACACGTCGGTCGAACTGTTGAGTGCGGTTTCCGCGGAATCCTGGATCACGCTGATGATGAAGCCGATGGCGACGACCTGCATCGCCACATCCAGCGACATGCCGAACAGGCTGCATGCCATCGGAATCAGCAGCAGAGAACCGCCAGCCACGCCCGAAACACCACATGCGGCCAGGCTCGCCACCACACACAGCAACAGCGCAGTCGGCAGGTCGACCGGAATACCCAGCGTGTGCGTGGCCGCCAGTGTCAGCACCGTGATGGTGATCGCCGCACCGGCCATGTTGATCGTGGCACCGAGCGGAATCGACACCGAGTAGGTGTCCTCGTTGAGACCCAGCTTCTCGCACAGCTGCATGTTCACCGGAATGTTCGCGGCCGAGCTACGGGTGAAGAACGCCGTGATGCCGCTCTCTCGCAGGCAGGTGAAGACCAGCGGATAGGGATTGCGACGGATCACCACCGCGACGATCAGCGGGTTGACTACCAGCGCAACGAAGGCCATCGCGCCAAGCAGGACCAGCAGGACATGGGAGTAGCTGCGCAGCCCAGAGAACCCGGTGTCAGCCACCGATTCGGCAACCAGGCCGAGCACACCCAGGGGCGCGAAACGGATGACGACCTGCACGATGCGCGACACGGCATGCGAGACGTCGGCGAGGATCTGCCGGGTCGGTTCGCTGCTGTGATGCAGCGCGAACCCCAGCGCAACGCCCCAGCCCAGCACACCGATGTAGTTGGCGTCGGCCAGAGCTTCCACGGGATTGACGAACACCTGCATCAACAGGCCGCGCATCACGGCGAGGATGCCTGTCGGTGGCTTGCCTGCGTCCGCGGCACTCACCAGCGTCAGCGTCGACGGAAACAGGAAGCTGGCGCAGACGGCGACCACCGCCGCAGCGAAGGTGCTGATCAGATACAGCAACAGCACACGTTGCATGCCGGTGGCACCGCCACGGCTCTTGTTCGCAATCGACGAGGCCACCAACAGCAGCACCAGCAAGGGCGCAACGGCCTTGAGCGCACCGACGAACATGGCACCGAGCAGCGACGCGGCCTTGCCCGCATCCGGCCATGCCAGCGCGAGCAGCGCACCGCACACCATGCCGGCAAGGATGAGCAGGATCAGGTTGCCGCGCATGAAGGCGGAGGACAGTCGGGAGATGATGCTCATTGAAGTGGGCCTTGAGTGTGTGTTCTAGCTGGATGTAGGCGTATCCCAGCGGAACCTTGTTTCACGATCTTGAGGCGCGCTGCCTGCCCAGCGCTCTATGCCAGCGGCTTGCCTGCGCTCTGAGCATTATCTTGGGTCACGCGCCTTGTCGACCGCACTTCCGTCAACAAACGCAGAATCTGACGGGACAGATCTTGCATACGCGTGTAACCACGGAGCGCGTGGGCACGCTAGGCCCCTTGCCGGGCTATAGAATGCGGAGCCTCGGCCACGTGCCCCCGGCCAGGAGCGCCAATGTTCCAAGGGAAAAGAATGTCGCCTGGCCCAGCGACAAGCGGCCTCGGGACTGATCTTCCGCGACAGTGCTAATCGGAACACCCGCAATGTTCAGCCCAAACACCCGCAGGCTGTCTCCGTCGGTCATCCTCTCGTAAGCATCACGCTCGACGGAGAAACGAACTTCCGGGAGTGATTTCAGCGCGTCCTCTACGTCTTTCCTGCCAGTAACTCCGAAGACAAAGCGGCCACGCGTGCCGTCAAACCAGAAGTCGGCCCGCCTCCCGGCCTCACTGGATTTGTAGTAGCTGTAGTTCTGAAATTCGACCGCACGAATTTTCCCGGATACAACCACGAGGTCACGACTGGCGAACGCACCGTAGTGACTGCCGAAGGTCGCGACGCATACAGCCAAGAAGACCACAGCCGCTATCACGAACCAACCGATGCGCCGCCGACTCATGTATGGCTCAATGACCTGAACGCGTGGGGGCTGCTGGTCACAGCAACGGCGCCAGCCAGCGCTTCGCCTCCGCCTCGCTGAAACCCGCACGCGCCGCCCAGTCTTTCAACTGGTCTTCGCCGATCTTGCTGACCGCGAAGTAGTGCGACTCGGGGTGGG
>JAVHYF010000061.1 GCA_031119205.1 Moraxellaceae bacterium | reverse complement strand
GAATACGCCCTGGTGGTGGCGGTGGTCGCCATCGGCTGGTCCGGCTACGTGCAGGTGTTGCTGGCCACGGCAGGCGTGCATCTGCCGGAGTGGGCGCAGAAGAGCATGAGCGCCGACACCATGAACTATTACTGGCAGCAGGCGAAGCTGGGCGTCGGCTTCAGCGTCGCGAATCCGCTGCCGGGCCCGACCGACGCTCACCGCTTCAATGTCATCGCCGCCGGTATCTCGCTGTTCGTCGCCATTCTTTTGTCGATCAAGACGGAGTGGGGTGCGCGCCTCAACACCGTGATCGTCGGTATCAAGGTGATCGGCGTAGCGCTGGTGATCGGCGTTGGCGCGTTTTTCATCAACACCGCCAACTGGCACCCGTTCATCCCGGCGCGTGTATTCGACGCCAAGGGCATGGGCCACTTCGGCTGGCAGGGCGTGCTGACGGGCGCGAGCGTCGTCTTCTTCGCGGTGTTCGGCTACGACACGCTGACCACGGCGGCCGAGGAAGCGAAGAACCCGCAGCGCGACCTGCCACGCGCGGTGCTGCTCTCGCTGGCGGTCGCGATGGTGCTTTATATCGCCGTGTCGCTGGTGCTTACCGGCATCGTTCCTTACGGGACGCTAAGCGGCGAAGCCTCGGTATCCGACGCCTTCAACGCCATCGGCCTGCCGTGGCTTAGCAACGTGATCGCCGTCGCGGCGGTGATCGGTGTGATCAGCGTGCTGTTCGCCTTCATGCTCGGCGCGGCGCGCATCTGGTTCGCGCTGTCGCGTGATGGGCTGTTGCCGGCATGGTTCGCGCAGGTGCATCCGCGCTTCGGCACGCCTGCACGTCCGACGATGATCCTTGGCATCTTTACCGCCGTGGTGGCCGGCCTGCTGCCGATCGGTGAAGTGGCGGAGCTGGTCAACATCGGCACGCTGAGCGCGTTCATCCTGATCTGCGCCTCGGTGCTGGTGCTTCGTGTGCGCAAGCCGCATCTCGAACGGAAGTTCAAGACGCCGGCCGTGTGGTTCGTGGCGCCGCTGGGTATTTTGTTCTCGCTGGCGCTGATCTGGGGGCTGCCGGCGATCACCTTCGAGCGGTTTGCGATCTGGATGGTGTTGGGCCTGATCGTGTATTTCACGTATGGCGTGCGGAACAGCAAGCTCAATCGTGGGTATCGCTGAAGCGCTGGCGCGACGGCATGGGTGAACGCCTTACGCGTCTTGTAGGAATTCCCCTACACGACGAGTCGGCAATATCCTACGACTAAAGCTCAGCCCCTGAGATGCGCAGGCTCTAAAATTCCCCACCTCGGAGCAGCACGGCCCGGACCGGCCAGAAACAGGGGAAAACGTGAGCATCATCTCAGGAAGGCGCGGGCAGGGCGTCTCGACGGCCATGCGTGTGGCCGGCATTCTGCTAACTGTGACGGGCGTCGCACAGGCGCAACAAGTCCAGACGCTTGACCAGCAAGAGCAACGCGATCGCGCCCAGCGCGAGGCACAGGCTCGTCTGGAGCAGCAACAACAGCCGGATGTGCGACTGAATTCCGTCCCCGTGACAGATTTCCGTCGCACGGATGTGCCGGTTGAAGCGGAATGCTTCCGACTCGCCCATGTCGTGCTCGAAGGCCAGCGCGTGGAGGACTTCGTCTTCGCGCAGCGCTATCTCGACCGCTACGCCGGTAAATGCGTCGGCCACGAGGGCGTCAACGCCATTGTCCGCCGTGTATCGGACATGATCATCGATCGCGGATTCGTGACTACTCGTGTGGGGCTCGCGCCGCAGGACTTGTCGAGCGGCACGCTGAGGCTCACGCTGGTGCCGGGGACGATTCGTGCGGTGCGCTTCGCCGATAATACGGCCGTGGGTGCCTGGCAGACCGCGCTCGCCGCCCGGCCGGGCGACCTGCTCAACCTGCGCGACATCGAGCAGGGGCTGGAGCAGTTCAAGCGCGTGCCTTCGCAGGACGTCACTATCGACATCGCCCCGGGCGAACAACCGGGCGAGTCGGATCTGGTCATCACCGCGAAGCGCTCGCGACCCTGGCATGTGGTCGCGTCGCTCGACGACAGCGGGTCGCGCGCAACCGGCCGCCTGCAGGGCGGTATCAACCTCGGACTCGACAATCCTCTGCGCATCAACGACGTGCTGTCGCTGGGTTACAACCACGACGTCTATCACAGCGACGGGCACGGCACGCGCGGCAACACGGCGAACTATGCGGTGCCTTATGGCGACTGGCTGTTCACCGCTTCGCTGTATGACTACAAGTACCACCAGACGGTGGAAGGCTCGCAGCAGACCTTCACCTCCAGCGGCAAGTCGCGCACGACGGACATCACCGTGCAGCGCATGCTCCATCGCACGAAGTACGGCAAGACCTCGCTGGAACTGCGCATCGGCAAACGCTGGGCGCACAGCTTTATCGAGGACTCCGAGCTGCTGACGCAGAAGCGTGACGTCACCACGGCCGAGCTCGCGCTGGTGCAGCGCCAGTACCTGGGTAACGCCCAGCTGGATCTGCGCCTTGCCCATCGCCGCGGTGTCACCTGGTTCGGCGGCCAGCAGGATGCGGCGGGCCTGTTGAAAGACGCGCCGACCTTCCAGTACGGCCTGAACCTGCTCGATGCCTCACTCAACGTGCCGTTCAAGCTCGGCCGTGTGCCGGTGCAGTGGACGACGGAACTGCGTGCCCAGCGCAGCAGCGACACGCTCTACGCCTCGGAATTCATCACGCTGGGCGGACGCTATTCCGTCCGTGGGTTCGATGGTGAAGAGACGCTGGCGGGCGAGCGTGGCTGGTACTGGCGCAACACCTTCAGCGTGCCGCTGGGCAACCTGCCCATCGCGGCCTACGCCGGTATCGACGGCGGCCACGTCGGCGGGCCGAGCATTCGCACGCTGCCCGAGAAAACCCTGCGTGGCGAATTCGTCGGCCTGCGCGGCAGCTTCGGGCGTTTCAGCTTCGACGCGTTCGCCGGCTGGGCGGACAAGGGCGGTCGCGCCCTCAACACGATGCGACCGGCGACGGGCTTCCAGCTCGTTTACCAGTACTGACAAGGACTGCACGATGACACTGCGCCCTCACTTTGCCCGCCGCGTGACGCATACGCTGGCCCTCGCGCTGCTCGTCGCCTTCGTTGGCGCGCCTGTCGCCTCGCAGGCCCAGGTGGCCGGCGCCGCGAACCCGGCCCACCGGCCGACCGTGGATACGGCGGCCAACGGCACGCCGGTCGTCAACATCGTCGCGCCCACGCAGGGCGGCGTGTCGCATAACCAGTACGAGCACTTCAACGTCGACCCGAAGGGCCTGATCCTCAATAACGGCGCCGCGGTCAGTCAGACGCAACAGGCGGGCTACATCGTCGGCAACGCGAATCTCGCCAGCGGTCAGTCGGCGCGGATCATCGTCAACGAGGTGACCTCACAGAATGCATCGAGCCTGCGCGGCTTTACCGAGGTGGCGGGCAACCGCGCCGAAGTGATCATCGCCAACCCGAACGGGATCAGCTGCGACGGCTGCGGCTTCATCAACACCTCGCGCGGCACGCTGGTCACGGGTACGCCGGTATTCGGTGGCGATGGGAGCCTCGCGGCCTTCCGTGTGACGCGCGGTACGCTGGCCATCAACGGCGCGGGTCTTAATGGCACCGGCACGGACCGGCTCGACCTGATCGCGCGTACCGTCGCGGCCAACGCGAAGGTCTGGGCCAATGAGCTGAACGTGGTCACCGGTGCGAACCAGGTGAACTACGGCGACCTGTCGGCGCAGGCGATCGCAGGCGAGGGCGCCACGGATGGCGTGAGCCTGGACGTGGCCGCACTGGGCGGCATGTATGCGAATAAGATCCGCCTCGTCGGTACCGAAGCCGGTGTCGGCGTGCGCAATGCGGGCGAACTCGCGACGCAGGGCGGTGACTTCACAATCACGCAGGCGGGCCGTCTCGAGCTGACCGGCAGGACGACGTCGACGGGGCAGTTGGCGATACAGGGTGCGGCGCTGTCGAACAGCGGCACGCTGGCGGCAGGCAGCAACGTGGCGGTAACGACCACGGGAGCGCTCGATAACAGCGGCACCATCTACGGAACCAGCGACACATCGATCGACGCCGCTGGCGCGCTGACCAACAGCGGCAAGCTGTATGCCGTCGGCGGATCGCTCGACGTCAACGCCTCCGCCATCACCAACAGCGGTGCGGGTGACGTCTACGCGGGCAAGCGCGTCACGCTGCGCGCGGGGAGTATCGACAACGCCGCCTCGGTCGAGTCGGGTACCGAACTGAGCCTGCAGGCGAACGATCGTCTCGGCAATACCGGAACCATCATCGCCGGCGGGGCGGCCGGTCTTGATGCCGCCACCCTCGACAACAGCGGCCGCATCAGCCTTGCCGGACAGGCGTCGCTGCATGCGTCGCGCGCGCTGGCCAATAGCGGCAACATCGTCACCGGCGGCGACACGGCGATCCATTCCGCCAACGTCACCAACAACAGCCAGATTCAGTCGGGCGGTGACCTGGTCGTATCGACGGCTGCGCTGACGCTGGGTGCGCAAGGGGTGCTGTATGCCGGTCGCGCGTTGACGATCGATGTCGACGGCAAGGTGAGCAATGCCGGTCAGATCTACGCGACGACCGATGCATCCGTGCATGCAGGCTCGCTGGACAACGGCAAACTCGTGCGTGCCGACGGCAACCTTGTCGTCGAGGTGGCCGGCGACATCGTCAATACCGGCGCCATGCAGGCGGCGCAGAAGCTGGCGCTGGACGCGTCGGGTGCGCTGACCAACAGCGGCAAGCTGTACGCGATCGGCGGTGCACTGGAAGCGACGGCCGGTCAGGCTCTCAACAACGCGGCTTCGGGCGATATCTACGCGCAGACCGATGTCTCGCTTCGTGGCGGCTCGGTAAGCAATGCGGGTACAGCGGAAGCGGTGGGTTCGGTCGCTGTAGCGGCGAACACCACGGTCGACAACAGCGGCAAGCTGCTTGCCGACACCGGCAATGCGACGCTGATCGCGTCGGACATCGCCCAGCGCGGCACGGTCAGCGCTGTGGGCGACATCAGCCTGACGGCCTCGCAAAACCTGACCCACACGGGCACGACGGTGGCGGATCGCGATCTGTCCGTCGCAGCGGTTGCGGTAACCAACAGCGGCCACCTGCAAGCGGGCCGCGACGTGGCCATCGACACGGGCACGCTGACGCAGCAGGGCGTGATCTACGCGAAACGCGATGCGACCCTCCGCGGTCGTGATGTCGACAACGCCGCGGACGCGATGATCGTCGCCGACGGCGTGCTCCGCATCGACAACACCGGCACGCTCACCAACGCGGGTACGGTGCAGGCCGGAACGGATCTCTACGCAAAGGCCCTGACGCGTCTCGACAACGCGGCGACCGGCAGCCTCTACGCGACCGCGCATGTCGACGTGGCGGCGACTGACGCTATCGACAACGCCGGTTCGGTCTACGCCGGCAGCGATGCCACGCTGGCGACGCGCTCGCTGACGAATAGCGGCAGCCTGCGCACGGGCGGCGACCTGACCGTCAACGCGACCACGGCCAGCAACGACGGCAGCGTTTATACGGGTGGCAAAGCCAGCTGGACCCTGGCCCAGCAATTGAGCAATACCGGCACCCTCGTCGCTCAGGGCGACCTGACCGTGGTCGCCGGCACTCTCGTCTCCACCGGCGTCCTCGGCGCGGGCGTGCAGGCTGACGGCAGTCTCGGCGCGTCGGGCGTGCTCGACGCCACGGTGGCCGGCGCGCTGGCGGTGCATGGCAACACGCTGGCGGCCAGCCGCCTGGCGTTACGTGCCGCGTCCCTCGACCTGGCCGCCTCGCGCCTGCGTACTGGCGGCGACATCGCGTTGATCGCCACGGCGGGTGACATCGATACCGGTAACGCGAATATCGCGACGGACGGCATGCTGGCGCTTCAGGCGAGCGGCGCGCTGAAGAACCGTGCCGGCACGTTGCAGGGTGGCACGCTCGACGTCACGGCCGTCAGCCTCGACAACACCGGTGGCACGCTTGTCCAGACGGGTACGACCGATCAGGCGCTGGACTTTGCCGGTGCCCTGGATAACACCAACGGTCGTATCGCCGGCAACGGCGGCAACCTCACCGTGCGCGCGTCCTCGATCACTAACAACAACGGTGCGATCGAGCACGCGGGTACAGGCACGCTGACGATCGACGGCTATAACGGCATCGCCAATCGCGGTGGGCGCATTGTCGGTAACGGGGCGCTCGATCTGGACACGCGCGGTGCGCTGGATTCCACTGGCGGCACGATCAGCCTGACCGACGGAGCGGCGATCGACGCGGCCAGCATAGTCAACGACAACGGCACGCTGGTCGCCAGTGCGCTCACGATCACGACGGCGGGTGCGCTGGGCAATAGCGCAGGCACGCTTCAGTCGGGTGGCGCGACGTCGATCACGGCAGGCTCGCTGGCCAACGGCAGCGGTCAGATCAAGGGGTTGTCCGGTGAGCTGATGCGCCTGAGCATCGCGCAGGCCCTGAGCAACGGTGTCGGCGGCTTCATCGGCGGCAACGGGGGTCTGTGGCTGCATGCCGGCTCAGTCGATAACGCGGGGCAGTTGTACGCCAATACGACGGCGGATATCGCCGCCACGGGTAACCTCGTGAATCGTGGCGCCGTCCAGTCGATGGGTTCATCGACGGTGGTCGCCAACGGCTCGCTGATCAACGACAACGGTCGTATTGAGAGCGGCAGCGGCGACACGGCGGCCACGCTGACCGTCACGGGCGGCGGCCTCTCCAACATCAATGGCCGTATCGCCAATACGGGCACGGGCATGACCCGCTTCACGTCCGGCGGCGCCATCAACAACACCAACGGCACGCTTGGCGGTCAGGGCTGCGTGGCGATCAATGCGACCTCGCTGAACGACACCGGCGGCCGGGTGGTTTCCGGCGGCGATCTGTCACTCGGTATCGGTGGCTTCGAGAACACCAGCGGTAACGTCTACGCGGCAGGTACTCTGGACTGGAACAACGGCGGTGCGACGCTGACCAATACCAACGGCCAGTTTGGTGCCGGTACGCGTCTTGCCCTGACGCTGGCGTGGCTCAACAACGCGGGCGGCAACACGTCGTCCAACGGCGACGTAGCGCTCAGCTTGCTCGGCGGTATCCAGGGTAACGGCCGCGTCATCGCGGGTCGTGATCTCGATGTCACGCTGCCGGGCGATTTCATCAACGGCGAGGGCGGTCAGTTCAAGGCCAACCGCAACTTCGGTCTGCACCTGGGTGGCTCTCTATACAACAGCGACGGCGCGGCACTCGAAAGCGTCGGCGCATTGACCGTCGACGCCGCCAGCATCACCAACGGCAGCGGCGCGCGCATAAGCAGCGCGACGACCACGCTCAACTCGCGTGGGGCCGTAGTAAACCGCGGTCGCCTCGAAGGCGATACGCTCAACGTCAACGGTACGGATATCGACAACACCGGTTCGCTGATCGGCGACAACATCACCGTCCGCGCGAACAACTTCACCAACGGTGCGGACCTGGGTGGTGTCGCGGACAACATGGCGTATCAGTCGGCCCTGGTCGCCGCGACGAACAATGTCCGCCTGCTGATCGGTGGCACGTTCCTCAACCGCGATGCAATGGTGTTCGCGCTGGGCGACATCTTCATCGCCGCCAACGACGGTGGCAGCCGTGCCGGGGCGATCACCAACCCGTCCGGTGATATCGAAGCCGACGGTTCGATCACGCTCGCTGCGAACCAGATCACCAATCAGCGCCGCATCTTCGAAACGCAGACGGTCAACCTGGCCGACGGCGCGGTGCAGCAGGTGGGTGGTCCCATCGTGCGCTATGCGTATAACGATCCGGATCCGAACCACCAGCCGCCGAATATCGATCCGAGCCAGGTCGTCAGTGCGGAAGAAATTCAGCGGGCGCGGACGTATTGCCAGGGCGCGGGATATACGGACAACCGCTGCACGGGCTTCCAGAGCGGCGACGGTATTCCGACCCGTTTCCAGGCAACGTACACCGACACTTTGCTGTCGTATGAGCGACTGTCGCGTGCCAGCGCGGAAGGCCGCATGGTCGCCGGTGGCAACATCACGCTGTCCGGCTCGGTCACCAACGACAAGTCGACCGTGGCCGCCGGTAGCAACCTCGTCATCAACGGCGCGGGGCAGAGCGCGCTCGGCGCGGGCGACACGAACATCGGCGGCGAGATCATCCGCAACATCGCCTGGAATCCGACCGGTACCGTGCGTACCGTCTCGGAGTATGGCGTGGGCTGGGAGTCGCTCGTCCACGATCCGCGCCGCTGGGAGCCGAATGGCTTCAAGATCTATGGCAACGGCAGCAGCACCGCGACCATCGCCCTTGGCGACGGTCAGCGCCCCGCATGGATCGGCATCGATCCGGGTCAGGGCCTCGTCTCGCGGATGACCGCGGGCGGCACGCTGGAATTCCACGGCCAGACCATCGAGAACACCACCGTCGGCGCCGACGGTAACCCCATCAGTGGCGTGCAGCTCGGTGCGAATAGCGGCGGCAGCAACGTATCCGGCACAGGCGCGGGCCATGTCGGCGCGGCGGGCGGCAACGTCGATCTCGGCGGTGTCGGTGGCCTGGGCAACGCTCCGGATGCGAACAGCATCGGTGCCGTCGGCACCACCAGCGGCGATACACGCAACGCGGGTCCGCGCCCCGGCTCGCAGAGCGTCGGTTCGCCCGACGCCCCGGCCGGCCAGATCCGCCTGCCGACCAGCGGCCTGTACACGACGCACCCGGGCAGCGCCAGCCCGTACCTGATCGAGACCGATCCGCGCTTCGCCAGCCAGGCCGGCTTCCTCGGTAGCGACTACCTGATGGACCGCCTCGGCTTCAACGGCGAAAGCACGATGAAGCGTCTGGGTGACGGCTTCTACGAGCAGCGCATGGTGCTCGACCAGATCACCTCGCTCACCGGTCGTCGCTACCTCACGGACAACACCGACGCCATGGCGCAGTACCGCGCGCTGATGGACGCAGGCGTGTCGGCGTCGGGCGAGTTCCAGCTCTCGGTCGGTATCGCGCTCACCGCCAGCCAGATGGCCAGCCTCACCCAGGACATCGTCTGGATGGTGAGCCAGGAGGTCAACGGCGAGAAGGTGCTGGTTCCGGTGGTCTACCTGTCCGCCGCGCACGCGCAGGAAGTCGCGCAGAACGGCGCGATCCTCTCCGGCAAGACGGTGATCCTCGACGCCTCCGGCACGCTGACCAACACGGGCACGATCGCCGCGAGTGAAAACGCCAGCCTCAAGGCCGGCACGCTGCTCAACGGTGGCAACCTCAGCGCGGGCGGGAACCTAAGCGTGACCGCCGCGCAGGACATCCTCAACGCGGGCAGCATCAAGGGCGGCAATGTCAGCCTGACTGCGGGCAATGACATCCTCAGCGGTGCTGACATCGGCCGCGTCGATCTGGGCGGCCTGAAACTGGGCGACACGATCGCACCAGTGGATGCCGCGCGCCTGGGTCTCGCCTCGGGCTGTTTGATCAGCGCGACGGGCAACTTGTCCGCAAGCGCGGGTCGCGACCTGACGCTGGGTGCGGTGCCGGTGTCCGCGGGTGGCGATCTGTCGTTGTCGGCCAAGCGCGATCTCTCGCTCACGGCGACATCGGTCAAGGCCGGTGGCGATGCGCAGCTGGTCGCCGGGCGTGATCTTAGCCTCAATGCGATCGGCCAGACGACGGCCGTGCAGGGTGGAAAGCAGAACAGCGAGAGCACCGTGCACACGGTGACGACGATCGACGCGGGCGGGAATGCGGTGCTCGCGGCGGGTCGGGATGTGGTGAGTGAGGGGGCTAAGGTTAAGGCCGGGGATCAGGTGGCCATCAGTGCCGGCCGCGACGTTGTGCTGAATGCGATCACCGACACGCAGCGCAGCGAAAGCTACACCAAGGACGGCAAGAAGGCTGTCCAGACCCACACGATGGACCAGACGCTGACGGGCACCAGCCTGGACGGCAGCAACGGCGTGATCGTCAGCGCCGGGCATGACATCAACGCAACGGCCGCAACGATCACCAGCGAGACGGGCGGCGTCGCCCTGGCGGCAAAGAATGACGTCAACCTCAATGCCGGTCAGGAGCTGCACAACTGGGAGCAGCAGACCAAGAGCGTCAAGTCCGGCACGATGTCGAGCACGACGAAAAACGCTTACGACGCGACGGTCGATAGCCTCGCGGTCGGCACGCTGATCAGCGGCGACAGTGTGACCGTGGCGGCAGGGCACGACATCACTACGCAGGGTGCGCAGATCGGTGCAACCAACGATCTGGTGATGGCCGCGGGAAACAACCTGACCATCGGCACGGCCGAGACCACGCATAGCGAAACCCACGACAAGACCGTCAGCAAATCGGGTCTGATGTCCGGCGGTGGCTTCAGTGTGATGATTGGCGGGTCGAAGGAGCAGACCGGCTACGAAGAGAACGACAGTACGCCGACGGGTAGTGTCATCGGCAGCACGGGTGGCAAGGTCACGCTGACGGCCGGTAACACGGTACACATCACGGGTAGCGATGTGCTCAGCAAGGAAGGGACCACGATCGTCGGTAAGGATGTGACGATTGATGCCGCCGTCGCCACCGCGGACACGCGTCAGACGTATAAGAAGCAGACGGCGGGTATTACGCTGGGTCTGACCGGTGGCGTCGTCGATGCTGCTACGGCCGCTTACGGCACGGCGCACCGAGGTGCCGAGGTCGAGGATGGCCGCCTCAAAGCGCTGTACGCGGTGAAGACGGCCTACGCGATCAAGGATGGTGTATCCGCGTACCAGGACGCGGTCGGAAGTACGGGAAGCGCCGATGGCGGCATCTCGCTTCGCGTGGGCATTGGTGCAAGCAGTGCCAGTAGCGAAACAAAGACTCACGAGGAACGTGCCTACGGGAGCAACGTCCGTAGCGACGGCAATGTGACCATTGCCGCAACGGGCGGCGACCTGAACATCATTGGCAGCAATATCGATGGCAAGAACGTTGCGCTTGCCGCTGCTAACAACCTGAACCTGCTTAGCCAGGAAGAGGCGCATTCAAGCAAGAGCACCAACCGCAACGGAAGTGGCGAGATCGGCTTCTCGATTGGCTCGCAGACGGGCATTTACCTGTCGGTATCGGCAGGTCGTGGAAAGGCCGTCGGTAATGGCGTGACTCATGCCGAAACCGTCGTAAACGCAACGGACGGACTCACGATCGTCTCTGGCAACGATACGACGATCAAGGGCGCACAGCTCAAGGGGAACTCCGTCGTCGGCAACATCGGCGGCAACCTGCTCATCCAGAGCGAGCAGGACACCGATGACTACGCGAGTAAGCAACAACAGGCCAGTGTGACCGTGACGTTCGGCTACGGCGGCAGCGGAAGCTTCAGCCAGAGCAAGACAAAGTCCCACTACGAGAGCGTCAACGAGGTCAGTGGTATCGGTGCTGGCGACGGTGGCTTCCAGCTCGTCGTCGGCGGTAATACTCACCTTGCGGGCGGGGTCATTGCCAGCACTGCGGACCCGTCGAAGAACTATCTTTCGACCGGTTCACTGACGTGGGAAGACATTCAGAATGAAGCTAGCTACAAGAGCAGCAGCATCGGTGTCGGTGGTGGTTTCAGTACGGGTAAGTCGGGCGACGACGGCGCCAGAAATTCTTATGGACCCGAGGGAGTATCCGGTTCCCCGAGCCTTGGCCTTGCCCAGAAGAGCAATAGCAGTAGTACGACGGAAAGCTCGATTGCCGGCGGCACGATCATCGTACGCGACGGCCCGGTCGATCTTTCGGGTCTGAAGCGCGATGGCACCCTCGATAGCCAGACCCTGAAGCCGATCTTTGACGAGAAGAAGCTGGCCGAGCAACAGGAGATGGCCCAGGTCGCGGGACAGGTGGGATTTCGTACTGCCGGCGCTATCGGTGAGACCTTTGGGCTTAAAGACGGAAGTCCGGAGAAGATCGCACTGCACGGCGCTGTCGCCGCGGCGGTTGCTAGCCTCGGCGGAGGCGATATCGGCTCCGCTTTGGCAGGAACGACGGCGAATCAGCTCGCGATCAATTCGATGGCTAAGTCCTTGCAGGATGCCGGCTATCAGCCCGGCTCCCCAGAGTTTGCAACGTTGCTGAAAATGGGGAGTGCCGCCCTCGGCCTGGCGGTGGGCGGAGACACAGGATCGAGCGTCGCCGAGGCGGCGACGCAGTACAACTGGCTACTTCACTCCGAGGTCGAGGATGCGGACAAGCGCAGGGCGGCGTGCGCCAATCAGGCGTGCAAGGACAAGATTACCGCAGAAATGGAGATGCTCAGTCTTTCGCGCGATCACGAGCGGGAGGTCTTCTCAAATAACGCCTTCGCTCAAATTGCGAAGGCACAGGGTGGCTTGACCTACTCGGACCGTGATTACGTCGCAAACGCGTACTATGCGCAATATGGGCTCAAGCCTGGCGAGTCGATCGCTGCAGACTATGCCCCGGCTTATGAGCTGGGATACCAGTTTCGCCAGGTTGTCGCTGGCTTTAGCGGCGCACGCGATTCCCTTTCGGCGACACTTGAGCACTATCAGGCGAATCCAACGGAGATTCCTGGCGCAGTCGTAAACGGCGTCTATGAGAACGGAAAGAGCATCATCACAGGGACGGTCACGTACCTCTCAAGTGACGTACCCGCCTGGACGCTTTCGAACCAGGTCGCCGACGCATATGGTCCGCCGACCGCCGCGAATACCGGGGCTTTTCTTTACGGAGCGCTGATCAAGACCGGGCTGGCAGCGGGCGGCGCGGCGGCTGGTTCATTTGAGTCCGCTGCGGGCTGGCCGGTAGGTACCTCCGGTTGGAATGCGCTGGCAACGCCTGGATCGGCCGCGTACACGTCACAGCTCGGTATGATCTTGAGTGATGGTGGGCTCGCTGCAAGCGGGGGCTCGAGTAACCTTGCGTTGGCCCTTGCCCTTGGTGGCGCGAGCAACACGAACCTTGTCGTTGGGGGCATCGGAGGCGTTACCGGAAACGGCGTCGCCGGCTCTATCCGTGAGGTTAATCCAGGATTTCCAGCTGACGGACGAAGTCGTAACTGTGTGAACTGCTCCATTGCAACGGATGCTACGCTGGCGGGAAATCCGGCATCAGCGCTGCCGAATATGTCCAACGACGGTGTTCCAATCAGTGTCCTTGAGATGCAGTTCGGGACAAAGTTCAGTAGCTCGTTAGCGCCAAGTGATATCGTTGCCCAAATGGCAGGGGCGGGCAGTGGCGCCCGCGGTATCGTTTTTGGTTCTAATGGGCCTGGCGAAGTCGGTCACGTCTTTAACGTCGTGAACCAAGGAGGCGTAGTCAGATTCCTCGATGGACAAACAGGGGCGGTGGCGGACATGAGTAAATTCCAAACATTCCAATTGTTGAGGACTAACCCGTGATCGACTTTCTCGAGGCAGTGCGTATTGCCGTAAGCTACATTGATGGTGGGGAGATACCCTTGGAAATCGTCGTTAGTCGGCGATTTTCTGAGGGTTGGTATTTTATTTATCAATCTCGTGAGTATCTTGAAACGAACAATCCATCATCGCAGTTGGCCGGGAACGCGCCATTCATAGTCGATCGCGATACAGGGGAAATTCAGTCTCTGACAACGGCTTTGTCGCTTGATGATGAGTTGATTGCATATGAGAATAGAAAGAGGTCGGGGATTATCGATGCTCCGTAGCGCTTGGCCTTCCATGCCTGTTCGTCTCTAGAGCGCTGTCCGACGTCCCCGCAGATTTGAGTAGCGCCCCGGTTTCGAGTTCAATCCCCCACGAGAAGGAGATTGGACGTGAAGAAGCGTTTTTCCGAAGA
>JAVHYF010000031.1:45479-54529 GCA_031119205.1 Moraxellaceae bacterium | reverse complement strand
CCGCCTCGATGAAGTCGACCGCGTAGTTGTTGTGCTCCTCGATGCCGGTGGCGATGGCGAAGATGTTGGCGTCGAAGATGATGTCTTCCGGCGGAAAACCGATGCCAACCAGCAGGTCGTAGGCGCGCTTGCAGATCTCGATCTTGCGGGCGTAGGTGTCAGCCTGGCCCTTTTCGTCGAAAGCCATCACCACCGCTGCGGCGCCGTAGCGCATACACAGGCGTGCGTGATGCAGGAAGGACTCGACGCCCTCCTTCATGGAGATGGAGTTGACGATGCCCTTGCCCTGGATGCACTGCAGGCCGACCTCGATGATCTCCCACTTGGAGGAGTCGATCATGATCGGCACCTTGCTGATGTCCGGCTCGGACGCGATGAGCTTGAGGAAGCGCTCCATCGCGGCCTTGGAATCCAGCATGGCCTCGTCCATGTTGATGTCGATGACCTGCGCGCCGTTCTCCACCTGCTGGCGCGCAACGGCCAGCGCGTCATCGAAGCGGCCTTCGATGATCATCTTGGCGAAAGCGCGCGAGCCGGTGACGTTGTTGCGCTCGCCGACGTTCACGAAGAGGCTGTCGGCACCGACCGAGAAAGGCTCCAGACCCGACAGGTTGAGGCGCGGCTCCAGCACCGGCACGTTGCGCGGCGCAATGCTGGCCACCACGTCGGCCACCGCCTTGATGTGCGCCGGCGTGGTGCCGCAGCAGCCGCCGACGATGTTGAGGAAGCCGGACGCGGCCCATTCGCGGATGTCGCCGGCGAGTTGCTCGGGCGTCTCGTCGTAGCCCGTGGGCGCCAACGGGTTCGGCAGGCCGGCATTCGGGTGGGCGGAAACATAGGTGTTGCACACGCCGGACAGCTCGGCGACGTACTGACGCAGTTCCTTGGCGCCCAGCGCGCAGTTGAGGCCCATGCTGATCGGTCGTGCATGTGCCAGCGAGTACCAGAAGGCGGTCGCGGTCTGACCCGACAGCGTGCGGCCCGAGGCGTCGGTAATGGTGCCGGAAATCATGATCGGCAGCGTGCGTCCGAGGTCCTCGAACAGCTTCTGCACCGCATACACCGCCACCTTGGCGTTGAGCGTATCGAACACCGTCTCGATCAGCAGGATGTCCGCGCCACCTTCCATCAGCCCCTTGGCGGACTGGTAGTAGTCCTCGGCCAGCTCGTCGAAGCTGACATTGCGGAAGCCGGGGTCGTTCACATCCGGCGAGATCGACAGCGTGCGCGAAGTCGGGCCGATGACGCCGGCACAGAAGCGCGGCTTCGCCGGGTTCTTCGCCGTGTATTCGTCGCACAGCTCACGCACCAGGCGCGCGCCTTCGACGTTCAGTTCGTACGCGACCTCCTCCAGCCCGTACTCGGCCTGCGACACACGCGTGGCGTTGAAGGTGTTGGTCTCGATGATGTCGGCGCCGGCATCCAGGTACTGCGCGTGGATCTCGCGGATGACCTCCGGCTTGGTCAGCACCAGGAGGTCGTTGTTGCCCTTGATGTCGCGGTTGTAGTCCGCGAAACGCGCGCCGCGATAGTCCGCCTCGCCCAGCTTGTATTGCTGGATCATGGTGCCCATGCCGCCATCCAGGATCAGGATGCGTTGCTTGAGCAGGTCAGCGATTTCGGATGTGCGGTCTGGTTGCATGGCGGACTCACGAAGGGTGCAGCAGGAGGCCGCACCGGAAAAACAAAAAACCCGTTGGCCAGTGGGGCGCAACGGGTTCATTGAAGCAGACGGGAACCTCGTTCGCTTTAGCCGGATTTGTTACGCGCCCGCAAGCTGAACGAAGCCTGATTCGTCAAATCGGCGCGAAGGGCGGAATATGCCGGGGACCGCCAAGGTTTGTCAATCAAAACAAAACCTTGGAAAAGGTTCCACTCAATTGTCGTCCTTGATGATGACGATGCGCTCGCTGCGCACCACATGGCCGTTCTTCACGTAAGCAACGAAACGTTCGCCATTGTGGATGAGCGGCTGGCGGGTGACCCATTCCCAGGCCATTTCACCCCGGCCATTGGGGCCATTTACCGAAGGCCGCACACACATCGCCTTCTCCAGTTCCGTCGGTGTCATGGGATGCCTGATGGTCGCGAGCTGTTCAGCGGTGAACATATCCCGAGCAGCCACCACGGAACCGTTGGCATCCAGTTGAACCTTGTAGCAGATGCTGCCAACGGGTGTGTCGGAAAACTCCAGCGTCCTGCCGCCATTCGGCCCCTCAGTCACGCGAACCGGCTTGCCCAGCCTGGCAATCACCTCCGATTCCGGTGCGCCCGGTTGCAGCGCATTGAAATTGGCCTGCATGCCGATGGTTGAGCAACCTGAAACCACAACAACCAGCGCCAAGGCTGCAGCAAAACCTGTCTTCAAGATCCAACCTTTCCACGAATGTCACAGCCTGACCAGGAAGACGAGCGGTCAGCGGGAGAACCGCTCAGGCCCCAGGTCATAAATAGTCTCGCTGGTGCGGACGACCTCACCAGCGGCGTTGAAGTGTACGTTAAATCGCAGACCCGACTGGTGGCCCGGGTTGCGCACGTTCCAGTCCATGACCTCTTCTTCCATCCGGGCAAAGTACGCCACCTTGCGCGGGCTGCCCAGCATGCGCAGCACCGCTTCCTTGCCCAGACCGGGCCGGACGCGTGCCCGGCTGCGTTCCGACAACCCGTCCTCCACGGTCCGCACGCGTCCGTCGGCAGCAATGGTGATCATGTAGCACTCGGTACCGAACGGCTGCATCGGGTACTCCAGCGTCTCGCTGCCGTCCGCGTTCTGCCAGACGCGCGCTGGCTGCCCTGAGCTGGCAATGACCTGCTCACGGGTGGTCTCACCCGCACGGATGTCATACGGAATGAAGGACGCACATGCACCAAGTTGAAGAAGCAGCCCGGCCAATACGGTGCACAGCAAGCGTCTCATCGTTCATCTCCAGGTGCATCAAGACTTCGCCACCCTGTTGGGCGTCCGTCAGGCATGAGACCTTCCACTCGACGGCTTGGTTCTCTGCGCCACCAGGGAGCACGCGCACAGGATGGGGCCGAAATCCGGACAGACCGTCCCTGCACGCAGCCTGCCGATCCACTATTTTCGCGGCACGGAGAGCGATACTGCGACATCATCCGGGTGGCTTGCACGCAAATTCCTGATCTGCATCATTGCACCCGTATCACGCCACTCCGCCGGACGATCGGCCCATAGCACTGGCCCGCTACTTGCACCAGCTCTGTCCGGCGTCGCTTGTGACGCCATCGATTTTTATTTATAAGACTGCACGTTGATGTCGGCCGCCGGGGCGCGTCGCCCTGCCGGGTCCTTGTCACGTCAGACTGGAGGAAGCAATGAAGAAGTCTTTGATCGCCCTCGCGCTGCTCGGTTTCGGTGTTGCCCACGCGCAGGAGCAAGTCGTCAAGATCGGCCAGGTTTCTCCGCTCACCGGTGGTCAGTCCCACCTGGGCAAGGACAACGAAAACGGCGCCCGCCTGGCGCTGGAGGAATACAACGCCAAGGGCCTCACCATCGGCGGCAAGAAGGTCAAGTTCGAGATCATGAGCGAGGACGACCAGGCCGATCCGAAGACCGCCACCACGGTCGCCCAGCGCCTCGTCGATGCTGGCGTGAAGGGCGTGGTCGGCCACCTGAACTCCGGCACCTCCATTCCGGCTTCGCGCCTGTACCACCAGGCCGGCCTGGTGCAGATTTCACCTTCTGCCACCAATCCCACGCTGACCAATCAGGGTTATCCCGGCGTGTTCCGCGTGATGGCCAACGACATCCACCAGGGCAAGGTGCTGGGTGAGTTCGCCGTGGCCAAGCTGGGCAAGAAGGTCGCGATCATCGACGACCGCACCGCCTACGGCCAGGGCCTGGCCGACCAGGTGGACAAGGCCGTGAAGGCCTCCGGCGGCACCGTGACCAACCGCGAGTTCACCACCGACAAGGCCGTGGACTTCAAGGCCCAGCTCACCAAGATCAAGGCGCAGAACCCGGACGTGATCATGTACGGCGGCATGGACACCCAGGCCGGCCCGATGCTGAAGCAGATCAAGGAGCTGGGCATCACTGCCAAGTTCCTGGCCGGCGACGGCGGCTGCTCGTCCGAGATGTTCAAGCTGGCCGGTGACGCGATCGGCGCCAATGCCTACTGCTCCAACCCGGGCGTACCGCTGGCCAACATGCCCGGCGGCAAAACCTTCAACGAGCGTTTCAAGAAGCGCTTCAACGCCGACATCCAGGTGTATGCCCCGTACGCCTATGACGCCGCCTCCGCCATCGTGGAAGCGATGAAGGCCGCCAACTCGGTGGAACCGGCCAAGTACCTGCCGGCGCTGAAGAAGGTGAGCTTCGACGGTGTCACCGGCAAGGTCAGCTTCGACGACAAGGGCGACATCAAGGGCGGTGCCATCACGCTGTACCAGGCCACTGGCGGCAAATGGGAACCGATGAAGTAAGCCGGACTTGATCCAGCTCACGGCATGATCACGAACGGGGCGACTGCGCAGGCGGCCGCCCCGTTTCGTTGCGAGCGGCAGGCACGGCGCATGCCAGAATCGCCACGCGTCGCATTCTCTCTTCAGTCACCCTTTCCGCAGTTCTCCGCACCCAGATGGAAACCCTTCTCCAGCAGATCGTGAACGGCCTCGTCGTGGGCAGCGTGTATTCGCTGGTCGCACTGGGCTACACCATGGTGTACGGCATCCTCGGCCTCATCAATTTCGCCCACGGCGACGTGATGATGATCGGCGCGCTGGTCGCGCTGCAGGCCATCCTCTTCGCCCAGAAGATGTGGCCCTCCCTCGGCCCGCTGGCACTCGTCGGCATCGGCCTCGTCGTATCCATTCCCACCTGCATGCTGCTTGGGTATGTGGTGGAGCGCACCGCCTACCGCCGCCTGCGCAACGCACCACGGCTGGCGCCGCTGATCACCGCCATCGGCGTGTCCTTCCTGCTGCAGACGCTGGCGATGATCATCTGGGGGCGCGGTTACCACAGCTTCCCGCAGCTGATTTCCACCGTGCCGATGCAACCCATCGAAGGCGTGTTCGTGACGCCGGTGCAGATCACCACCCTGCTCGTATCGGCCGGCCTCATGGCCGCATTGCTGCTGGTGGTGAACAAGACGCCGCTGGGCCGCGCGATGCGCGCCACTGCGGAGAACCACCGCGTCGCCAGCCTGATGGGCGTGGATGCCAACAAGATCATCGCCATCACCTTCATCATCGGCTCGGCGCTGGCCGCGATCGCCGGCGTGATGGTGGCGTCCAACTACGGCATCGCGCACTACACCATGGGTTTCCTGCCGGGCCTGAAGGCCTTCACGGCAGCGGTGCTGGGCGGCATCGGCAACATCGGCGGCGCCATGCTGGGCGGCATAGTACTGGGGCTGGTGGAATCCATCGGCGCCGGCTACATCGAGACCTGGAGCTTCGGTTTCCTGAACTCCAGTTACCAGGACATCTTCGCCTTCATCATCCTTGGCGCCGTGCTCATCTTCCGCCCCACCGGGCTGCTGGGCGAACGCGTAGCCGACCGCGCCTGAGGCTCAGGGACCACACAGAACCATGAACGAACTCGCTGCTGTCATTCCCTGGCTGGGCACGCACAAGCCGCGTGCCGCCCGCTGGGTGGTCATCGTGCTGATGATCACCGCCCCGCTGATCGCCGCCTTCTTCGGCCGCACCTGGATGCGCGTGCTGGACTTCGCGCTGCTCTACGTGATGCTCGCCCTGGGCCTCAACCTGGTGGTCGGCTTCGCCGGACTGTTGGACCTCGGCTACATCGCCTTCTATGCCGTCGGCGCCTACACCTGGGCCTTCCTCGCGTCGCCACACTTCGGCCTGCACCTGCCTTTCTGGATCGTGCTGCCGGCCGGCGCGGCCTTCGCGGCGCTGGCGGGGTTGATACTCGGCACGCCGGTATTGCGCCTGCGCGGCGACTACCTCGCCATCGTCACCCTGGGCTTCGGCGAGATCGTGCGCATCTTCATGAACAACCTGAACTACCCGGTGAACATCACCAACGGGCCGCAAGGCATCAACGCGCTGGACCCGATCATCATTTTCGGCTGGGACATCTCGCGCAACTGGCAGGTCACCGACAACCTGTCGGTCAACTCGCTGTTCTTCTACTACTACGCCTTCCTCGCCTGCGTGATCGGCTCGGTGATCTTCATCCAGCGCATGCAGGTGTCGCGCATGGGCCGCGCATGGGCCGCGATCCGCGACGACGATCTCGCCGCCAAGGCCATCGGCATCAACGTGCGCAACGTGAAGCTGCTGGCCTTCTCGCTGGGCGCCACCTTCGGCGGCGTGGCCGGCGGCCTGTTCGGCGCCTTCCAGGGCTTCGTGTCGCCAGAGAGCTTCTCGCTGATGGAATCCATCATGGTGCTGGCGATGGTGGTGTTCGGCGGCATGGGCAACCTCGGCGGCGTCATCGTCGGCGCGCTGATCCTGTCCTTCCTGCCGGAAGTGCTGCGTCACCACGCCGTGCCCTTGCAGCAGGCCGTTTTCGGCACGGTGATCCTCGACCCCGAGGTGCTGCGCCTGCTGATCTACGCGCTGGCCCTCATCCTCATGATGGCCCTGCGCCCGGCCGGCCTGATCCCTGCACACTCGCGCTACTCGCGCCCTGAACTGCTGAAGGCCGAGCCGGTGCCGGCGGAGGGCCGCGCATGATCCGCCTGCTGGAAGCCCGCGGCATCGCCAAGCGTTTCGGTGGCGTGCAGGCGCTGTCGGACGTGTCGCTGTCGATCAACAAGGGCGAGATCTACGGCCTGATCGGTCCCAACGGGGCCGGCAAGACCACCTTCTTCAACGTACTGACCGGCGCCTACGTGGCCGACCAGGGCGAGTTCATCTTCGCGGGCGCCGAACTGCCGCGTGGCAAGCCGCACGAAGTGGTGGCCCGCGGCATCGCCCGCACCTTCCAGAACATCCGCCTGTTCCGCGACATGACGGCGCTGGAAAACGTGATGGCCGGCCATCACATCCGCATGAAGGCCAACGTGTGGGGCATCCTCACGCAGAACCGCGCCACCCGCGAGGAAGAACGCCTCGCTACGCTGCGCGCCTACGAGTTGCTGAAGTACGTAGGCATCGAGCGCTACGCCGACACCATCTCGAAGAACCTGTCCTATGGCGACCAGCGCCGCCTGGAGATCGCCCGCGCGCTGGCCACCGAGCCGCAACTGCTGGCGCTGGACGAACCTGCCGCCGGCATGAACGCCACCGAGACCGGACAACTGCGCACGCTGATCGAGACCATCCGCAACGACGGCGTCACCGTGTTGCTGATCGAACACGATGTGAAGCTGGTGATGGGCCTGTGTGACCGCGTCGCGGTGCTGGACTTCGGCAAGAAGATCGCCGAGGACGTGCCCGCCGTCGTGCAGCGTGATACCGCCGTGATCGAAGCCTATCTGGGCGGAGCACACCATGCTCACTGATACGCCCTCCGCAACCATGACGACCAACCCTGCCACCACCGCGCCCATCCTGCAGCTGAAGGGGGTGAAGATCAGCTACGGCCAGATCACCGCGGTGAAGGGCATCGACCTCGAACTGCACGCCGGCGAGCTGGTGTGCCTGATCGGTGCCAACGGTGCCGGCAAGACCACCACGCTGAACGCGATTGCCGGCACGCTGCCGATCGCCACCGGCAACATCCTTTACCAGGGGCAGCACATCGAAGGTCTGCCGGCGCACCAGCGCCTGCGCCGCGGCCTTGCCCTGGTGCCGGAAGGTCGCGGCATCTTCACGCGGCTGACGGTGGAAGAGAACCTGCGCATGGGCGCCTACACCCGCCGCGACAAGGACGGCGTGGAGGCGGATCTGGAGCGCGTCTACACGCTGCTGCCACGCGTGAAGGAACGCCTCGCCCAGGTGGCCGGCACCCTTTCCGGCGGCGAACAGCAGATGGTCGCCATCGGTCGCGCCCTGCTGTCGCGCCCGAAGCTGCTGCTGCTCGACGAACCCTCGATGGGCCTCGCGCCGCTGGTGGTGGAGAAGATCTTCGAGGTCGTGCGCACCGTCATGCGCGAAGGCGTCACCGTGCTGCTGGTGGAGCAGAATGCCAACCTGGCGCTGGAGTTCGCCCAGCGCGGCTACGTGATGGAAAGCGGGCTGATGACGCTGACCGGCACGGGTACGGAACTGCTGCACGACCCGCGCGTGCGCGCCGCCTACCTCGGCGAACTGGACTAGAAGGAGGGAAAGAAGTGGAAGACGGACTGCCCTCACACCAACTCGCCATGACCGTGCTGATGACACCGGACATGGCCAACTTCTCCGGCAACGTACACGGTGGTGCCGTGCTGAAGCTGCTCGACCAGGTGGCCTACGCCTGCGCCAGCCGCTACGCCGGCACCTATGTCGTCACCCTGTCGGTCGACCAGGTGAACTTCCGCCAGCCGATTCACGTCGGCGAGCTGGTGACCTTCCTCGCCTCAGTGAACTTCACCGGCAACACCTCGATGGAAATCGGCGTGAAGGTGATTACCGAGAACATCCAGAAGCGCGTGGTGCGTCACGCCAACAGCTGCTTCTTCACGATGGTGGCGGTGGACGAATCCTTCAAACCCACCGCGGTGCCGCCGCGCACCCCGGTCACGCCGGACGAGATCCGCCGCTTCGAGGCCGCAAAACTGCGCAAGGAGCTACGGCAAGAGTTCGAGCGTCGCGCCCACGCGGTGCGCGCCACGACCGCCGGCAACTGACGCCGGGGCCCGTCAGGCAACGAGACGTCAGAGGCCGCGTTCGGTCAGCCAGGCGGCGATGCGTGCAGCGCCGACTTCCCAGTTCGACTCCAGCATCATGGCGTGGCCCGTATCCGGCAGGATTTCCACCGGCACGCCATAGCTCTCCCCGGTGTGGCGAACCTGCTCGGCAGGAATGATGCGGTCGTATTGCGCGCCCAGCACCAGCATCGGCGGCCGGTACATGCGCGCGCGGTTCGGCAGGTTGAAGAGCGTCATGTCCCACACCGCCCGCATCGACTCCGGCTGGAAGCGCAGGAACAGGTCCTGCAGCTTGTCCGCCTCCACCGGCAGATGGAACAG
>JAVHYF010000031.1:0-45379 GCA_031119205.1 Moraxellaceae bacterium | reverse complement strand
ACGTCGTCGACGTAGTTCTCGATGCTCAGCACATCGAGGTGGGCCCGGCCGCGACTGGCACCGTGCCCGGACAGGGACAGCGCGTAAGCAGCCCAGCCTTGCTCGGCAAAGTACGGCAGGAAATTGTCAGCCCACTGCCAGGCACCCGCGTAGGCGCCATGGATGAACAGCAGCGGCGTCGGCCGCGCCGGGGCCTTGGGCAGGCAGTGGATGACTTCGATGTCGCCAGACAGCATGAGACCCCGCGTCAGCCCTGCACCTTCAGCATGCGCCGGACGGCCGGGCGCTTGGCGATACGTTCATACCAGTCCTTCACACCGGGGAAATCCACCAGCTTCGCCTGGTGCATGGCATGCCGGTGGATCCACGGCCAGGTGGCGATGTCGGCCACCGAGTACTCGTCGCTGGCCAGCCACTCCTCGTCCTGCAGGCGTGACTCCAGCACACCGTAGATGCGCCGGCTTTCACTGACGTAGCGGGCCACGCCATAAGGCACGACCTGCTGGGCACGCAGGAAATGGTGCGCCTGCCCCAGCATCGGGCCGACCGAGCCCATCTGGAACATCAGCCACTGCAGGGCTTCGTATTTGCCGCGCACATCGTCGGCGAGGAAACGGCCGTACTTGCCGGCCAGGTAGAGCAGGATCGCGCCGGACTCCACCAGGGTGATCGGCTTGCCTTCGGGGCCGTTGCTGTCGACCAGCACCGGGATCTTGTGATTCGGGTTGAGTGCCAGGAAGTCAGCGGCGAACTGATCGCCACGACCGATATTGACCGGCTTCACCTCATAGGTGACGCCCAGCTCTTCCAGCATGAGGGAGACCTTCTGCCCGTTGGGCGTCGGCCAATAATAGAGGGTGTACATCGAGGGCTGCTCCGGTTGCCACCAGCGACGAGTGCGCAGTGTAACCGGAGCGGGTATTCGCAGGTCAGTTCGTGCGGGCTGGCCGCGGATCAGCCGCCCAGGGCTGCCCGGGCACTGGCCCACTGGCGGCGGCTGATCGGCAGGGCCTCCGGCACGTTGGCCAGGCGGACCGCCCAATGGCCCTCGCCACCGTCATCGGCCGACACCCGCTCGAAGCCGGTCACCGCCGCGCGGGAAACCAGGCAATTGCGGTGGATGCGCACGAAGCGGTCCGGGAACTCTTCCTCCAGCTTGACCAGCGACTCCTCCAGCAGGTACTCGCGCTCGCCGGTGCGGGCGGTCACGTACTTCAGCTCAGCCTTGAGGTAGGCGACTTCCTCGATCGGGATGAGGTGGATGCGGCCACGCTCGCTGCAGGTCAGGTGGCCACGCGGCTCGGCCACGCGGTCCAGCGCCTCGCGGGTGATAGGTGCCGCACGGCGCACCTTGTCCAGCGCCTGCGACAGGCGATCGGCACGTACCGGCTTGAGCAGGTAGTCGACCGCGTTCAGCTCGAAGGCCTGTACCGCGTATTCGTCATAGGCCGTCACGAACATGATGCGCGGCGGCGGGTCCAGCCTGGTGGCATGCTGCGCGAACTCGATGCCGTCCATGGCCGGCATGCGGATGTCCACCAGCAACAGGTCAGCCTGCACGGTCTCCAGCAGGCGCAGTGCCTCCACGCCATTGCCGGCCATGCCGACGATGCGGGTCGGCTGCTCGGCGGAGATATCGCCCAGCAGGTCGCGCAGGCGTTCGCGCGCGGGCGCTTCGTCGTCGACGATCAGTACATCGAGCGGTTGGGTATCCATTTATTTTTCCTCTCGCCGCAAGGGAATGCGGATCGTAACCCGGAACTTGCCTTCCACTTCCTCGGTGATCATGTTGGCGTCCAGGTCGAAGAACAGCATCAGCCGCTCGCGGATGTTCTGCAATGCCATGCGGTTGCCACTGGCACGTCGCGCATGGCTCGTGGCGGGGTTGCTGATCTCGAATTTCACGCCGTTTCCGCGCCGCGCAATCCGCACCGTGATGACCCCCGGTTCCGGGTTGGGCTCGATCCCATGATAGACCGCGTTCTCCAGCAAGGGCTGCAGCATGAACGGCGGCACCTTGGCGTTGAGCGGCGCGTATTTCAGGTCCCATTCTACTTTGAGGCGGTCGCCCAGCCGCAGCCGCTCCAGATCGAGGTAGCGATGACAAAGGTCGATCTCATCGCACAGCGTCACCAGTTCACGCGAGTCGCGCATCAGCTCTCGGAACAGCTCGGCCAGCGCTTCCAGCGCATGCTCCGCCCGCTTCGGATCGGAACGAATGACACCCAGCACACCGTTGAGGCTGTTGAAGAAGAAATGCGGCCGGATGCGCGCAGTAAGTGCCAGGATGCGCGCCTCGTCCAGCGCCGGAATCTGTTCGATCTGGCGCCAGCGAAAATATATGGTAACGATGAGCGCCGCACTCGCCGCCCAGAGCGCACGTCGCGCCACCGCCTCGGAACTCTCGGCCGAGATGAAGGCATGCGTCAGCAGGGTCATGCCCACGGCCATCAGGGCAAGTACGTATGCAAAACCTTCCCAGCTACGCCGGGCCAGCCAGGGTGCAATCAGATAGACGAGCAGCGCGCACAACAGCAACGGCAACTCCAGGCGCCCGGCCATGACGACGAAGTCGCGCAGGATGTGCTCCGCGCGGTCGGCACGGATCAGTGCAGTGGCCAGCGCCAGCACGTTCACCAGCAACAACATGCGCAGGATGGCGCCGACGTTGCGGAAGTCCGGAATCGCGCAGCGGGCCGGGTCTGGCGCAGGCCGCGTGGGCGATTGCTTTATACTTGCCATCTATTCTCACTCGCGCCGGTAGCCCGCCTGGAGCCCGCGCCGCAAACGGTTTTCGCTTCAATCATGACCCATCCCAATGGCATCGCGCCGGGCAGTTCCGGCGACGAGCAGACCACTAAGGCCTGGTCGGGCCGCTTCTCCGAACCCGTCTCCGACCTCGTCAAGCGCTACACGGCATCGGTGTTCTTCGACAACCGCATGGCCGCGCAGGATATACGCGGCTCGCTCGCCCACGCAAAGATGCTCGCGCGTCAGGGCATCATCGGCGCGCAGGATCTGGCCGACATCGAGCGCGGCATGGCGCAGATCCGTGAAGAGATAGCCAACGGCAGTTTCAACTGGAATCTTGATGACGAGGACGTTCACCTCAATATCGAGAAGCGCCTGACCGCCCTGGTGGGTGATGCCGGCAAGCGCCTGCATACCGGCCGCAGCCGCAACGACCAGGTAGCCACCGACATCCGCCTGTGGCTGCGCGACGCCATCGACCAAGCGGTGGGCCTGCTCGACGACTTCCAGCGCGCCCTGCTCGCCATGGCCGAACAGCACGCCGCCACCCCGCTGCCGGGGCATACCCACCTGCAGGTCGCCCAGCCGGTCACCTTCGGCCACCACCTGATGGCTTACGTAGAAATGGCCCGCCGCGACGCCGAACGCCTTGCGGACTGCCGTCGCCGCGTGAACCGCCTGCCGCTGGGCGCTGCCGCGCTGGCTGGCACCAGCTACCCGATCGACCGCGAGTTCGTGGCCCGGGAACTGGGCTTCGACGAAGTCTGCGAGAACTCGCTGGACGCCGTGTCCGACCGCGACTTCGCCATCGAATTCTGCGCCGCTGCCGCGCTGACGATGACGCACCTGTCGCGCCTGTCGGAAGAGCTGATCCTGTGGATGAGCCCGCGCTTCGGCTTCATCGATCTGGCCGACCGTTTCTGCACCGGCAGCTCGATCATGCCGCAGAAGAAGAACCCGGACGTACCGGAGCTGGTGCGTGGCAAGACCGGCCGCGTCAATGGCCATCTGGTGGCCCTGCTGACCCTGATGAAAGGCCAGCCGCTGGCCTACAACAAGGACAACCAGGAGGACAAGGAGCCGCTGTTCGACGCCGCCGACACGCTGGTGGATACGCTGCGCATCTACACCGACATGATCCCCGGCATCCGCGTGAAGGCTGACGCCATGCGCGCAGCATTGAGCCTGGGCTTTGCCACCGCCACCGACCTCGCCGACTACCTGGTGAAGAAGGGCCTGCCCTTCCGCGATGCCCACGAGGCCGTGGCACTAGCTGTGCGCGAAGCAGAGAAACGTGGCGTCGATCTGCCGCAGATGGCACTGGCCGACCTGCGCGCCTGCATGACCCATGTGAATGGCGCGGCCGAGCGGCTGGGCGACGACGTGTTTGCGGTGCTGACGGTGGAAGGCTCGCTGGATTCCCGCGACCACATCGGCGGCACGGCACCGGCACAGGTACGCGCCGCCATCGCCCGCGCACGCAAGCGCCTGGGCTAGCCCCCTGCCCCCGGCGCATGCACTGGATGAGTACGCTCGCCGACATCGCCGTAGCCCTGGTGGCCCTCCTGCACGTGTATTTCTTGGTGCTGGAGATGTTCCTGTGGGACAAGCCGATGGGCCTGCGCACCTTCCGCCACACCCCTGAGTACGCCGCCAGTACCCGTGTGCTGGCCGCCAATCAGGGGCTGTACAACGGTTTCCTCGCAGCGGGCCTGCTTTACGGCCTGCTGCAGCCCGGGCGGGAATTCGAACTGTTCTTCCTGTCCTGCGTGATCGTCGCCGGCCTGTACGGCGCTGCCACCGCCAGCCGGAAGATCCTGTGGTTCCAGGCCATGCCTGCGGCCATCGCCTTGCTGCTGGTCCTCATCGCGGGCAACTGACATGACCGTGCAACTGGTGGAGCGCATCGGCAAGTACGAGATCCAGAGCCTGCTGGGTGAAGGCGCCACCAGCGCGGTCTACCTCGCTCGCGACCCCTTCGCGCAACGCTCGATCGCCCTCAAGCGAGTGTTCGCCGAGGTGCTGCGGGATCCGCAGCGCGCGCAGGCACATCGCCAGCAGCTGCTGACCGAGGCCTCGCTCGCCAGCCGGCTGATCCACCCGCACATCGTGCAGGTGTACGACGCGGCGGTGACCGAGCGCGAGGCCTACCTCGCCATGGAGTACGTGCCCGGCGGCACGCTGGAGCAGTTCTGCCGGCCGGAGAACCTGCTGCCTTTCGACCGCCTGATCGAAATCCTCTTCAAATGCACCCGCGCGCTGGAGTACGCCTTCCTGCAGGGGGTGACCCACCGCGACATCAAGCCCGGCAACCTGTTGTTGAGCGACCCGGACGGTGGTGAGGTGAAGGTGTCGGACTTCGGTGCGGCGATCTTCCATGACGCCGACCGTACGCTGGTGATGGGCCTGGGCTCGCCGGCCTACATGTCACCGGAACAGGTGCGCGACGCCACCCTGAACCATCAGACGGACATCTATTCGCTGGGCGTGGTGATGTACCAGCTGCTGACCGGGCGCCTGCCTTTCGAGACGGACAACCACCTGAGCCTCGCCTGGAAGATCAGCAATCTCGATGCACCGCCACCCTCCAGCCTGCGGCCGGAGGTCCCGCCCGCGCTGGACGAGATCTGCGCCCGCGCCATGCACAAGTCGCTGTCGGCACGCTACCAGAGCTGGCTGGAGTTCTCGCACGACCTCGCCCAGGCGGCCCGCAACCGGCGCCTCGTCGCGCAATCACAACCACACTCCGAGACCCACCGCTTCCAGACCCTGCGCGGCATGCCCTTCTTCCGCCAGTTCGACGACGTGCAGATCTGGGAGGTGCTGCGCCTCGCCGAATGGCGCGAAGTCGCGGCCGGCACGCTGGTGATGCGCGAGGGCGAGCCCGGCCACTACGTGGCGATCCTCGCCCACGGCCAGGCCGCCGTCTGCTCGCAAGGCCAGCGGCTGCACCGGCTATCGGTGGGCGAATGCTTCGGCGAGATGTCGTTGTTCGGCTCCCATCCCGGCACCCGCAGCGCGGATGTCATCGCCGACTCCGACTGCACCTTCGTCGAGTTGCGCGCAGAAGCCGTGGCGCGGGCGTCCAGCGGTTGCCAGATGCGCTTCTATCGCGCTTTCCTCGACACGCTGGCGGAACGCCTGGCAGCCGCCAACGTCCGGCTCACGCACCCATAGCTGTCCACCATGAACCCGACCCTGCGCGGCGATATAGAAACCCTGGTCCGCTCGGTCACCGGTACAGGCTTCCGCCTGCGCGACCTCAGCCCCGTCAGTGGCGGCGACATCAATGCCTGCCTGCGCGTCACAGGCAACGATGGTGACTACTTCCTGAAGCTCCGTCCGGCGGCCGAGCAGGACGTCTTCGCGGCGGAGGCCGACGGCCTCAGCGCCCTCGGCCAATGCCCGGCCATCCGCGTGCCCCGCGTGCTCACACTGGGCCAGGCAGCCGATCAGGCCGCCCTGTTGCTGGAGTGGCTGGACCTGCGTCCGCTAACCGGCGACGAAACCGGCCGTCGCGCGGGTGCCGCGCTCGCTGAGCTCCATCGACAGGAGGGCACGCGCTACGGCTGGTCCCGCGACAACTACATCGGACACAGCCCGCAGGCCAACACGCCGCAGGACAGCTGGGCCCGCTTCTTCGTACAGCGTCGCCTGCAGCCACAGCTCACGCTGGCGGCCTCGCAGGGGCATCGCGGCCGCCTCCAACAACTTGGCGAGCAGATCGCCGAGCGTGCCAGCGCCCTTTTTCTCGAGTACCGGCCACGCCCCAGCCTCCTGCATGGCGACCTGTGGAGCGGAAACGCCGCCATCACCGACGGCCCGGACGGCCCTCGCCTGACCTTGTTCGACCCGGCCGTGCACTACGGCGATCGCGAAGCCGACCTTGCCATGACCGAGCTGTTCGGCGGCTTCCCGTTGCCTTTCTATGCCGCCTACCGCAAGGCCTGGCCGCTGGACGAAGGCTACGAGCGGCGCAAGCCGCTCTACAGCCTCTACCATGTGCTCAACCATCTGAACACGTTTGGCCGAAGCTATCTGGCCCAGGCCGAGCGCATGGCCGAACGGCTGGCGATGGATCTCTCACACTGACTCGCCAGCCGGGCGTGCAGCGACGTCGACGGAATTGACACTTCGCTGCCAGCTGCCTGACTGCCCTGCCAATGACGGCCAAAACCTTATATGGAACATACGCTTAAACCCGCTGTCGTAATGGGCACCCAACTTGCTTCCTGATAGGCAGTCATGCGTCCTCTCGGGCAACCGTGATGCCTTGCCATGCAGCTTTCACCTGCCTGCGGCACCATGCGCGCCATCAGACGCCACTGTTCCAGGGTCTCAAACCATGCAAAAGCCAGAAATCGACAGCCCGTCGCAAGAAAGCACCACGCCGCAACTGCCGGCCGCTGGCCGCCGCCGCCTGATCCAGGGCGGTCTGGCAACCGGTCCGCTGCTGCTGACCCTGGCCGGTCGCCCCGCCTACGCGACCTGCAAGCAACCCTCCGGGTTTTCGATCTCCGGCAACCTCAGCCGTCCTGAAGCATTCACCTGCAAGGACAGCAAGATGGGGAAGAAGCCGAGCGAGTGGTACACCACCGGCACCTGGCCTTGCGACCGCAGCGTCACGAAGCTGTCCTCGCTGTCCGGAGCGACCAGCGGCAGCGACACCACGACCACGCTGCTCAGCTGCATTGCCCCCGGTTCCGCACGCACCGAATGCGAGAAGTACATCGTGGCAGCCTACCTCAATGCACTCAACAACCGCACGCCGTCCAGCCCCACCGAAGTCCGCAAGATGTGGCAGTACCGCACCGGCAACTACAGCCCGACTCCCGGCGTAACCTGGACCACGGCACAGCTTCTCAGCTACCTCAAGCACACCACGGGTGAGCTCTGATCACGGGGGTGGCGTGCGCCTGCACGCCCCCGCCGCACAAACGCCTGACGGCCTGACCCCACTGGCCCACGTTCTGGGCGACGCACTCGCTGTCTTCCTTCCGGGCCCCGGCAGTACCCATGTACTCCACGGCGCCACCCGCTGGCTCTATGAAACCGTGCAGCAGGCGCCCGCCAGGGGCCTCGACCTTGCTGCCCTGCGTGCCGACGCCCTGAGCGAAGGCCTCTCCGACGAAGCCTTCGACGCGGCACTCGACACACTGCTACAAGCCCGGCTACTGGCACAATCCGGCGCATGATCGTCGCCGACCTGTCGCCATCGGCCTTGCGAGCGCGTCTCGCCGGTGCCGGCCTGCGTTTCGCCGCAGGACCTTTCGCCTTCCGCGTGCAAAGCCCGCAGCGGGATCTGGCAGAAGGCATCGGTCGCCTCTATGCAGCGCATCCGCTGCGGGGCGACGACGACTTCATCGACTTCCACGTCGCTATCCTCCCCGGCCGCAACTTGCGGCGTTTCGTGCGGCCGCAGGTCCGCTTCGTCGTCGACGGGCTGGAGCCCTTCAAGCCCTTGCCGGCCGACCAGGCCATGCCGATGCTGGAATGGGGGTTGAACTGGTGCATCGCCGGCTACGCCAACCACCTGCTGATGCTGCACGCGGCCGTGCTGGGGCGCGGCGACCGCGCCGTGGTGATGCCGGCACCGGCCGGCTCCGGCAAGAGCACGCTGTGCGCTGCATTGGCACTGTCCGGTTGGGACCTCCTGTCGGACGAGCTGGCCCTGCTGGATCCAGCCACTGGCCTGCTGCACGGACTGGCGCGACCGATCAACCTGAAGAACGCCTCGATCTCCGTGATCCGTCGCTTCGCCCCAGAAGTCGAAGTGTGCGGCCCCTATCTGGACACCACCAAGGGAACGGTGGCCCTGCTGCGTCCCCCGGCCGGCAGCGTCGCCGCGGTCGCCCGGCTGCGGCGCCCCGCCTGGGTGGTGTTCCCGAAGTACGTCGCCGACGCACCTGCACGCCTCACCCCGATGGCACCGGCCGAGGCACTGCTGGCGCTGGCGGACAACGCGTTCAACTATCACATCCAGGGTCAGCATGGCTTTTCGGCCTTGTGCGCCTTGCTTGATGGTGCGCCGGCCTGGCGCTTCGAGTACGGTTATCTGGACGAAGCCATCGCCTGCTTCGACGAGCTGGCTGGTGCCGTGGAGCAAGCGGCATGAGGGTCCTGCTGCTGCGGGCCCTGCGCGAGCCTGCCACGGCAGCCTCGCTGAGCCTGTCGCAATGGGACCTGCTGATCCGCCAGGCGCGTCACGCCAACCTGCTGGGGCATCTGCACGATCTGCTGCACGACATGCCCTCGGTACCGGAGGTCGCGCAGGTGCACCTGCTGGCCGGCGCACGGCTGGCCGAGCGGCAGCAGCAATCGGTCCGCCACGAAGCGCAGGAACTGGCGTCAGCACTCAATGCCACCGGCATCCGGCCCGTGCTGCTCAAGGGCGCGGCGTATGTGCTCGCCGACCTGAACGCTGCGCGTGGCCGGGTCTTTGCCGACGTCGACCTGCTGGTGCCGCACGGGCAACTGGCCCAGGCCGAGGCCGCGCTGATGCTGGCTGGCTGGGTCAGCGGCGAGACTGACGCCTACAACCAGCGCTACTACCGCGAATGGATGCACGAACTGCCGCCCATGCAGCACCTGCAGCGCGGCAGCGTGGTGGACGTGCACCACACCATCCTGCCGCCGACCTCGCGGGCCCACCCCGACCCCGCCGCGCTGGTCGCCAATGCGCGTGCGCTGGCGGACTGGCCCGGGCTGGCGGTTCTGTCCCCGGCCGACATGGTGCTGCACTCCGCCACCCACCTCTTCCACGAAGGGGAAGGCGACAACGCACTGCGTGACCTGGTGGACCTGCGCAGCCTGATCGCGGAATTCCTCGCAGCCGACCCGGACTTCTGGCACCGCCTGGTGGAACAGGCGCACCGCCACAACCTCTGCGAAGTGCTGGCGCTGGCCCTGCGCTACCTCGCCCGCGTGCTGGGTGTGGCCGTTCCCGCCGCAGTCACGCATGCACTGTCCCCGCATGCCGGCAACATGCTGCAGCGTCTGCTGCGCGACCAGATGTACAAGCGCATCTTCACGCCGCTGCACAGCTCCACCAAGGACCTGCTGACACCGCTGGCGCGCGAGGCGCTGTACATCCGCGCGCACTGGCTGCGCATGCCACCGAAGCTGCTGACGCAGCATCTGCTGCGCAAGGCCTGGATGCGCGTCAGCGACGCAGGTCAGCCGCTGCAGACCGATCAGCCCTGAGCGCACGAAGCGTCGGCAGGGCCAATGAAAAAAGCCGCCCGCAGGCGGCTTTCCGGATCCGGCCCCGACAACTCAGGCGGTCGTGATGCCGGCGTCCTTCAGCAGGGTCTGCAGCTCACCGGCCTGGTACATCTCCTTGACGATGTCGCAACCACCGACGAACTCGCCCTTGATGTAGAGCTGGGGGATGGTCGGCCAGTTGGCGTATTCCTTGATGCCCTGGCGGATCTCGTCGTCGGCCAGCACATTCACCGATGCGTACTCGGTGACGCCGGACAGCTTCAGGATCTGCGCCACGGTGGCGGAGAAGCCGCACTGCGGGAAGCTCGGCGTGCCCTTCATGTACAGCACGACGGGGTTGTTGGTGACGGTTTCGCGGATGGTGTCCTGCACGCTCATGGTCTTGCTCCGTGGGTTCGATGGGCCGGCCCCGGTACGGGCACGCCGGCAATACCCGAGTAATTTTATCGGATAACGCCGCTTCGATAAATGGTCGTGGCGCCCGTCAGGGCAAAACGCTAAAATCGGCTTCCTCATTGGGGAGTAGCCGCCCGTCGTTCGCCGGAACTGCACGGGGCCTGTGTCAACAGACTTGTCCGCCGGGACATGGCACAGGCGACTTCACTGGATTGGCGAGACCTTTGACCGCAGCACGTCGATGAACCGGCGCGCGCCGCGGTCATTGGTATGTTTGCCGGTTCATGGAGTCATTTTGGAAGCCTTCCTGATATCGACCGGGGTCGTTGCCCTGGCAGAAATGGGCGACAAGACCCAGCTTCTGTCCCTCATCCTCGCCGCCCGATTCCGCAAGCCCTGGACCATCTGCCTGGGCATCCTCGCGGCCACCCTCGCCAACCACGCATTCGCCGCCGCCGTCGGCGCCTGGGTCACCACCGTGCTCGGCCCGGACGTCCTGCGCTGGATCCTCGGCCTGTCCTTCCTCGCCATGGCGGTGTGGATCCTGATTCCCGACAAGCTGGACGACGACGAGGCCACCACCACGCGCCGCTTCGGCGTTTTCATTACCACTGTGGTCGCCTTCTTCATGGCCGAGATGGGCGACAAGACCCAGATCGCCACGGTTGCGCTGGCCGCCCAGTACCAAGCCTTCATCGCCGTCGTGGCAGGCACCACGCTGGGCATGATGCTCGCCAACGCGCCCGCCGTATTCGCTGGCGACGCGCTGATGAAGCGGGTGCCCATCGGCGTGGTGCACAAAGTAGCCGCTGCGGTCTTCGCGCTGCTGGGCATCGCCGCCCTGCTGGGGCTGGACGGATTGCTTTAGCAGCGGCCCTCAGCGTGCTGTCGGCGTGTAGTGCAGGCGGACGAAGCCTTCGGTCGCTGGCTCGCGCAGGCGGACAGCAAGACGCGTGAAGCTCAGGCCCTCCTCGTCGATGCGCTCCTCGACGAGGTCGAAGCTTGCAGACGCTTCGATCCGGGCCAGCAAGGACTCGTTTCGGCGACGGAATTCGAGCAGACCATCCTCGCGCCTGCGCCAGCTTCCCAGCGTGGTGATCGCGAGCTCGAACGCCTGCGGGCTGTCGAAGCGGAACCGGTCTTCGATGCTGATAGCATCCGCGGCACGATCATGACGCAGTTGGCGGGTCAGGTTGCGCAGCGCCGGCACGGCATAGGCGCTCGCCAGGTCGATCTCGATGCTGTCGGCCTCGTCCCCGAAACGGGTGACGAGCACCTGCGGCTTCACCGTGGTGGCTTCGCGCTGCAGGGTGCCTGCCACCAGCGGTACCGGGTGACCGTAGGAGTTGATCGCCCGGATGCTGTAGCGCTCACGCCCGAAGGTGCGCGCCGTGTACTGCGGGCGGCCGACGTCGCCCACCGGCTGTTCACTGCCCAGCCCAATCGCATAGCTGCCGATGTCGTTATGGCTGTGGTTGCCATTGCCACCGGCCTTGATACTGGCCGCGAGGCGTCCGCCCTCCCGTGGTCGCGTGACAAGGACACCCACTTGGTCGAAGTAGCTGCGCAGCCCGGGTTCGTCGCTGGGTGGGGCCACCCGGGCGGGCGGAGCGGCCGACAGCAGCAAGGCTGCCGTGGCCAGCGGCGCATTGTTCGGCGCCTGCTGCGGCGTGACCGGCAAGGCCGCCAGCCGGAAGGGCAAGCCGAGGCCCAGCACCTCGTTGGTATAGGCACGGGTGAAATCGTCCATGCGGGTGGTCGGTGATGCATCGCTGAAAGCCGCGCTGTTGCCGGGCCGCATCTCGATGCGCACACCGTACAAGGCAATCGCCCGCACCTTGGCGGGCTCCTCCGCAAACAGGTCGATGCGACCGCCGCTGGCCTGCCACAACGCCGCGTGCAGCTCGGCGAAGTGCGATACGCCGTAGTTCCAGTAGCCCGGGCCCTCCGTGGTGTAACCGTCAGCCGCAAAACCTTCCACATAACGGCGGATGTAGTGCTCGCCAGCCGCGGCGAACAAGGCCCGCTCTTCGCGCGAATCCTGCAGGGTCAATGCGGCGGCCACGACTCCCTTCAGGCACACCGCGTTCCAGTTGTGATCGGCCTTCAGCCACCAGTGGTCGCGACCGCTGGCGAAACTGCGCCGCATCGGCGCGAAGACACGCTGCTCCAGTGCGGCAACTACCTGCTGTCGCGTGGCCTCGTCGACGCGATCACCCAGCATGTACAGTGCTTGTGCAAGCTCATGCGCGAGGTCGGCTGCGAAGAGATCCACCTCGTAGTCGCCGCGCAGGTTGCGCAGGCTCTTGTCATGCGCCGGCCAGCTCCACGAAGGCTGTGTCGCCAGTTCGCGCAGAGTGGTGGCAAGTGCCTCGCGATAGCGGCCGTCCCATTGCAGACACTCGGCCAGCACCAATGGCAACAACCAGGCCTTGCGAGCATTCATCATGCGCTCGCCACGCACCCGCTGGCCGTTGCGCGAGAACTCGCGGTAGGCGTCATCGTCCCAGGACGGGAAAGGCTGGCCGAGCAATTTGTCGGCAGCCGCCACGACGCCCTGCACGCGCCCGCTCGCCACCACTGCCGACCAGGCTGGCCGATCCGCACAGACAGGCCCCAGGCCCCGGGGCGTGGGCGGCAACCAGGACGTGATTTCCGCGATGCGCGCCGAGGCCAGTTCGGCGGCCATGCCTGTGTGGATCCAGGCAAGGCAAAGGCTCATCGCGAGCCAGCGCAGGAATGAAGGTTTCATGAAGCCATCCGGTACTCACAGACGAGCAGCATGCTGCAAGCCCGAAGCCGCGAAGGCAAGGCCTGTCGCGACCTGCGGGCAAGGATGGCCGGTGCGCGAAGCGCTGGGCTAGACTCGGCGCCATGTCGCTCGCCCTCGTCAAAAGCCGCGCCCTCGCCGGGCTCGATGCGCCGGAAGTCGTCGTCGAGGTGCACCTCGCCAACGGCCTGCCCAGCTTCTCGCTGGTCGGCCTGCCGGACACCGAAGTGAAGGAGGCACGCGATCGCGTGCGGGCCGCGTTGCAGACCTGCCAGTTCGAGTTCCCCCAGCGTCGCATCACCGCCAACCTTGCGCCTGCCGACCTGCCCAAGGAAAGCGGCCGCTTCGACCTCGCGATTGCACTGGGCATCCTCGCCGCGTCCGACCAGATGAAGGCCAGTACGCTGGCCGAGTACGAAGTCGCGGGCGAGCTGTCGCTGTCGGGCGAACTGCGCGCGGTGCGCGGCGCACTGGCCATGGCCTGGCGGGCCGCGGATACCGGCCGCACCCTGATCCTTCCGCACGCCAACGCCGCTGAGGCCGCGCTGGTGCCGGGACTTCGCATCCTGGCGGCCGACAGCCTGCTGGCCGTGGTGGCCCACTTCAATGGTCACGGCGATCTCCCCCAGGTCGAACACACGGCCTTGCCCGCCATTCCGCATTACCCCGATCTCTCTGACGTGCGCGGACAGGGGCCGGCACGCCGCATGCTGGAAGTCGCCGCAGCGGGCCAGCACTCGGTCCTGCTCTACGGACCGCCCGGCACCGGCAAGTCCATGCTGGCCAGCCGCCTGCCAGGCCTGTTGCCAGCCCTGCCCCACGCGGAAGCGTTGGAGAGCGCCGCCGTACAGTCGCTGGAGGGGCGCTTCGATCCAGCACGTTTCGGCCTGCGCCCATTCCGCTCGCCCCATCACTCCGCGTCTGCGCCGGCACTCGTAGGCGGCGGCGCTTCGCCACGCCCGGGCGAAATCTCGCTGGCCCACAACGGCGTGCTGTTCCTCGACGAGCTGCCGGAGTTCGATCGCCGTGTACTGGAGGCGCTGCGCGAGCCGCTGGAGACGGGTCACATCACCATCTCGCGTGCTGCACAGCGGGCCGACTTTCCGGCGCGCTTCCAGCTGGTGGCGGCGATGAACCCCTGCCCCTGCGGTTACCAGGGATCGCGTCAACGCCAGTGCCGCTGCACGCCGGATCAGGTGGCGCGCTATCGCGGCAAGATCTCCGGCCCGCTGCTGGATCGCATCGACCTCGCCATGGAAGTCGGCAACCTGAGCGCCGACGAACTGCAGACCCTGCCGCCCGGTGAGTCCACGGCCGTGGTGCGCGAACGCGTGCGCCAGGCGCGGGAGCGGCAGCTGACGCGTCAGGGCAAGCCGAATGCGGAGCTCGATGCCGGGGAGATCGACATCTGGTGCGCCCCCGATGAAGCCGGCGCCGCGCTGTTGCGCAAGGCCATCGAGCGCCTGGGTCTGTCGGCACGCGCGTATCACCGCGTGCTGAAGGTGGCGCGCACAGTGGCGGACTTGGCTGACGCGCGCGACGTCGCCAGCACCCATGTCGCCGAGGCGCTGCAGTACCGCCGCGCACTGCCGGGTGATGCAGCGCAATAGACGGTAGCGGGCAGGCAGCGAAAGGCGGTTAAGATCAGGCACCCGCGATCAAGCGCAGGACAACAACAAGGGGCCTCCATGCTGCATACCGCGCACTTCCGTCGTACCCGCCAGGCTGGCAAAGCACTCCGGATCCTCATCACCCTGCTGGCCGTCGTCCTCGGGCTGGCGTTGCTGTACACCTGGGCCACGCTCACCTACAACTACTCGGATGGTGAGCGCGCCGGTTACGTCCAGAAGATTTCGCGCAAGGGGTGGATCTGCAAGACCTGGGAGGGCGATCTGGCGTTGGTGAACCTGCCCGGCCAGCCGGCCGAGATATTCGCCTTTTCGGTGCGCGACGACGAAGTGGCCGCGCAGATCAACGCGCTGATCGGCAAGCGCGTGTCGCTGACCTACGAAGAGCACGTCGGTGTGCCCACCAACTGCTTTGCCGAGACGCGCTATTACGCGATCGGCGTGCGCGAAGTGAAGACGGCGGAGCTGCCTTGAGCGACAGCAACACCAACACCGATTACCTGGAGCGCATCCTCAACGCCCAGGTCTACGACATCGCCATCGAGTCGCCGCTGGACGAAGCCCCCGGCCTGTCGCGACGCACCGGCAACCACGTGCTGCTGAAGCGCGAAGACCTGCAGCCGGTGTTCTCCTTCAAGCTGCGCGGCGCCTACAACAAGCTGGCCCAGCTGTCGCCCGAAGCAAGAGCGCGCGGCGTCATCTGCGCCTCGGCCGGCAACCATGCACAAGGCGTTGCGCTGGCGGCGCAGAAGTTCGCTTGCCGCGCTGTCATCGTGATGCCGGTGACCACGCCCGCAATCAAGATCGATGCCGTGCGCGGCCGTGGCGGCGAGGTGGTCCTGCACGGAGAATCCTTCGACGAAGCCTATGCCCACGCCCGCCAGCTGGAGGCACGCGAAGGGTTCAGCTTCGTGCATCCCTTCGACGATCCGGATGTCATCGCCGGCCAGGGCACGGTGGGCATGGAAATCCTGCGCCAGCACCCGCGCCCCATCGATGTGGTGTTCTGCTGCATCGGCGGTGGCGGGTTGATTGCCGGCGTGGCGGCCTACATCAAGCGTCTGAAGCCCGGCACCCGGGTCATCGGCGTCGAGGCTGACGATGCCGACGGCATGGCGCAGTCGCTGGCGGCTGGTCGCGTGGTGACGCTGGATCACGTCGGACTGTTTGCCGACGGCGCGGCGGTGAAGCGCGTCGGCGACGAGACCTTCCGGCTGTGTGAGCAATACGTCGACGAAGTCATCCGCGTCGACAACGACGCCATCTGCGCCGCCATCAAGGACGTTTTCGAGGACACCCGCTCCATCCTCGAACCCGCCGGTGCGCTGGCGGTCGCCGGCGCCAAGGCCTGGGCGGCGCGCGAAGGCGCGCAGGGCAAGACGCTGGTGGCCGTGGCCTCCGGCGCCAACATGAACTTCGACCGCCTGCGCTTCGTCGCCGAACGCGCCGAACTGGGCGAGCAGCGCGAGGCCGTACTGGCGGTAACCATTCCCGAGCAGCCCGGCAGCTTCCGCCTGTTCTGCGCGCAGCTCGGCGCCCGCAACATCACCGAGTTCAACTACCGCTACGCCGACCGCCAGGCCGCCCATGTCTTCGTCGGCATCTCGGTACGCAACCGCGCCGAGTCCTGCACCCTGGTCGAGCAACTCAACCAGCAGGGGCTGGCGACGCTGGACCTCACCGACGACGAGCTGGCCAAGAGCCACGTTCGCTACATGGTGGGCGGGCATTCGCCGCTGGCAAAGGATGAGCGCGTGCTGCGCTTCATCTTCCCCGAGCGGCCCGGCGCCCTGATGCGCTTCCTCGACACCCTGCATGGCGAGTGGAACATCAGCCTGTTCCACTACCGCAACCACGGCGCGGACTTCGGCCGCGTGCTGGTGGGAATGGAGGTTCCTGCAGCAGATCAGGATCGCTTCCAGGCCTTCCTCGACCGGCTCGGCTACGAGTACGTGGACGAGACGGCCAACCCGGCCTACCGCCTGTTCCTGGGCTGAACCGGCGCGGGGCGGGTCGCCCCTGCGCCATTCTCTACGTAAATAGTCAGAGGGCTGCCCTTCAGTAAACCTGAAGACAGGTCGCTAATCCCGTCTGCAGCGCCCGATCGAGGCGCTCGGGAGCCCACAGCATGATCCGTCTGACCGTAGGCCGGCGTATTGCCGGCATGATTGCCGTTTCCGTCTTCGCCCTTGTCCTGCTGGGCTTCATGGCGGTCAACCGGCTGGCCGCCACCCAGGAAAACCTCCGTCAGATCAGCGACGTGACGCTGCATGCGGTGGACACCGCCCGGGATCTGAACACCCAGATGGTCAGCATCCGCATGGAAGTGCTGCGCCACATCGCGGCCAAGGACGTCGCGCCCAAGCTGACCGCCGAGAAGGCCATGCAGGACCGCGTCGCCCGCATCCACGACCTGCTGGCGTCTTACGGCAAGCTGCCCCTGCCGGCCGAAGACCTGAAGCAAGCGGAGACACTCAGCCGGGCTACCACCGAGTACATGGAGGTGGTGAAACCCATCCTCGAAGTATCGCGCGCACTCGACCCGAACAATCCACCGCCCGTGTCCGACCCGCGCGCGGTGGCCGCTGCCAAGCTGGTCAATGACACTATCGACGGCATCGTCAAACGCAGCCAGGAAAGCGCCAATGCGGCCCGCGAGAATGCCGAGGCGGCCTATGCGAGCACGCGCACCACGATGATCACGCTGATCATCATCGCCAGCGGGCTGGTGCTGGGCCTCGGCTTCTGGCTGCAGCGCTCCGTCACCGGCCCTCTTGCGGCCGCGCGCGACGCCACCGCTGCCGCCTCCACGCGACTGGATTTCACGCTGCGGGTGAACACCCAGCAAGAGGACGAGATCGCCGACACCGCACGCGCCCTGGACGGCTTGCTGGGCACCCTGCAGAAGAGCTTCCGCGGCATCAACGAGACGGTCGCAGGCGTGGCCGAATCCACCCGCAGCATGAGCCACACGGCGGACGAAGTATCGAAGAGCGCAGCACTGGCTTCCGAATCCGCCTCGTCAATCGCGGCCACCATCGAAGAACTCACCGTCAGCATCAATCACGTGGGCGACCGCGCGCAGGATGCCAGCAGCATGTCCCGTGACGCAGGCCAGATGGCCAGCGATGGCGAGCGCGTCATCCTCGACACGGTGACCCGCATCAATGCCGCTGTGGAGACGGTGCGCAGCGCCGCCAGCGGCGTGGAGGACCTGCGCCAGCAGGCCGACGCGATCGGCGGCGTGGTACGCGTCATCAAGGAAATTGCAGACCAGACCAACCTGCTGGCGCTGAACGCCGCCATCGAAGCGGCACGTGCCGGCGAGCTGGGGCGCGGCTTCGCCGTCGTAGCCGACGAAGTGCGCAAGCTGGCGGAACGCACCACCAAGGCCACGCTGGAGATCGAAGGCATGATCGGCGGCGTGCAGAACGGCGCGCTGACGGTGGTCGACCACATGGGCGGCGTTGCCGAACGCGTTCGCGAAAGTGCCGAGGGCGCACAGGTTGCCGGCGAGACCATCACCCGCATACGCGACCGTGCCAACGAGGCACTGCACATGGTCTCCGAGATTGCCGAGGCGATCAGCGAACAGGCCCAGGCCAGCAACGCCATCTCGCAACAGGTCGAGCGCATCGCGCAGATCTCGGAAGAGAACAACGCCGCAGCCTCCAGCACTGCCGACGCGGCGCATCGCCTCGACCAGCTGACCGAGAGCATGAAAAAGGAAATGGCGCGCTATCGGGTGTAAGCGCCATCGTCACGGCGCCCGCCGCGCCGTGACGGTTTTCACGTTATTCCTAGGTGTTCCGTCGGCGGTTTTGACAGCCGCCGCATGAGCGTAAATGTGCCGGAATGTGAGACGCTTTACCGGCCTCGCGCGCAGGGCGACGGCCGGAAGTCGGTGCAGTTCTTGCTGATCTTCAGGCATCAGCAGCACCGGTAGTGATCATGAAAACGGCATCTTTGTGCAAAGCGTTCTGCGCGGCAGCATGCCTCGCGAATGCAGTGCTGGCGCAAGCCGGCACCATCAGCTGCCCCGCCAGCATCAGCAATGGCGTCACCGGCAGCATCGCCTGCGAGTACAGCACCGCCAGCACGCAGGACTTCCTCAACACCGATCCACTCACCGTGAATGCGGACGCCTTCTTCGGCTTCAGCGACTGGATCTTCGGCGGCAAGATTGGCGTTAACGCCGGCTACTCAGGAACCGGAACGGGCATGAGCGGAACCTGGGGAATTCCGTCGCTCGATGGCGATGTCATGCTCGTCTTCAAAAGTGGTAACGGCACGACTGTCGTCGGCTACCTGCTCGCCGACGACACCTTCGGCGGAAGCTGGGAATCTCCCTTTGAGAATCCGCCCTTCCTGACGATCCCGAATACGAAGAACGTGTCGCACATCAGCGTCTACCTGCGCGACTCCGGAGAGATACCGGAGCCCGCGCCGCTGGCCTTGCTGGCGATCGGCCTGATGGCCTGCTCGCTGCTGCGTTCGCGCCATTCGTGACGCCACTACCGATGGTCCCCCGCGCCGGGTTATAGCTCGGCGGGGTCGACATCCAGATGCCAGCGTAGCTCGCGTGGCATCTTCAGTGCGTAGAGCAAGGGCGTCCAGGCGGTGAGGAATGCCTGCAGCACACCACGCTGGTCGGCCTCGATGACGAACTGCGCACGCTCCAGTCGCGCACGCCGCACGAGGCGCATCGGCACCGGGTCGAACAGGTGCACACCTGCCTGCAGGCTTTCGGCCGCCGCGCGGGCACGCGACAGGAAATCCAGTGCGTCCGCCAGCTGCAGGCCCTCTGCACGCAGGGTGGCGTGGTAGGTCCACGGCGGGAAGCTGGCCTGCTTGCGTTCGCCGAGTTCGCGGGCGGCGAAGCCGGTGTAGTCGCGGCGCATCAGGTGCTGGTAGAGCGGGTGCTCGCCGAACTCGGTCTGGATCAGCACCTCGCCCGGCAGCTCGGCGCGGCCACTGCGGCCCGCCACCTGCATCAACTGCTGGAACAGCCGTTCCGGTGCGCGATAGTCAGCGGCAAAGAGGCCCGCGTCTGCGCCCACCACACCCACCAGCGTCAGGCGCGGAAAGTCATGCCCTTTGGCGAGCATCTGGGTGCCGACAAGGATGTCGACGTCACCCTCGGCGATCTGCATGCGGGTGGCAGCCCATTCGGCCGGGCTGCGGATGGCGTCGCGGTCCACCCGCAGGATGCGCGCATCCGGCAGCAGTTCGCCAAGCCGCTCTTCGAGTCGCTGGGTGCCGCGCCCGTGCGCCTGCAGGTCCTGGTTGCCGCATTGCGGGCAGGCGCGCGGCACGCGTTCCTCGGCACCGCAGTGGTGGCAGCGCAGGCGGCCATCGGCGGCATGGAACACCATGTTGGCGGAGCAATGCTCGCAGGCGCTGACCCAGCCACAGGACGTGCAGGTAACCACCGGCGCATAGCCGCGGCGGTTGAGGAAGACGAGGCTTTGCTCATTGCGTTCGATGCGCTGGCGCAGCGCTTCCACCAGCGGCGGCGACAGGCCGTTGTCGAGCTTGCAGCGACGGGTGTCGATGAGCCGCATGGTGGGCGGCTGCGGGGCCAGCGCGGGGCGTGGCAGGTCCAGCCGGGTGTAGCGCCCGGCCTGCGCGCGCTGCCAGCTTTCCAGCGACGGCGTGGCGGAGCCGAGCACGATGGGCAGGCTCTCGTGATGCGCGCGCCATACAGCGAGATCACGCGCGGAGTAACGCAGGCCATCCTGCTGCTTGAAGGAGGCGTCGTGCTCTTCGTCGACGACGATCAGCCCGAGGCGCGGCAGCGGCACGAATACCGACAGCCGCGTGCCGATGAGGATGTCCACCTCGCCGCGCAGGGCGGCAAGGAAACCGCGCGATCGCTCACCGTCCGGCACGCCACTGTGCAGGGCCAGCCAGCGCGCCGCCGGGAAGCGTTCCGCCACCCGCTCCAGCAGTTGCGGCGTAAGGCCGATTTCCGGCACCAGCAGCAGGGCCTGCTTGCCGGCCGCCAGTGCATGGGCAATCGACTGCAGGTACACCTCGGTCTTGCCGCTGCCGGTGACGCCGAACAGCAGGAAGGCTTCGAAGCGGCCGAGCGTCGCGGCCACGCGTTCGACGGCGGCACCCTGCTCGGCATTCAGCGTCAGCGCGCCGCTGGCGGTGGCGTCGAAACTGGGCACCGTGGGCACCAGCCAGCCACGCGCACGCGCATCGCGGATGGCGGCGCTGCCATCGCCATCCAGGCGATCGAGGAGTACCGAGCGGCGCTGCGGCCCTGCCGTCTGCACCGCCAGCACGGCGGCGAGTGCGCGCGTCAGTTTCTTTGCGGCGGCCAGCGCGGACTGCCCCTCAGGGGTGGCCGCGAGCAAGGGATCATCGTCGCGCGGCAGGCGCACGGCGCGACGCAGCCCGGGTGGCAACGCAGTGCTCACGACCTCGCCTAGCGGGTGCTGGTAGTAGCGCGCTGCGAAGTCGGCCAGCGCCAACCATTGCGGTGGCAGCGGCGGCGCATCGCGCAAGACTTCGAGGACCGCCTTGAGGCGCGCTGAAGGGTGTGAGTCCTCGGGGTTTACGGCAATCACGACCCCGGTTTTTTCGCCTTGTCCGAAAGGCACGCGAACGCAATGCCCTGGCCCAAGATCGGCATCTTCCGCCGCGTAATCAAAGAGTTGTGGCTTGGGAAGCGGCAATGCCACCCGCACCACACGCTTTGAACCCCCGCTTGAAACGCCCGTTTTTTCTTTTTCAATCATCAGGTTATGCGCGATTCATGAAGTGCTTTAACGGGTTTTTCGCGCAACACATTGCAGGAACGTTACCGCAGCGATTTGTGCACAGATTCTGTGGATAAAAATGTGAATAGACGTCTACGCGAAGAGGCTTATGGGGGGCTTGCGCGGCTACAAAAAATCGTGCTAAGCCCGGAACCTACAAAATGTTCATTACTTTTCAACGCTTTACGCACAAACCGTTTGTCGGAGGCGTCCTACGGTCGATGCTGCGCCGCAGCGCCCAAAGTTGTGCATAAGTCAAACGTGTGGCAAGGCCGATCTGCACTGCATCAGCCCATCGGCATAGGCCGCAGAAGCCCTTCTGGCCTGGGTTGCGGTACGCCTTTGGCAGGGAAACGGCCGGCAAAACCGCCTTTTCCCCGATGCGTCTCGCGAAAGCCCCGCCAGATCAGGCTTCCGGCAATCGCGCCGCGGCGCGGATAGCCCGGCTGTGACGGTGAACGGTGTCCACCAGCACCCGCACATTGTCGTGCGGCGTGTGCTGCCAGATGCCGTGGCCGAGATTGAAAACATGGCCGGGAAACGGGCCGTAGGCATCGAGGATGCGTTCGCATTCGCGGGCCACGGCTTCCGGCGAGCCCATCAAGATGCCGGGGTCGAGGTTGCCTTGTAGCGCCACCTCGTGGCCGACGCGGGCGCGGGCGACACCAATGTCCGCCGTCCAGTCCAGGCCCAGCGCATCGCAGCCGGTAGCCGCCATGTCTTCCAGCCAGTGGCCGCCGTTCTTGGTGAACAGCACCACCGGAATGTCCTCGCCATCCACGCGGCGGTTCAGACCATCGACGATGCGCTGCATGTAGGCCAGCGAGAACTCGCGGTAGGCGGCGCCGTTGAGCATGCCGCCCCAGGTGTCGAAGATCATCACGGCCTGCGCGCCGTGGGCGATCTGGGCGTTGAGGTATTCGGTGACCGTCTCGGCATTCACCGCGAGGATGTGGTGCAGCAGTTCCGGCCGTGAATAGGCCAGCGCCTTCACGTTGCGGAAATCGTCCGAGCCGCTGCCTTCGATCATGTAGCAGGCCAGCGTGAAGGGGCTGCCGGAAAAGCCGATCAGGGGCACGCTGTTCTTGAGGCCGCGGCGGATCTCGGCCACCGCGTCGAAGACGTAGCGCAGCTTGGCCATGTCCGGTACCTGCAGGGCACGGATGGCTGCCTCGTCACGCAAGGGGCGTTCGAAGCGCGGGCCCTCGCCTTCGGCGAAGTACAGGCCCAGGCCCATCGCATCCGGCACGGTAAGGATGTCGGAGAACAGGATCGCCGCGTCCAGCGGGAAGCGCGCCAGCGGCTGCAGCGTCACCTCGCAGGCCAGACTGGCGTCGCGGCACAGGCTCATGAAATCACCTGCGCGCTTGCGCGTCTCGCGGTACTCCGGCAGGTAGCGGCCTGCCTGGCGCATCAGCCACACCGGGGTGTAGTCCGTGGGCTGGCGCAACAGCGCACGCAGGAAAGTGTCGTTGGCGGGACGGGTCATGACTCGGGCGGGACAGACGGGGGACCGAGATTCTACCCCTCCCCGAAAAACCTTCCGCACACCCCGCCTACGACCAAGGTATATCGCCTGCGGGAAGCCTGCCGAGCCTTCTATTTTCGCGTTTCGCGCGGACCGACGGCCCCCAGCCACCGTTCATGCGGCTGCAGGCAACGCTGGTCCCGCTCAAGCCTCCATTGACACGACACGCGCCGCCGTCGGCATGTCGCGCACCCTTGCCGCCGCCGATGTAGTGGGCAACGGTCTGGCAAGGGGCAAGCAAGTGGTATCGAAGCGGCAAGGTGCAGTGCAGTGGTTGGCATGTTCGGCAGTGATGATGATGACCGCCTGCGGGACGGGCTCCCCCGCGGGAACCTCCAGCAACGCCGCCAGCATGTCGGCGTCAGTCCAGCGCAACGACGCAATGAGCGCACGTGCCCGCATCGCCAGCGGCGACGCGCCGTTCGATGCGGTGGAGGGCCCCATTCTCGGCGGCTGCCAGATGTTTCCCGGCGACGCCGTGTTCAACCAGCGTATCGACGACCCTGCCCGCTTTCCGGCCCACGCCATGAGCGATCAGTGGATCGGCATGGTCGGCGACGCCAACCTGCGCACCGCCTGGAGCAATGCCACGGACGGACCTGACACGGAGGCCTACCGCGGCGTCCCCTACTTCCTGGTCGGCACGTCGCCGGACTGGCAGAACGTGTCCTTCCGCCAGCCACATGCGGCCCCGGACAGCCCGCAAGGCGCCGTCGAGCAGAGCGACTGTGCCGTACTCCGCCAGGACAGCGGGCTTGCCGTGGAGCAGTGCAGCCGTGTTCCTGCGCCGCAGATGCGCTTCCCCTATCCCGACGACGCAGCCATCGCCAGCAAGAGTGGCTGCAGCGCCGGACAGGACTGCGGGGAGCGTCGCATCGTGGTGCTCGAATCGGGTGCCTGCCGGCTGTGGGAGAGCACGGGCAGCCAGAAGGTGGGCAACCAGTGGCATGCGCAGGCCACCGCGGCCTGGGATCTCAACAGCTATGGCATGCGGCCGGACGCCTGGACCACCGGTGACGCCGGCGGCCTGCCGGTGCTGCCCCTGCTGCTGCGGGTCGAGGAAGCCGACCTGGGCGAAATACGCCATGCCCTGCGCGTGAGCTTCCGCGACAGCGTGCTCGCCGAAGCCCATGTGTGGCCCGCGCGCCGCCACGACGGCGGCCCGACCCCGGGTGGCATTCCGTTCGGCGCGCGCCTGCGCTTGCGCGCGGATTTCGTGATCCCCGCCGAATGGACCGCACAGGCAAAAACGGTGGCACGCGCCATGCAGCAATACGGCCTGCTGGTCGCCGACATCGGTGACGACCTGCAAGTGCAAGGCGAACCCGGCGAGCGCTGGAACAACGACACCCTGACCCAGCTGCGCAGCCTGAGCAGCCGCCAGTTCGAGTTCGTCAACATGCGCAGCGTGACCCGACACCCGCGCTTCAACGCCGACTCGCTGCGCGCCAGCTGGTAAGCGCCGGCGCAGCCGGCGGCGCGGGCCTGCTTGACGCAGCGCAGCTGTCGCCTGCAACGGCACTCACGCATCCGGGCTAAGATTGCGGGGTTTTTCCCCCGCAAAGGCCCGCCGCGTGCGCCTGTTCCGTCTCGCCAAGATCGTCACCGTCTCGCTGCGCTTCGGTCTGGACCAGATCATCCTCGACCGCGCCTCCACCACCCCGGTGGGCGAATGGCTGCGTCGCCTGATCCCCGATCGTCGCTTCGCCGAACCGCGCGCGGTGCGCGTACGCCAGGCACTGGAGTCGCTGGGGCCGATCTTCGTCAAGTTCGGCCAGATGCTGTCCACCCGCCGCGACCTGCTGGCGCCGGATCTCGCCGACGAGCTGGCGCGCCTGCAGGATCGCGTGCCGCCCTTTCCCACCGAGCAGGCACTGGCCGTGCTGGAAGGCGAATACGGCAGGCCGGTGGACGAGGTGTTCACCCGCTTCGAGCGCACGCCGGTGGCCTCGGCCTCCATCGCACAGGTGCACTTCGCCGAGCTGCCCGACGGCACCGAGGTCGCGGTCAAGGTATTGCGGCCGGGCATCGACCGCATCATCGAACACGATCTCGGCCTGCTCGAAGCGGCCGCGACGCTGATCGAGAAGGTCTGGTCGGAAGGCCGCCGCCTGAAGCCGCGCGAGGTCGTCGCGGAGTTCGCCAAGCACCTGCGCGACGAGCTGGACCTGATGCGCGAGGCCGCCAACTGCTCGCAGCTGCGGCGGAATTTCAAGGACTCGCCCCTGCTCACGGTCCCTGAAGTGCACTGGGACTACTGCTCGTCGAATGTCATGGTCATGCAACGCATGCATGGCACGCCGATCTCGCAGACCGCCCGCCTGCGCGAACAGGGCATCGACCTCAGCGCCCTGTCGCGCGCCGGCGTGGAGATCTTCTTCACCCAGGTGTTCCGCGACGGCTTCTTCCACGCCGACATGCACCCCGGCAACATCTTCGTCGCCACCGGCGGCCCCAACCGCGGCCAGTACATCGCGCTGGACTTCGGCATCATGGGCACGCTGAACGACCGCGACAAATCCTATCTGGCGCAGAACTTCCTGGCCTTCTTCCAGCGCGACTACAAGCGCGTCGCGCAGGCCCACGTCGATGCCGGCTGGGTACCCGCCAACACCCGCGTCGACGAGTTCGAGAGCGCGATCCGCGCCGTCTGCGAGCCGATCTTCGACAAGCCGCTGCGCGACATCTCGTTCGGCAAGACGCTGCTGCGGCTGTTCCAGACCGCCCGCCGCTTCGAGATGGAAGTGCAGCCGCAACTCGTGCTGCTGCAGAAGACCCTGCTCAACATCGAGGGCCTCGGTCGCGAGCTGGACCCCGACCTCGACCTCTGGAAGACCGCCAAGCCCTTCCTCGAACGCTGGATGAACGAGCAGGTCGGCTGGCGCGCGCTGCTGCGCCATGTGCAGGACGAGGCGCCGGGCTGGGCCGCGACACTTCCGCAGTTGCCACGCCTGCTGCATCGCGCGCTGGGCGACAGCGCCCGCGAGCAATGGCTGACGCGCCTGGAGCAGATCGAAGCCCGCCAGCGTGCCAGCAACCGCCGCATGCTGTGGCTGATGCTGGCGGTGTCCGCCATCGCCGCGGGCGAACTCGCCATGCTGTGGCTGGCGCGCTGACGGCCTGCCGCATGCGGCTTGCGGCCCGGCTTCGTGCTCGATCTACCTCTGGTCCGTCCGTTCCGGCGAATTGTCACTGCCCAGGCCACCCGCCTTGCCACCCGTACGGTAGGTTTCCAGCCAGGCCATCACCCGCTCGCGAGCCAGCGCACGGGCCACGGGATTCGGCCCCACCATCACGCCCTGACCGGGATTGACGCCATTGGGCACGTCGGCACGGTGATGCAGCTTGCCGGTCGCCGAATCGAAGTCATGGTACGAGCCCGCATAGGTGTGGACGGTGACGTCCAGCCCTCTGGCTTGCGCGTTGTCATGCAACTGCACGCATGGCGCCGCCGGCGTCCAGTCATCAGCCTCGCCGACGTGGATCACTACCGGCACCGGGGCGCGGAACCTGTCGCCCTTTCCTGCGAAGCGGGTGCAGCCAGGGTAGAAAGCGAGCATCGCGTCGAAGCGGGTAGCCCGTTTGTCCTGCAAGGTGTCCAGCACCACGCCACCACCATGCGACCAGCCCGCCAGCACGACGGCGGTGACGTCGCCGCGTGCGCGTAACCAGGCGGCGGCGCCCAGCAGGTCGGGCACGCGGTGTTGCTGTTTCAGGCGACGGTCGGCGAACTTCACCGTGCACAACTCTTCGATGCCACGCCCGCTGAAACTGTCCACCAGCAACACCCTGAAGCCGGCATCACGGAAACGCTGGGCCCAGTCGCTGAAGCGGACCGAAGGTTTGCCCCCCTTGCCGACGCCGCTGCAGCCATGCGCCATGACGATGGCCGGGCTGGGACGCGTGTCGGCGGGCAACCACAGGAAGGCGCCGAGAGCCGGCTGACCCGCTGCCGATGGCGGCAGGGAAACAGAGGTGGGGGTGGGGGCGGAGGTGGGAGTCGGTGAGGACGCAGGAACGGACCTGGCGGAGGAGCTGGTGGTCTGCGCGCTGACGCCCGCTGCAATGCAACAGGCCAGCAGCGCTGCCGGAAGTGTCTTGCGCAACATGGCGGCAAGCATACTCCGGCAGCATCACTGCCTGCTGCCGGCGCCACCGGTCGCATGCGGGGAGTCCGCCGTGGCCGTGGCGCGGGCATTCCGGCATCATCGCGCGGAGGACACCGGCGCCTGCGCGCCGGAGCGGACCATGAACCGATGCCTCCGGATTCCCGCCAGACCTGCGGCAACACACGCGGACCAGCGCCGCGCGGACAGGCCTGCGGCATCCCCGGAGCTTCCGTCCGTCACCAGCCCGCCAAGAGGCTGCAAGGAGACCTATGCGCAGTAGTGGTATGGATGTGGAACTGAAGCGCGCACTCGGGCTGTCGCTCGGTGCCGCGGCATTGGCAGCGCTTGTCAGTGCCCTCATGCCGTGGCCGCAATGGATGGCTGTCGCAACCAGTGCGGCGGCAGCCTTCGGCTTTCCCACCTGGGCGCTGTTGCGCTACATGAATCGCCACGCCCGCGCGCTCGCTGCCCAGCCGCGTGTCGCCACGCAGGTGGACGCGTTCGTGCAGCGGCTCATCGATGTCATCCCGCAACCGGTCTACATCAAGGACTCCGAGAGCCGTTACCTCGCCGTGAACGAGGCCTTCTGCAAGGAACGCGGACGGCGCGCGGAGGAACTGGTGGGCCAGGTGTCCTGGGGGCTGGCGAAGGATCCGGCGCTGGCCGACAGCATCCGCGCCGAGGATGCCAGTGTGCTGGCCGGCAACCCGGTGTTCAAGGAGGAAAGCCTGCCGCACATGTACAGCGGGCAGGAGCGCTTCCGTCTCATTTCCAAGGCCGCCTGCCTGGATCCGGAGGGCCGCCCGGTGATCGTCGGCGCCAACTTCGACCTCACACCCTGGCGGCAGGCCGAACGCGCCGTGCGCGAGGCGCTGGTGCGCGAAGTGGATCGCCGCGAGCGCTTTGCCGAGTACGTGCAGCGGCTCATCGATGTGATTCCCCATCCGGTGTACGTGAAGGCGCCGGACAACCGTTACCTGATGGTCAACGAGGCCTTCGTGAAGGACCGCGGCAAGCCGCGCGAGGCTTTGGTCGGCCAACCGGCGGGTGAGCCGCGCGACGTGGAGTTCCGCCGCGTGGTGAGCCAGGAAGATGTGGATGTGCTGGCCGGCAAGGTGGTGCTCAAGGAGGAACACCGCCCTCACCCCTACACGGGACGCGAACGCTTCCGCGTCGTCGCCAAGGGCAGCTGCCTGGATCCCGAGGGCGAACCGGTCATCGTCTGTGCAATCTTCGACGTGACTGGCTGGCGCCAGGCCGAACGGGAACTGAAGGCCTCGCTGGAACGCGAGGTGGAGCGTCGCACGCAGGTCCAGCAGTTCATCCAGCGCCTCATCGACGTGATTCCCCACCCGGTGTACGTGAAGGATGCCGACAGCAACTATGCCATCGTCAATGACGCCTACGCCCGCGACCGCGGCCAGTCCAAGGAGGAGCTGATCGGCCAGACCTCGCTGAGCCCGCGCCAGGACCCCGGCTTCAACCAGACCGTGCGCGACGAGGACGAGGCCGTGCTGGCCGGCAAGTTCGTGCTGAAGGAGGAGCACCGCCCCCACCCCTTCACCGGTCAGGACCGCTACCGCGTGGTGGCCAAGGGCAGTTGCCAGGATGCCGAGGGGCGGCCGGTCATCGTGTGCGCCATCGTCGACGTCACCGGCTGGCGGCAGGCGGAGGCGCGCTGGATGCGGGCCAAGGAGGCGGCGGAACGCGCCAACGAGGCCAAGTCACGCTTCCTCGCCAACATCTCGCACGAGCTGCGCACGCCGATGCACGCCGTGCTGAGTTTCGCCCGCCTCGGCGAAGGCCGCACCCGCGACGTGGAAGGCAGCGACAAGCTGCACGGCTACTTCGCGCGCATCGTACAGAGCGGGGAGAACCTGCTGCGCCTGCTCAACGACCTGCTCGACCTGTCCAAGCTGGAGGCTGGCCGGGTGGACATCAAGGTGCAACCCTTCAGCCTGCGCAACGTGCTGGACGAAGTGATCGCGGAGCAGGCGGCGGTCCTCGACGGACGTGGCCTGACGGTGGACATCATCGAACACGAAGAGCCCTGGGTCCAGGGCGACCCCGCGATGGTGGCGCAGGTGCTGCGCAACCTGCTGTCGAATGCCGCCAAGTTCTCACCCGAACGCAGCAGCATCGGCGTGGCCATGGCCGCCGGCAGCCTGCCGCCCCACACCGGCCACGGCCCCATGGTGCCGGCCATCGAGCTGCGCGTCATCGACGAAGGCCCGGGCATTCCGGAAAGCGAGCTGGAGCGCGTGTTCGAGAAGTTCGTGCAGAGCAGCGTCACCGCCACGCAGGCCGGTGGCACCGGCCTGGGGCTGGCGATCTGCCGCGAGATCGTGCAACTGCATGGCGGCATCATCATCGCGCGCAACCGCGCCACGGGGCCGGGCGCGGAGTTCGTGCTGCGCTTGCCTGCCGCCACGCCGGAAGCGCTGGCAGCCCTGCGCGAACATCACTGAAATGCAGGCCCGCGCAGCGGATCTGCCCGGCGTCATCAACCGCCGAGGGACGGGACAGACGCGAAACGCAGTACGCGCTGGGTGGCGATCATGACCACCGAAGCGTGGTCCTCGCCGGGGAACAGGTGGAAGGCCGCGCGTGCCTCACCCAGCCGCTCGCGCAGCAGCGCGCCGACCGACTCGGCGTTCGCCAGCATGCCGCGCTGCGCACGGCGTTCGACCAGCTCCGCGTAACCCGGCGCGCTGCGTTGCCAGGGCGGCACTTCGCCTTCCCACTCGCCGACACACAGGAAGCTGCGCACCTGCGGATGGTCCAGTCGCGACAGACGCTCGCGGATGCCGGCCTCGTCCCACCACACCGACGGGCTGATGGCGGCGAACAGCTCGAACTCCGCCGGACGCGCGCTCAGCGCGTGCAGCGTGAAGAAGCCACCGAGCGAATGACCGAACAGCGTGCGACGAGAGGCCGACAGCGGTGCCTCCGCCTGCAAGGCAGGCAACACTTCGTCGAGGATGAAGGACAGGAAGGCGTCCGCACCACCGTGCGGGGTACCGCCGCCCTGCGGTCCGTTGGTGTAGTCACGACGGCGCAGCGCATCGACGTACAGATCTTCTTCGGCGTGGGCGATGCCGACGACGGCGGTCGGCACGATGCCGGTCGCATCGACACGGCGCGACATGCGCGCCACGGCCTCTGTGAAGCTGACGAACATCGCGTTGGCGTCCAGCACGACCACCACCGGGAAACCGCCTTCAGGTGCCGGACCGGAGGGCAACCACAGGCTGACCCGGTACTGCTGGCCATTGGTTGCCGCAGGCCAGAGGCGCGTTTGCGCCCGTGTCAGGACGACGGGCTCCCAGTCCGGCAGCGTGGTCATCACATCGCGTCCGCGGTCACGACATCGTCGACCATGATCTGCAGGCCACCACGCGAGCAATGCTCGACGCGTGCCTGCACACCGTACACCCGCGCCAGTGCTTCCGGCGTGATCGCCTCGGCCGGCTTGCCGGTGGCGGACACGGCACCGCGCGACAGCATGACGATGCCATCGGACCAGCGCGCTGCGATCTGCAGGTCGTGCAGCACCATCAGCACGATCATGCCGCGCTCACGCGCGAGGTCGTGCACCAGGCGCATCACGCGCAGTTGATGGTGCAGGTCGAGTGCGGAGATCGGTTCGTCCAGCAGCAGCACGCGCGGCTCGCGCGCCAGCGCCTGGGCCAGCGACACCAGTTGGCGCTGCCCGCCGGAAAGATGGTCGAGACCTTCCAGCGCCAGGTGCAGAATGCCGACGCGCTCCAGCACCGCCACCGCGCGGCGTTCGGCCGCGTCGTGGCTCTCGCTGCGCTCGCCGATGGCCGACGCACGCAGCGCGGCGACGAGGCTCTCCAGCACCGACAGCGCTACACCCTGCGGCAAGGTCTGCGGCATGTAGGTGACGCGTCGGGCATGTTCGGCGAGGCTGAGGCCGATCAGCTCCTGCCCGCCCAGGCGTACCGAACCGGTGGCCTTCTGCAGGCCGGCCAGCGCGCGCATCAGCGTGCTCTTGCCGGCAGCGTTGGGGCCGACCAGTGAATGCACTTCGCCAGCACGGAACACCGGGAGATCGAGGTCCTGGATGACCTTGCGGTCGCTGTAGCCAGTGGACAGGTGGCTGACCTGCAGGCTGTCTTCACGCACGGCGGTGGCCTCCATCAGGAACGCTCCGGGCGGCGGAAGATCAGGAACAGGAACACCGGCACCCCGACAATCGCCGTGACGATGCCCACCGGCATCAGCACGCCGGGAACGATGGCCTTGCTGGCGGCGGAGGCCAGCGACATGATCAGCGCGCCGCACAGCACGCTGGCGGGCAGCAGGAAGCGGTGATCCTCGCCTAGCAGCAGGCGTGCCATGTGCGGGCCGACGAGGCCGATGAAGCCGATGGTACCGACGAAGGCCACCGAGGTCGCCGCCAGCAGGCTGACGCGCAGCAAGGCCATGAAGCGCAGGCGGCCGACATCGACACCGAAGCTGCGTGCGCGGTCTTCACCGAGGCGCAGCGAGGTCAGGCGACCGGCTGCCAGCATGGAGAACGGCGTCACCAGCAACAGCACCAGGCCCAGCACCCAGACGTTGCCCCAGGTCGCACGCGACAGCGAGCCCATGCTCCAGAACACCAGCTGCTGCAGCGCTTCCTGCGAGGACACGAACTGCATCAGCGCAACGAGTGCGTTGAAGGCGAACACCAGCGCGATGCCCAGCAGCACCACCGTCTCGACGCCCGCACCACGGCGACTGGCCATCAACTGCAACAGCAACACGGAGCCGAATGCGAAGGCGAAGGCGTTGAGCGGCACCATCCAGTCGACCGGAATGAAAGGCAGGCTGATGCCGGACACGATGGCCAGCGCCGCGCCGAAGGATGCGGCGGACGACACGCCCAGCGTGAAGGGGCTGGCCAGCGGATTGTTGAGGATGGTCTGCATCTCCGCACCGGCGAGCGACAGCGCAGCACCGACCAGCACCGCGATCAGCGCGTAAGGCAGGCGCACCTGCCAGACGATGGCGGCCTGCGGCGGCGTCAGGCTGTCGGGCGAGATCACGCCACCCAGCACCTGCATCGCGGTCAGCGCGGACGGGCCGGTCACCAGGTCCAGCGCGAAAGCGGCAATACAGGCCAGCGCGAGTCCCGCGACGATGGCGATACGGCGACCGACCAGCCGGCGGTACTGCGCTAGGACCTCTTCGGCCGTCGCCGCCGGTTGTGCACCAGCCCGCGGCTGGGCATGCATTCCGCTGCTCATGGGCTTACTTCAGACTGATCCAACCCGTTCCCACATAGGGCACGGCGAGGAAACGCTTGTTGATTTCGTCCAGCGTCTTGGCCGGGTCGACGTCCTTGAACAGCTCCGGATGCACCCAGTTGGCGAAGGCCTCGATCACCACGATGTCGATCGGTGAATTGACCAACTGGTGCGCAAGGCCGAAGGTGTTGCCGTTCTTCACCGCGCTCAGCTGGGCGATGCCCTGGCGCTTGCTGATCTTCTGCAGCGCGGCGCGGGCACGTGCCACGTCATAGCCGGCGCCTAGCACGAGGCCGCCGGCCTTTTCCAGATGCACGCCGCCGGTGGCGATGTAGATCTTCGGGTCGCGCGACATCACGTACTCGAGGTTCAGCTTGCCGGCCGGCACCTTCAGCACGTCCGCGCCGATGTTGTGGCCGCCGACGAACTCGATGTAGTCACCGACGTTGCCGGGACCGACCGAGTTGCAGCAGTCGCCGGTGAGGCCGGCGTGCGCTTCGAGGAACACCGTCGGCCGCGCGCTGGCAGGCAGCTTGGCGACGCGCTGCGAGATCTTCTCCAGGTGCTGGCGACGGAACTCGATGAAGCTCTCCGCCTTGGCCGAGCCACCGGTCAGCTGACCGAGGATGCGCAGGCTGCGCTCCTGGTTCTCGAAGGGCTGGTTGAAGAAGTCGATGAAAACCACCGGAATGCCGGCCGCCTGCAGCTGCTGCACCTGGGCGTCGGTGGGCCCGCCACCCAGCGACACCACCGCCACATCCGGCGCGGCCGACAGCACGGCCTCCAGACTGAAGGTACCTGCCGAGCTGGCGACCTGCGGCAGGTTGCGCAGGGCCGGGAATTTCTCGACGAACTGCGCGTAGGTCGCGTCGCCGATGCGGTGGATGTCGCGCGGCCAGGCAGCCAGCGGCTTCACCGGATCGGCCTGCACCAGCGACAGCGCCACCAGGTAGCGGCCATCGTCGATGGAGATCTTGCGCACCTGGTCGGGCACGGTGACCTTGCGACCGCGCAGGTCGGTGATCTCTGCCGCATGCGCCGGCAGCAGGGCAGCCGCAAAGGACAGCAGCAGGCCACAGAGGGCAGCGAAACGGGGAACGCGCTTGTTCATCGAAAACCTCGGGAAAACTGGGGTGCGCCGCGCCAGGCGTCGCGCAAACCCGCGATGGTGCCACGGCAGCAAGCCTGCCGGCGACACCGCTGAAGGATCAGGCGCGCAAAGTTGCACCGCCATCAACATACAGGTCGGTCATGGCGATGTGACCGGCCTGGTCGGACAGCAGGAACATCACCGCGCTGGCGACATCCTCGGGCGTCGCCAGCTTGCCCAGCGGAATGCCGGCCTTGTAGATCTCCGGCAGGCCGGCGATGACTTTCGCCGCGCCGCTGTCGTCTGCCCACATGCCGGTCTGCATCGGCGTCAGCGTGGAACCGGGCGCCACGATATTGCAGCGGATGCCCAGCGGCGCCAGCTCCAGCCCCAGGCAACGCATGAACATGGTGGACGCCGCCTTGGACGCCGCGTAGGCCGCCATGCCATGGCGCGGCACGCCTGCCGCATTGGAGCTCACCGTGACGATGGCACCACGCTTGCGCGGGCTCATGACGCGGGCCAGCGCGCGCGATACGTGGAACACGCCATCGGCATTCACCGCGAAGACGCGGCGCCATTCGGCGTCGCTGATGGCGTCCACCGTGCCGGTCTGCAGCACGCCGGCCACGTTGATGCCGAAGCCGATGGGGCCGATGTCGCGCTCGACGCGTGCCACCAGCGCGTCCGCCGCGGCGGAATCGGTCACGTCCAGCGCCTTGGCATGCTGAGCCGCACTTTGCGTCGGTGCAGTGATGTCGGTCGCCACCACCACGCTGCCGCTGTCCTGCAACAGGCGCACCAGCGCTGCACCGATGCCACCACCGGCACCGGTCACCAGTGCCACCGTACCCTCGAATCCGGTCAGTTTCATGCGTTTCCTTTCGTCACGTCGGCATGACGTGACATCTGCTGCGACAGCAGCGGTGCGATGCGCGCCACCGCGTCGCGGCCGGTCATCTCGGCGTGCAGGAAGGGCAGCTCAACCGCTTCCACCTTCGCCGTATAGGGTGCCCACAGCGACGATTGCAGGTGCGGGCGGGTCGCGTGATCGCGGCCGGCGCGGATATGCAGCACGGTCGCCGCACAGGCCACGTGATGATGGCCGCGCACCAGGCGGTTGGTGCCGGTCACCGCACGCACCACGCCATCCAGCACCGGCTCCGGCAGGTTGCCCAGCGCACTGTCGCCACGACGCAGGAAGGCGATGACGCGCTCGCGCGTGTCCAGCTCCGGGTGCGCCTCGGGGTCGTAGCCGGCAATCGCCAGCAGCGCGCGCAGCGCGGCGACCGGCGTCGGCTCCGGCTCGGCACGCCAGCATTCCGCCGGGTAAGCGTCCAGCAAGGCCAGCACGCCGACCTCGCGGCCACGCCGTTCCAGCTCCACCGCCATCGCCTGCGCGATGATGCCGCCCACCGACCAGCCGACCAGATGTACCGGCCCGGCCGCGTGAACTGTCGCGATGCGGTCCGCATAGTCGGCGGCCAGCACGGCGATGCTCTCCGGCAGCGGTTCGGCCAGATCCAGCGCGGGTGACTGCAGGCCATACACCGTGCGGGCCGGCGACAGCGCACGCGCGAGGTCGCGGTAGTTCCAGGCGATGCCACCAGCCGGATGCACCGCGAACAGCGGCGTGGAACCGGTGACTTCCGGCGCGAGGCGGATCAGCGGCGCGAGGCCGTGGTCGGCCTGCGCCGGCTGGGCGTCGATCAGGGCGGCGAGTGCGGCCACCGTGGGCGTGGCGAACAGCGCGCCGAGGCCCGGGTCGCAACGCCAGCGCTTCTGGATTTCCATCAGCAGGCGCACAGCGGACAGGGAGTCGCCGCCGAGACCGAAGAAATCAGCTTCCGCGCCGACCTGTGCATCCAGCTCCAGCACCTGCGCGTACAGCGCGGCGAGTTCGCGTTCGGTCGGCGTGCGCGGCGCGCTCTCGCCCATCTGCACCGCGGGCGCCGGCAAGGCGCCGCGGTCCAGCTTGCCGTTGGCGGTCAGCGGCCAGTCGGCCAGCGCCACGAAGGCGGACGGCACCATGTAATCCGGCACGCGTGCGGCGACGTGGCTGCGCAGCACCTGTTCGTCGATTTCAGCCCCGCCCTCCCCTTGCAGGTAGGCAACGAGGCGGTCGTCGCGCAGCATCACTTCGGCGCGTGCGACGCCGGGCGCCGAGCGCACCGCGGCCTCGATCTCGCCGAGTTCGATGCGCAGGCCACGCAGCTTGATCTGGTGATCACTGCGGCCAAGGAATTCCACCGCGCCGTCCGCACGCCAGCGCGCCACGTCACCGCTGCGGTAGATGCGCGCACCGGGCACGAAGGGATCGTCGAGGAAGCGTTCGGCGGTGAGGTCGGCGCGGCCGAGGTAACCACGCGCCAGCTGCACGCCACCGAGGTACAGGTCGCCGACCACGCCCGGCGGCAGCGGCCGCATGCGGCCGTCCAGCACGTACAAGCGGGTGTTCCACACCGGGAAGCCGATCGGCACGGGCCGCGAGCGGTCGTCCGGGCCGGCAGGCCAGTAGCTGACGTCGACCGCCGCTTCGGTGGGGCCGTAAAGATTGTGCAGCTCGCCATGCATGGTGGCGTGGAAGCGGTCGCGCAACTCGGCACCCAGCTCTTCGCCGCTGACGAAAACGCGTTGCACAGACAGCCCCTGCGCGTCCGGCGCCGCGAGGAATGCCGACAGCATCGACGGCACGAAGTGCAGCGTGGTGATGTTGCGCTGGCGGATCAGTTGCGCGATTGCGCGCGGATCGCGATGCGCGTCCGGCGGCGCCACAACGAGGGTCGCGCCGCACAGACAGGGCAGGAAGAACTCCCACACCGACACGTCGAAGGTCGCCGGCGTCTTCTGCAGGATGCGGTCACCCGCGCCGATGGCGTAGTGCGTGCGCATCCATTCCAGGCGATTGACGATGGCGCGGTGCTCGATCAGCACGCCCTTGGGCTCGCCAGTGGAGCCGGAGGTGTAGATGACGTAGGCGGCGTCCTGCGGCTGCACGTCGGCGTCCAGTGCGGCAGCGCTGTCGCGCGACCACTGCGCAGGCGTCAGCACATCACGGCCGGGGAAGCGCACCACTGCATCGTCGAAGGCCAGCACACAGGCCGGCTGCGCGGAGTCGAGAATGCGCGCCAGGCGTGCATCGGGATGCGCCAGATCCAGCGGCAGGTAGGCACCACCGGCACGCTGCACGGCCAGCAGGGCAATGACCAGTTCCAGCGAGCGCGGCAAGGCCAGCGCGACGACAGACTCGCGGCCCACGCCCTGAGCGCGCAGCTGCAGCGCCAGGGCACGGCTGCGTTGCTCCAGTTGCGCGTAACTCAGCACCTCGCCTTCGAACTCCAGTGCGGGTGCATCCGGCGTGGCGGCCATCTGTGCTTCGTACAGCGCGACCAGCGTGGTGTCCGGCACCTCATGCGCGGTGTCGTTCACCGCGTAGAGGAAATGCTCGGTCTCGGCCGGCGTGGCCAGCGGTACATCGTCCAGGCTGCGACCGGCATCGCAGGCCGCCAGCGCGGCATGCAGGAAGGCTGGCAGGCGGGCGCCATGCGCTTCCAGTTGCGCCGGGGTGTACAGCGAGGGGTTGGCTTCGACCTCCAGATCGAGCAGGGTCTTCGCGTCACCACGGAAACCGAGGGTCACGTCATCGACCGGGCCAGTGCTGAGGATCTCCGTGCGCAGCGCGACGCCACGCAACAGCAGCGGCTGGTAGAAAGGCTGCACGTTGATCAGCGGGCCGTACAGGCGGCGCTGTGCGCCGACGAGGCCGAGGTCGCGTCGCAACTGCTCGCTGCGGTAGCGGCCGTGACGACGCGCGCGCGTCATGGCGCTGCCGACACTGCGTACGAATTCTTCCACCGGCGCCGACGACTGCGCGACACGCAGCGGCAGCACGTTCATCACCATCGCCGGCACGCTGGCCGAGGCACTGCCCAGCCGGCCCATGGCCGGCACACCGAGCACCGCTTCGGCAACGCCGGCATGACGTCGGCAATAGTCGGCGGTCAGCGCGGTGACCAGATCCGGCCAGGGCTGGCCGAGTCGTGCCGCGGTGGCGAGCAGGCGCTCGCGCAGGCTCGCATCCAGCGGCCGCACCAGGCGCAGCGCCTCGGCGGCAGGCGGCGCGAAGCCGGGGCCCAGGCCGGAAGCGGCCGGCACGCCAGCAAGATGCTCGCGCCAGTAGGCCGCATCGCGCACGCGCTTGTCGGAGGCGCGATACGCCGTGTCCTCATCAAACACCGGCGCCAGCGGCCCCAGCGGCGAGCCGGCATCGGCAGCACCGTACAGCGCGCACACGCGTTCGCTGAACAGGGCCATGCCATAACCATCGGTCACCAGATGATGGACGCGCAGGTACCACGCGAAACGCTGCGGGCCGAGCACGAACAGGCGTTGCTGGGCCAGGCGGTCGCGGCCGGGGTCGACCGGCGACAGGTAGTCGGCGCGCATCTGCGCGCGGGCAGTGGCTGCGGGGTCTGCGTCGGTGCCGAGATCGACGACCTCGATGGCGGGACGGTAGTCGGCGTCCTCCCACTGCTGCGGGCCGCCCTCTTCGTCGCGGATGCGCAGGCTCAGAGCCGGCGCTTCCTGCGCCGCGCGATTCGCTGTAGCCACGAAGGCCGCGACATCCAGATCACCGTCGATCCACAGGATGTGGGCCGTGTTGTAGGCCGGGTTCTCAGGCGCCAGCCGCTGCGCGTACCAGATGCCGGCCTGAGCCTCGGTCAGGGGCCGTGCCTGCACGGTGCCGGCAAGCTCGACCGCGCTCGTCGCCTCACTCATTTCTGTGCCGCGCTCCCGGCCTGCAGGCGTTGTACCACCTCCCACCAGCCAGCTAGCGTGACGTGCGCGGCGAGGTCGGAGAACTGCAGCGGAATGCCGGTCTCGGCCCATTGCGTGGTGAGCACCAGCACACGCATGGAATCGAGGCCGAGGTCGATCAGGTTCTCGTCGTCAGTGACGATCTCGGGCGACTCGTCCAGCGCTTTGGCGATGTCGGCGCGCATGCGCTCCAGGGTCAGCGGTACGGCGTTCGTCATTTCAGTACTTCCAGCAAGCTGTCGGTGGTCATCGGCACGCCACTGGTGCGGGCGATCCAGCGCAGCGCCATGTCATGGTCATCGCGCGAGAAATCGGCCACCGCGTCGGCGGCGATGAAAGCCTCGATGTCACGCTGGAAAGCCTCCACCACCGTGGCGGTACAACCGATGTGGGCATACACGCCGGTGACCAGCAGCTGGTCGCGGCCGCGGGCGCGCATCATGGTTTCGAGGTTGCTGCGCTGGAAGGCGCTGTAGCGATGCTTCACCAGCACGTGCTCGCCCTCGGCCGGGGTCAGCTCGTCGATGATGGTCACATGCTCGTCCAGCGCACGCATGCCCGGCCCCCACAGGTCGGCCTGCAGGCCGCGGTCACGACGGTCCTGGTTGCCGTGCTGGGCGGTGTAGAACACGGGGATGCCGCGCGTGCGGCAATGCGCCAGCAGGCGCGCAATGTTGGCGATGGCCGGCTTCAGCGGTGCTTCGTCAGCGGCGTACGCCGCCAGGAAGTAGCGCTGCATGTCGTGCACCAGCAGTGCGAGACGACGGGTCTCCGGCTGCCAGGGGCCGCGCGGAGTCGGGAGTTCTGCCGCGGTGGGCAGCGGGTAGGGAGCAATCCTGGGCAAGCCCATTACGAATCCTTCTGTTCGGACAGGTCAGACAGGTACTTCTCGCGCAGCTGGGCGCGCAGTTCGCGGCGGCTGATCTTGCCGACCGCGGTGGTGCCGAAGGCGTCGACGAAGACGATCTGGTCCGGCACCTTGAAGGCCGCCAGCCCCCGTCCGCGTACCCAGGCCTTGAGCTGCGCAGCCCGCGGCACGTCGCCCTGGGTGATGACGAAGGCGCAGCTACGCTCGCCGAGGTAGTCGTCGGGAATCGACACGACCGCCGCATCGAACACCGCGGGGTGGGCCAGCAGGTGGTCCTCGATCTCCTCGGCGGAGATCTTCTCGCCGGCGCGATTGATATGGTCGGTGGCGCGGCCCTGCACGACGAGGTAGCCACCGGGCCGGCGCTGCACCATGTCGCCGGTGCGGTAGTAGCCGTCGCTGGTGAAGCTGCGGGCGTTGGCCGCGTCGTCGTTGTGATAGCCGCGGATGGTGTAGGGCCCGCGCGTCAGCAGGTGGCCGGTCGTGCCGTCCGGCACCGGGTTGCCGTGGTCGTCCACCACCAGCACTTCGTCGTCCGGACTGATCGGCCGGCCCTGGGTGTTGAGGACGATGTCCTCACCGTCATCCAGGCGGGTGTAGTTCACTAGGCCTTCGGCCATGCCGAACACCTGCTGCAGCTTGCAGCCCATGCCGCTCACCACGCGGCGCGCGGCTTCCGGCACCAGCTTGGCGCCGCCCACCTGCATCACCTGCAGGCTGGACAGGTCGTGCGGCGTCTTCGTCGCGGCGTCCGACCACAGCAGGGCCAGCGGCGGCACGAGACCGACGCAGGTGACACGCTCGCGGGCAATCAGCGGGAAGGCCGCATCCGGGCCGGCACCCGGGCTCAGTACCGTGGTGGCGCCGGCATGCAGCGCGCCCAGCCAGCCAGACGAGCTCATCGGGAAATTGTGCGCGGCCGGCAGCGCCACCATGTACACGCTGTGCTCGTCTATGCCGCAGATGTCGTTGCTGGCGCGGAACGAGTAGATGTAATCGTCATGGGTGCGCGGGATCAGCTTGGACAGGCCGGTGCTGCCGCCGGAGATCTGCAGGAAGGCTACGGATTGCGGATCGGGGTCGGCCGGCAAGCTGGCTTCGTCACCCGTCAGCACATCCAGCGCGATGAATTCCTCGTTTCCGTCACCCGCCTCGCCCGCGATGACCACATGCTTCACCGCCGGCACCTCGTCGCGCAGCGCGCGGGCCAGCGTGCGGTAGTCGAAGCCATCCTGCAGCGCGTGGGTCACGTAGGCACTGGCCTGCGCCTTGCGCGCAAAGTGCGCGATCTCGGTGATGCGGTGCGCCGGCAGCGCGTACGCCGGGATCAGGCCGGCGCGGAACAGGCCACACACCACCGTGATGAAAGCCGGCACGTTGGCGAGCTGCACCACCACCCGCTCGCCGGGACGCAGGCCCTGCGCGAGCAAGCCGGCGCCGATGCGACCGGCTTCCTGCCACAGCTGGGCGTAACTGAGACGTGTCTCATTGCCCACCGCTCCGCCGACCACCGCTGTCTTGTCGGCGAAGCGCTGCGCGCGATCGCGCAGGAAGGCGGGCATGGTCTCACCACGCCAGTAACCGGCAGCGCGGTAGCGCGCTACCAGTTCGTCGGGCCAGACCTGCCGCAGGGGCAGCAGTCCAGCGTCAATCTGTACGTTCTGGTCAGTCATCAGAGAGCTTGCGCAGGATCGATGCCCAGCGCGTTGAGCAGCGCGCCGAATTTGGCGGCGGTTTCTTCCACTTCGAGCTGCGGCCGGGAGTCCCGCACGATACCCGCACCGGCGAACAAACGCAGCGCATTGCCCTGCGCGCGCGCGCAGCGGATCGCCACGTACCAATCGCCATCGCCCTCGGCATCCACCCAGCCGACCGCGCCGGCATAGAAGCCGCGGTCCACCGGTTCCAGTTCGCGGATGGTCTGCAGGGCCAGCTCGCGCGGCGTGCCGCACACGGCCGGTGTGGGATGCAACAGGCCGGCCAGTGCAGCGGCGGACACGGACGGGTCCTTCAGCGTGCCGACGATGCGCGTGCCGAGGTGCCACATGGTGGCCGTGGCCGTCAGCGTCGGGCGCTCGGGCGCGTCCACCGACACGCACAGCGGCGACAGCGCGGCGACGATGGCATCCACCACGTAGCTGTGCTCGTCGAGATCCTTGGTCGATGCCAGCAGGCGCTGGGCGATGCGGGCGTCCTCGTCGGGGTCGGTGCTGCGGCGGGCGGAGCCGGCCAGCGGATAGGACGTCACTTCCAGGCCACGGCGAGACACCAGCAGTTCAGGCGTCGCGCCCACCAGCCAGGCCGGCGCTTCGCCGTCAGCGACGGGCAGCGGTGCCACGTAGGTGGCGACGTTCGGGTCCAGCGCCAGGCGCGAAGCCAGGGCACGCGGGTCGATGTCCGCGGCGAGTTCGGCGTGCAGGCTGCGCGCCAGCACCGTCTTGCGCAGGGCGTCGCCATCGGCACGCAGGTGCCGCAAGGCGCTGGCCACGGCATCGGCGTACTCGGAGGCGGAAGGCTCGGCGACCAGGCGCGCGACCGGCGGCAAGGCCATCGCGGCCGGAATGGTGGCTTCCGCAAACGCCGCCGGCTGGTACAGCGCGTCCTGCGCATGCGGATCGAAGGGCAGTGCGCCCACCAGCAGGGCCGGCCCTTCGCTGCGCTGCGCGAAGAAGGCGCGCACGCGCTCGCCCAGCGTGTCGGTAGCACCAGACGGCAGGCGGTTCAGGCAACCGGTGGTCTCCAGCCCGCGCAGCGGGGCGCGCAACAGGAAAAGTGTTGCATACGGGTCGGCATCCGGAATGGTGTCGTCGAGCATGTCGGTCGTTGTCCGCAGGTTCGTCATTGCGTGTCCCCGGTGGCATGCAGGGTGGCGGCGCAGCCCAGCACCACGAGCAGCGCGCCGATCATCAGGTAGGGCGCGCCGGGCGCCCAGCGATACACCACGGTGCCCAGCAGCGGGCCGGCCACCATGCCCAGGCCCTGCACGGAGGCGACCGTACCGGCCGCCGCGCCCTGCTCGTGCGCCTCGACCGAGTCGGCGGCCAGCGCCTGGAAGGACGGGAACACGAAGCCCATGCCGAAGGCCGCCGTGGCGTAAGCCGCCAGCAATTGCCAGGGCTGTTGCACCAGCGCGACCGAGGCGAAGCCCAGGGCACCGATCCACGCCCCCATGGCGATCCAGCGCACCGGGGGCACGCGGCGCAGACGCATCACCAACGCCTGGGACGCCATCAGGCCGAAGCCGACAGCGGTGAGCGCCATGCCGGCCATGCGCGCACCGTCCACCGGCGACAGCTGCAGGCGATCGATGGCGAAGAAACCGACCGCGACCTGGGCCACTGCCACAGCGACCATCGCCGCGAACACGGCATACAGCGGCAGACGCAGGCGGCGATCACGCCAGGACATGCCGGCGCGCTTGCCGGGGCGGCCGGCCGCGGCTGGCGGCGCATCCGGCAGGCGCCACCACACCATCAGCAGGGACAGCAGTGGCAAGGCGGCGGTGGCGTGCAGGGCCAGCGACAGATCCTGCATGGCCAGCCAGCCGGCGGCAGCCGGGCCGATCACCAGCCCCACGGCGTTGGCCGTGCCCAGCCGCGCCATGACGCCGCCGCGTTCGCCGGGCGGCATCTGGTCGGCCACCACGGCGGCGACCGTCGAAGGGATGCCGGAATAGAAGAGCCCCACCAGCGCACGCGCACCGACCAGCGCCAGCACCGAGGCCAGCACGGCCGGCGGGTTGTTCAGGGCGATGCCGACGAACAGGGCCATGGCCAGATAGATCACCGCGTAGGCAGCCAGCGCCACCAGCAGCACGCGCTTGCGGCCGATGCGGTCACTGAGCGCGCCCCAGCGCGGCGCGGCCAGCATCCACAGCAGGCCGGCGGCGGTCACAGACAGGCCGGCGTGCCACTCGGCCAGGCCGAGGATGCGCGCCACCGGGCCGATCACCGCCACGAAGGCCATCATCGCCATGGTGCCGGACAGGGCTGTGAACAACAGGACGGGCAGGGCCGCGACGGCAGGACGGGATTGCATGCTTGTACTGCGGGGAGAAGGACGCTCGCGAAGGCCTGCAGGTGCGCAGCCCTGGCCACGGACTTAAGCGCCGTGGGGCTGCGTTGCAGGCTCACGGCCGAGGGCTGGAGGCTCCAGCCGCCCGGCGCGTCGATGCGCCTGATTCTCATTTGTAAGAGCCGCCATTGTCGCAGAAAGCTGCGGCAGATGCCGGTGCCGGATCGGTCTTTACCCGAATTTGCGTGTCGTCGACCAGACCATCAACTGCACTCAAGCCCTTGAGCCATAAGCATGTGCGCTCGCAGCACGCGGCACCGGACGCCGGCCAGGCGCCGGCGGCAGCGCCTCGCCGGGAACCAGCCCGTCAGACTCGCAGTCCTTTGCCGGTACGCTGCCTTTGCGCGACATCCGCCCCCCTGCTTCCGCCCCGCTCCGCCCACACCGCCTTCGATGATGAACGCCGCCACCGCACTCCCCGCCCCGACCTCCTCCCCCTGGCTCGACAGCCCCGAACGCTATGGCCGCATCAGCCGCTGGCTGCACTGGGGCATGGCCTTCCTGCTCCTGTGGCAATTCGTCGGCATGGGCCTGCGACTGGCGCTGGGCAAGACGCCGCTGGTGTCCTTTTTCGTGGGCCTGCATGCCAGCGTCGGTTTGCTGCTGCTAATCCTTGTGCTGCTGCGTGGCGCCTGGGGCTTGAGCCAGCGCGCCCGCCGGCCGCCGCACGACGCCGGGCTGCTGGGCAAGGCGGCGGCGCTGGGCCATGGCCTGCTGTACCTGCTGATGCTGGTCGTGCCCAGCCTGGCGCTGGTCCGCCTGTACGGCTCGGGGCGCCCGTTCGCGTGGTTCAACACCTTGCCGCTGTTCGAAGCCGGCCCGAAGCAGGAGGCGTTGATGGCGCCCGCCAACGCGGCCCACGGCCTGCTGGCGTGGACGCTGCTGGCGTTGATCGTCGGTCACGTGCTGATGGTGCTGGTGCACCGCTGGCTGTGGCGCGACGACGTGGCACAGCGGATGATCGGCCGGGTGCGGTAGCCCCTGCCAAGCCCCGCCCTGCCCGCCTCAGTTCGCGGCGAACTGCAGGGTCGGCGCAATGGACTGCGCCCGCAGCGGGCCGTGACCGACGCCGGGGAACGGCCGCCAGCTCACTGCCAGCCCGGGGCGTCGGCCAAGCTCCTCGGCCAGCCGTCGCGCGCTGTCCGGCGGCACCGCCAGGCGTGGGTCCTCGCTGCGGCGGGTTGATGCGGTCCCTGCGGGCTCAGCCAGCCAGGATTCGCCCACCATCATCAACAGACCGGTTTCGCGACCGGCGGGCAGCGCCGCCGCACGCTGGGCTTCCTGCAGGATGTAGCCGCCGTGCCACCACAGCGAGGCGTCCGCCGACGCGTAGCGGGCGAACAGCTGCGGCCGCGTGAACAGCGTGTGCAACACCAGCAGACCGCCATAGGAATGACCCCACAGCGTGCTGCGCGCAGCATCGGTCTGCACCCGGCGTTCAATCTCCGCACGGATGCGGTCTGCATACAGGTCGAGGAAGGCGTCAGCGCCACCGCCGAGCCGCTGCAAGCGGGCGTTCTCCCAGGTCGGGTCCTGGCCCGGCACCGGCGGCGTGTAGTCATAGGCTCGCGCCACCTGGTCGACAGCCTGCTCCGTGCGATAGCCCAGGGTCGCCACCACCAGCGGCCTGCCAGCCGCCGCCAGGCGCTCGAGCTCCGCCCGGTCCAGCGCCGCGGACGCCGCATTGCCGTCGAGCATCACCAGCAAGGGGAAGCCGTTGGCGGGCGGCGCACCCGCCGGAATCGCCAGCTCCACGCGGTAGTGGCGCTTGCGATCCTGTGAATCGAGCTCGAAGCGTTCGGAGCGATAGCCGCCCGCCGCGTTCGTGCGCGCGGGTGCGACGCCCTGCAGGCCCAGTGCGGCGGCAGCGAACAGGAAGCGACGGCGGGACAGCGGGTGCGGTCGGATGGACATGGACGGGCAACCTGAGTGAGCCGCAGGCACGCCGGCTTGCTGATGGCACAGCGTTGCGGACAAGAGGAATGACAAAAAGAAACGCGGGCCCCGGGGGCACACCACCCGCGCGCCGCGGGGGAGCGGGCCGGGGGGGATAAACAACAACACCCCCACCACACACGAGTATCACAGACGGGTGACG
>JAVHYF010000087.1 GCA_031119205.1 Moraxellaceae bacterium | reverse complement strand
GTGCCGAAGGGCTGGGGATCTTTTCGATCACGCCCATTGGCCTGGCGCTTGTCGCGATCGGCGTGGTCTACATGCTGCTTGCCCGCTGGCTGCTGCCGCGGCGGTTTGGCGCACTGAGCGATGACGGCTACCTGCGCCTGGACCGCTACCGCACCGAGCTGGTGGTTGTCGAAGGGTCCCGCTGGAACACGCGGCCCATGGCGGAGCTGCAGAAGGCCCACGGTGCAGGTGTCCGCCTGCTCGGCTGGCTGCGTGACGGCCAGTTGCGCGACGACCTTTCGCTGCAGTCGAGCGTACTCGTCGGCGACATCCTGCTGATCGAAGCATCGGCCGACGCGCTGGCCTCGCTGCATGACGATCCCGGCCTGGACCTGCAACCGGTTGCGCGTTACCGGAGCCAGGCCGGTGGCGAGGGCGAGGCGCAACTGGTCCAGGCGGTGGTCGCGCCGGCCTCGGAGTTCATCGGCCACAGCATCCGCGAGCTCGACTTTGCCCGCCGCTTCCATGCCGTGATCGCCGGCCTGTGGCGGCGTGACGGCGACGTTCCGCCGCGGTTGGCGGAGGCGCGCCTGCGCGAAGGCGACCTGCTGGTGCTGTGGGGCCGCCCCTCGCAGTTCGCCGAGCTTGCCGCGCACCATGGCTTCCTGATGCTGGTGCCGTTCGCCGGCGAGACCCGGCGGCGCGTGCGCGCGCCGATCGCACTGGCGATCCTCGCCCTGACCGTGCTCGCCGCCGCAACCGAGTGGTTGCCGGCACCGCTGGCGTTCCTGCTCGGCGCGGTGGCGATGGTGGCCACGCGCTGCGTCGATGTCGAGCAGGCGTACCGCGAGATCGACGTGCGCATCTTCGTGATGATCGCCGGCGTGATTCCGCTGGGCATCGCCATGGAGCAGACCGGCACCGCGCAGCTGCTTGCCTCGGGCCTGCTGCACCTGGTCGCGGGCTGGCCGGCATTGGCGGTGCTGCTGGTGATGTTCACCGTCGCCGCGCTGCTCACCCAGATCCTGTCCGATGCGGCGACGACGGTGCTGCTGGGACCGGTCGCCGTCGAACTGGCGCAGTCACTGGGATTGGCGCCGACACCGTTCGTGGTCTGCACGGCGCTCGGTGCCGTGGTCGCCTTCCTCACGCCCATCGGCCATCACGGCAATCTGCTGATCCTCGGCCCGGGGCAGTACCGGTTCGCAGACTTCCTGCGCCTTGGCCTGCCGCTGACCGTGTTGATCGCGCTGGTGTGCGCGTGGATGTCGCGCTGGCTGTGGCTCGGTGGGCCGCTGTTGCCGGGCGGGTGAGGGCACGCGGGCAAGGGCGTGCGACTTGTTCTGATGGGTGGCCGCGACTGGCGGGCGTTAGCTCCTTGACCCACCAAGGAGCCGTCGCGCATGGAACGTTCGGGAAAGCTTGTGATTCGCATCACCTTGATTGCGGCTGCGATCGTCGCATGGCAGGACGCGGATGCTGCAACGGTGCGGATTCCGCTGAGCCAGCTGCGCGCGGATGAGGCGCGATTGACCTCCGATCCGCTGATGAGCAAGGTCAGGCAGTCGGTGCGCACGCTCGACAACGCGCAGGTCGAAGCGGTGACGCCCGGACGTGGCGGGAACCCCGACAATGTCCGCCGGGTGGAAGCGCTGCTCGGTCCGCTGCAGTTCGATTACCTGTTTCCGTTACGCGCACCGCAGTACACCTACCGGGGGCTGCTGCAGGCGGTCGCCAAGTTTCCGGCGATATGTGCCACGTACGAACAGTCCGACTCCGACGCGATCTGCCGGCGCACGCTGGCGACGATGTTCGCCCACTTCGCCCAGGAGACCGGCGGCCACAATGCCTCCAGTCCGATTCCGCAGTGGCGCCAGGCCCTGGTGCATGTGCGCGAAGTCGGCTGGACCGAAACCTCGCGCGGTGGCTACAACGCCGAATGCAGCCCGGCCACCTGGCAGGGCCGCGCCTGGCCGTGTGGCACGTTCGACACCGGCGAGTTCCGCAGTTACTTCGGCCGTGGCGCCAAGCAGCTGTCGTACAACTACAACTACGGGCCGTTCTCCGAAGCGATGTTCGGCACGGTGCGTACGCTGCTCGACCATCCCGCCCTGGTCGCCGACACCTGGCTGAACCTGGCCAGTGCGACGTTCTTCTTCTCGTATCCGCAGCCTCCCAAGCCGTCGATGCTGCACGTGCTCGATGGCACCTGGCAGCCCAATGCGGGCGATGCCGGCAACGGCCTGGTGCCCGGCTTCGGCGTGACCACGCAGATCATCAACGGCGGCATCGAGTGCGGGCGCCAGAACGAGCATCCGCAGTCGTCCAATCGAATCGCCTACTACCGCGAGTTCGCCGCCTACTTCAACGTAGCCATCGCCGGCAACGAAGAGCTCGGCTGCAAAGGCATGAAGCCGTTCGATGACGGCGGCGCCGGTTCGCTGGCCGTGTACTGGGAGCAGGACTACCGCTGGAGCCAGCGCTTCCCGGACGGCAAGAGCTACGCCTGCAAGCGCGTCAGTTACCAGACGCCGTTCTCGGCCTTGCGCGAAGGCGACTATGCACTGTGCGTCGTGGCGAACTTCAGCAACGTCGAGGTGGTCGACGATGGCTGAGGGCTAGAACAGCTCACCCTGCGGCGACGGCTTGCGCGGTGGCACGAACAGCGACGTATCGAGCGGCGGCAAGCGTCCGAACCCCAGGCGCTTGTGGGCCTTGCGGAAGCGCTGTTCTATCAGTTGCGCGAACGGCCCCTGGCCGTGCATGCGGGTGCCGAAGGCGCTGTCGT
>JAVHYF010000030.1 GCA_031119205.1 Moraxellaceae bacterium | reverse complement strand
GCGATCTGCACCGAGATCGGATCGACCTCGCCCTCGTGATTGGCGCGGCGCTGCGTCTTGGTGCTGCCGTACAGCAACGCGTTCGACGTCACCATCTCCGACACCGCCAGCCCTGCCCCCATTTTCTTGCACAGCTGCCGGAACGGCCGGTCGGTCACGCCTGCCATGGGCGCGACAAACAGGTTGTTCTTCAGGCGGATGCCGGCAAATTCCATGGCAAGGGGATCAACAGGGAATAACGAAAAATAACGAAAGCCCAACGAAAACTCGTTGAGCGAAAGACGTTCGGGGAGGGCGGATTCTACCCCAGCCCAACACCCCGAAGTAAGTGAAAGTTAAGGGGCAGGTTGCGCAAACTGCACAACCTGCCCCTCGGTCGGTGCGGGCGTTTTGTGTGGTAGATCAGGCGCTGGATCAGCGCCGTGCGGCGGCGATGAAACCGGCGATGAGTTCGAGCAGATGCTCTTCCTGGTAAGGCTTGCCGAGGTAGTGGTTGACGCCGATTTCCATCGCGTAGTTGCGGTGTTTGTCGGCCATGCGCGACGTGATCATGATCAGCGGAATGTCGCGGAGCTTCTCGTCGGCACGCACGTTACGCGCAAGGTCGAAGCCATCCATGCGGGGCATTTCGATGTCCAGCAGCATCACGTCGGGCTTGAGCTCGACGAGTTGCTCCAGTGCATCGACGCCGTCCTTGGCGGTGACCACGCGGTAGCCTTCGCGCTCCAGCAAGCGGCTGGTGATCTTGCGGACGGTCAGCGAATCATCGACCACCATCACCGTCGGCACCTCGTAGGTGTCGGCCACCGGTGCGAACTCGTCACCGTCGCCCTTCTCTTCGCTGATGCGGTAGCGGCCGGCCAGCACGACGGGGTTCAGGATCAGTGCGATCTCGCCGTCCGGCAGCACGGTGGCGCCGGTGTAGCCCTGCAGACGCGTGAACTGCGGGCCGGCGTTCTTGACCACGATTTCCTGGTTGCCGCGCAGTTCGTCGATGTGCATGGCCAGGGTTTCGTTACCGGCACGCAGCAACAGAACCCAGTGGAAACGGCCCTGTTCCGGTTGCGTGGCGGTGTCGCCCAGCAGGCGCGGCAGATAGCGGAACGGGTACTGCTGGGTCTTCCACTCGGCGTAGCCGCGATCGCGGATTTCTTGCAGCGGCGTTTCCTTCAGCTCCAGCGCCTGCTCGACCATGTTGGACGGCACGGCGAAGGTGCGACCACCGGCGCGCACCAGCAGGGCCTGCGTGACGGCCAGCGTCAGCGGCAGGTGGATTAGGAACTGCGCGCCCTGACCCGGCGTGGAGGACACATCGATACGGCCACCGACTGCCAGCGTTTCGTTCTTCACCACGTCCATGCCGACGCCGCGACCGGCGACACCGGACACGGTTTCGGCCGTGGAGAAGCCCGGTTCGAAGATCAGCTGGGTGAGCTGGCTGTCGGTCGGTTGGTCACCGGACTGGATGAGGCCCGCTTCGCGACCGCGCGCGAGGATGCGCTCGTAGTTCAGGCCACGGCCGTCATCGGCCATCGCCAGCGAGATTTCGTTGGAACGCTGGGTCAGCGTGATGGTGATCTGACCGATCTCGGACTTGCCATTGGCCGAACGCACGTCCGGCGTCTCCACGCCGTGGGCGATGGCGTTGCGCAACAAGTGCTCGATCGGGGCCGTCATGCGGTCCAGCACGCTGCGGTCGATCTCGATACGGCCGCCGCGGATGTCGAGGTTGGCGCGCTTGCCCAGTTCCTTGGCAGTCTGGCGCACGACGCGGTGCAGACGATCAGCCAGGTCATCGAACGGCACCATCCGCACACCCATCAGCGCCTGCTGCAGGTCGCGCGAGAGGCGGCCCTGCGAGTGCAGTGCAGTGTCTGCCGCGTCGAGGTTGCGCAACAGGTTCTGCTGGATGGTGGTTACGTCACCCACCGACTCGGCCATCATCCGCGTGACTTCCTGCAGGCGGGTGAAACGGTCGAACTCCAGCGGATCGAACTCGGCGTGCTGCGATTCGGCTGCCGCGATGCGCGACTGCATCTGCGATTCGGCAGAGATTTCCACTTCGCGCAACTGGTTGCGCAAACGGATCACGTTTTCGGTCAGGTCCAGCAGCGAGCGACGCAGCGTGCGCATCTCGCCTTCGACACGGGTCCGCGCGATCGAGATTTCACCAGCCTCGTTCACGAAGCGGTCGATGAGATCGGCGCGCACACGCAGGTTGGGGCGCGTGCCCTGCACGGTTTCGAGTTCGTCGGCTGGGGCCGGTGCGAGCTGCACCGCCTGCGCCGCAGGCGCTGCCACAGCTGCGGCGGGCTGCGACACTTCAGCGGCCAGCGGCATGCCGAACGACACGGCGGCCTCTTCCTCGACTGTCGGCGCGCCTGCTGCGGTCACCTGTGCAGCAGCCGCAGCGGCGGCCTCGGGGTTACGCAATGCGGTCAACTGGGCACCGATGGCATCGATGCCGTTTTCCATCTGGTCGACCAGCTGCGGGCCAGCCTTCTGCGCCAGTAGGTCCGCCTCCAGATGGGTTTCGAGTTCATGGATGAATTCGCCCAAGCGCATGGCACCCGCCATCCGCGCACTACCCTTGAAGGTGTGCAGGGAGCGCGCCAGCGACTTCATGGCTTCGGCATCGTCGGGCTGGCTGCGCAGCTGGCGCAGCGTGGCCTCGATCTCGGCGGTCAACTCATCGGCCTCTTCGAAGAAGATCGGCAGCAGCTGTTCGTCGAGATCGTCCTGCACGGTGTGCAGGGGCTCATCATCGTCGTCGTCGGCCCCGGAGACGATTGCGGCTTCGGGCTCCGGCAGATCGTAGGCAGTGACCGCAGCCGGGACTTCATTGGCGGGCGTAAAGTCGCTCGCCTGCACGAATGGAGCGGGCTCGACCGGTGCAGGCTCGCGCGGCGAATCGAACTGCGGACGCAGGTTGTCGAGTTGCTCCACGAGCTCGGGAACCAGCAGCGGCACGCTCATGCGCTCCACTTCGGCAACCATCGCTTCGAGGGTGGACACCGCGGTCGCCATCACGGCGGTCTGATTGAGGTCGGGCGCCCGGCCGACGTCGCTGAAGTGGTGCAGGGCATGCTCCAGCGCCTTGGCCAGCGCCTGCACCGGCTCGATGCGGGCAGTGCCGGAAATGCCGGCCAGGGTGTGGGCAGCACGCACGGATGCTGTAGACGGCGCACGCAGGGGATTGGCCTGCAGCAGGCCGACCTCTTCGCGCAGCACCGCCAGATGCTGGCGCGCCTCACCCATGTACATGTCGAAGAGGCCGCGCGAAATGGTGTTGTCGCCCAGCGTCACTTCGTCACTCGGCAGCGGCGCTACGAACGGCGTGGTATCGACGATCTCGGCCACACGCTGCGCAACGCTGTCCGGCGCGGCCTCGCTGCCGAGCGCATAGAGATTGATGTGCGGCAGATCGATGTCGCCCTCGGCTTCATCCTCGATCGACACTTCCTGCAGCTTCGGCTCCGCGACAACAGGTGCCGGCGCCTCCTGTGCGGTCTCGGCCGCGGCAGGGGACTGCGCGGCGACCCCGTTTGCATCTTCGCTCACTGCCTCAGCCATCACGGGCAGGTCTTCGGCGGCCTCCCTGGCTTCCAGATCGGCAAGGGTCAGCACGTCGTCCCCCGGCATGACCTGTCCGATATCCGAAACGGTCTCGCTCCGCGGTTCGCCGCTCGCAATGGCCTCCAGCTCGGCGAAGCTCGGCAGGTCCAGCGAGGTTTCCTGGCCGAAATCATCGGATCCGTACAGCAGGCTCGGGTTGAGCGCAGTCTCGGTGAGGTCGACCTCGGCATGGTCCGACTCGGCTTGCTCCAAGCGAGCCAGGTCCGTTCCCACCAGGGAACTGGTCAGATCCATCTCGGCGACAACCTCTTGCTCTTCTTCCACCACCGCAGGCATCGCGGCGACTTCTGCCACGCTGGCTACCTGCTCCGCTGCCGCAGCTGCCAGCGCGAAAACCTCGGGCTCCGGCTCCATCTCAGGGCTGGTCAGCATGGTGCTGGTGAGATCCATCTCCTGCGGCTCGCCCTCGATATCGAGCGGCGCCTCGTCCAGTCCCAGTGCTGCCAGCGACGGGACATCCAGACGGGTCTCTTCCAGCGAAGCCTCGTAACCCGATTCGCCGTGCCCGAGTTCCGGCAGGTCGAAGGCATCGAAATCGAAAGTCGTCTCCGACAGCGAATGCTCGACCAGTTTCCGGGCGGGGGCCGGCTCGACGTCGTCCGACAGGTCGACATCGAGTTCCATCTTCGTACCACCAGCAGCGCCCGCGCCACCGGCAACCGTTGCAGCAGCGACGGCCGCGGAAGGAGCCGCAACCGGGACCGGCTGCTTTCCAGGCGGCGGCTCATCCGGATTGTCGAGGTGCGTCAGCAGGTCGTCGGCATGCTTGATCAGCGCCGCTGCGTCATACCAGGCGCTGCCGCCGGAACGCAGTTGCTTGACCCAGGCATCGAACACCACGCGACCATGCTCGACCAGCGCAAGGATGTCTGCGCTGCCGTTCTTGTCGAGCTGCAGCCAGCGGTTCATCGTCATCTCGACGTGCCTGGCGGCCTCCGAGAAGTCGTTGAGGCCCACCATGCGGCTACTGCCCTTGAAGGTGTGGTAGGCGCGACGCAGCGTGGTCAGAGACTCCACGTTGTGCGGTTCAGCGCTGACGACCGCATGCTCGCTGCGCAAGGTCTCCAGCACCTCGGTGGCTTCTTCCAGGAAGATCTCCAGCAGCTCTGCATCGAGTTCCTCACTGCTCGCCTGCATCAGGCTGGCCGCCTCCTCCGAGATCTGCGGCGCAGCCACCGGGGCCACATGAGCCAGTGCCTCGGCGAGCTCTGCCGTGCCGACTTCGCCGGACTTCAGGCTGGCCAGTGCGTCGCGGGCATTCTGCTCAAGCTCGCTGTCGGCGATGAGATGGGCGTCTTCGCGCAGGGCTTCAAGGTTGCTGACCAGTTGCTGGCGCAGACCTTCGTCCTGCGGCGCTTCCTTGAGCGCCTCGACCAGTTCCTGCGTGCCGCGGGTGTCGCGTGCGAGCTGTGCTTCGACGGTGACGGTGACGGCTTCCACTTCGCTGTCGGAGAGCCTGGCCGAATCCGGATCCAGGAAGTGCTCCAGCTTGGCGGGGCCGGTCTTCAGCGCTTCGACATAGAAGCCCAGCGCCGACAGCTGATGCGCTACGTCGTTGCATTCGTCCGGTGAAGGCGGCTCGGTCTGGCCGGCGAAGGCCACGACACGCGCTGCCGCCTCGCGGACCAGCTGTACGGCACGCGGCTCGCCCAGCACAGCGAAGGCGCCTTCGATCTGCTTGAGCGGGCCCGCCAGCCCCGGCAAGGCATCGCGCTGCGCCGGGTTGCGGAAGAAGGCATCCAGGGTCTGCTCGATCTGCCCGAGGTTGGTCAGGATCTCGCGCGCCAGCTGGTTGAAGAAGAGCTTCTCCTGCGCACGGCGCGAAGCTTCACCGAACACGCTGTCGTCCAGCGCCGGCAACATCTCGCCACGAGTACGCGCTGCGTAGCGTTCGCACAGCATGTCGACCTGTCGTCGCAGCATGGCCGGATCGGCATTCGGCGACTCGTTGGTCTGTTCGATGACCAGCAGGCCCGTGGCCACATCCATCGCCAGCGCCTCGTTGGCGCGCAGCGGATCAGCACGCAACCAGCCCAGCAACTCGTTCAGCGCACCCAGCACGCGGTCGACCTGCGCGACACGCATCGGTGCGGTGCGCGCGCCCAGCTCAGCCAGATGCTCGGCAAACTGCGGCAGCGCCACTGCTGCGCCTGCAGAGAAACGATTCCAGGAATCCTTTGCCTGCTCCAGCGTCTCGCGCACACGCAGCGCCAACGGCTGGCGCAGCGTATCGGACAACTGCGCTTCCGGCGAAGGCAGCAGGCGCTCCAGGCGATAGACCTGGCGAACGGCCTGGGCATGCGGGGAGTTCGTATTCGCCGTCGCCACGAAGTACAGCACGTCGCGCACCAGACGCTCGGCGACGACCTGCGAACCTTCGATGAGACGACGCATCTGCGTATCGATACGGCGGCACAGCTTGTGGGCGGCGCGATCGGTCGGGATGGTCTGCTGGGCCACACCTTCGAAGAAGGCAATCGCAGCCCACCAGAATGCGCGGGTCGCCGGCAACGCCTGCAACTGCTCGATGCGGCGCACCGCCTTGAGCATTTCCTCGGGGCCTTCCGGCGACTTGGGCTGACGGATCCACGCCAGCAGGCCCTTCTCGAAGCGGCCGCGCATCACGCGCAGTTCGTGTGCAGCACGCGCAGGCTCTACGTCGCGGGCCTGGGCCAGAGCGGGACGCACGCCGAGATCCGGGAAGAACAGCTCGCTGGCTACCGGTGGTTCGCCACCACGTGCAGACACCAGTTCGCGAAAAGTGTCGAAGAGGCGCAACGGTTGATGCGGTGCGCCCGCCAGCAGTTCGTTGATGTAGTTCGCCAGTACGGCGATGCCACGCAGCGCGAGGGTGATGCTTGCATCGTCCGGATCGCGCTCACCACTGGCCAGGCTGGCCAGCAGTTTGTCGATGGCATCGGCAAACTGGGACACGCCATCGAGACCCACGACGGACAAGGCACCGCTGGCCTGGTGGACGTGGGTCTGTGCGAAACGCAAGGGTTCGCGCCGCTCGCTGCCGCTCTGTGCCTTCTGGATGCTCTCTCGGGCGCGGTCGAGGGCCGCGTCGATCTCGCTTTTCACCCAGGTGAGCGGTCCGATATCGAAATCGCTGGTGCTCATGCTCTAGCCTCGGAGGAGTGGCACGGATGCGGCCACAGGCGCCGGCACGCACGCGCGTGCCGGGCAGGAATGGTTGGCGGATGGTGTTTCGCGCAACGAAGCCTGGCGACGTTGCGTCATGTCTGTGCTCAGACCTTGAAGCCCGACACGGAACCCTTCAGTTCGACCGCGAGGTCAGCGAGCTGACCGATCGACAAGGCCGACTGCTGCGTACCGCGAGTGGTCTGTTCGGTAATGGCGAGAATGCCGCGCATGGCTTCGGACACCTCGGTCGCCACGGAGGCCTGCTTCTGCGTATCGGACGAGATTTTTTCAACCAGCGTCGCCATTTCCACCGACACGTCGCCGATCTCGGACAGGGCCTGACCGGCAGCATCCGACAGCTTCGCTCCTTCAACCACGTTGCGGGTGGAGCTTTCCATAGCGGCCACCGCGTCGTGGGTGTCGGTCTGAATGGTCTTCACGATCGCGGCGATCTGCTTCGTCGCTTCGGCGGAGCGTTCCGCGAGGCGCTGCACTTCTTCCGCAACCACCGTGAAGCCGCGGCCGGCTTCGCCTGCGCTCGCCGCCTGGATGGCAGCGTTCAGCGCGAGCACGTTGGTCTGTTCGGTAATGTCGGAAATCAGCTCCACGATTTCACCGATCTCCTGCGAGGATTCACCGAGGCGCTTGATCCGCTTCGAGGTTTCCTGGATCTGCTCGCGGATTTCGTTCATGCCCGAAATCGAGTTCTGCACCGCGTCGGCGCCCTTGCGTGCAGCTTCCAGCGAGCGGCGCGCCACCTGCGCGGTTTCCAGCGCGTTGGACGACACCGCACTGATCGAACGCGCCATGTCGGTAATCTGCGAGCCAGCGCCCTGGATCTCGCGCGACTGGCGCTCCGAAGCATCCAGCAGTTCGCCCGACACGCGTTGCGCGGATTCGGTCGCTGCCGTCACGCGGCCGGCCGCATCGTTGATTCGGCGTACCAGCACGGAGAGTTCTTCAATCGTGTAGTTCACCGAGTCGGCGATGGCGCCGGTCACGTCTTCCGTCACCGTCGCCCGGATGGTCAAGTCACCGTCCGCCAAGTCGCCCATTTCGTTCATCAGACGCAGAATGGCTTGCTGCGTCATGTTCTTTTCACCTTCGGCCAACGCACGCTGCGTTTCCGCCTCTTCGCGGCGGGCGGAAATGTCGTCGCGATAAGCCAGCGCCATCAGGCCGAGGATGATCAGCGCCAGTACGGCGGAGACCACGATCGCGATGATGAGGCGGTTGCTGGTGTAGACAGTGCTGTAGGCAGTCGCCAGGTTGTTGGTGAACTTCAGCAGGTTCTGCGATTCCGCGAAGATCTGGCGGCCGGCGCGCTTGGCTTGCACCAGCAGCTGCACGTTGTTCAGGATCCCGCCGACCGCCAGCAGGTGGCGGGTGGAGTAACGCTGCAGCTGCTCCAGCTTCTCCTTGGTTTCGGGGTCACGCGTCATTTCGTTCAGCTGGGCCAGCAGCTCTTCGAAGCTGTTGGCGTCCTTGCCGAGCAGGAACACGACTTCCGGGTCCACCGCTTCCGATGCCAGAAGCGCGTTGGCGTTCTTCGCCATCCGCTGCGTCAGCATCACCACCTGGTTGGCGGTCGCAATCTCGGCCGCAGGAGCGTCGCGCTGCAGCTTCAGTGCGGCAACCTGCTCGGAAAGGTCGAGCAGCTGGGAGTTGTTGGCATTGATGGCGGTGACCGCCGTACCCAGACGAGTCAAGCTGACCTGCTGCGACGCGAGGTCGTTGGCGAGCTTGTTGGTACTCGCCCAGGCGTCGTTCAGCTCCTTCAGTTCAGCCGACGCGGCAGCCGGGCTGGCCGGAATGGTGTTGCCGTCGATTTCGCCGCCGGCATTCACGGCTTCGATCAGCGTGGCAAACCGCTCGCGGCTTTCCTTCAATTCCGTAAAGCCGGTACGACCACCGGTCACGGCGAGCTGGGCGGCTTTCGCAAGACTCTGGGAGAGGGTACCCATCTGCGTCGCGGCAGACACGAAGGTGGTGCCGTGCGACGCCTGGCGGATCTGCATGTAGGTCAGCAGGACCGCGACCACCGCGAACACCGCGAAGAGCAGGCCCAGGACGCGCAGCTGTTCAGCGATCGGCTTGCTGCCGATGAGCGGCAGCTTGACGCGCAGCCCCCCGGCCTTCGGCGCATCGTTCGAGCTGTCCATGATCGTGCTGGCAGAGCCCAGAGGGACATCGTCCTTGCTGCGCCCGCCTTTCTTGAAGGGGAACGAGATGCCGCCAAGCGGATTCTTCAGTTTCAGTGCCATGCGTTTGCTCCGATCCTTGCGGACTCTTGTCTTGCCGAGACAGGGGGCATCAGGTGCGCCCCACCCGCCCTAAGCTTGGTGATCTTGTTCAGTGACGATGGTCGATACTCGCGTCGAGGAACCGCGGATCCGCCAGCAGCGGGCGTACCACCAGACGTTTCCACAGACGCCCCTGGCTGTCGCGCATGGCTCCGGCAATCCACGGCCGCGCGTCGACGAATGCTTCATCCACTTCGAAATCTTCGGGGTTGCGCAGACCCAGCGCGCGCGACACCAGCAGCGCCGTGTTGAGGCCATGCTTTGCGCCGATCAGCATGATCCGCGAATCCGCCGTCAAGGCTATGGGCGCCTCGCCGCAGAATGCGGCGAAATCCACAACGCTGAACAGGTTGCCCCGCACGTTGGCAATGCCGCGAAACCAGTTGAGGGTAAGCGGCACCGGGCTCAGGGACGGGGCGGCAATGATCTCGCCCGCGTCCTGCAGGTCGACCAGCCAGTTCTCGCCCGCCGCGGTGACCGCCAACAAGGCGGAACGGTGTCCGGCGATCTTGACCTCGGCAAGGCGCTTGGCGAGGTCCTGCTGGAATTCGCGCAAACTGATTCGCTTGGCCATTTGTGTGGATTACCCCTGCCCTGGATCTGACTGTTCGGAATGTGTGGTCGGTATCGGCCGTGCTCAGCCGATGGCGGCGATCTTCTTCAGCAGGTCGTCCTGATTGACCGGCTTGGTCATGTAGTCGAACGCCCCCTGACGCATGCCCCAGATCTTGTCGGTCTCCTGATCCTTGCTGGTGGTCATGATGATCGGAATGTTGCGGGTGGCTTCATCGCGCGAGATGGTGCGCGTGGCCTGGTAACCGTTGATGCCGGGCATCACCACATCCATGAGGATCAGGTCGGGCAGTTCTGCGCGGGCCTTGGCCACACCGTCTTCACCGTTCTCGGCCATGACGACCGCGAAACCGTTCTTGGTCAGGAACTCCGCCATGGCGAAACGTTCGGTGGGCGAATCGTCGACGACGAGGATCTTCTTGACGGGCATGATGCTTCTCCAGCGCTATCGTTGAGCACGTGCGGTGACGTGCGCAGACACAGCCTTCAGCAGGCTGTCCTTGGTGAATGGTTTGGTGAGGTATTCGTCGGACCCGACCATGCGGCCACGCGCGCGGTCGAACAGCCCGTCCTTGGAGGACAGCATGATCACCGGGGTGGAGGCGAAACGCGGGTTCTTCTTGATGAGCGCGCAAGTCTGGTAACCATCCAGGCGCGGCATCATGATGTCGACGAAGATCAGATCCGGATGATGATCTGCAATCTTGGACAGGGCATCGAAGCCATCTTCGGCCAGGAGCACCTGGTAGCCGGCTTGTGCCAGGAAAATCTCGGCGCTGCGACGAATCGTGTTGCTGTCGTCGATGACCATAACCTTGACGCCAGAGACGTCCGATCCTTCAGCCAACGCGGTCTCCCTTATTCATTCGCTGCAGCTCCCCGCAGGAGCCGATCAGCCTCAATGTGCCCGCCAGCCGCGCCGCATCTACCCCCGCGACCGGTGACGACTTACCCAAACGGGCGTCTGGAATATACCCAAAACTGTTGTGGTCGCAATGTATTCGACGTGCTGCGATGCGACATACGGCACTGATCAAATACTGACCATTTCGAAATCTTCCTTACGCGCTTCACACTCCGGACACTGCCAGTTCGGAGGGATGTCCTCCCAACGGGTGCCGGGGGCAATACCTTCTTCCGGCACACCCGCGGCCTCGTCATAAATGAAGCCGCAGATCAGGCACATGTAGGTCTTGAAGTCGGCGCTGCTGGCTTCGGACATGTCGGAAACGTTTCAGGTAAACTCGGTCGATCTTAGCGCATTTCGGCATTTGCCCTGCCGAGCTTTAGCGTTTCCTTGCGGTTTTCGCGATGGACATCAAACCCGCCTCTTCTACGCTCCCTGTCGTCATGACATTCGCCGCATCCGACCCGACGGGCGGCGGTGGAATGCAGGCAGACATCCTCACTCTCGCGGCCCTCGGCACGCATCCGCTGTCGGTTCTCACCGGCTTCACCCTCCAGGACACGGCCGGTATCGAGGACGTTCAGGCCAGCGATGGCGACTGGGTGGTAGACCAGGCGCGCGTTCTGCTGGAGGACATGCGCGTGCAGGCCTTCAAGATCGGCACGCTGATCAGCATCGAGAACGTTGCGGCAGTCGCCGAAGTCGTTTCCGACTACCCGGACATCCCGCTGGTGTTCGATCCGGTCATCGCCACCGGTCGTGGCGATCCGCTGGTAGACGAAGAGATGCTGGCCGCCATGAGCGAGCTGCTGCTGCCGCTCACCACCGTGCTGACGCCCAACACCATGGAACTGCGCCGCCTCGCCCAGGAGGAAGACGACAGCGAGGAAGACGGCGAAGAAGGCAGCGGCGCCACGACCAGCATCGCCGACTGCGCGCGCCACCTTATAGAACTCGGCGCCCAGCACGTCCTGGTGACCGGCGCCCACGAACAGACCCCGCAAGTGGTCAACACCCTGCATGGAGCGCGCGGCACCATCCGCACCGACGCCTGGGAACGCCTGCCGGGTAGCTACCACGGTGCCGGTGACACCCTGGCTGCCGCCATCGCAGCCTTCCTCGCCCATGGCATGACCGTGCCGGAAGCGGTGCAGGCGGCGCAGCGCTACACCTGGGACACGCTGGCGCACGGTCTGCGACTGGGCATGGGCCAGATGATCCCCGACCGCTTCTACGCCAGCCGGCAGAAGTAAGAGGACGGGCATGAAACTGCGCCGCGGCCTCTACCTGGTGACGCCCGACTGGGACGACACTGCGCGACTGGTGGATGTCAGCCGCGCCGCCATCGCAGGCGGCGCCACCTGCCTGCAGTACCGCCACAAGCACGCCGAGCCGGCGCAGCGACTGGAGCAGGCCGCCGCACTGGCCGCCCTGTGCAAGACCACCGCCACCTGTTTCCTCGTCAACGACGACGTGGACCTTGCGCTCACCGTCGCAGCGGACGGCGTGCACATCGGTCGCGACGACGGCGACCTGTCGGCGATCCGTGCCCGCGCCGGAGCGGACTTCATCGTCGGCGTGTCCTGCTACAACGAGTACGAACGGGCCGCGGCAGCCTCTGCCGCCGGCGCCAGCTACCTGGCCTTTGGCGCCATGTATGCGTCGCCGACCAAGCCGCACGCGGTTGCTGCACCGCGGTCGCTGGTCACGCGAGCGCGTGCCGGCTTTCCGCAACCGATCACCTGCATCGGCGGTATCACCGCCGACAACGCCCTGCCGCTGATCGAAGCCGGCGCCGACCTGCTGGCTGTCATCACCGATATCTACAGCGCGGCCGATCCGCGCGCGCAAGCCGCGCGCTTCGCCACGCTGTTCGCGGCCTGAGGCCGCCATCTCTCATTCCGAAGGACATTCCATGAGCCGTAACGCAGATCTCTTCGCTCGCGCCCAGAAAACCATTCCCGGCGGCGTCAATTCGCCGGTGCGCGCCTTCCGCTCGGTCGGCGGCACGCCCCGCTTCGTCACCCGCGGACAGGGCGCCTACACCTGGGACGCCGACGACAAACAGTACGTGGACTACGTAGGCTCCTGGGGCCCTGCAATCGTCGGCCACGCCCACCCCGATGTAGTACGTGCGGTGAAGGTGGCCGCCACCCAGGGACTGTCCTTCGGCGCGCCCACCGAACGCGAGATCGAAATGGCGGAAACGCTGTGCGCGATGGTGCCGGGGCTGGAGATGGTGCGTCTCGTGTCGTCCGGCACCGAGGCGACGATGAGCGCCATCCGCCTCGCCCGCGGCTTCACCGGCCGTGACGCCATCGTCAAGTTCGAGGGCTGCTACCACGGCCACGCCGACAGCCTGCTGGTCAAGGCCGGCTCCGGCCTTCTCACCTTCGGCAACCCGTCCTCGGGCGGCGTACCGGCAGACTTCGCCAAGCACACCCTGGTGCTGGACTTCAACGACCCGCAACAACTGGAAGACACCTTCCGTGCGCGCGGCAGCGAGATCGCCTGCGTCATCATCGAGCCCGTCGCCGGCAACATGAACCTCGTGCGCCCCTCGCACGCCTACATGCAGCTGCTGCGCGAGCTGTGCACCCGCCACGGCGTCGTGCTGATCTTCGACGAAGTGATGACGGGTTTTCGCGTCGGCCTCACCGGCGCGCAAGGGCTGTATGGCATCCAGGCGGATCTGGTCACGCTGGGCAAGGTCATCGGCGGCGGCATGCCGGTGGGTGCGTTCGGCGGCCGTCGCGACATCATGGAAAAGATCGCCCCGCTCGGCAGCGTCTACCAGGCCGGCACCCTGTCCGGCAGCCCGGTGGCCGTCGCCGCAGGCCTCGCCACGCTGAAGCTCATCAGCGCCCCCGGCTTCTACGACCTTCTCGAAGCACGCACCCGCCGGCTCGCCGACGGCCTGCAGCAAGCCGCGCGCGATGCGGGTTGCGTATTCTCCGCACAGGCTGTCGGCGGCATGTTCGGCCTCTATTTCAGTGCCGAGCCGCCCACGACATTCGCCGGCGTGATGGCCGCCGACCGCGAGCGCTTCAACCGCTTCTTCCACGCCATGCTGGACGCCGGTCATTACTTCGCGCCATCCGCCTTCGAGGCCGGCTTCGTGTCCGCCGCCCACACGGACGACGACATCCACGCCACCATCGCCGCCGCCCGCAGCGCCTTCGCCAGCCTCGGCTGACACGTTCCGACACGAACGAGGCTCAAGCGTGATTTGCATCACGCCGTAAATCCAGTCGTCATCTCTCGACTGGATACCTCTCGCCCGTCATGGCCGGCTTGCAAACCTTCATGTGGAGAACCCGCCTGTCGTGGCCGGAGACGGTCGCGACGGCCGAGCTCGTCATTGGCCGCTGGAACACGGTCACGCCCTTCACCACCAATACGGATCAGCGCGAGCGAATCTGGACCGCCCGCCACAGCACCACGCCGCAGCCCTTCATGGTGATCGGCCAGGACAACCTGTCCGGCAGTGCGCCGCGCATCGGCAACCCGCTGCCGATGCTGCTGCTGCTCGGCATGGCGCTGCAGAAACCAGGCGCCTTCGACCTGAGCTTCGCCAACGGCCAGAAGATCGACCCGCAACGCTTCGAACTCGCCGACCTCACCGGCCTGCTGCCACACGCCACGCATGCTGCGCATCGCAAGCTGGCGGAGCTGTCGCTGCAGCCGACACCGCCTGCACCACCGCCGGACACGCCTGTCATCTGAGCTAGAACGCCAGCCGGCGCCAACGCATCGCACCCACGCTGACTGCAGCCAGCGCATGGATCAGGAGCGCCGTCACCGCAGGCTCGGCCCCCCACAGCCAATCCAGCAGAGCGATGACACAAAACACGCACAGGTAGGCCAGGTACCGCCCCGGCCTCCAGCCCGACCTCGTATCAATCCAGCACAGACTGGACAGCATGAATGCCATTCGCATCAGCACGAACTGCCCCCAGAGTACGGACAGCTCCTTCGCCTCGGCCCAACCGAGCGCATGGAGCACCGCGCCTGCCAGTGCGGCCACCGCGATATCCGTAGCCGCGGGCAACATGGCCTGGCGCAACACGAGCGGAATCAGTTGCAGCCGCGACAGGCCCGCCAGCCAGCGCAGGCGCAATCCGGCAAGCTCCATTCCACGCTGATCGTTGCCGTAGAAGATCATCAGGAGGATATACAGCCGAAACGGCATGTCGTGTGTATAGCTGGCCCATGGTGCTGTCGTGATGAGCAGCATCCCAAGCAAGATTGAGCCGGATCTCCCCAAGGCGCGCACGACTGGACCAGTCTTTACTGCGGGCAGCGAGAAGCGGCGCCACGACGGCCGCGATTCACCGGCGGTCGGAGCCCGCTCCAGCCGCCGGATGAGCATGCGGAACTGCCAGCACACGCCTGCAGCAACCAGCACAGCAAGCAACAGGACGCCCCAGCCCCCGGGCACCTGCCACGCAGCGACCAGCGGAATGAAGGGCAGGACAGCAAACCAGGATCGATCGTCAGCACGAGGAACCGCCAGCACCTGCTTCAGGCTGGTTGGCAGTGCCCCGCCAAAACAGGCCAGCCACACGAAGGTCAGGCCGATCCTCGCACCCTGTCCGCCCCCATCCCGATCGAATACGAAGGCAGTCCCTGCGCTGGCCACCACCGCAACCGCCAGCGCACACCACAACCAGGCGGCCCCGCCGAGATTGTGCGCAGCACCTGGCATGACGCGGATGGCGTCAGCGCCGACCACCGCAGAGAGCCTTTGCATACCGCGGCCAAGCAGCCAGAAAGACCAGAACATGAGTCCCATCGCGGCCAGCCCCAGCAAGATCGCTGCAAGCTGCGACAACGAGCCCGGCGCTGGACGCGACTGCTGCACACCGATCTGCGCCACCGTCACCAGCAAGGCTGACGTAGCAACCATGCCGATCTGCCACGGCGGCCCCCACCACGCGTAGCGCACGGACATCGAGCTCACCGCAGGTACTCCACCACGAACTCTTCCATGTTCACCCTGCGTGCCTTGATCGCCGCGCCAAACTCATCGCGCAGATGTTCCAGCGGCAACTGCGTGGTGTCGACCAGCGCATTTGCCGCGCCATGCCCACTCAGGCGCCAGGACAGCACACCAGCACACTGGAGCATGGATGGCAGCGGCGTCTGGCGCTCAATCCTGCAGAGGACAACGTCCTGCTTGAGCGCGTCGACCTCTCGCTGCAGCCCCAGTACGCCATCCTCCAATACTGCGACATGGGTCGCCAGTCGCTCCAGGTCGCTGAGGATGTGGGTAGAAAATACGATGCTGGTGCCCCGCTCCGCCTGCAGCTCGGCAAGGATCGCCGCGACCGCGCGGCGCACCACGGGGTCCAGCGCAGCAACCGGCTCATCCAGCACCAGCAGGTCCGGACGATGCCCCAAGGCCAGCACCAGCGCCAGCAACTGAAGCTCGCCCGCAGACATCTTCTCGGTTCGTGTCTGCAGCGGCACGGCGAGACGCTCGACGAGTTGCGCAGCCCACACTGCGTCCCAGCGCGGCTGCCATTCGGCAATCAGCGCCAGCAACTGCTCACCCGTATGCATTGCCGGAAGGTCAGCGTTCTGCGCCACATAGCCGAGGCGTGCCTTCGCACGAGGCGACATGTCAGTCGCCGATTCACCGAAGACCCTCGCCTCGCCACCCTGCGGAAACGCCAGCCCGAGCAAGCAGCGCAGCAGCGTCGTCTTGCCAGCTCCATTGCGGCCGACCAGACCGAGCGTTTCGCCAGCGCCTACGCGTAGCGACACGTCCCGCAGGACCTGCCTGTCGCCCAGGGTGCAGCGCAACCAGTGCGCTTCGATCACCGCGTCGTTCATGCCTCCCCCTTCACTTTGCATTGCCCATCCGTTTGCGCAAGGCAGCGATCACCTGTGCCTGCGTCAGCCCGAGCTGCGCGGCCTCCTTCACCACACGATCCAGGGCAGGCGTCAGCAGATCGATGGCCTGCTCACCGCCATCCGCACCGTCCGCCACCGACATCGCCGCGCCGCGGTTCCGCTGCAGCACACCTTCCGCCTCCAGCAGCGAGTACGCCTTGGAGATCGTCATCGGGTTGACTGCGTGAGTCGCGGCGATGGCGCGCACGGATGGCAACTCATCGCCAGCACGCAGCTGACCGGCCGCAACGAGTCGACGCACCTGGTCCATCAACTGGCGATAGATCGGCTCCGGCAGGTGTGGGTCGAGATGAAAACGGCTCGGCATGGAGGAATACTAGTGTATTAACACACCAATACACAACAACCAAAAAAACGGCCCGGGACCCGGGCCGTTGCCTGCAACAGGGAACGGGAGGCGGCTAGACGCCCGCGCAGGCCCCATCCGCGCGCGGGTCGGTGGCGCCTTCGATGCGGCCGTCGGGGTGGAAGGCCACCGCGCCGGCGTGGCCCATCATGTCTTCGAAGGCACCGACGACCTGGATGTCGTGGCCGGCGGCGCGCAGGGCATCAATTGCCTGCGGGGCGACGCGCGACTCCAGCTTGAGGTTGGTGGAATCCTCACCCCAGGTCTTGCCGAGCAGCCAGCGCGGCGCGGTGACTGCCGCCTGCATGTCCTGACCGAAGAGGACATGCCGTGTGAATACGGCTGCCTGCGTCTGCGGCTGGCCCTCGCCACCCATGGTGCCGTAGGCCAGCACACGGCCGTCCTTCAATTGCGCCAACGCCGGATTCAACGTGTGGAACGGCAGGCGACCCGGTAGCAATGCGTTGGGGCCGGTGGGCGTCAGCGTGAAGGAGGCGCCGCGGTTCTGCCATTGCACGCCGCTTTCCGGCAACACCAGACCGCTGCCGAATTCCCAGAACACGCTCTGGATGTAGCTGACCACCCTGCCCTGCGCATCGGCGGCGCCCATCCAGATGGTGTCGCCGGGCTTGGCAACTTCCGGCCAGGGTGCGGCGCGCTGCATGTCGATGGCGGCGGCCTCGGCGTCCAGCACGGCGTCACTGAGTGAGTCCTTCGGATCAGCCGTCATGTAGGCGGGATCGCCGACGTGGCGGTTGCGCCAGCGGAAGGCGCGCTTGGTGGACTCGACCAGGCCGTGCAGGTGCGCGAAGCCGTCGGCCTCTTTCACGCCCAGACGGTCGAACAGGGCGATGATGCCCAGCGAGGACACACCCTGCGTGGGAGGTGGTTGGTTGAAGACGCGGCCAGCCGACAGTTGCACGGACAAGGGCTCCACGAGTTTCGCGCGATACGCCTCGATGTCGGTCAGACGCAGCGGACTACCGAGTGCTTCGAGGTCGCGCGCGATGCTGCGTGCCAGATCGCCGCGGTAGTAGTCGTCCAGCCCGGCCTCGGCAAGACGCCCCAGCGTCGCGGCAATGCGCGGCTGCTTCAGCGTGTCGCCGACCGCCGGTTGTCCGTTCGCTGCAAAGGCCTCGACGAAGCCCGGCACATCCTTCAGTTCATTCCATTTGGATTTCGTCAGCGCGGCCTGCGAGGGCGTGACCGTCACGCCGTCCTGCGCATGACGGATGGCATCAGCCAGCAGTCGCGACAGCGGCAGTGCCTTGCCCCAGGGCGCCGCGACATCCAGTGCTGCCTGCCAGCCACCCACCGCGCCAGCCACCGTCAGTGCAGCACGCGCACCGCGCGCCGGAATCGATGCGTCACCGTGAGCCCGGTAAAACTCCAGGTCGGCCCGCGCGGCGGACTGGCCGCAGGCTCGCACCGCCACCGGCGCCTTGCCGGGCTCGGCGATCAGCCAGAAGCCGTCACCGCCGATGCCGTTCATGTGCGGGTACACCACCGCGATGGCCGCGGCGGCAGCCACCATGGCCTCTACGGCGTTGCCGCCGTCGCGCAGTACGGCGGCACCCGCCTGTGCAGCGAGGTGATGGGGGGCGGTCACCATACCGCCGCGACAGCTTCTACTATGCAACATGGTTTTCGTTCGGAGTTTGCGGGTCAGTCGGCAGGCATCAGCACGTCGGGTTCAACTCGCCGGAGCGTCCATCAGTGACACGTGGGCGGCCACGACCTTCCAGCCGTCGGGCGTGCGCATCCAGGTCTGGCTCTGTCGCCCCAGGCGCGGATTGCCGACACGCTGGAATTCGGTATTGGCGGTGGCGAAGTCACGACCGTAAGTGGTGATGACGGTGTTGTGGATGGTGCGGGCCAGACCCTTGGATGGGCGCCCGGCGCGGAAGGCCTGGATCTGGGCGTAGCCGTACAGGTTTTCGGTCGCGCCGTAGCGCAAGGTGTGCGGGCTGTTCCAGAACAACGCGTCCAGCGTGTCGACGTCGTTGCTCACCAGCGCGGCTTCGTAGCGCTGGAAGGCGGCCGTCACTTCGACCAGCACGTCCGGGATGTTGATGTCTTGCGGAATGTCGAGGCTCATCGTTCAGCTTTCTACAGTGGGCGGCGCGCTCGGGCGACAAGGCGGGAGTTCGGGAATGCGGGATGCAATGACAGTGCTGGCGCCACTTTAACGCCGCGAGGCCACCGGATTCCCGCTCTGGCGAGCATGAGGATCATGCGCGCACGACCTGCGCGCATGGTGTCCATGACTGCTCGGTGCCCGCCAGCTCGGTGCGAACCAACTCAGTGGCCACAACTCAGTGGCCAAGATAGGCCCGCGTCAGCGCATCGTCGGCCGCGATCTCCGCCGCCGTGCCCTGCGCGACGACGCGGCCGCCTTCGATCACGTAGGCGCGATCCGCCAGGGCCAGCGCCAGCGCGGCCATCTGGTCGACCAGCAGGATGGTCATGGCCTCGCTGCGCAGGCGGTCCAGCGCAGCGAACAGCTCTTCGATGATCTTGGGCGCCAGCCCCAGCGAGGGTTCATCCAGCAGCAGCAGTTTCGGCTGCGCCATCAGCGCGCGCGCAATCGCCAGCATCTGCTGCTCGCCACCGGACAGCAGGCCGGCGCGCTGGTGCAGGCGCTCGCGCAGACGCGGGAAGCGTTGCAGCATCTCTTCCACGCGCGCCTCGCGGCCCTCCGGTTTCAGGAAGGCGCCGAGGCGGATGTTGTCCAGCACGCTCAGTTCCGGGAAGACCTGGCGCCCCTCCGGCACGAGCACCAGCCCCATGCCGACGATACGATCGGCACGCAGCAGCCCCAGTTCGACGCCGCCGAGGTGCATGCCACCCTGCACCGGCCGATGCAGACCGGCGAGCGTACGCATCAAGGTGGACTTGCCGGCGCCGTTGGCACCCAGCAGCGCCACCATCTCGCCCTGGCGCACCTGCAGGCTCACGCCCTGCAGCACCGGCTCGGCGCCGTAACCGGTGCTCAGGCTGCCAACGCCCAGCAGCTCCGATGCATGCTCGTCAGTCGCCGCGCGGGTCGTCGCGGAAGCAAGGCGTGCCGCGCTGTCGCCCTCGCCCAGGTAAGCGCGGCGCACCGCCGGGTCCTGCTGTACCTCGATCGGTGCGCCCTCGGCCAGGTGCTGGCCGGCGTCGAGCACGACGATGTGGTCCGACACGCCCATCACCAGCGCCATGTCGTGCTCCACCACCAGCACGCCGATGCCGGCGTCGGCAATCCGCCGCAGCAAGGCGGACAGGCGCTCCTTGTCTTCGCGCGACAGGCCCGCGGCCGGCTCGTCCAGCAGCAGCACGTCCGGATCGGTCGCCAGCGCGCGGGCGATCTCGACGAGGCGGCGATCGACGTGCGGCAGATCGGCGGCCGGCGTATCCAGCGCACCGGCGTAGCCACACCACGCCAGCAGCGCCCGTGCCCGTTCGCGTGCCTGCGGTGCACGCACACGCGCCGCCCCGAGCAGCGGGCCGAGGCGGCCGCGTGGCAGCGCGAGTGCCACGTTGTCTTCCACGTCCAGGCTGCCGAAGAGTTGCGAGGTCTGGTAGCTGCGCGCCACACCACTGCGCGCGATGCGCCAGGCACCACTGCCTTGCAGCGATACGTCGCCCAGTTTGAAATTGCCGGCACTGGGGCGGTAGAAGCCGCTCAGCATGTTGAGCGCGGTGCTTTTGCCTGCGCCATTGGGGCCGATCAGGCTGGTGACCTTGCCGGGCAGCACGGTGAAGGACAGTTCGCTCACCGCGCGCACACCGCCGAAGATCATCGACAGGCCACTGGCCTGCACGCTGCGGCGGGTGCGCCCATCAAGTTGCAGCGTCACGTCAGCGTCCACGCGCGGCACAACACCAGGCGGCAACCATCCGAGGCGAGCGCGTACAGCCGCCACCGCTTTGGCGAGCAGACCGACCATGCCTTCCGGCGCCACCCACAGTACGACCAACAGCAGCGCGCCGAAGAACAGCAGGCGGTACTCCTCCAGGCTGGACAGCAGCTCCGGCAGCAGGCCGACGATGATGGCGCCCACCAGCGGCCCGGTGATGGAGCCGGCACCGCCGATCATCACCACCAGCACGAAGAGGATGGACTGGATGAAGCTGAAGGTATGCGGCGTGACGAAACCCGACAGCGGCGCGTACAGCCCGCCCGCCAGCCCGGCCAGCAGGGCCGACACCGCGAAGGCCACGGTCTTGATGACCAGCGGGTTGAGGCCGATGGATTCCGACGCCGTTTCCGAGTCACGCACTGCGCGCAGCGCAGCCCCCCAGGTGCCGCGCGACAGGCGCACGAAGGCGATCAAGGCCACCGCCGCCGCGAGCAGACCGAGCACCGCGATGGCGCGCTCGCCACGCAAGGCCTCGATGCCCAGCGACGGCGCCGCGATGCCCATGATGCCGTTCTGCCCACCGGTGAGATCGCGCATTTCCACCGCGCTGTGCTCGACGATGAAGCCGAAAGCGATGGTCACCATCGCCAGGTAGGGGCCCTTGACCCGCAGGGCAGGTAGCGCGAGCAGCGCCCCCATGGCACCGGCGAACAGCGCAGCTAGCGGCCAGGCCAGCCAGAAGCTGATGCCGGCCTTGGTGGTGAGGATGGAAACCACATACGCACCGAGCGCATAGAAGCCGACGTGACCGAAGGACACCTGCCCGCTCAGGCCGAGCAGCACGTTGAGGCCGATGCCGACGATGGCCAGCAGTGCCACGTTGGCCAGCACGTATACGTAATAGCCATTGACGGTGGCAGCAAGCACTATGCACAGCGCCAGCAGCACTGCACCCGCCAGCCATTGCGGCAGGGTGGCGACACCGCCGATGAGCGCGCGCCCACCTGCAGGCGGCACGGCGCTGCGGACAGGCGCCTGCGTCAGTGCAGCGGCCATTCTCGTGACCGGAGATTGCGGAGCGTTCATACCTTGCGCACCTCCGCACGACCGAACAGGCCATTGGGCCGTACCGCCAGCACCACGATGACCAGCGCGAAGCTGATGATCTGCGTGTAGCCGGAGCCGAGCGTCGCGGTGATGAGTGCCTCCGCTGCACCGAACAGCAGGCCGGCGATCATCACGCCCCAGGCGCTGCTGATGCCACCGAGGATCGCCACGGCGAAGGCCTTGAGGCCGAACAACGTACCCATGTCGGCATTCACGTTGAACAGTGGAGCGATCAGCACACCGGCGATACCGGCGAACAGCGTGGACAAGGCGAATGCGCCCGCCACCACGCGGGTGATCGGAATGCCCATCAGACGCGCGGCATCGCGGTTCTGCACCACTGCCAACATGGCCGTGCCCCAGCGGGTGCGGCGGGCGACGAAATGCAGCACGGCGGCGAGCAGCAGGCCCACCACCGGAATCAATAACTGCAACGGATACACACCCAGCCCCAGGCCGCCGATGTCGATCGGCGTCTGCGCCAGTGGCGACGGCAGGCTGCGCGGCTCCTTGCCGAAGGAGAACATGACGAGGTTGTCGAGCACGATGCCCAGCGCCACGGTGGACATCAGCCAGGCGTTCGAGCCGCGGCTGGCGAAAGGCCGCACCGCGAGGATCTCCACCAGCAGGCCGTACAGCGCGCACAGCGCGAGCGCCAGCAGGATGGCCAGCCACATCGGCCAGCCCAGTGCCTTGGCGAAGCCGAAGGTCAGCACCGCGCCCAGCATCATGGAGCTGCCCTGCGCGAAGTTCACGGTGCCGGACACCGCGTAGGTAACGTGGAAGCCCAGCGCCATCAACCCGTACATGCTGCCGAGGCCGATACCGCTGATGAGGGCGGAGAGGAGAAGCATCAGATCAACCTTGTTCGTTTCTTCTTGTGGATGCGGGGAGCCCTGCGCCCCCGCTTCCGTCGCTCCTGCGAAGGCAGGAGCCCAGCGTCGTTGCCTTCCGCTTCCGGTGCCGACTCAACGACACTGGATTCGCGCTTTGCGAGCTTCCGGCATTCGCCGGAATGCCTGCGAAGCCCATTACGCGGGAATGACGAGGCTTTGGAATCCGGTCCGCGCCAATTCAACACGGACCGTGAGAACGTTCGGGAGATGAAGCGAAGCGGTTCTGGCTAGGCGCGCCGCCGCAGACAGTACAAACTGGTACGGCAAGGCAGCGCAACAACGCCAGAATCGTCTCCCGGACGTTCCTTACTGCTTCGAGGTCATGCCCACCGGCAGGATGTAGTCGTCGATGAAGTACGCCCACACGTAGTCGTTCTCGGTGATGGCGTCATGCACCGTCGGCGTGAAGGGCTTGTCGTAGGTCTTGATCAGGCCTTCGTACTTGCCGATCTTGTAGAAGCCCTGGCGGACCGCATCGCCACTCGTGGAGCCGGCATTGGCAATGGCCAGCGCGGCCAGTTGCACGCCGTCGTAGGCATTGGCGACGCCGACGGCGGGCGTGATGTCGTCCACCGCCTTGATGTCCGGGTACTTGGCCTGCAGGGCCTTGATGACCTTCTGACCGACCGGCGACTGCTTGCCGAAGAAGCTGTAGGTCTGCACGAAGTGCACGTTCTTCGCGTTCGGGCCGGCCAGCTCGGTGAAGCGGCCACCTGCCGGGCCCCAGTGCGACACCACCGGCACCTTCCAGCCCATGCGGTCCAGCGACTTCACGACCTGGGCGGATGGGCCGACGTTGCCGACCATGAACAGTGCGTCGGCACCCGCAGCCTTCAGGCGGGACAGTTGCGGCACGACATCCACGTCGCTGGCCTCGAACTTCTCGACACCCACCGCCTTCATGCCCTTGGCGGCCAGCGCTGCGTGCAGGCCCTTCTCGTTCGATTCACCCCAGGGGTTGTTCACCAGGATCATGCCCGGCTTGCTGGCGCTGAAGGTCTTCTGGGCGTAGCCCAGCATGGCGCGGTTGACGATCTCGTCCACCGCCGACACGCGGAAGGCGAAGTTCGGGTTGGCACCGTTCTGGGTGATCGGTGTGCCGGCTGCCCACGGGCCCATGAACGGCACCTTCTCCTGGTTGGCCAGTTGCACGATGGCGATCGACACCGGCGTATCCAGGCCGCCGAACAGCACGGCAACCTTCTCCTTGTAGATCAGCTCGCGCGCGGCGGTGACACCCTTGGCCGGATTGCCTTCGTCATCGCGACGCACCAGTTCCAGCTTGCGGCCACCCAGCACGCCACCCTTGGCATTGATCTCCTCGATGGCGATGGTCATGCCGCGGGTGATGGCCTCGCCCGCCAGTGCGGACTGGCCGGACAGCGCCGTCACCAGACCGATCTTGATCGGGTCGGCGGCCTGTGCGGGCAGACCGGCGAACAGCGAGGTCGCCACGGCGGCCGCGATGAAGCTGCGGCGACCCATGGCACTGACGAAGGAGCGGGTGTTGCGATTCATGTGTGTTCTCCAGCTAGCGCATGAGGAAGGCCCGTAGAACCGGGCCGGACAAACCGGGCAGTGCGCGGCACGAGCCGCTGGCTGCCATCGCTCCTCTTGAGCAAATGGCGTGCCAGTGTGCGCAAAACTGGACACACAACGGATACGCACATGAATACATATTGTCCACAATACGGCACGACATTTGCTGACAATCATACCGTAGTGCTTGTTACCAACTTCGCGCACCCGGACGGTGCGCAAACGGACGAAACACCATGAGCCATGCATCACAAGCGGGCATGACGCCCGCGCCGGGCAACGCCGCCCCGCAGGACCCGGGCGCCATCGTCGAGGAGTTCCTGCGCCTCATCATGATTCCGGACCCGGAGGCCGCCAGCCGCTTCGTGTCGCCGCAGATGGCCATCCGCTTCACCGGTGGCCGCAGGATGGCGAGGCCTGCCGACTGCACCGCCTTCAACGCAGGGCGCTATGCCTGGGTGAAGAAGAAATTCGAGCGCACGGACGTCGTACGCGGCGCCAGCGAGGACGAAGCCGTGGTCTACAACATCGGCACGCTGTACGGCGCCTGGCCCGATGGCACGCCCTTCGAAGGCAACCGCTATGTGGACCGCTACGTCTTGCGCCAGGGCCTCATCGTGCAGATGGACGTGTGGAACGACAGTGCGGAGTGGATGCTGGTACGCGCCGGCCTGGCCGAACCGTGGGACACGCCGATGAACCCGGCCACGCGTACGGAGGCCGCGGCATGAGCCACACCCCGCACGACTTCGGCCCCCTCCCCCACCACGCCCGCTTTCCCTACAGCGCCATTACACAGCGGGCGGATTACAGCTGGCCGGCCGCCGACGGTGGCACCGCCAGCAAGGCGCCGCGGCTGGCGGTGTACATCGGTTTCAACCTGGAACACTTCGCCTTCGGCGAAGGACTGGGCGCGAAGATCGGCCCGGTGTCGCCGGAGCCGGATGTACTCAACTACAGCTGGCGTGAATACGGCAACCGCGTCGGCGCCTGGCGCTGCCTGGAGCTGTTCGATCAGCTCACCCTGCCCACCGGCTGCATCGTCAATACGGCGCTCTACGATCATTGCCCGGAGCTGGTGTCCGCCTTCGCCGCACGCGGTGATGAACTGATCGGCCACGGCCACAGCAATTCGCTGCGGCAGGCCGAGCTTGGCGAGAAAGGCGAAGAGGCCCTGCTCGGCTATTGCCGCGAACGCATCGCACGAGAAAGCGGCGCTGCGCCGCGCGGCTGGCTGTCGCCGTGGATCTCGGAGAGTCACCTGACGCCGGACCTGCTCGCCGAGACCGGCTACAGCTACAACCTGAACTGGTGTCACGACGACCAGCCCCACCGCATGCAGACGCGCAGCGGCCGCCACCTGTGGGCCATCCCCTACCCGCAGGAGCTGAACGACATTCCGATGATCATCGCGCGGCAAATGGACGGCAAGGATTTCGCGCAGATGATTGTCGACAATTTCGAAGAGATGTTGTCACAATCCACGCGTCAGCCACTGGTGATGGGCATCGCCCTGCACCCCTACCTCGTCGGCCAACCCTACCGGTTGCGCCATCTACGCCGCGCGCTGGAGCACATCTGCCGCGCACGCGACGCCGGCGAGGTGTGGGTCACCACGCCGGGCGCGATCTGCGCGCATGTGGAGGGGTTGGGTCTGGAATGAGGGCTGTTGTTTCCACCACGAAGGGCGCTAAGAAAGGCGAAGGGCCGCGAAGCATGCGAACGTGTTTCGTGTGCTCACACTTTGCAGAAGGCGGTAGGTTGGGTTGAGCGAAGCGAAGCCCAACATCGGCGCTGCGCCGACCGAGGAGCTCACATATGACTCGCTCCGGTGACGCATGCATGAGCCATCTGCACACATGGCGGAAACGAACTGCCGCGACTGTATCGACCGCCCCTGTTGGGCTTGCTTCGACGCGGCTCAGCACAAGTCGCTTCGCTCAACCCAACCTACGCCCTTCACGAAGAAGTCTCACAACGAATCAGGATTCACTATGAGCAGCATCACCACCTTCCCCATCGACGACACCGTGAATGCCTGGGTGCCGCATGGCCGCTTCGTCATCGACGGCGCCCCCGGCGGCCCGCTGGCAGGCCTGCGCTTTGCGGTGAAGGATGTGTTCGATGTGGCCGGCCACCCCACCGGCGCCGGCAATCCGACCTGGCTGGCGACGCATGCCGTGCCGCAGGTCAGCAGCGCACTGGTGAGCCAGTTGCTGGCCGCGGGCGCACAACTGGCTGGCAAGGTGATCACCGACGAACTGGCCTTCAGCATCCACGGCGACAACATGCATTACGGCATGCCGATCAACGCGACATCGCCGGCGCGGATTCCCGGCGGTTCGTCGAGCGGTTCGGTCGCCGCCGTCGCCGCGCACCTGGTGGACTTCGCGCTGGGCACCGACACCGGTGGCTCGACGCGGGTGCCCGCAAGTTATTGCGGAGTGTGGGGCCTGCGCAGCACGCACGGCCAGCTGTCGCGCGAGGGGCTGGTGCCCTTGCACCCCAGCTTCGACACCGCCACCTGGTTCGCCCACGACGCCGACACCTTTGCCCGCGTCGGCGCGACGCTGCTGCCCGCCAGCGACTTCGCACCGCGTGGCGCGCTGCTGGTGGAAGAGGCCTGCGCGGAGGCTGAAGCGCGCTTCCAGCCGCTGCTGGCGGCCGTGGCGGCGCAGCTGGATGTACGCCTTGCCGAGCGTACGCGCCGCGTCACCATCGCGCCCGGCGAGGCACTGGAAGACTGGCGCCGCAGCTACGTCACGCTCGGCGCCCGCGAAGGCTGGCTGACCCACGGCGACTGGATCAACACCCATGCACCACGCTTCAGCGAGGCCATCACCGAGCGCTGGCGCGCCGCCAGCGAAGTCACGGCAGAGACCGCAGAGGTCGCCGCGCAGCGCCGCAAGTCCATCCGCGCCCAGGTACGTGTGCTGGTCGGGACCGATCGGGTACTGATCGTGCCGTCCGCGGCCACCGCAGCGCCGCTGCGCGACGCGGGCGGCGCGGAGATCGACGACATCCGCGCGCGCACCCTGCGCATCTGCTGCATCGCCGGGCTCGCCGGCCTGCCGCAGGTGAGCCTGCCCTTCCGCGACGCGGAGGGCCTGCCCGTAGGCATCTCGCTGATCGGCCCGGTCGGCAGTGATCTCGCCCTCATCGGCCTGGCCATCGAGACCTGGCGCGCGCTGCAGGCCTGAGGCCAACGCGGTTGCGCATGGAGCATGCGCAACCGCGCGGAAACGGTGACAATCCGCAGCACGCTTTGTCCCGTTTCTTTTCACTCCTTGCCACCCCTTGCCATTGTCGACAGGGATTGTTGAACACATCATGGCCCGACCTGCCAAGCCGACCACCCGAGCCACCCCCGCAAAGCCGCGTCGCGCAGCGGCCACCACAGGCCGCAAACCGGCCCCATCCACAGCAGCCGCAGCCGCCAGCAAACGCAGCGCGCCCGGTGAACAGGCGCTGTTGAAGGCCGGCCTGCCCGGCATGCGCACCGGCGACGACGTGGAGACGCGCATCTACAACGCGGTGTTCGAAAGCGTCATGACCCAGCGCCTGACGCCCGGCACAAAACTGCCCGAGGCGTCGTTGTGCGATCTGTTCGACGTCAGCCGCGCCACGGTGCGCAAGGTGCTGCAGGCGCTGGCACACGACCACATCGTGGAGCTGCGGCCCAACCGCGGCGCAGTCGTCGCCGCACCCACGCCGGAAGAAACGCGCAAGATCTTCGAGGCGCGCCGCGCGCTGGAAGCCTCCATCGTGCGGCTGGCCACCCAGCACGCCACCCGCGCCGACCTCAGCGCCCTGCGCAAGCAACTCGCCCAGGAGCACGAGGCCATGCACCGCTTCGACCAGCCCTCCTGGGCGCGGTTGGCCAGCTCTTTCCACCTGCGCCTGGCGGAACTCGCCCGCAACCCCATCCTGCAGCGCTACCTCGTGGAACTGGTGTCGCGCTGCTCGCTGATCGTGGCGCTGTACGAGCCGCCGGGCAACGCGTCCTGCGAGCACGACGAGCACTCGCGCATCGTCGACTACATCGAGCGCGGTGATGCGGACAGCGCGGTGCGCGTCATGGACGAGCACCTGCTGGAGCTGGAGCGCAATGTCTGCGTGGAGCGCGAAAGCCCCAACAAAAGCCTGGCGCGGATGCTGGGCATGGGCTGAACCGGCGCCGGAAACACGGAAACCGTTTCCACCGGCAAAAGCGGGCAGGAACGGGCCAGACGCCGATCCGCGGGGCGGCGTCAACGCCTCGGAAACCCTCACTGTCGCTGGCGGCCAAGGCTGCATGACAGTCTGCGCGACGCTGCTACAATCCGCGCGCAGACAAAACACAACAGAACCTTGGCCGAGAACGAAAAATGACGATCACCGGCGACCAGAAGTTCCTCAAGAACATCAACCGCATGGCCCTGGTTCGCCTGATCCGCAGCGAACCCGGCCTATCCCGCGCCGACCTGGCGACCCATACCGGCCTCACCAAGTCCACCGTCAGCCTGCTGGTGCAGGAGCTGATCGACGAAGGCTGGCTGGCCGAAGACGATGCGCTGGTCACCGGCAGCATCGGCCGCCGCCCCACCCCGCTGCGACTCGACACCACACGGCTGGCGCTGATCGGCGGCGACCTCAGCCTAGACTTCGTGGAAGCCACCGCCACCACGCTGACCGGCGAAGTGCTGGAAATCGTGACGCGACAGAACCCGCGTAACGACGTGGATGAAATCCTCGCCGCGCTGGCCGACGCCATCCTGACCGTCTCCCGCCACGTGCAGGACCAGGGCCGCAGCATCCTCGGCCTGGGCATCGGCGTCCCGGGCCCGGTGCACGCCAGCAGCGGCGTGCTGCGCTCCTCGGCCGCTGCAGGCTGGAAGGACGTGCCGGTACGCGCCGCGCTGGAGCAGCACCTGACGGCGGGCGGCCTGCCGATCCAGCCTATCCTGCTGCAACGACGCGCTGCCTGCGCGGCGCTGGGCGAAGTCGAATTCTCCAGCATGCAGATCGACGAGCCGCTGCTGTACATCCACCTGGGTCTCAACGTCGGCGCCGGCATGTTCGTGCGCGACCGGTTGCTGTCCGGCCACGGCGGCTTTGCCGGCGATGTCGGCCACCAGCAACTGGTGCCGGACGGCCCGCTGTGCACCTGTGGCCGCCACGGCTGCGCCGAGGCGCTCATCAGCCTGCGCGCCATGTCGGAAGCACTGGGCGTCACCCCCAACGAGTTCAAGGCCCGTCTGGCGGTCGGCGACGCCAAGGCGCATGACGTGCTGCGTTATGCCGGCCACTATCTGGGCGTGATGCTGCACAACCTGTGGTCGACCTTCGACCCCGCGCAGATCGTGCTCGGTGGCCCTTGCTGCCGGCTGGGCGACGCCTACGTGGATGCGGCGCGCAATACCCTGAACCAGCTTGCTGCACAGGCGGGGCTCAGCTCACCGAACGTGACCGTGACCCGCTTCGGCGAACACGCGGTGTCGATCGGCGCCACGGCCCTGGTCCTGCACCAGCTGGTACGCCCGGTCTGACAACAGCCGTTGCGCCCCGAAAGCCGACCTGCGGGTCGGCTTTTTCTTTCCCTCGATTTTACGTTCTGACACACTATTTGTACGTAGATCGCACCAACCGTAGCAAAACGAGCAGCGGACACGCGTCCCGGCCTCCGCCGAAGATGCCTGCGACATGCGCTTCGCAGGCCTAAAAAAAAAGGCGACCGGAGAGGTCGCCTTGAAATACTTCAGAGACAAAACACGCGCTCAGCTCTCGCTGAAGCGCCACTGCAGCCGGAGCCACCGTGGTGTGACCACGGTCAAGGACGGTTTGTTCCGGCACAAACCACCCTAGCCGCCGGCCCGATGTCACCACCGGACCGACCACTTCCTGCAACGAATGCCGATACGGCGAATCGCTACGTTTGTTCGTATTGTGCACCAATTGGATAATTAGTAAAAGCGGTCGGACTATTGCCTGCGCACTGCTTCACGCCCCGGCGGATGACCGCGAGCGATCGAGGGACGAGTGGATACGGCCGGGGGAAGCCGGCCAGCCTGACTGCCGGCCGGGGGCTCAGCCGCGGGTGGCTGAGCTGACGCCGTCGACGCTGCCGATCTGCTGCAGCACCCGCTGCACCAGGCCCAGGCTGCTGACTTCGACGGTGAAACGCATGTAGGCGCGGCCGGCCCGCGACACGGTGTTAACGCCGATGACGTTCACCTTGTCGCGCGAGAAGACGTCGGAAATATCGCGCAGCAGGCCCTGGCGGTCCTGCGCCTCGATGATCACGTCCACCGGGTAGACGTCGATCTTGCCGGCCTCCGGTGTCACGCCACCGCCCCACTCCGCCGGCACGATGCGTTCCGGGTGGCGCTGGGCGATGTGGAGGAAGCTGCGGCAATCGGTGCGATGGATGGACACGCCACGCCCGCGCGTGACGAAGCCCTGGATGCTGTCCGGCGGCACCGGCTTGCAGCAACGCGCCAGTTGCGTGAGCAGGCGGCCCACGCCAACGACCAGGATCTTGTCCGGCGACTCCGCCGCCCGGCTCTGGCCGATGACCAGTTCCGGCTCCGGCGCGACATCCGCCGGACGCTGGAAGGCACCGTGGATCTGCCGTGCCCCCACGTCACCCCGCCCCACGGCAAGGAAGAAGCCGTCGGCATCCTTGAAGCCGAGACGATCCGCCAGCGTTTCGAGGTTGGCCTGGGTCTCACCCATGCGCTGGAGTTCCTTCGTCACCAGGGCGCGGCCCTGGGCGATGGTTTCTTCCTCTTCCTGCGCGACAAACCAGCGGCGCACCTTGGCACGCGCATTGGCAGTCGCCAGGTAGCCGAGCTGCGGATTCAGCCAGTCGCGCGACGGCCCGCCCTGCTTGGCGCTGATGATCTCCACCTTCTGGCCATTGGTCAGCGGCGTATCCAGCGGCACCATCTGGCCGTCCACCTTGGCGCCGCGGCAGCGGTGGCCGAGGTCGGTATGCAGGCGGTAGGCGAAATCGATCGGTGTCGCGCCGGCAGCCATGTCGATGACCCGGCCCTGCGGGGTCAGCACATAGATGGTGTCGTCCAGTGCGGCGCGCTTGGTCTGCTCTTCCCACTCGGCCGCGTCGGTGACTTCGTCGCGCCACGACAGCAGCTGGCGCAGCAGGGCGATCTTCTCGTCATAGTCGCCGCCATGCGAGGAGCCTTCCTTGTAGCGCCAGTGCGCGGCCACGCCCAGCTCGGCATGCTTGTGCATGTCGTGGGTGCGGATCTGCACCTCCAGCGCACGGCCATCCGCCGCGCGCACCGCCGTGTGCAAGGACTGGTAGTTGTTGCCCTTGGGCTGATTGATGTAGTCGTCGAACTCGTTGGGAATCGGCGTCCACAGCTCGTGCACCAGGCCGAGCACCGCGTAGCACTCCTCCACGGTGCTCACCAGCACGCGCAGGGCACGCACGTCGTACACGTGGTCGAAGTCCAGGTCCTTCGAGCGCATCTTGTTGTAGATGCTGAAGATGTGTTTCGGGCGGCCATACACCTCGGCCTGGATGCCCAGCTTGCCGACCTCGCGCTTCAGGGTCCCGATCACCTCGGCGATGAAGGCTTCGCGCTCGACGCGGCGACCGTCGAGCATCTTCGCGATCTGCTTGTAGGTATCCGGCTGCAGGAAGCGGAAGGACAGGTCCTCCAGCTCCCACTTCAGCTGCCACACACCGAGGCGGTTGGCCAGCGGTGCCAGCAGGTCGATGCTCTCGCGCGCCACCTCCGGCCGCACTTCGGCAGGCCGGCTGGCGAAGAAGCGCAGGGTCTGTACGCGCGAAGCCAGGCGCAGCAACACGACGCGGATGTCCTCCGCCATGCCCAGCACCATCTTGCGCAGCACTTCGGTCTGCGCGCGCAGGTCGGCGGCGGCGCTGGGCGCGGAGTCCGCACGCGCGGACAGACGCAGGCGGCTCAGGCGGCGCAGGCCTTCAACCAGACGCGCCACCACCGAACCGAAGCGCGCTTCGATGCGCTCTGCCGCATCCTCCTCGTGCTCGCCGATGGCAAACAGCAACGCGGCAAGACGTGTCTCCAGGTCCAGGCGCAAGGACACGGCGATCAGGGCCATGCCCAGGGCATGTTCCCACACCCCCTCGCGGCTACCCAGCACGCGCTGGCCGTACGCCGTCTGCGCCCAGGTGACGGCCTGCTCCAGATAGGAGACAGCCTCCTCGGGCAGGCCCTCGGCCAGCACGCGTGGCAGCGGGGTATCGACGTTGGTGTTGGCGACGGAATGCTGAACGGAAACCATGGGCGCGATTATCCCACAGGGCTCCCGGCCACCTGCTCGCACCATCGGGAATGTCCTGAGGGAGACGGACCAGCCTGGACTGGTCAGACCACGCCCCGCGCATGCTGGTCATGGAACCTTTCGGAACACGCAGGCCCTACACTCGCAGCATGTTCGACGCCTTCAAGCGCTTCTTCTCCCCCGCTCCCGCAACGACCGTCAGCGAGGACCTGTGGCGCGCGGCCGAGCGCCACCTGCCCTTCCTCGACCCACTGAGCGCACAGGAGCGTGCCGAGTTGCGCGCCATGGCGCTGGCGTTCCTCGATCGCAAGGTGTTCTCCGGCGCGCAGGGGCTGGTGCCCGGCAACGACCTGCGCCTGTCGGTCGCACTGCAGGCCTGCCTGCCGGTGCTGAAACTGGGACTGGGCGCTTACGACGGCTGGAGCGGCATCATCGTGTACCCCGGCGCCTTCGTGATCCCCCGCCGCAGCGTCGGCGAAGACGGGGTGCTGCACGAGTACGACGAAGACGCACTGGGCGAAGCCTGGGACGGTGGCCCGGTGGTGCTGGCCTGGTTCGACAACCCTGCCGACTACGACGGCGCCAATGTCGTCATCCACGAGTTCGCCCACAAGCTGGACATGCTCAACGGCCCCGCCGACGGGCTGCCGCCCCTGCATGGCGACATGGACGAGAACATCTGGCTGGATGCCCTCGACGATGCCTACGAGGACTTCTGTGCCCTGGTGGACGAAGCCGAGGCGCAGGATATGGACACCGCCATCGACAGCTACGCCGCCACCCACCCCTCCGAGTTCTTCGCGGTGACCAGCGAAGTCTTCTTCACCGATCCGGAACTGCTGTCCGAGGACTACCCGGAGGTGTACGCCCAGTATTGCCGCTTCTACCGGCAGGACCCCGTCGCCCGCCTGCGCCGCGGCTAGGCCATGCCTTTGGCATTCCGCTGAATCATCGCTGCGGCGGGGCACAGGCGGGGGCGGGAAAAAACTTTCCGCGCCAGCGCTCGCTTCGCGCCCGGTCCGCCGTCATTTCTTTGTAACACGCACCCGCGCCTGCCTATGCTGAGAGGACCGCCGCATCCCCGCGGCGGCGTCCCATGTTTCACCCGATGGAACACAGCCGGAGGTATTCAACATGTCGATCACCTGGATTCTCGTCGCCAACGCCCGTCGCGCCCGCCTGTTCGCCAACCATGGCCCCAACAAGGGTCTGGAACTGGTGCAGGAAGCCATGGCCGCCGAGGACCTGATGGCGATGCATCCGGCAGATGGACGTGCCTCGCCACGCAGGGAAGGCAAGCCACCCACGGCAAAGAGTTTTGCCCACCAGTTGGCTGCGCAGTTACAGCTGGGTCGAAGTAGGAACCGCTTTGCGCGGGCCATCCTGGTAGCGCCACCGGGATTCATGGGCCTGCTGAATGCGGAGCTGGATCACCCCACCGAGAAGCTTGTCAGCACCCGCGTGGACAAGGACTACACCCGCACTCCCGCGCGGGAACTGACCAACGACCTGTCGCACTGCCTGTGCGTCTGAGCAACCAGCGCCCGTAAACGGAAACGAGGAGCTGCGGCTCCTCGTTGCGTTTCAGAAAGCAGGCGGCTCCGGAGAGAAGGCGCGCCGTCAGGCCATCGCCGTGCGCAAGGCACGCGACTCGCGCAGCGATTCGAAGAAGGCATCCACCATCCGGCCGCCATCATGCTGGATGTCGAACACGACCGGCGCACGCAGCCAGTCGGCGATCACACCGCACAGCAGGCTATGGCAGGCCTGCGCCGCCAGCCGTGCATCCAGCCCCGGTGGCAACTGCCCACGCAACTCGGCCGCACGCAACAGCATCGCGAACTCCGCGATGGCACTCGCCCCCAGCGTGTTGGCCTGGTCACACAGCGACGAAGGCATCGTGTGGCTGTGCGGGCCGCAGATCAGCATGATGACTACCTGCCGGAAACGCTCATCCTGCTCGATGTGCAGGAACACCGTATCGATCCGCTCGCGAAGCGAACCCAGGGGGTCATCTGCGGCGCGCCTGCGCGAGGAGGCGAGCGCAGCATCGATGCATTCCGACGCGCGTGCCAGCATCGCGTCGAACACCTCTTCCTTGCTCTTGAAATGCCAGTAGAAAGCACCGCGCGTCGCGCCCGCAGCAGCGGAGATGTCGTCCAGCCGCGTGGCCGGAAAGCCACGCTCCGCAAACAGCTGCTCGGCGGCGTCGAGCAGACGCTCGCGCGTGTGGGCGGCCTCTTCGCGGGTGCGACGCATCCGCCCGCTCAAGCCGTCAGCACGGCGCGGATGACGTTGCGCATCGGCGCCACCAACGTGCCAAGGTCAAGGTCCGGGCTGGCCAGGGCGCGCTGGCGAATGCCTTCGAACATGGCCACCAGCATGTTGAGCCGTCCCTCGCGCCCCGGATCGTCGCGGTACGCGACGGCCTTCGTGCTGGACATCAGCAGTTCATGCAAGCGGCCCAGCAGGAAGCTGTCAGCCGCGCGCACCTTTGCCGCAACCGCCGGATTGCGCGCCGCCTCGGCACTGACCTCCAGCATCAACGACACGTAGCCTGCCTCGGTGTTGCGTGCCACGCCGTCGGCGGCGCGCTCCACCAGTACGTCCAGCACGTCGCGCTCGCCATCCACAAGTTCCTGCATGCGCTCCAGCACGTCTTCCACATTGCGGTCGACGATGCCGAAGATGATCTCTTCCTTGCTGGCGAAATAGTTGTAGATGTGACCGGCACTCATGCCGGCGCGCTTCGATATCTCCGCCATGCTGGCACCGTGGAAGCCGTGCTCGCGGAAGCACTCGGCGGCCGCGTCCAGCACCTGGCAGCGGCGCGCCTCAGCGCGCTCGGGGTCGTGATGCTTGCGGGGCATGCTCATGTGCGCGCCCTCAACTGCTACGTTCGGCCAACCCGCCGCCCAGCACCTTGTACAGGGTGACGAGGTTCGACTGCCGCGACAGGCGCACGCCGATCAGCGACAGCTGCGCCACATAGAGCGAGCGCTGCGCGTCCAGCACGGCCAGGTAGCTGTCTACACCACCGCGGAAGCGCGCCTCGGACAACTTCAGGCTCTCCGCAAAGGCGTCCACCTGCGCCTGTCGCGCCGACAGTTCTTCGTCCACCGTGCCACGCACGGCCAGCGCGTCTGCGACCTCGCGGAAGGCCGACTGGATCGCCTTGTCATACTGAGCCAGCGCGATGTCACGGTCCGCACGCGCCACATCCAGGTTCGCCTGACGGCGGCCCATGTCGAAGATGGGCAGGTTGATCGAGGGGGCGAAGCTCCAGGCGCCGGAGCCGGACTTGAACAATCCGTCCAGGCTGGCGCTCGCCGTGCCCGCCGATGCAGTAAGCGTGATGCTCGGGAAAAACGCTGCACGCGCGGCACCGATGTTGGCGCTGGCAGATTGCAGGCGACGTTCTGCCTGCAGGATGTCCGGACGCGCCTGCAACACGCTGGACGGCACGCCCGCCGGCAGCTCGGTGACGGCGGTAGCCGTACCGCCCAGGCCGGGCGGCAGCAGGTCGGCCGGCACGGAGCCGCCGATCAACACTGCCAGCGCGTTCTGGTCCTGCGCAACGCGTGCGGTGTACGCAGCCACGTCGCCACGCGCGCCTTCCACGGTGCTCTGCGCCTGACGCAGCGCGAGCGCCGAGGCAGCACCCAGTTCGTAGGTACGCTGCGTCAACGTGAACGACTCCTGCCGGCTCGCCAGCGTGTCCTGCGACAGCTTCAGGCGCTCCTGGTCTGCCGCCAGGCTCAGGTAGGCATTCGCCACCTCCGCCACCAGCGCGATCTGCGCGCTGCGACGTGCCTCCTCGCTGGCAAGGTAGCTCTGCAGCGCAGCATCCTTCAGGCTCTGCACGCGACCGAAGAAATCCAGCTCGTAGCTGGCCACGCCAAGGCTCACGTTGTACTGACGGCTGATGCGCGCGTCACCCCCGCCCGCCAGGTCGGCCGGCGTACGCGATACAGTCTCGCCCGCCGTGGCGCGCACGGTGGGGAACTGGTCCGCGCGCTGGATCTGGTACTGCGCTCGCGCTCGCTCGATGTTCAGCGCGGCAACGCGCAGATCGCGGTTATTGGCCAGCGACAGTTCGATCAGTTTCTGCAGGCGCGCATCGGCGAAGAAATCGCGCCAGCCGATCTCGTTGGCCGCCTTGGCGGCCTCCGCGGTCGGCTTGTACGCCGTCCCCTGCGGCCAGGCCTCGGCCGTCGGTGCGGCCGGTCGCTTGTAGTCCGGCGCGAGGCTGATGCAGCCGCTCAGCAGGACTGAGGCCACGGCCACGGTCATGGTTGATGCCAACAGTGACTTGTTCATCTCAATGTCCTTCCTGTGCATTGCGCGCGGCGGCCACCGGGGCGGCATCGCGCTTGCTGAAGAGGCGACGGATCACCACGTAGAAGACCGGCACGAAGAAGATGCCGAGCACCGTGGAGGTGATCATCCCGCCGAGCACGCCGGTACCGATGGCGTTCTGGCTACCCGAGCCGGCACCGGTGGCGATTGCCAGCGGCACCACGCCGAGGCCGAAGGCCAGCGATGTCATCAGGATGGGGCGCAGACGCATGCGTACCGCTTCCATCGTCGCGGCCACCAGCTCCTTGCCCTGCTCCATCTGCTCCTTGGCGAACTCCACGATCAGGATCGCGTTCTTCGACGCGAGGCCGATGGTCGTCAGCAGGCCCACCTGGAAGTACACGTCGTTCGACAGGCCACGCGTCGTGGCCGCCAGCAGTGCGCCGATGACCCCCAGCGGCACCACCAGCATCACCGAGAACGGCACCGACCAGCTTTCATACAGCGCGGCCAGGCAGAGGAACACCACCAGCAGTGAAATGGCATACAGCGCGGGCGCCTGGGCGCCGGAGCGACGTTCCTCGTAGGAGGTACCACTCCACTCGTAACCGATGCCCGGCGGCAGCTTGGCCATGATCTCTTCCACCGCGGCCATCGCGTCACCCGAGCTGAGGCCCGGTGCGCCCTGCCCCTGGAGGTTGATCGACGGCATGCCGTTGAAGCGCTCCAGGCGCGGTGAACCGTAGTCCCAGTGCGCCGTGGCGAATGCCGAGAACGGCACCATCTCGCCCTTGTTGTTGCGCACGTACCACTTGTCGAGATCCTCCGGCAGCATGCGGGCGGGTGCATCGGCCTGCATGTACACCTTCTTGATGCGGCCACGGTCGACGAAGTCGTTCACGTACTGGCTACCCCAGGCGATCGACAGCGTGCTGTTGATGTCCGACACCGTCACGCCGAGCGCACCCGCGCGGGCGTGGTCGATGTCCAGGTTGTACTCGGGCTGGTCATCCTGACCGTTGGGCCGCACACCCACCAGGCGCTTGTCCTGCGAGGCGAGTCCGAGGAACTGGTTGCGCGCGGCGATCAGCGCCTCGTGCCCCAGGCCACCACGGTCCTGCAGCTGCACCTCGAAACCATTGGAGGTGCCGAGCTCGATCACCGCTGGCGGCACGAAGGCAAACGCCAGGCCGTCGCGCAACTTCGAGAAGGCTCCCATCGCACGTCCGGCCACCGCCTTCACGTGCAGGTCGGGACGTTCGCGCTCCTTCCAGTCACGCAGCTGCACGAAGCCCAGACCCATGTTCTGGCCGGAGCCACCGAAACTGAAGCCGGCAATGGTGAACAGCGAACTGACCGCGTCCTTCTCGTTTTCCAGGAAGTGCTGCTCCACCTGCTCGATGGTCTTCAGCGTGCGCTCCTGCGTGGCGCCGGCAGGCAGCATGATCTGCGTGAACAGGATGCCCTGGTCTTCTTCCGGCAGGAACGAGGTCGGCATGCGTGTGAACAGGTAGGCCATGCCGGCCACCAGCAACACGAAGATCACCATGTAGCGACCCGTGCGCTTCAGCATGCGGCCCACGGCCGATTCGTAGCGCTGCGTGTTGCGGTCAAACATGCGGTTGAACCAGCGGAAGAACCCGGCCTGCGTATGCTGGTGGCCCTTCTCGATCGGCTTCAGCATGGTGGCGCACAGCGCCGGCGTGAGGATCATCGCCACCACGACCGACAGCACCATGGACGACACGATGGTGATCGAGAACTGGCGGTAGATCACACCGGTGGAGCCGCCGAAGAAGGCCATCGGCACGAACACCGCCGACAGCACCAGGGCGATACCCACCAGCGCGCCGGTGATCTGCCCCATCGATTTGCGCGTCGCCTCCTTGGGCGGCAGGCCCTCCTCGCTCATCACGCGCTCGACGTTCTCCACCACCACGATGGCGTCATCCACCAGCAGGCCGATGGCGAGCACCACGCCGAACATGGTGAGCGTATTGATCGAGTATCCGAAGGCCGACAGCACGCCGAAGGTACCCAGCAGCACGACCGGCACCGCGATGGTCGGAATCAGCGTGGCGCGGAAGTTCTGCAGGAAGAGGTACATCACCAGGAAGACCAGGATGATGGCCTCGATCAGCGTCTTCACCACTTCCTGGATCGACAGCCGGACGAAGGGCGTGGTGTCGTACGGCGTGACGGTGGAAACACCCGCCGGGAAGTACGGGCTCATTTCGGCGATCTTCGCCTTCACTGCGTCGGCGGTTTCCAGCGCGTTGGAACCCGCGGCCAGCTTGATGCCGATACCGGCAGCCGGTTTGCCGTTGAAGCGTGCCACGGTGCCGTAGTTCTCGGCCCCCAGCTCCACCCGTGCGACATCGCGCAGGCGTACCGTGCCGCCTTGCGCATTGGTCCGCAGCAAGACGTTCTGGAACTGCTCCACGGTCTGCAGGCGGCTCTGCGCAGTGATCGATGCATTGAGCTGCTGGCCCGGGACGGCAGGTGCCGCGCCAAGCTGGCCGGCCGACACCTGCGCGTTCTGCGCCTGCAATGCGGCGGTGACGTCAGAGGGTGTCAGCTTGTAGTTGTTCAACTTCGCCGGGTCCAACCATATGCGCATGGCGTACTGCGCACCGAACACCTGCACCTCGCCCACGCCGGTGACACGCGACAGCGGGTCCTGCACGTTGGCGACCAGGTAGTCGGACAGGTCGGTCTGGGTGGACTTGCCATCCTCCGAGACGAAGCCGATCACCAGCAGGAAGTTGCGGGCGGACTTGGCAACCTGCACGCCTTGTTGCTGCACGGCCTGCGGCAGCAGGGGCATGGCGAGCTGCAGCTTGTTCTGCACCTGCACCTGCGCAATGTCCGGATTGGTGTCCGCGTTGAAGGTCAGGGTGATGGACGCGCGGCCGGACGAGTCGCTGGTCGAGTTCATGTACAGCAGACCGTCGAGACCGGTCAGCTTCTGCTCGATGATCTGCGTCACCGAGTCCTCGATGGTCTTCGCGGATGCGCCCGGATAGCTGGCGTTGATGACGACCGCCGGCGGTGCGATGGTCGGGTACTGGGCGACCGGCAGCTGCACGATCGCCAGCGCGCCGGCCAGCATGATGACGATGGCGATGACCCACGCAAAGATGGGTCTGTCTATGAAGAAACGAGCCATGTGCGACGCTCCTTACTTTCCAGTGGCGTTGGCAGCCGGCGCAGAAGCCGCAGCAGGCGCGGACGCCGCCTTCGGGTCCCACGGCACGGGCGTCACCGGCGAGCCGGGACGGGCCTTCTGGATGCCTTCGACGATCACGCGATCGCCCACCTGCAGGCCTTCATTCACCAGCCACTGGTTGCCCAGCGCACGCTGGGTCTTCAGCACGCGCGGCTCCACCTTGTTCTCGGCATTCACCACCATCGCCACCGCGTTGCCCTTGGCATCGCGGCTCACGCTCTGCTGCGGTACGACGACAGCATTCTCGCGAACACCTTCTTCCAGCACCGCGCGCACGTACATGCCCGGCAGCAGGACCTTGTCCGGATTGGGGAACACCGCACGCAGCGTCACCGTACCGGTGCCCTGGTCCACCGTCACATCGGAGAAGGCGAGCTTGCCTTCGTGGCGATAGGCGCTGCCGTCCTCCAGCAGCAGCTTCACGCGGGCCTGGCCGATCTCGCTGCGCTTCAGGCGGCCATCGGTCATGTCACGGCGCAGTCGCAGCAGTTCGCTGCTGGATTGAGTGACATCGACATACACCGGGTCCAGCTGCTGGATGGTGGTAAGCGCTGCAGCCTGGTTGGCCGTCACCAACGCACCGGGCGTCACCGTCGACTTGCCGATGCGGCCGGAGATCGGTGCCGCGACCTTCGTATAGGCAAGGTTGATGCGCGCCGCTTCCACCGCTGCGCGCGCGACCGCCACATCCGCCTCGGCCTGCTTCTGCGAGGCCACTGCGTCGTCGCGGTCCTGCTGGCTGACGGCCTTGATCGCCACAAGCTCTTCATAGCGCTGCGCGCGCGAGCGCGTGGTCGCCACGTTCGCCTCGGCCTTCACCAGCGCCGCCTGCGCACGTTCGAACTCCACCTGATAGGTCGCGGGGTCGATCTGGTACAGCGAAGACCCGGCTTTCACGTCGCCGCCCTCGCGGAACAGACGGTCCTTCACGATGCCGCTGACCTGCGGACGCACTTCGGCAATCTGGTAGGGCACGGTACGTCCCGCCAGTTCGGTGCTCACCGGCACGGACTGCGTTCCCACGGTGACGATGCTGACCTGCGGCGGCTGCCCACCTCCCTGCGCCCCGCCCCCCTGCTGCTTGCCGCAAGCGGCAAGGCCCAGACCGATCGCCAGTGCAAACGCCAAAGTGGCGCCCCGGCGCAGAGTCACGTCATTCGTGTGCATGCTTCACCTTCAAGTCTTTGTTTTTCAGGGGATACAGGGCTTTTCGGACCGCTCGCGGGCAGCTGGCCACAAAAAGAATGAACGCTCATTCTAACTTTGTGCGGCGCAAAAACTCAAGTGCTTTTCAAGCGGGACGAATGCCGGCCTGTTGCTTGCGGCGACAGGGCTCTGTATCAGGGGCCAGCGCTGCGTGCCGCGGCTGGCGAGGGCACACCCTCTCACCCTCTATATCCACCCGCCGAAGCGCCCGGGCACGCAGAACTATCGCGGACTCGCACACTCCACGTCTTGTCCGGTCCCGCCTTCAGCCCTTTCAGTGTTCGTCTCAGGAGAGAACCTCATGCGCATCTGCAGCCTGCTCGCCACGCTCGTCGGTTTCACCATGTTCATCAACCCGGCCCAGGCACAGAGCACCGTCAAGCCGGGTTCCGGCTATCAACCGGAAGTCGGCCAGGCCGGCAAGGACGTGATCTGGGTGCCGACCTCGCAGGCGCTGGTCAACCGCATGCTGGACATGGCGAAGCTGACGCCACAGGACATCCTGGTGGACCTGGGCTCGGGTGACGGGCGCACCGTCATCACCGCGGCCAAGCGCGGGACCATGGCCCGCGGCATCGAGTACAACCCGGACCTCGTCGCCATGTCGCAACGCGCTGCCGTCGCCGAGGGCGTGACGGCGCGGGCGCGCTTCGAGCACGCAGACATCTTCAAGTCGCAGTTCTCGGACGCCACGGTGGTGACGCTCTTCCTGCTGCCGACCCTGAACGAGCGCCTGCGCCCCATCCTCCTCGACATGCGTCCCGGCACCCGCGTGGTTGCCAATACGTTCCGCATGGGGGACTGGGAGCCGGACCTCACGTCACACGTGGCCGACGGGTGTACGAACTACTGCGAGGCGCACCTGTGGATCGTGCCGGCAAAGGTGGCAGGCAACTGGACGCTGAACGGTCGCAATCTGCAGTTCACGCAGACCTACCAGCGCATCGACGGCGCACTGCGCGATGGCACGAGGACGACCCACCTCAACGACAGCCGCATCGACGGCGCCAACATCCGCTTCTCCATCGGCAACGACCACTACATGGGCGTGGTGGACGGTAACCAGATGCGTGGCACCACCACGGGTGGCGTGCCGTGGATCGCGCAGCGGACCGCCGCGAAGTAGGCGGCCCCCGCGGCGGGACGCACGAGGGTCAGCTCACTTGCGCAACCATGCGCCGGCCCCCTCCGGCAGCATGCGCAGCAACACGGTGTCGCCGCGTACGTAGTGGTGATAGAAGGCGGCCGCGATGTGCAGCAGCACGACGGTCGGGGCAAGCCACTGCCCCGAGAAATGATGGATGCCGTCCATGATCGGCTCGAAAGTCGCCCAGTCGATCTGCAGCAGGCGGAACAGCTCGGTGTTCGGGAAGCGCGGAATCTCGAAGAGGTAGAAATCGATCGTCGCGGAGGTCTTGCCGCCGGTGCCGAGATAGCCCGTCGCAGGCATGATGATCATCAGCGCATACAGGCCCCAGTGCGCGAGTCTGGCCAGCAGATGCTCCACCTTCGAGCCCGGGCTTTCCTCGGGCTCGATGTTCATCCAGCGCCAGAGGAGGCGCGGAATGACCAGTACGCCGACCACGATGCCGAGGAACCAGTGCACGTTCAGTACGGGCAGGAAGAGCGGGTTGCTGCGGTCCCGTTCGAGCACGTACACGACGTAGTACACGAACGGATAGCTGAGGATGAAGGCCGATGCGATCAGCCAGTGACAAGCGCCGGCAATGGCCCCGAAACGCTCCCGGGTGTTCTTGAACTGCATGCTTCCCTCCTTGGACAGCGATGCGCGTCGGGCTTCTGTCGCGCCGGACACCGACGACAGATCGACACGCCGTCCCCGGAGTGTGTGTGAATTGAACCGCTTGGCTTTTGATCTTGATCGGACCTCGTGCAGATGGTCCTCCGACAGCCGCCGCTCTTCAGGCCACGCAATCCTGACTGTGCAGGATGTCGTAACGCCCCGTGCCATCGGAGACCGCCAGATGAAGCGCATCGATGCGCCAGGCCATCGGTTCGATCTCCGGCAGGGGTTGTAGCGGCGCCTTGCGCAGCAAGGTGATGTGGGGCGACCAGCCGTGCGGTTCCACTTTCATGCCGAGGCCACGCATCTCGGCATGAATGCGCATGACGGCCTCGCGCAGCTCCGCCGGCACCTCGCGCGGCACGGCGACGACGAACTGGGCTGACCAGTACTCCAGGTGGTCGATGCACAGCGACACGCGCGGCAGCGGGCAACGCTGCGCCAGTTCGCGCAGTACGGGGATGCGCTCGGGGAGTTGCGCACCGGCGAAGCCGACGGTGACGTGCAGGCCGGCGCGATTCATCACCCTGCCCTGCAACGTGGTGGCGATGCCGTGCAGGGAGCCGGCGATGTCCGGCGCAGGCCACAGCGCGTAGAACAGGCGCAACGCCTGTGGCGGCGGTGCGCCGAAAAGGTCGTCACTCATGACATGCCCCCTGCCCGTTGCCGCATGCGCATGCCGCTCCCTCCAGGCTGGACGGCCGGATCGCGGACGACTGCCGACGGAAAACGCATCAGCCTGTCCATGCCTGCTACATCGATCCGTGCGGACTCAGGCGCGCGCCAGCATCACCACCGCCTGGGTGGCGATGCCTTCACCACGACCAAGGTGGCCGAGGCCTTCGTTGGTCTTGCCCTTGACGTTCACGCAGGCCACGTCGATGCCGAGGTCTTCGGCAATGTTGGCAACCATCGCCGCGGCATGCGGTTTGATCTTCGGCGCCTGCGCGATGATGGTGGCATCCACGTTCACCACCTGCCAGCCGGCCTCTTGCACGCGGCGCATGGCCTCGCGCAGCAGCACGCGGCTGTCGGCGTCCTTGTGGGCCGGGTCGGTGTCCGGGAACAGGCGCCCGATGTCGCCCAACCCGGCCGCCCCCAGCACCGCATCGGTAATGGCGTGCATCAGCGCATCGGCGTCCGAATGTCCGAGCAGGCCTTTGTCATAGGGAATGGTCACGCCGCCGAGAATCAGCTTGCGGCCCTCGACCAGTCGATGCACGTCCAGCCCCTGGCCGATACGGAAGGGGAATCCTGCTGCACTTACACTTACTGCTGCACTCATTGTGTTTCTCCAGCGGCCCCGGGCCGCGTAGACGGAACCTGCGCTCGCCGCGCCTGCAGTATCTGCGCCGCCAGCGCGAGGTCCTGCGGATAGGTCACCTTGAAGTTGGTTGCATCCGCCGCCACCAGCCGCGGCGACAGACCCATGGCCTCCACCGCACCGGCTTCGTCGGTCACCGCGGGGAAGCGCGCCAGCGCTTCGCACAGCAGGCCGTAGCGGAACATCTGTGGTGTCTGTGCCTGCCACATGGCTTCACGCGGCACCGTCGCGGCCACGCGCGAACCACTGTCGGCGCGCTTCAGCGTATCGGCCACCGGCACGGCCAGCAGGCCGCCCACCGGATCATCGGCCAGGGTGTCGATGAGGAACTCGACCTGCGCGACCGACAGGCAGGCGCGCGCGGCGTCATGCACCAGCACCCAGTCGCCTTCGGTGGCGACATCACGCAGGGCGGCAAGACCGGCCTTCACACTGTCCGCCCGCGTAGCGCCACCGGTGAACACCGGCTGCAGGCCGCGCAACCCGGTCATGACCGGCGCCGTCTCGCGCCAGCAGGCGTCGTCCGGCGACAGCACCAGCGCGACGCGCTGGATGCGCGGCACGCTGGTCAGCGTGTCGAGGCAATGCCACAACAATGGCTTGCCCAGCAACGGCAGGTACTGCTTGGGCAATCCGCCGCCCATGCGGCTGCCGCTGCCGGCAGCGGGAACGATGGCGTAGAAGCTATGCATGGCCGGCATTGTAAGGAAAGGCCGACACGGTGCGGCCGGAGACTTGAGGTAATCTTCGGCGTGCTGTCTGGCAGCCCCGCCATGCGCGTGGCTCGCCAGCAAACTCCCGCCCCCGGGCCATCGACCCATACTCCTCTGCCGCCTGCCCACACGCGCATGACCGATTCCAGTGCCCGCTGCGAAGTCGTGACGACCGATGCCTCCAGCCGCCTCGTCATCAGCGGCAACTGGCAACTGCACGGGCAGCTTCCGGACGCGCAGGCGAGCGTGGCGAAGTTGCCGGACGGCCAGTCGGCAAGTGTCGTGACGGACGACCTGGGCGAATGGGACAGTAGCCTGCCGGCCTTCCTGCTGCGCGTGCAGCGCGAATGCGAGCGGCGCGGCATCACGCTGGACGCCAGTGGCCTGCCGGAACGCCTCGCCCGCCTCTACGCCCTGGCGGTGGCGGTGCCACCCACGACCCAGGCCTGCGCGGGTGAGGAGCGCCGCCTGTTCGCGCAGGTAGGCCATATCGCGCTGGAGAGCTGGCGCAACCTGCCGCGCAACGCAGCGTTCATGGGCGAGATCGCCCTGTCGCTGATGCGCCTGCTGCGGGGCAAGGCCCAGATGCGTAGCCGCGACCTGTGGCTGCAGATCGATCTGGTCGGTCCACGGGCCCTGCCCATCGTGTCGCTGATCAGCTTCCTGGTCGGCACCATCCTCGCCTACATGGGCGCGGTGCAGCTCGCCCAGTTCGGCGCGCAGATCTACATCGCCGACCTGGTGGCCATCGGCATGACCCGGGAGATCGGTGCGCTGATGACCGGCATCATCCTCGCCGGCCGCACCGGCGCGGCCTTCGCCGCGCAGATCGGCAGCATGCAGGCGGGTGAGGAAGTCGACGCGCTGACCACGCTGGGCATTTCACCGATCGACAACCTGGTGCTGCCGCGGATGCTGGCGCTCATCATCATGACGCCGTTGCTGACGCTGTATGCCGGCTTCGTCGGCATCCTCGCCGGCCTGCTGGTCGCCAACACGGTGTTCAACGTCGGCATCGCCGAGTACTGGTATGAAACGCTCAGCGTGATGACCTTCGCGCACATCGCCGTCGGCCTGGTGAAGGGCGCGGTATACGGAGCACTGGTGGCCTTTGCCGGCTGCCTGCGCGGCATCCACTGCGGGCGCAGCGCGCAGTCGGTGGGCGACGCGGCGACCTCGGCCGTGGTCACCGGCATCCTGCTGATCACCATCTTCGCATCGGTGCTGACGGTGATCTTCCAGAAGCTGGGAATCTGAGCGAGCCATGGTCATGACAACCGACACCCCGCTCGCCTCCCCCGCTTCCCACGCTGCGCCCGCAGACACGGGCCATCGCAGCGATGACAGGATCATCCTCGTAGACAAGCTGAAGATGGCCTACGGCGACCGGGTGATCGCCGAGGACATCAGCTTCTCGGTCGGCCGCGGCGAGGTGTTCGTCATCATGGGCGGCAGCGGCAGCGGCAAGAGCACCCTGCTGCGCCACCTGATCGGCCTGCAGGCGCCGGCGGCCGGCAGCGTGCGCTACGTGGACGCCCACGGCGCGCAGGACTTCTGGGCAGCGGACGAGGACGGCCGCACGCGTCTCAAGCGGCGCTTCGGCGTGCTGTTCCAGTCCGGCGCGCTATGGAGCTCGCTCACGCTGGCCGAGAACGTCGGGCTGCCGCTGGAGGAGTTCACCGAACTGACCCCGGCCGAGATTGCCGAAGTCGTGGAATTCAAGCTCGCCCTCGTCGGCCTGGCCGGCTTCGGCGATTACTATCCGTCCGAGATCAGCGGCGGCATGAAGAAGCGCGCCGGCCTCGCCCGCGCCATGGCGCTGGACCCGGACATCCTGTTTTTCGACGAACCTTCTGCCGGCCTGGATCCGCTCAGTTCGCAGCGGCTCGACGAGCTGATCCTGCAACTACGCGACAGCCTGGGAGCAAGCATCGTGATGGTGACGCACGAACTCGCAAGTATCTTCGCGGTGGCCGACCAGGCCATCTTCCTGGACGCCGACCGCAAGCGCCTGACAGCCTGGGGCCCGCCGCGCGAACTGCTGGAGGGCGGGCCCGAGCAGGTGCGCCGCTTTCTTGCACGAGGCAACTGATGAGCCGCAAAGCCAACCCGACCGTCATCGGCGCCTTCCTCATCGGCGCCTTGCTGCTGGTACTCGGCGGCATGTTCCTGTTCGCTGGTGGCAGCCTCCTGCAGCAGCGCGACCGCTTCGTGATGTTCTTCGAAGGTTCGGTGTACGGCCTGCAGGTCGGCGCACCGGTGGTGTTCCGCGGGGTGCGGATCGGCAGCGTGAAGAGCATCAACCTGCGCTTCGACGAGAAGAACCGCAGCTTCCTCATCCCGGTCACCATCGAGACCGATCCGGAGGGGGCCGCCGAGAATGGCAGTGGCATGCGTGGTTCCCTGCCCGACTCCAGCGAACTGGTTGCACGCGGACTGCGGGCACGGCTGTCGACGCAGAGCTTCCTGACCGGCCAGCTCTACGTGGAACTGGACTTCCATCCGGACAAGGCCGCGGTGTTCCGCAGCACGCCGCCCGACAACCGCGAGATCCCGACCATTCCCTCGCCGGTGCAGGAGCTTGCCTCCAAGCTGGAACAGATCGACGTGGCGAGCATCGCCAACGACCTGTCGACCATCGCGGCCAGCACACGGGGACTGGTGGAGTCACCGGAACTGAAGCAGAGCCTCGCCAACATCAACCTTGCCCTGCAGAACATCCAGAGCATCAGCGCCAAACTGGACAAGGCCATCGATCCGGCGGTCAGCGACCTGCGCCGCGCCCTGGCCGACACCTCGGAAGCGATGGCCTCCACCGAGAAGGCGATGGCGCGCTTCGAGGCGGCATCGGACAAGTTCGGCAAGCTGGCCGACCCCGACTCGCCGTTGCAGGCCAGCCTCATCCGCACCTCGGACGAGCTGGGCAAGACGGCCGCATCCCTGCAGTCGCTCACCAACGAGGAGTCGCCGTCGATCGTGCAGTTCAACCGCGCCATGAAAGACATGAGCACCGCCGCACATGCCCTGCGTGATCTGGCCGACTCCATCGAACGCCACCCCGAATCCCTGCTGAAAGGTCGCAAGCCATGAGCGCGCCCTCCCGCCTCCCGCTGTTGCACGCAGCCCTGCCCTGCGCGCTGGTGCTGCTGCTCGCCGCCTGCGGCACCACGCCGCCGGCACGCTACTACCAGCTCATGCCGCAAAGCTTCACGGCACCCGAACAGGCCTTGGCGCTGAGCATCGGCGTCGGGCCAGTGCTGTGGCCGGAGTACCTGGACCGCAGCCAGCGGGTCGTCCGACGCGGCGACGTGGGACTGGACCTGCGCGAGGACGAACGCTGGGCCGAACCGCTGGAAGCCAGCTTCAACCGTGTCCTGCGCGAGAACCTGGTGCGCCTGACCGGCAACCCGCAGGTCATCGGCTTCCCCTGGCCGTTGCAGGAGCGCCCGGCACGCCAGGTGCGCATGGAAGTGTTGCGCTTCGACAGCGACGCTACCGGCACCGCCACGCTGGAGGCCCGCTGGCAGATCGTCGATGCCGAGGGCCGTGCGCTGCTGCCGCAACGTCGCCAGAGCCGCATCGTGGAGCCGGCCCAGGGCATCGGCAGCGATGCGGCGGTGGCTGCGCAGACCCGCGCCGTCGCAACGCTGTCGCGCGAACTGGCCAGCGCCCTGCAGGGCACCCGCTGAGGCGGCGTCGGTCTGGATGCGGGCAAGCAGCCCGCATCCCATTCAGATAAAACGCTTAATTTCCGGCCGGACCCCGTTAAATCCTTGGCTCACCTCTAGGGCAAACCCCTATAACGATAGAAAAAGTTAACCGTTTAACGTCTACCTGCGGTCGGGCAGAGTTGGCCGCCCACGAAACCAATGGAGGTAGACAAGATGAACACACTGCATGCGCCCCGGCGCCTGCTGCTGGGCGCCCTGTTGACCGCTGGCTGCGCACTGGGCAGCGCCCACGCGGCGGTCACGGTGAACTTCAAGATGAAGAGCACCTGGGCCGACGGCTACACGACCGACGTCGAGATCAAGAACACCAACAGCACCGCCATCACCAGCTGGGGCCTGTCGTTCAAGCTCGGCAACAGCATCAAGAGCATCTACAGCGCGACCAGGACCGGTAGCGATCCCTTCACCTTCACCAACGCCAGCTTCAACGGCAACATTCCGGTCAATGGCACGGTGAGCTTCGGCTTCACCGCCAACGGCGTGTTCAACGCCGCCAACCTGGCCAACTGCAGCATCAATGGTCAGGCCTGCTCGTTCCAGGTGAACGGCGTGCCGGTGGGCGGTGGTTCCAGCAGCTCGTCTTCTTCCTCTTCCAGCTCCAGCTCCTCTTCGTCGAGCTCCTCCAGCAGTTCGTCATCGTCGAGTTCTTCATCAAGCTCGTCGTCGTCCAGCTCGTCGTCCAGTTCATCGACCTCCAGCTCGTCGAGCAGCAGCTCCAGCAGCTCCTCTTCCTCCAGCTCCTCCAGTTCGTCGTCGAGCAGCTCCGGCGGTACCAGCAGCAGTTCGTCTTCCGGCGGTGGCGGCGTCATGGCTTATCGCCAGACCTTCAACTCGCTGGCCAACGGGCTGTGGAACTACAACATCGACACCGCCAAAATCAAGGCCTACCCCTCCAACGCGCAGATCACCAGCGGTTGCGGCGCGGATGGTTCCAAGTGCCTGCGCATCGTGTACCGCCATCCGTCCGGCATCCTCAAGCACCCGGCCTCCGACCCGGTGTTCGAGTATGTCAATGGCAACGTCAGCTGGGTGGCGGCGGATTCCACGCACACCAACACCGGCACCGATGTGACCCAGCGCAACATCAACATCAGCGGCAAGACCGATGACAGTGGTCGCTACAACGACACCGTGGTGCCGGCCAAGGAGTACACGCTGAGCTATGACATCTACTTCGAGCCCGGCTTCGACTTCGCCAAGGGCGGCAAGCTGCCCGGCCTGGCGTCGATGGACTTCGACAGCGGCTGCACGGAGGACGGTAGCGACAAGCGCTCGCCCAAGAACTGGAGCATCCGTCTGATGTGGCGTGCCAACGGTCGCCTGGAGCTGTATTCCTACGACCAGACCCGCCCGTCCGGCAGCTGCGGGATCCGCAAGGTGATCGACGGTGCCGACAACGAACCCAACGAAGTGCCGGGCACCGTGCCCAACGACGGCAAGTTCCGCCTGCAGGCCGGCCAGTGGTACACCTTCCGCATCTCGACGAAGATCAACACCAACAACTCGGTGACCCGTGACGCCAGTGGCAACCCCACCGGTGGCAACGGCGAGATCACACTGTGGGTGGCCAACGCCAGTCGCAGCGTGACCCGCACCCTGGTGTTCAGCGGCGTGGCGATGCGCGACGAGTGCGACGGCCCCTGCAGCGGCACGGTGCCGGACAGCCAGGACACCTGGGTCAACGGCGTCTTCTTCAGTACCTTCTACGGCGGCAACGAGACCAAGCGCCTCACCTGCCTGAACGCCACCAAGCCCAGCGTGCCGAGCCAGCTGACCCAGGCCCGCTACGACGAGCTGTGCGCTTCGCAACGTCTGACGACCGCCCTGCCGAACTACAGCTGGCAGCCGCAGACGGCTTCCGCCGCGCGTTTCGACAACATCATCGTGACGCAGGGCTACAGGGGGCCGGGCCAGATCGGTTACTGACCAATGCGCTGACCAACCCGCTGATTGACCCACGACGCACAAGCAACCAGAACAGCGGCAGCTTGCCTGTCGCATGCAGTGCCTGCCGGGGAGCGCGAAAGCGCTCCCCTTTTTCTTTGCCGCTCTTGTTCTTTGCCGCTCTTCTCCGGCGTCGCCGATCAGGCAGCAACCAATGAAACAAACCCGCTGCCGCACGAAGTCGGATTGATACGCCTCTCCCTCAGGCTGACGTCATCGCGGTGTCACCGCCATCACATCACCCCCAAGGAGAGATTCATGCGCACACGCTTCAAGCCCCTCGCTTCACTCATTGCGATTGCCGCCAGCCTGGCGAGCGCCCACGGCATTGCCGCACCCATCCAGTGGCAGCTCGCGAATGGCGGCAACGGTCACTGGTACGAGTACGTCGCCTTCGCCCCGGACGCCAGCCTGAGCTGGCATGAGGCACGCAGCGATGCCGCCAGTCGCAGCCACGCCGGCAACCAGGGCCACCTGCTGACCATCGGCAGCGTGAAGGAATTCAGCTTCGTGCTGGGCAGCCTGCTGAACTGGCAGAACCCTACCGTCTGGGCCGGCGCATCCGACGCCGCCAGCGAAGGCCAGTGGGCCTGGACCGATGGTCCGGAAGCCGGCCAGGTATTCAGCGGCCCCGGCGCAACGCCCGGCGCCTATACGTTCTGGAACCCGGGTGAGCCGAACAACGCGGGAAGCGCCGAGGACTATCTGGCCATCAACTGGGCCGGCGGCAATGGCTGGAACGACGTGGACGCCAGCTTCCCGGTGCTGGGCTACGTGGTCGAGTACAGCCCCGTCCCGGTTCCCGGCACCCTGGCGCTGGGCGGTCTGGCCGCCCTGGCACTGGGCTTCGGCCGTCGCCGCCGATAGGCCAGCCCGACTGCCGATACCTGCTTCCGGCGGCGGGGCCAAACCTCCGCCGGACAGGTTAAATATGCCGAATACGGGAAAACCCCTACAAAATGACAAACTAAGTTGTTAGGCTCCGGGGCCGATATTGCTTTTGCACCATCGCGTATCAAACCTGTACCACCACCCTGGAGTTCCTGTATGGCATCCCGTATCAAGATGACGGTGGCAATCGCCATCGCCAGCCTGGCCGCCTTTGGTTGTGCCACCCCCGGCCTTCACAACACCAACGGCAACACCCTCAAGACCGTGGCCCTGATCCAGGGCGAGCCGAACTTCTCGGTGGACGGCGCCTACCAGGAGCTGGAAGAAGGCCTGTACACCCAGCCCGAGCTGCGTCCGGGCAAGAAGGTGTTTGCCCCGCTGGGCGACATCATTCCCTTCCTCGGGGGTGAGTACAGCCTGAACGGCAGCACCGCCACCTACAGCTTGGGCGGCCACAACGTGCAGGTCACCATAGGCAGCGTCGATGCCACCGCCGATGGCCTGCCGTTCAAGCTGGACCTCGCACCGGAGCTGAAGGCCGGCAGCGTGTGGGTGCCGGTCGCCAACGTGTGGGAAAAGCTGGGCGCCTTCGTGAAGTGGGACGACACCCGCCAGCGCCTGTCCGGTGCCTTCATCCTGCCGCCCAGCCAGAAGCTGGAAGACTTCGCCCGCGGCGGCCCGGTGACGGAAGGCACCCTCACCACTCAGAAGCCCGAGTTCTACGGCAGCGCCGACGGCATCAAGCTGGGCGACGTGATCCTCGGCTACCAGAACGCCGACGGCGGCTGGCCCAAGGTGGATCGCGACGTGAACCTGCTGGTGCCAGTGAACAAGGCGGCGATGACCGGCTTCCGCAACAAGTCGACCATCGACAACGACTCCACCATGAAGCAGATGGCAGCGCTGGCGAAGGTCTACAACGCCACCAAGGACCAGAAGTACGCCGACGGCTACCTGCGTGGCCTCGACTACGTGCTGCGTGCCCAGCAGGCCAACGGCGGCTGGCAGCAGTTCTGGCCGGAACCGCAGGGCTACAAGGCCCGCATCACCTTCAATGACGATGCCATCGCCAACGTGCTGGAGATGCTGCGCGACGTGGCCAGCCGCTCGCCGGAGTTCCAGTTCGTCGACGTGCCGCGTGCCGGCCTGGCCCGTGGCGCCTATGAGCGCGGCATCGCCCTGATCCTCAAGACCCAGCTGGTGGTGAACGGCAAGAAGACCGGCTGGTGCGCCCAGTACGACGAGAAGACCCTGCAGCCGGTGACCGGCCGCGCCTTCGAACTGGCCTCCATCAGCGGCAACGAGAGCGTGAACATCACCCGCTTCCTGATGAGCATCGACAAGCCGACGCCGGAGATCATCGCGGCCGTGCAGAGCGCCATCGACTGGTTCGACGACGCCAAGCTCACCGGCATCAAGCTGGAGCGTAAGGACGACCGTACCCTGGAGTTCGGTTTCGACCGCCGCGTCGTCGCCGACCCGAAGGCTCCGCCGCTGTGGGCGCGCTTCTACGACCTGCAGACCGGCAAGCCGCTGTTCACCGCGCGCGACGGCATCAAGCGCGACAACTACGCGGATGTGAGCTACGAGCGCCGCGTGAAGTACAACTGGTATGCCGACAGCCCGCGCGACCTGCTGGCCAAGGACTACCCGGCCTGGGTCGCCAAGTGGGCGCCGGGCAAGAGCGTGCTGAAGTAAGAACGGACCGCCTCGCGTTCCGTGAAAAGGCCGCCTGCGGGCGGCCTTTCTGTTTCCTGCTTCCTTTTCCCGTTGCCATTTCCGGTGCGAAGGCCACGCCGCCGACACTCCTTACCACCGTCAATTTTTGTTGATTTTGACGTTTTTATTACTTTTGAGGAAATTATTGGTCGATAGTAGAGGCATCGCGAATCAATGGACCAGCCCGAAGGCTGGCCAACGCCATGCCCAGCTCCGGTTCAAACGCCTCCAGCCCGTTCTTTCAGCTCGATGACAGCAGCCCGCTCGTCTACGGCAGTCACGACCCCTGGCTGGTCCTGCTGTCGATAGGCATCGCGGTTTTCGCCGCCACCATGGCCCTTCAGATGGCGGCCATGGCCCGCCGCAGCGACACCCCGCTCCACCGCAATGTCGCCGTCGCCACCGGCAGCGTCGCGCTCGGCGGTGGCATCTGGGCCATGCATTTCATCGGCATGCTGGCCTTCGACCTGTGCACGCCGGTTACCTATTCGCCGGGGCTGACCCTGCTGTCTCTGCTGCCCGGCCTGGCCGCCTCCGGTGTCGCGCTGACCTTGCTGGCCCGTCGGCAGATCACCCTGTGGCAGTTGATCAGTGGCGGTGTGCTGGTGGGCGCCGGCATCGGCGCCATGCACTACAGCGGCATGGCTGCCATGGACATGCTGCCCGAGCTGCGCTACGACCCGGTCGGTTTCGCATTGTCCATCTTCGTCGCCGTGGTGCTGAGCGTGATCGCGCTGGGCGTGCGCTTCGGCAATGGCGGACGCGGCTGGCTGTCGCGTCGCCTGAGCCCGGCCTGGTCGCTGCTGCCCAGCGGTTTCATCATGGGCCTGGCCATCAGCGCCATGCACTACACCGGCATGGCGGCCGCACGCTTCGTCGGCATCGCCACGCCGCAAGCGACCTCTGCACTGAACACCGGTTTCCTCGCGGTTGCGGTCGCGCTGGTGGTGGTCGCCCTGACCGTGCTGGTGCTGACGGTCAACAACCTGCTGCGCTTCCGCGAGCTGTACCGCCAGATGCAGTCCAAGGAATCGCAGCTGCGTGCCGTGTTCGACACGGTGGCCGACGGCATCGTGACCATCGACCCCCAGGGCCGCATCTGCAACGTGAATCCGGCCGCCGAACGCATCTTCGGCTGGCATGCCAGGGAGATCATCGGCCAGCCTGCCGCCATGTTGCTGTTGCCGGACGAGGCGGCGGTGTACGCCGAACAGCGCAAGGCCAGCCTGGCCGGGGCCAGTGCCGACAGCTTCTGCATCGGGCGCGACGTCACCGCCGTGCGCCGCGATGGCGTACTGGTGCCGATCCGCCTCGCCATGAGCCGCACCACCCTCGCCGACCAGCCGCTGTTCGTCGCAGCGGTGACCGACATCAGCGAACGTCACGGCATGGAACAGTCGCTGCGCGCCAGCGAACAGCAACTGCGCACCCTGATCCGCAACACTCCCGGCGTGACTTTCCGCTGCCTGCTCGACCACGACTGGAGCATGCTGTTCATCAGCGACGCCGTGGCCGCGCTCACCGGCTGGTCGCCGGACGACTTCATCAGTCGCCGCGTGGCCTGGAACGACCTCATCCACCTGGATGACCGCGACCCCACCGCCAACGCGGTGGTGGCGGCCATCGAGCAGAAGCGCAATTACGAGGTGACCTACCGCCTGCGCGACCGCGACGGCCGCGAGCACTGGATCTGGGAAACCGGCACCGCCCAGTGCGACGACGACGGCACCCCGCAGTGGGTCGACGGCGTCCTGGTCGACATCACCGAAACGCGGCTGCGTGCAGCCGAGTACGAAGGCACGGTGCACGCCCTCGGTCGGGCCCTGGCGGTGGTCGAGTTCGACCTTGCCGGCACGGTGCTCGCAGCCAACGACAACTTCCAGGCCCTCAGCGGCTACCAGTTGGAAGAGCTGGTCGGCCAGCCGCACGCCCTGCTGTGCGATCCCGACTACGTGAGCAGCACCGCCTACGCAGCGTTCTGGGAGCGCCTTGCACAAGGCCAGTTCGACGGCGGCGAGTACCGTCGGGTCGGCAAGGACGGCCAGCACTTCTGGATACAGGCCACCTACAACCCGGTGTACGGCGCCGACGGCAAGCTGCGCAAGATCACCAAGTACGCCACCGACATCACCGCGCGCAAGCAGATGGAACTGGAACTGCGCGAAGCCAAGGAACGCGCCGAACAGGCGGCCTCCGCCCGCGCAGCCTTCCTGGCCAACATGAGCCACGAGATCCGCACACCGATGAACGCCATCATCGGCTTCACCGATGTCCTGCTCGACACCCCGCTGTCGA
>JAVHYF010000086.1 GCA_031119205.1 Moraxellaceae bacterium | reverse complement strand
CGTTTCTGCAGCTTTGCGATCGACACAGCTTCGGCCACCTCCATGAAGCGCGCGCGACGCGCTTCGCGCTCAGCCTCGGGCAGCATGCCGGGAATGTCGTTGGCAGTGGCGCCCTCGACCGGGCTGTAGGCGAAGCAGCCGGCACGATCGATCTCCGCCTCGCGGATGAAGTCAAGCAGATGCTCGAACTCCTGCTCCGTCTCGCCAGGGAAGCCTGCGATGAAGGTGCTGCGAATCACGAGCTCCGGGCACACCTCGCGCCAACGCGCCAGCCGCTCCAGATTCTTCTCGCCGCTGGCCGGGCGCTTCATGCGCTTCAGCACATCGGGATGACTGTGCTGCAAGGGCACGTCGAGGTACGGCAGCACCTGCCCGCTTGCCATCAACGGAATGATCTCGTCGACGCTCGGATACGGGTACACGTAGTGCAGGCGAACCCACGCGCCATACGGCTCGGCGATTTCACCCAGCGTGCGCACCAGTTCGAGCATGCGCGTCTTGACCGGCTTGCCATCCCAGAACCCGGTGCGGTACTTCACGTCGACGCCATAAGCCGAGGTGTCCTGGCTGATCACCAGCAGCTCCTTCACACCGCCTTCGAACAGGGCCTTGGCCTCGCTCAACACATCGCCGACCGGCCGCGACACGAGGTCGCCGCGCATCGAGGGAATGATGCAGAAGGTGCAGCGATGATTGCAGCCCTCGCTGATCTTCAAATAAGCGTAGTGCCGCGGCGTCAGCTTGAGACCCGCGACGCCGAAGGTGTTGGGCACGAGGTCGATGAACGGGTCGTGCGGCTTCGGCAGATTGGCGTGCACCGCATCCATCACCTCCTGCGTGGCGTGTGGACCGGTCACGGCCAGCACGCTCGGGTGCATCTGGCGCACAAGGTTGCCGCCCTGATCACCGGTCTTGGCGCCCAGGCAACCGGTGACGATCACGCGGCCGTTCTCGGCCAGCGCCTCGCCGATGGTGTCGAGACTTTCCTTCACGGCATCGTCGATGAAGCCGCAGGTGTTGACGATCACCAGATCGGCGCCTTCGAAAGTCTTGGCGGTCTGATAACCCTCGGCGCTCAGCTGGGTCAGGATCAGTTCGGAATCGGTAAGGGCCTTGGGGCAGCCCAGGCTCACGAAGCCGACCTTGGGGGCGGTCGGCGTGGCTGTACGTTCGGGGGAGGCAACTTCGCTCATATGCCTCTATTGTCCCAGCTATCGGTGATGGCGGGGCATCCGCTGGTCAGCATCCGCTTGCCGGCACCTGCACGCGAATCAGGAACGCTTGATGCCAAAGGCCCCCAGCACCTGTTCGGTGTTCTTCTGCATCTGCTCCTGCATCTGCAGGAACACGTTCTTCGATTGTTCGACGTAGCTACCCATCAGCCCCTGAAGCATCGGCGACTGCATGGTCATGAAGCGAGCCCACATCTCGGGCGTCAGTCCCTCGGCCTTTTCGGCGAGCTGCGCCTGCACCTCGGTCATGGCCTGGATGTTCTTCTCGAGATACGGCCCCATGTAGCCCTGCATCGCCTGACCATAGAAGCGGATGATGTTGGCCAGCACCTGCTCGGTGAACATCGGTGCGCCGCCCGCCTCTTCTTCGAGAATGATCTGCAGCAGGATGCTGCGCGTGAGGTCGTCACCGGTCTTGGCATCGCGCACCACGAACTGGGCATTCTGGATGACCAGCTGCTTCACCTCGGTCAGCGTGATGTACGTGGATGTCTCGGTGTCGTAGAGCCTTCGGTTGGGGTACTTCTTGATCACACGCTGCACCGGCTTGACCCCGGACTTCTTGCTCTGCACTGCGGACTCCTTCACATGGACGCCCATGTCGTCGGATGATTCTAGGGAGCGGTTTTGCTGCGCCGCGACAAGGTTTACCCTGACCGGACCTGACACTTTCCTCAATCCGGCGATGTCGAGTACTCCGCGCCACACATGTGGCAGGCCGCAACCTCCGGCCGCTCTTCGTCGGCCTCACGGAATCGCAGCGGCGTCTTGTGGCCGTAGACCACCCAGCAACGCGGGCAGTGCTCCTGCCCGACAGTCGGCAGATAGGCGCGGGCACGCTGTTCCGCGCGCTCTTCGGTCAATGGCATGCCCTGTCGTTGGGCGCGCACAACTTCGCGCGCAGCCATGGTGTCGGTGCGCCCGCTTGCGTAGTCGTTGATGCCGTAGACAGCACGCGCAAACTCGATGGGAGCCTGCTTCAGCAATGCGGCCAGGCGCTTGTCGGCATGAGCCCGATCAACGAGTGTTGATCGCGTATTCATCGGATCGCTTATCAAGAAAAATGGAATGGAGTTGCAGAGTGGCCAAGGTAGCACAAGAACATGGCTATGGTCTTTGCCTGCATCACCACAAGGGACGATATGTACACCGGGGAACCCGGTGCATGATCTGTTCGACTGATCCGGTGGTTGGCCGGGGTTGAAACAGAAATTGGTAGGCGCGATTGGACTCGAACCAACGACCCCCACCATGTCAAGGTGGTGCTCTAACCAGCTGAGCTACGCGCCTAAGGATGTGTCCGAGAAGCAGCTATTGTAGCAGGAGAAATCGCAGTTTTCAGCGACGACGTGCAGATCGCACACCAATAACTGCTGTGACCAGTCCAAGCACCTGCGTGAGCCGCGCGGCATCGGCGATTTCCACAGTGAAGGTCATCCACGCCGTGCCCTTGATCGACTGCGTCTGCACGCCGATCACATTCATCTTCTCGCGTGCGAACACATCGGAGATATCGCGCAGCAGGCCCTGACGGTCGGCCGCCTCGACGGAAACGTCCACCGCATACACGGGCGCATCGGTACCCTTCTTCGCAACGCCCCACTCCACGTCAATGACGCGCTCGCCATCCTTCGCG
>JAVHYF010000002.1:234673-244060 GCA_031119205.1 Moraxellaceae bacterium | reverse complement strand
GCGATGTGACCCCAGCACCAGTTGATCATCAAGGGCGCGAAGAAGAACTTCAGCAGCAGGGCGAGGCCAGCCTGCTTGGTGTCGCGCGAGAAGCCCTTCTCGCGGCGGATGCTGGGCCACAGTCCCCGCAGGAAGATGAAGGCCTTGGAGCGGATGTACGGATACTTCAGGTAGAAGCGCAGCAGCACCACGCCGTAGATGACGATCAGCGCGCGGAAGATCCACTGCACCGGCACGAAGCTGGTGGAGAAGCCCAGCGGCTCCAGCGGCAGGCCGATGTAGGCGAAGTTGAAGTCGCGCGTCAGTTCGCGCTGGTGGAAGGGCGACAGCTCGAAGCAGATGAAATAGGCCCCGATCAGGAAGGCCATCGTGCTGAGGTAGTTGCCGAGCAGGCGGTCCAGCCGTTGCCCTGCGCTCAGCGCACGCGGCATGGGTGCCGCCAGCGCAGCCCCCCGCATTTTTGCTTTCTTGCTCATGTCTCTCCCGCCCGATCCGTGTTGGTCTGGTTCTGTGTAGTGGGCGGTATTGTAGGGGCAAGCGCGGAACGCGCTTGTTGCGGCGCGACGGGCGCGGGAGGGCGGAGTGAGATGCGGGCAAAAATAAACCCGCCGATGGGCGGGTTCGTTCTGTACCACTGCGTGAATCTGGTGGGCCCCCTGGGAGTCGAACCCAGCACCAACGGATTATGAGTCCGCTGCTCTAACCAGGCATGAGCTAGAGGCCCGATGTGAGCGCGGCTACCTCGTGAGTAGCCGCGTCAGGGTCAATCGGTGTGGCGGGATCAGCCTTCGCCGTCGAGGAAGCTCTTCAGCTTTTCGGAGCGGCTGGGGTGACGCAGCTTGCGCAGGGCCTTGGCTTCGATCTGGCGGATGCGCTCGCGGGTGACGTCGAACTGCTTGCCGACTTCTTCCAGCGTGTGGTCCGTGTTCATCTCGATACCGAAGCGCATGCGCAGCACCTTGGCTTCGCGCGGCGTCAGGGAGTCGAGGATTTCCTTGGTCACACCCTTGAGCGAGGAGTACAGCGCGGCATCGCCCGGGGACACGGTGGTGGTGTCCTCGATGAAGTCGCCGAGGTGGGAGTCGTCGTCGTCGCCGATCGGCGTCTCCATGGAGATCGGCTCCTTGCTGATCTTCAGGATCTTGCGGATCTTGTCCTCGGGCATCTCCATCTTGATCGCCAGCGTTGCGGGATCCGGCTCGGCGCCGGTTTCCTGCAGGATCTGACGGGAGATGCGGTTCATCTTGTTGATCGTCTCGATCATGTGCACCGGGATGCGGATGGTGCGCGCCTGGTCGGCGATCGAGCGGGTGATGGCCTGGCGAATCCACCAGGTGGCGTACGTGGAGAACTTGTAGCCACGACGGTATTCGAACTTGTCCACCGCCTTCATCAGGCCGATGTTGCCTTCCTGGATCAGGTCGAGGAACTGCAGGCCGCGGTTGGTGTACTTCTTGGCGATCGAGATCACGAGACGCAGGTTGGCCTCGGTCATCTCGCGCTTGGCGCGACGCATCTTCGCTTCACCGGTGGACATCTGCTTGTTGATGTCCTTCAGGTCCTTCAGCGAGATCTGGATGCGGGTCTGCAGGTCGATCAGCTTCTGCTGTTCTTCCAGCACGGCCGGTTGCAGGCGCATCAGCGTGGCAGCGTAGGCGCCACCCGCGGAGATTTCGTTCTTCAGCCAGTCCAGATCGGATTCGTGACCCGGGAAGCTCTTGATGAAGTGGGCGCGCGGCATGCCGGCGCGATCTACGCAGAGTTCGAGGATCTTGCGCTCGTGCTTGCGCACGCTCTCCACCATGTGGCGCACGGAGTCGCACAGGCCTTCGATGACGCGCGCCGAGAAGCGGATGTTCATCAGCTCGGCGCTGATCTGGCCCTGGTACTTGACGTAGGTCTTGTCCTGCGGACCCTTCTTGGCGAGCAGCGGCAGCGCCTTAGTGTACAGGCCGCGGATGATCTCGAAGCGCTCGAGCGCATCGGTCTTCAACTGCTGCAGCGAGGCGGACATGGCAGCTGCGCCACCATCGCCGTCTTCGTCTTCTTCTTCGGCTTCGTCTTCCAGCTCGATCTCTTCCTCGGCCGCGGCGGAGGCTTGCTCTTCCACAGCGTTCGGGTCGACCAGGCCGTCGATGACGTCGTCGATGCGCATCTCGTCCTTGGTCACCTTGTCGACCATCGCGAGGATGTCGGCAATGGTGGTCGGGCAGGCCGAGATGGCGATGACCATGTGCTTGAGGCCTTCCTCGATGCGCTTGGCGATCTCGATCTCGCCATCACGCGTGAGGAGTTCCACCGTGCCCATTTCGCGCATGTACATGCGCACCGGGTCGGTGGTGCGGCCGAATTCGGATTCGACGGAAGCGAGGGCCTGCTCGGCCTGCTCTTCGGCTTCTTCGTCCGCGGCAGCGGCCGGCACTGCGTCGGACATCAGCAGCTCTTCGGCAGCAGGCGCTTCGTCGTACACCTGCACGCCCATGTCATTGAACGTGGAGATGATCGCTTCGATCTGCTCCGCGTCCACCATGTCTTCGGGCAGGTGGTCGTTGATTTCGGCGTAGGTCAGATAACCGCGCTCCTTGCCCAGCGCGATAAGCGTCTTCAGGCGGGTGCGGCGGACCTCGGCGTCCTTGCTGGGATCGGTGCTCAGCACCGGTGCGATCAGGTCCTTCGTCTTGTCCTTGGCACGACGCCCGGCGGGAGCTTTCGGTTGGTCCTTGCGCGGGGTTTCTTTGGCAGCGGCGGCGGCTTTTTCCTTGGCCATGGATTCCTCAAGAGGCAGGGCGGGTGGAGCGGGGAAACAGATAACTATATACGGCGTCAGTCTGTTTGTCCAGACTTAAGTTTCTGTTTTTGCAATAAAAGCGCCTTGTACTGTTGCATCTCGTCGGCGCTGAGTGCATCGCCGGAGGCAAGGCGTCGTTGCAACTCGTCGAAGGCTCTTTCGATATCGCCACGGCGCAGCGTGTTCAGCAGACCCTCGAGCAGGACGGGGGCGGCCTCGCTGTCGGCGGCGAGTTCTTCGCTGGCCTGAAGCAGGTCGGCGATGACGGTCTCCTGTGGTGTGTCGCGCCAGCGCTCGTACAGGATGGCGAGGCTGCGTGAATCCAGCGAGCCGTCGTCATGCGCGTCGATGAGTGCTTGCAGGACGGTGGATTCCGGCGTGTCGCCGAGCATCGCCAGTGCATCCGACGGCAGTCGGCCTACGAGGTCGGGGTGTGTCGCGAGCAGGCGCAGCATCTGCTGCACCGGGCCGAGCACGGCCGCACGCGGCAGGCGCGGCGGAGCTGCCTTGTTGCGGCCGTTGCCACCACTGGGCTTGAGGCCGAAGGCGCGTTCCACTTCAGCGACGTCCAGTCCGGCGTCCTGTGCAATCTGGCGGATCATCTGCAGGCGCAGCATCGGCGCCGGTATGCGCGGCACGATGCCCTTGGCTTCGTGCACCAGGCGCGCGCGGCCTTCTGCGGTCGTGAGCTCGATGTCGTCCTTCAGCGTATGCAGGAGGAATTCGGTGAGTGGCATTGCGCCGTCGAGTGCGCGTCGCCAGGCCTCCAGGCCCTGTTCGCGTACGTAGCTGTCGGGGTCGTGTTCGGGCGGCAGGAACAGGAAGGCGATGCTGTGGTCATCGGCCAGTTGTTCGATGCTGGCGTCCAGCGCGCGATGCGCCGCCTTGCGACCTGCCTTGTCGCCGTCGAAGCAGAACACGATGCGCTCGGCTTGGCGCATCAGTTTCTGGATGTGGATCGGTGTGGTCGCGGTGCCGAGTGCGGCGACTGTGTTCGGGAAGCCGTACTGCGCCAGTGCCACGACATCCATGTAGCCCTCGGTCACCACCACGAGGCCGCTCTCGCGGATGGCCTGGCGTGCCTGGTGCAGGCCGTAGAGCTCGCTGCCTTTCTGGAACAGCGGCGTCTCCGGCGAGTTCAGGTACTTCGGCTCGCCAGCCCCGATGACGCGGCCGCCGAAGCCGATGACGTTGCCGCGCTGGTCGTGGATGGGAAACATCACGCGGTCACGGAAGCGGTCGTAGCGGCGTCCGGCATCGTTCTGGATGACGAGGCCGGCTTCAAGCAGCGCGTTGTCGTCGTAGCGCTGGAAGGCGCCCTGAAGTGGCTGCCAGTCGTCCGGCGCGTAGCCGAGCTGGAAGCGCGCGGCGACTTCGCCAGTGAGGCCGCGCGACTTGAAGTAGTCGATGGCCTTGGGTGAGCGCTTCAGGCTGGCGCGATAGAAATTCATCGCGGTGTCCATCACCTGCAGCAGCGATTGCGTCTGCGCCCGCTCCTGTGCGGTAGGTGCCCCGGCTTCTTCCGGCACGGTCATGCCGACCTGGCCGGCGAGCTCGCGGATCGCATCCGGGAAGCCCATGCCGGCGTATTCCATCAGGAAGCCCACCGCCGTGCCATGCGCACCGCAACCGAAGCAGTGATAGAACTGCTTGCTTGGGCTGACCGTGAAGCTCGGTGACTTCTCGTTGTGGAAAGGGCAGCAGGCCATGTAGTTGGCGCCGCCCTTTTTCAGCGGGACGTAGCGTTCGATCAGGTCGACGATGTCGACCCGTGCGAGCACTTCCTGGATGAAGGATTCCGGAATCATGCGGCCGCCGGATCCTGCAGGGCTTCGCGCGCCGGCCAGCTCAGGCCGTGGGGCAGGGTGGCCGGGCCGAACAGGAAATGCAGGACGCGGCGACGTTCCGGGTGTGTGGCCTTGCGCGAAGCGTGCAGCAGCAGCGGGCGCATCAGGTGGGCGTCGCCGGCTGCCATGGTGCAGGTCGTTTCCTCGCTCGATGCGCGTAGGGCTCTGATTACTGCCTCATCCAGCCGCCCGTGCTGGTGGGAGCCGGAAATCACGCGCAGGGCGCCGTTGTCCTCCGGGCAGGCATCAATGTGCAGGCGTAGTGCCAGGGTGTCGTGCAGCACGCAGATGGGGGGCTGAACGAACCATTGGCCTTCCTTGCGTGACCAGCCGGACAGTTCGTAGTGCTCGATGCGCCGTGCGACAGGAATGGCCAGATCCTGATGGAAAGGAACCTGCCAGTTACAGCCCGCACGCTTGTCGAAGAAGGTGCACTGGACTGCGACGGATGATCGCGGCAGCAGTCCTCGCGCGATCAGCGTTTCCAGCAACTCGTTCGCGAGCCTGCCGCACCACGCCAGGGCCAGCATGTTGCGCGTGCCGGCGGCGTCCAGTCGGCCGCAGGCTTCCGCGAGGCTGGCGCAGCGCTGGTCGTCGACCAGTGCTGGCAAGCGCGCGTGCCCGTCCCGCTCCAGTGTCGCGGCCAGCATGGCGGTGCTCAGTGTGCGAGCGCGGCCTTGATCTTGCCCGACACCTGGCCCATGTCGGCGCGGCCGGCGAGTTGTGGCTTCACTGCGCCCATCACTTTACCCATGTCGGCCGGGCCGGCGGCGCCGGTCTGGGCGATGGCGGCGGCAATCGCGGCGTCGATCTCGGCCTCGGAAAGGCCGGCCGGCTTGTAGGCCGATAGCACGTCCAGTTCGAAGCGCTCGGCATCCACGAGATCCTGGCGGCCGGCGGTTTCGTACTGGCTGATGGAGTCCTTGCGCTGCTTGATGAGCTTGTCGACGATCGCGACGATCGCTGCGTCGTCCAGCGTCACGCGCTCATCCACTTCCTTCTGCTTGATAGCGGCCAGCAGCAGGCGGATGGCACCCAGGCGCGCGGTTTCCTTGGCGCGCATGGCGGTCTTCATGTCTTCGGTGATCTGGTCTTTCAGCGACACGGCAAGCTCCTTGGCGAGCGCCGGGCATGCTGCCTGGCGCAGGGGTCTATCAGGAAGAAGGCAGACGGGCACGATTGATTGTCCGGGCGCGAGTAAAACTCCCGTCGGACAAACAGAAAAACCCGGCTACCCTCGCGGGGGCCGGGCTCTTGCCTCGTACTCTGGTATGCGCCACCGCCAAGCGGGGCGCAAGGCCGATCAGTACAGCTTCGGCGGCAGTTGCTGGCTGCGCAGGCGCTTGTGCAGGCGCTTCACTGCGGCGGCCTTCTTGCGCTTGCGCTCGGAGGTCGGCTTTTCGTAGAACTCGCGGGCGCGCAGTTCGGTCAGCAGGCCAGCTTTTTCGATGGTGCGCTTGAAGCGGCGAATGGCGACTTCGAACGGCTCGTTTTCTTTGACGCGTACACCCGGCATTTCTGGGTTCCTTGATTGGTCGGCAAGATGAGGGGCGCGAGTTTAACCACCTTCCCCCGGATTGCCAAGTTAACTTTTCCCCTGGGGCGGCCTTGACCCGTGATTGCCGACCGGCCCACACTGCGCGCCCTTCCCGCAAGCGCGTTGCCTCCGTGAGTTTCCTGCCCGCCGACAGCCTGTGGCGCGACCGCAATTTCCTGCGCCTCTTCCTGGCCACCACGCTGACGGTGCTGGGTACTTCGATCTCGCAGATGGCGCTGCCTCTGACCGCGGTGCAGTTGCTGGACGCGAGCGCGACCGACATGGGCATCCTGGCCGCCTGCCAGTTGCTGCCCTTCGTGACGGTCGGCCTGCCGGCGGGCGTATGGATCGACCGTTCCCACAAGCGGCGCATCGCCGTGCTGTTCGACCTGAGCGCGGCGGCCGGGCTGGCTCTGGTGCCGCTTGGGGCGTTGTTCGATTTCCTCTCCCTGCCGCTGTTGTGCGTAGTGGGTTTCGTCGTGTCGAGCACCGAGGCGATTGGCGGTTCGGCGCTGCAGGTGTTCACGACCCAGCTGGTGGGGCGCGAGCGGCTGGTGCTGGCCAACAGCAAGCTGTCGGCTGCATCGTCGGTGGCACTCGTCGTTGGTCCGGCGATTGCGGCCGCGCTGGTGGCGACGGTCGGCGCGCCGCTGGCGGTGACCGTGGATGCGCTGAGCTTCCTGTGTTCCGCAATGCTGGTGGCGAGCATCCGCCACCGTGAGGTGATCAATGCGGTGTCGGCAGGTGTGTCCTGGCTAGCACAGATGCGTGAAGGCCTGGTGCTGGTGTGGCGCACACCGATGTTGCGGGCGCTGGTGTGGGTGGTGGCGCTGTGGATCATCGTGTCGGACGCCTTCCGTGCGCTGTACGTGCTGCATGCGGCACGCAACCTGTCGCTGGAAGCGGGCGACATCGCACTGATCAACACGCTCGGCGCGCTCGGTGGCCTGGCCGGGGCGCCGCTGGCGCACTGGCTGGAGCGGCGCTTCGGCATCCGTCGTGCGCTGGCGGTGGGGGTGCTGCTGGCGGGTGCGGGTCTGTGCCTGTATGCCCTGCCACGCGCGGACTGGGCGCTGGCGGCGTGGGGCGCGGGGCTGGGCCTGATGGTGTTCGATTGTGGCGCGGCGGTGTACGTCGTGAACTACCTGAGCCTGCGCCAGGCGGTGACGCCGGATGCCCTGCTGGGCCGCATGGTGACCAGCATGCGTTTCGTGTCCATCATTCCGGCGCCGCTGGGCACCATCGCAATCGGGCGCGCGGCGGATGGCGTCGGCCTTGTGCCGGTGTTCCTCAGTCTTGCAGCGGCTTGTGTGGTGATGGGGTTGCTGGCAGCACGCTTCCTGCCGCGGCCCGTCATGGCTAACGCGGGGGGCGCGGCGCCACCGACATGATGCGTTCCCACAGCTGGGCACGTTTGGTCACGTCCTCGACCGGCTCTAGCCACACCAGCTTGTCCTTGTCGTGGCCGGGGCCACTCATCGAGGTGAGTGTGTTGGCAAAGCCCTGGCGTTCGGTCAGTGCGCCGCTGACGCCTGAGCTGAGCATGTGGTTGATCCAGGCCTCCGCGAGATTGCGGTCGCGTGCGCCGCGCAGCACGGTCCACACATCCAGCCAGGCCAGTGCGCCTTCCTTCGGAATCACGTATCCGACGTCGGCGCCTGCCCGGCGCAGCAGCTGCACCTGCTGTTCGCCATAGTTGGCGAAGACCAGTGCGACTTCCTTGTTGCGGAAGCTGTCGACCACTTCCTCCGGACGACTGTAGAAGAGCTGGGCGTTGTCGCGCAGACGACTGAGGCGGTGCACCACTTCGACAAACTGGTTGTGGGTGAGCTGGAATGGATTCTTCACGCCCATTGTCAGCGCGGTGAAGCTGAAGTTATGGCTGCTGCCGCTATAGGCCAGCACCTTGCCTTTCCAGCGTGGGTCCCACAGGGCGTTCATTGACGTGGGCGTCTGTTTCACCAGTTGCCGGTTGTAGATCAGCCCCATGGCACCATAGGTGAAGGGGATGCCATAGGGCTCGCCTTTGTGTTGCAGGCCGGGGACCGCATGCAGTTCCCGGAAGCGGGGCAGCTGGTTGCGTGTGTTCGGGATGTTCTTGACGCGGACCGGCTGCAGCAGAGATTTGTCGAGGTAGCGCCGCAACTCGGCGGTATTGACCGCCATCACGTCGAAATTGGCACCATCGTTGGCGGAGGCCCGCTGCCAGAGTTCGTCGTCGTCGCCAATGAAGGTGACCTCAACGGTGACGTCGTGACGGATCTCGAATACCCGCACCAAGTCGCGGTCCGCATAGCCGGGCCAGGCCAGCACGCGCAGTGTCTCGGTCGCCAGCGCGGGGGCGCTGCTCAGGCAGACCATCAGCAGGAACAGGACGGAGCGCAGCATGGAAAGATGTTGCGGGGTATGCCGTAAGGATATCGCGGAGCCGATGATGCGGCCAGCGCCTGCGTCAGGATTGGTTCGTGGCTGCCCGATTGTCGGCTCCTGCCTGTCTGCCGGCAAGCGAGGCCAACCCTAAGGTTATGATTGGAAAGTGGTTTGAGAGCCTGGCGCGTCCGGTGGAAAGGGGTTTCTGTGAATACGCATCTGATTCGATGGCTGGCGACATGGGGGGCTGTCGTTCTGGCTGGCTGCAGCACCCTGCCTTCCGGCGAGGATAGCCTCGATGTCCGGTTGAAGCGCTTTCCATCGCCGGGGGACAAAGCATATGTCTACGTCTATCGCGACCCTTCGCAGGCCGCCGCTTCGCGGGTCGCCGTGTGGGTGGACGGAAAACCGGCAGGGGTATTGGGGACGCGAAGCTATCTGGCCGTTGAGCTGGAGCCCGGGCGGCACACGCTGTTGTCGCGCGCGGAAAATGATGCCGAGCTGAGGGTGCTGGCGATCCAGGGTGAAAGCCTGTTCGTGCGCCAGACCCTCTTGCAGGGTTTCGTGTCGCCACGCGCACAGATGATCGAGGACGACAGGGAGGCCGGCGCCCGTGCCGTGCGTGACAGCCGTCTTGTCGAGGTGGCCGTTGGCCTGCGCCCACAGGCGACCATGCTCGCGGCTCCGGCTCCGGCTCCGGCTCCGGCTCCGGCTCCGGCTCCGGCTCCGGCTCCAGCTCCGGCTCCGGCTCCGGCTCCAGCTCCGGCTCCGGCTCCGGCTCCGGTCGCAGCGCCAGCTGGAAAGCCCTTGACCTCTTCCGCAGCTACGCCAGTCATCCTGCCCGC
>JAVHYF010000002.1:179754-234573 GCA_031119205.1 Moraxellaceae bacterium | reverse complement strand
ACCCGCACCCGCACCCGCACCCGCACCCGCACCCGCACCCGCACCCGCACCCGCACCCGCAGTGGTCACGCCGGTGGCGCCAACACCTGTCACTGCGCCGGCCGCGACTGCGAAGGAGGCCGTGGCCAGCCCGGCAACTGCCTTGCCACGCGGACGTCTGGAGTACGCGGCCGAACGCGTTGCCGTGGCAGAGGGCTGCCGCGATGCCAATGGCGCACCGGCAGCCGTGCAGTTGATCGAACAATCAAGCGGGCTGGAGGAATTCCGGGCGGACTGCGGGACGCGCAGCCTGACGATCCGTTGCGAGTTCGGGCAATGCAGGGCGCGTTGATCGCGCAGGCGTCTGGCGGTGGTCCGTACGGCCAGGGAGACCGTGAGCCGGCGTGATGGTCAGCGCACGGATACCCGCAGAGCCAGCTGCAGGAATTCGTCCCAGACGTCGCCCTGTACCAGTCCCTTGACCATACGGTCGATGCGGGCGGCATGCATCAGCGCGCTGCGCAGGGTGGCGCCGCGCAGGCGCTGGAGGGCGCGGCGGCATTGCGCCTGGCGGGGGCCGAACACGCGCTCGGCCTTCAGTGCCGCGTCCGGCGCCGCGCCACCATCCACGGCGTTGCGCAGGCGGGCCAGCGTGCGGATCTCGTTGGCCATGGTCCACAACACCAGCGGGGTCGCTGCACCTTCGCCTTTCAGGCCTTCGAGCAGGCGTGCGCAGCGCGCGGCATCGCCGTCCAGCAGAGCGGTGCGCAGTTTCTCGGTGTCGTAGCGGGCGACGCGCAAAACCGCGTCCTGAACCTGCTCCAGGCCCAGTTCGCCTTCGCCGTGCAGCAGGCCGAGCTTCTGGATCTCCTGGTGCGCGGCGAGCAGGTTGCCTTCGACGTGTTCGGCGATGAACTGCAGGGCGTCCTGAGGTGCGCGCTGGCCCTGACGGGCGAGGCGCCCTGCGATCCAGCGTGGCAGCTCCGCCAGTGGCGGGGCGTTGCATTCCACTTCGGTACCCGCTTCGAGCAAGGCGACGACCCAGGCGCTCTTCTTTGCCGCCCAGTCCAGTTGCGGCAGGGTCACCAGGGTGATGGTGCCGCCGCTGGGGTCGAGGTTCTTCGCATAGCGTTGCAGTACCTCCCCGCCTTCCCGGCCCGGCTTGCCGGTGGGGATGCGCAGGTCCACCAGCTTGCGGTCGCCGAACAGGGAGAGATTGCCAGCGGTGAGCTCCAGCTCGCGCCATTTGAAGCCGGTGGTGACCACCAGCACTTCCCGCTCCAGCACGCCCAGCGAGCGCGCGGCGGCGCGGATGGTGTCGGCTGCCTCGATGACCAGCAGCGGTTCGTCACCATGCAGCACATACAGCGGCGACAGGCCGCGGCTGAGCTGGGCGCCGAGCTGGTCGGGACTCATGCGTGCTGCCTACTTCGTGGCGGCGGGCGCCGAGGCAGCGTCCGCTGCGGCCGGTTGGGGAGCCGGGGCTTTGCCGAGCCGACGCAACAACTGGTTCACCACGTCGTTTTCCATATCCCGGTAGAGCAGCACTTCCTCCTGCTCCTTGGCGAGGGTCTGGTTGTCGCTGAAGCTCATGTCGCGGAACACGTAGATCTCGTTCAGCGGCATCAGCTCACGCCCCCTGGCGTCCAGCAGGCGGAAGCCGAAGCGCTGGCGCAGCTGGTACTCGCGCACGGTGCCGGAGGTGTTCAGGGTCAGGATGTGTTTCTCGCGCGCATCCTGCACAACGACGAGGCGGACCTGCGCGTCCTCGCGGCGATCGGTGACACGGCTGCCATTGGCCTGGATCTGCCGCTTGATGCTGGCAGCAAACTCCGAGTAGGCATTCATGTCCAGGTAGATGCTGTCGAACGGCAGTTGCTGCACGCCACGCAATTTGAAGCCGCAGGCTGCGAGGGAAAGCATGAGCGCCAGCAGGAGGCTGCGCAGGACGGTGGATGCGGACATGGGAAAGGGCTGGCTGGATGGAGGCTGACTCGGTTCGCGGCGATTGTAACCCGCGCCGCCAGACGGCTTGCGTGCCCCGTGCCTGCGCCAGCTCAGCGGATGCCGTGCACCTTCAGCGCCAGCTGCAGGCGATCTTCGACTTGCAGCTTGTCGAAAATCGCACTGAGGTGAGCCTTGACGGTGCGCTCAGTGATGCCCAGTTGGGTGGCGATGCGGGCATTGGCCTCACCCATCGCCGCCATGCGGGCGACTTCGCGCTCGCGTTCGGTCAATGCGGCAGACCAGTCGGCAGGAGCGGGCTGACGGGCTTCCGCGCTGCGGCTGATACCGCCGATGAGGCGGCCCAGCAGGCTGCGTCCCACCCACAGCTCGCCACTGGCGACGACCTCGATCACTTGCTGCAGTGTGCCTGCGGCTGCGTAGGCGTGGCAGTAGCCGGCGGCGCCGCACTCCAGCACGGCCAGGCCTTCGGCATCGCTGGGCGTGCTGCTCGCGAGGATGAGGCTCAGGTGTCCGCACCAGTGGCGCCAACGCGTATCGGTGAACGCCGGTAGCCCGGGCAGTGCGCTGTCCACCATCACCATCGAGCCGGCGGCCAGGCTGTCCAGCGCGGCAGGTGAGGAGAGCCGGTGCACGGGGCGCCCGCCAGCGGCGCTACGCAGGCGGGCAAACAGGGTTTCGTCGCGGCTCAGCAGACAGAGGGAGGTAACAGCCATTGGTCCCGGAGTCGTCTTTCAGCGTTCGGTCAGCGCGCGTTGCTGGGCGCGCAGGACGGGTTTGAACAGGTAGGCCAGGATGGATTTCTTGCCGGTGAGGATATCGACCTCCGCCACCATGCCGGGAATGATCGGCAGGTGGCGCTGGCCCAGCGTGCTTTCCCTGGTGCGCACACGCACGATGTAGAAGGCATTGCCCTTGTCATCGGTGACGGTGTCGGCGCCGATGTGCACCAGCTCGGCGTCCATGCCGCCGTACGTCGCGAAATCATAGGCCGTGAATTTCACCAGCGCGGGCTGGCCCGGCCGCAGAAAGGCGATGTCGCGCGGCGACACGCGGGCTTCCAGCAGCAGGGTGTCGTCGGTCGGCACAATCTCCATGACTTCCTTGCCGGGTTGCACGACGCCGCCCACCGTGTTGACCAGCAACTGGTTGACCGTGCCGCGTACCGGCGAACGGATCTCCGATTGCTTCACGCGGTCGGCCAGGCCCACGCTGCCTTCGGACAGGCGACCGACCTTGGCGTTGATCTCGGAGAGTTCGGAACGCGCGAGGTTGCGGAAATTCAGCTCCACTTCCTGGATCTTGCGGCGCGCTTCAGTGATCGAGGCCTCGATGCGCGGGATGGTCGCGTTGGCCGAATCCCGCTCGCCGCGGTAGCGCGCGACGTCGCGTTCCAGGCGCAGCAACTCCACGTCGGACACAGCGCCGGTGCGCAGCAGCGGGCGGGTCTTCTCCAGTTCCTGCTGGGTCAGTTCGAAGCTGCGCGTGGCCGATTCGCGCTTGGCGCGTACTTCGTTGAGTTCCTGGTTGCGCTGGGCCAGCTGTTGCTCGGCGATGGACACGTTGGCCGCCAGTTCGGCACGCTTGGATTCGTACAGCATGCGTTCCTGCTCGACGAGCTGGGGCACTTCCTTCAAGGCTTCTTCCGGTGCGACGAAGGCGGAGCCATCGGCTACTGCCTGCAGGCGGGCGGCCTTGGCAAGGAGAGCCAGGTACTCCGCACGGTTTTCCTTCAGGCTGGAGACGAAACGCGTGGGGTCGATCTTTGCGAGCAGCTGGCCGGCCTGCACCGACTGGCCTTCGCGCACCAGGATCTCGGACACGATGCCGCCATCCAGGCTCTGGATGACCTGAATCTGGCGCGAGGGGATGACCTTGCCTTCGCCGCGGGTGACTTCATCCAGTTCGGCGAATGCCGCCCAGATGAAAAACACCAGCAATGCCAGTGCCGTGATCCACACCGCTGCGCGGGCGCCGCGCTGGCGCTGCTCGTGCATCGCCCAGTCCGCGTCGCGCTCGAAGTCGGTGTCGTCGTGCAGCTCGCTTTTCTCCACCCCGTCCATGAGGCGGTCGAAGGCCGGCGAGAAGCGGGCGTAGAGGCGATCGAAGAAACGGTCGAAATGCGCCTTCATCAGTTCGCCCTCCCGACGCGGCCGTGCTGCAGGGCCTCGATGACCTGGGCCTTGGGACCGTCGGCCACCACAGTGCCGGCGTCGATGACGATGAGGCGCTCGACGAGATCCAGCAGCGACGTGCGGTGGGTGACCAGCAATACCGTCTTGGAGGCTGCGTAGCTGCGCAGGCGCTGGCGCAGCTGTTCTTCGCTCTGGTGGTCCATGCTGCTGGAGGGCTCGTCCAGCAGCAGGATGGGCGGATCGTTGATCAGTGCGCGGGCGATGCCGACTGCCTGGCGCTGGCCGCCCGACAGCGATTCACCACGCTCGCCGATCGGCATGTCGAAGCCTTGCGGATGGGCGTTGGCGAACTCGGTGACGCCGGCGATCTCGGCGGCCGTCAGGATCGAGTGGTCGTCGGCGAACGGTGAGCCAAGGGCGATGTTCTGGCGCAGCGAGCCGAAGAACAGGGTGACGTCCTGAGACACGAAACCGATGGCGCGGCGCAGCTCGGCCGGGTCGATCTGGCGGGCATCCACACCGTCGACCAGCACGGCGCCCTCGGTGGGATGGTAGAGGCCCAGCACCAGCTTCTCGATGGTGGTCTTGCCGGAACCGACGCGGCCGATGATGCCGACTTTCTCGCCGGACTTGATGCGGAAGCTGACCCGGCGCAGGGCGTTCTGATCGCGCCCCGGGTAGGCGAAGCTGACCTCCTTGAACTCGATGTCGCCGCGGAAGGCGGAACGGTGCACGAAGGGGGCCTCCTCCGGCCGCTCTACCGGCAGTTCCATCTGGTTCTCCACCGCGGTCAGGCCGGTGCGTGCTCCCTGGAACTGCATCATCAGGCCCGCCACCGCACCCAGCGGCGCCATGGCGCGGCCCGACAGCATGCCGGCGGCAATGATGCCGCCCATGCTGATCTTGCCTTCCGACAACAGGTAGACGCCCACCATGATGATGGCGACCGACACCAGTTGCTGGATGAACTGCGCGAAGTTGACGGTGGAGGAAGACAGCAGGCGGACGCGGGTGGATACCTGGGCCATGAACTGCGTGGCACGCTCCCAGCGGCGCTGGATCTCGCCCTCCGCCGACAGGGTCTTCACCGTTTCAAGGCCGACCAGGCTTTCGATCAGGGTGGCATTGCGCTGGGCGCTGGCACGGTAGCTGGTCTCCGTCAGCTCGTGCATCTTCTGCTGGGTGAGCGCGGCGCCCAGCACGACCAGGCACATGCCTACCAGTGGTGGCAGGATCAGCCAGGGCGAGATCCACGCCAGTACCAGCAGGAACAACAGGGTGAAGGGCAGGTCGATCAGCGTGGTGACGGTGGCCGAGGCAATGAAGTCGCGCACGCTCTCGAAGGCCTTCAGGTTGGCTGCGAAAGAGCCTACCGAGGCCGGTCGCGCGGCCAGTTTCACGCCCAGCACCCGCTCCATGATGCGGGCCGACAGCACGACATCCACCCGCTTGCTGGCGCTATCGATGATGTGGGCGCGGATCGTGCGCAACGCGAAGTCGAAGGCGAGCATCAGCATGGCGCCGATGGACAGGACCCACAACGTCTCCACCGCGTTGTTCGGCACGACGCGGTCATAGACATTCATTGAGTACATGGGGAACACCACCGAGAAGATGTTCACCACGAGGGCGGCCAGCAGGGCGTCACGGTACAGCCGCCAGTTGGCGAAGATGGCGCTCCAGAACCAGTGCTTGCCACGCAGCTTGGCCAGCTGCTGGGTGCGGGCATCGAAGCGGAAGCGCGGCCGCACGGTGATGGCGGTGCCGGTGTAGAGCTCGATGAGATGCTCGGGCGCCATCTCGCTGACCGACTCCGGCGACTCGGGGTCGTGGACGCGCAGCAGGCCGTTGGGCAGACGCTCGGTGAGCACGCAGGCGCGCCGGTCCTTCAGCACGAGGATTACCGGCAGCAGGTGGCGCGGGATGTCGAGCAGCGACTCCTTGATCAGGCGGGCCGACAGGCCGGCGCGTGCGGCGGCACGCGGCACCTGCGACGGCGGCAGCAGGTTCTCGGCACGTGGCAGCCCGGCGGACAGCGCCTCTGCCGTCCATGGGTTGCCATGTATCCTGGTCAGGAAAACCAGGCAGTCCAGCAGCGGGTCCACATGGGTGGCATGTGGATCGGCGCGCCAGGCGGCGGGACCGGCAGTGGTGCCTTGCAACGGTGCAGTGGCGGGATCGTTCATCGTGCTGTGATGGTTTCCGGTCACGTGGCCAGATCAGGTCAGTCGGGTCAGATCACGTCGCCGCCGCCAAGCAGGTTGAGCGCCCCCCGCAGGCGACGGCGTTTGTCCTTGCGGGCCAGCAACTTGCGTTGTGCCTGCGGCGGCAGGTCGGTCAGGCGCAGCAGTCCTTTTTCGATCAACACATCGATGAGGTCTTCCATGACCCGGATGAAGTCAGCATCGAGGTCGGAGAAACCGCGTTCCGCTGGCTCAGCCTCCGGCGGCAGGCCGAGGAAGCTGCGCACCTCCGGATGACTGGCCGGCAGTTCCTCACTGGCATCCGCGCTGGCCTGATCAAGCAGGGCGACGATGCTCCCTCCGGCAGAACGTCTGACAAATGGCATGGCACAAGCCTTTCGAGTGGTGGCTACTTTACCAATCGTCTCGCGCAGATGGTGCCCCGACCGGCCACAATCGTTTGTTGCGTGACAAATCTCCGGCGTAGTAGTTCTCCCGCCGCTTCGCGGGGGACAACGGTATTGACGGCAGCAGCCCATGCCGCCTTGAGCTGCCCGCACGGCCGCGCCACATCTTGTCACCCGCGCCAAGTTGCGTTTGCCCGCTGTAGCCGGTGGTTCTGTCATCGGTGGCGGTGCGAGAATGGTCCTCCTTTCCGCCGGAGCAACAGCCATGAGCAGCACCGAGTACGTCATTGCCCCGCCAGCCGTCGTCAGCCTTCCGGTGGCGGGCGGTGGACGCTATCCCGTGCGCCGCATTTTCTGCGTGGGCCGCAATTACCTGGAACATATCCGCGAGTTGGGTAACGACGAGCGCGAGCCGCCGGTGTTCTTCATGAAGCCGACCGACAGCATCGTGCAGGACGGCGGCATCGTGCCCTATCCGCCGGGCACGCAGAACCTGCACTACGAGCTGGAGCTGGTCATGGCGCTGAAGTCAGGGGGCTACCGTATCAGCCCGGAGCAGGCGCTGGACCATGTTTTCGGTTATGCCATCGGGCTGGACATGACCAAGCGTGACGTGCAGAAAACACTGGCGGGAAAAAGCCAGCCCTGGGAGCTGGGCAAGGCTTTCGAACACGCCACCCCTTGCGGGCCGGTGTATCCGGTGGAGCAGGTCGGCCACATCGAAAGCGGGCGTATTCATCTCACTGTGAATGGTGAGACGAAGCAGGATTCAGATATTTCACACCTGATCTGGAAGCTGCCGGAAATCATTGCCAACCTGTCGCTGCATTACCGCCTGCAGGCCGGTGACCTGATCCTCACCGGGACCCCGCATGGCGTAGGGCCGGTCGTGGCGGGGGATGCGATGGTGGGCGAGATTGCCGGGCTGGGGCGTCTTGCCGTCGCGGTGGGGACGCCAGAGTAGGACCGTGCGCCGGGCGCCTACTTGTTGAGTGCGTTGAGCCAGGCCCGCTGCTCGGCGGGCCATTTCTCTTCCAGGCTGATCAGCTGGTCGAGATCGGCAAAGGGTGGGTAGCCCGCGTTCAGGGTCAGCCGGATGTAGTGATGTACGAAGCTGTCCAGCGCGATGTGTACGGGCCGGATGTCTCTGTGCGACAGGCTGCGTGCCTTGCTGCGCAGGTACAGGTCGAAGTCCGCTGCCTGCACGCGTTCGTCCCACAGTCCGATCTTGTCGAAGCTGGAGCGACGCAGCATCACCGTGTTGCCGACGAAGCCTTCCTTCACCTGTCCCTTGAAGCGCTCGGCACGATCGGCGCAGAAGCCCGCCCAATCCGGATACATCCAGCGGTGCATGCGCCGCAGGTTGTCCTCGCTTTTCGAGAACAGCGAAAGCGTGTTCTTGATGGCGTTCCAGCGCTTCTTGAGGCGTCGCGTAGCGGCCGCTGTCTCGATCTGCTCGATGCCGCACACCGTAGCCGCTTCCAGCTCGTTGGCCTGCATGCTCGCCATCAGTCGTTCGTCCCAGCCTGGCGATACGATGATGTCGTTGTTCAGGAAACCCAGCCAGTCATGGCGTGCAATCGCGATGCCCTGGTTCTGGCTGACCGGATAGGACCAGTTCTCCCTGTTGCGGATTACTGTTGCACCCACGGATTCGAAGAACGCGGCCGAGTCATCGGTCGAAGCGTTGTCGACAATGATCAGCTCGAAGGGTGAGCGGGTGTTGCGCTTCAGGTTTTCCCAGAAGATGCGGTTGACCGCGAGTTGATTGTGAACGGCGGTGATGACACTGATCATGCGCGGGCCTCTCCCTCGGGTGCCAGCTCGCGGGTGCGGGGCCATAGCGGTCCGCCGAGCAGGGCGCAGGCGAGGACCATGAAGCCGACGCCGGAGACGTTGTCGGTGAAGAAGGAATTGAACAGGGTTCCCGCCAGCATGGAGAGGACCGCAGCCTCTCCGGTCAGGCGTTGCCATTTGGGCAGGCGCTGGATCTGGAACAGGAAGGCTGCACCCACACCGACCAGCAGAAGGGCTGCCATCGGCCCGCCCTCGCTCCAGAGCCACAGGTAGTCGTTATGCGGATTGTGTGAGGCACGTTCCTGATTGGTTTCCTTCGTGAAGCCGGTCAGGTTCTCGTAGTTGGCCCGGAAACTTCCTGTGCCATGTCCCAACCAAGGTGCCTGGTCGATGATCTTCAGCGTATTGGTCGCGAACTCGATGCGCAGGCCGACGCTGTTGCCGTCGATCCTGTTCTGCCGGTAGTCAGCTAGGTTTTCCTGGACCCGATCGATGCCTCCCCGGATCTGATGGGAGCCGAAGTAGAGTCCCGGCAGTGCAATGAACAGCAGTAACAGGGCAGGCAGGACCGCCTTGCGCGCCTGCCATCGCAGGCCAACCCAGACTAGCATGAGCGGGAAAAGCGCCTGCGCACTGCGTCCGCGCACGAAGAAGTAAACATCGATAAGCGCCACCACGATCACCAGGATCGTCAGCCAGCGATGCCTCGGTTTGGTGATGTGGTCGAACAGCAAGGCCGCCACGAGACCCGTCACAGTCCAGGCGATGAAAAGGTCGTGGTACGTGTGGGAACGGAACACCGGCCAGTTGTCCAGCGTAGGCTGGGTGTTCAGCCACGGTGTGCCAGTCAGTCCCAGGCCCAGCGAAATCAACGCTGAAAGCAGAGCGGCAACGCCAAAGCTGGCAATCACGATCTGTCTGGCCGCCTGGTTGCGCAACGCAGCGATGAAGACCGGAGCGACAAGGTAGATGCGCATTCTCTCCAGCATCTCCAGGCGGTTCGCCCAGGGCACGTCGGCCCAGGAGGTAGCGAGGCATAGCCAGGCATAGAGCAGCAGGCAGGCTATCGGAAAAGGCTCGCGAAGGACGCGTGGCAGTTCGCGACGCAGGGGCGCCATGCAGATCAGGCACATGAGCAGCAGTCCAGTGCCGATGTTCTGCATCGCAGTGGAGACCGGGATGCCGAAGCCCGCTACCGCTGCACAGAATCCCAGAACGGCTTGCTGGGTTCTGCTCAATGCGATGTTTTCGGGGGCGGCTTCGACGGGGTGGGCAGCTTGCATGTAGTGGGGCTCGGATCGGGGACTCAGTCGCGTACCAGGGTGTAGTGCTTGCGCGTGAAGTCCGCGCCGCCCAGCAGGCGCTCCGCTTTCATGACCCAGCGGTGCTTGCGTTCCCGTCGAGTCAGGGTGTGGTCGGGGTCGGGCTCGAAGTGCGGCTCGGCATTTTCGGCCAGCCAGGCCTGTACCACCTGCGGGTGGCTGCCGTCGAACGGCACCACGGTCTGCGGATCGATCGCACCGTAGTTGTGTTGCTTGGGCGTGTGCTTCCAGTAGCGCGACACCTGATTGATCTTCTCCTGCATGGCGGCGGATTTGCGCACGTGGCCGTAGTGGTAGATCGGTACGCCGGCCAGCGCGGCGCGCGGGTAGCGGCCGATCTTGTTGTGCTCCATGACGACGAAAAACAGCCCGTCCGGCGAGTAGTTGCGCACGCTGTTGCGGATCACGCGCACGGCCTTGCGGTACCAGGCGGGTGAGCGCGCCACCTTGCTGGGCGCGCCGTAGAAATGGTGGTAGTCGAAGGCGAGCGCCTCGACCTTCGGGTTGTTCAGGTGACGCTCCAGCGCGGCGCGGATCTTTGGCGCGTCATCCTCGTGGATCACCTCGTCGCCTTCCAGGTAGAAAGCCCAGTCGCCGGTGCAGGAGAACTGTGCGCTCATCTTCTGCTGGGCATAGACATAGCCGCGGTCCTGCATGGACTCGTTCCACACCGTCTCGATGATGCGGATGCGCGGGTCACCGATGGCGCGCACTTGCTCAAGCGTGTCGTCGACGCTCTCGCCGACTGCGACGATCACTTCGTCGGCTACCTGCAGCAGGCTTTTCAGGCTCTCGATGTAGGGATAACCGAGCAGGCTGCCATTGCGCAGGAAGGTGAAACCACTGATTTTCATGGCGAACGCTGGAGCGGAGAGGCCGGTATTGTGAGGGGCGGGGCGCAGGGTGTCGAGCGGGCAGAGCCGGCGGCGTCGCGGGAGCCGCGGCGATCAATCAAGCCGTCGCCAACTGGAGCCATCGCGCTGTAGGCGTATGAGCGTTGCGTACGGGACGGGAAGCTGCGTCCATGCACCGGCGGAGAGTGTCAGGAGGTGGCCCAGGCTTGCACGCAGGGGACCGCCATGGGTGACGATCAGCAATGGCCCACTGCCGACGTGAAGGGCGTCCTGCAGCGCGGCGATGACGCGCTTGCTCATGTCGGACACGCTCTCCCCGCCAGGAGGGCGGAAATGCAGTGGATCGGCCGCCCAGGTGTCGAGCGCGTCGCGACCGATGGCATCGAACCGGAGCAGTTCCCAGTCGCCGAAGTCGATCTCCATCAGGCGGTCGTCACAGGCGTGTGGGCCGATGGCTTCAGCGAGCTGCCGGCACCGCGAGAGCGGACTGCTGAGGATGCGTGTGCCGGGGTGCAGCGAAGGGCGTAGCCGCTCGGCATGGGCGTTTACGTCGTCGGCCAGCGCGACATCGCTCCGGCCATAGCAGACGCCGACGGGGGGCACGGTGGGAGGGTGCCGGACGAATTGCAGTATGCGGGTCATCCGCTCAGCACCAGCAAGGCGAGATAGCCGGCCAGTTCCGCCACCTGCTGGGTGGCGCCCAGGCAGTCGCCCGTGTATCCGCCGATGCGTCTGCGGAAGTAGCGCACGGCAAGCCAGGTGACTATCAGCAGGGTGACCAGGACGCCGGCGGCCACAAGCGGTGCCCATATTCCGAAGATCGCCAGCGGCAACAGGCCGCAGATGCTGCCGATGATGAGTTCGGTCCGCCCCATGCCCTCGGCGACGGGCTTGGCCCGGGCGCCAGCGTCATCGCTGCGCAGGTAGGGCAGCCATGTCATGACGAGCAGGGCAACCCAGCGCGATGCCGGGTGCATGAGGAGCAGCGTCGTACAGGCTCCGGCCGGTCCCAGGCCGAGGAGGGTCTGATGCTTGCCGATCAGGGCGAGCACCAGGGCAATGGCACCGAAACTGCCGATGCGCGAATCCTTCATGATCGCCAGCACGCGCTCCGGCGTGTAGCCGCCGCCGAAGCCATCTGCGCTGTCCGCCAGCCCGTCCTCATGGAACGCGCCGGTCATCAGGATGGTGGCTGTCATCGACAGCAGCACGGCCAGCGTCCATGGCAGCAGTTGTGCGCCGAGCCAGAGCACGGCGGCCCCGAAGGCGCCGATCAGCAGGCCGACCAAGGGGAAGTAGCGTGCCGCGCGGTTGAGTTCCTCGGGTTGCCAGCCTGTCGATGCGGGAATCGGCAAGCGGGTGAAATAGCCGAGGGCGAGAAAGAAGCGGTGGAGCTCGGTCATGCGGAGAAGATGGGTCGCGCTTGCCAAGGGTCAAGAAAACCGGCGCCGGGAGCAGACAGGGCCGCGGTCAAGGTGGCCGGCCCTTAACCCGTTTCGGGAGTATATTCCCGGCCAACATTTCAGTTCCGTGACGTCGAATCAGCGGCGCGCAGCGGTTGGTGAAAGGAGCAGCATGATCACGTCCAGACAGGCCATGATGAGTTACGGGGCCTTGATATTCGCAATGCTGGTGCTTGCCTTGGGGTTGTCGCTGGCCGATTCTGACCTGCTGCAGGTCCTCCTCCGCGAGGACGGTCCGGTCGAATTGCTGACCTGTGCGGCCTATACCACGTGCACCCTCTACATGCTCCTGGAGGCCGACAACTCCTTCCTGTCTCGATACCACCACCTGGTCGTGGTACCGATAGCCTTCGGCCTGCGTGAGCTGGATTTCGACCGGCGCTTCACCCAGCTTGGCATCTTCAGCAGCAAGTTCCTGTTCAGCCCGATCGTGCCGGTCTACCAGAAGTTGCTCGGTGGCTGCGTGATTGCCGCAGCGCTCTATGTGATCTGGCGCCTCTGCCGGTATCACTGGCGCGCTTTTGTCACTGGTCTGCGGCAACGCTCCGAGCCTTTGTCCGCGGGTACGGGCCTTGCGTTGCTGTTGATCGTGCTGTCGCAATCGCTGGATGGCCTAGACCGCAAGCTTGGCGATATCGGCATCCATATCAGTCAGGGGCCGGCCTCCGAGGCTGTCGTTTTCGAGGAAACGTTCGAACTGGGTATCCCGTTCGTGTTCCTCATCATGGCGGCCTATTACTTCACTTCGCGGCAGTCGCGTCCAGCCTGAAGCAGCGCTCACAGGCGGTCGCTGACGCCGGCGTCGGCGAAGCCGGCCATGTCGTTCATCAGCGCCAGCGCTGCCCGCACGATGGGGAAAGCGAGGGCCGCGCCGCTGCCTTCACCCAGGCGCATGCCGGCGTCCAGCAGTACCGGTGCGCCGAGGTGGCGCAGCTGCACGGCGTGGCCGGGTTCGCCGGAGCGGTGTGCGAATACGCAGTAGTCGCGCACGTTGGGCGACAGGGCGTGCGCGACCAGCAGGGCGGCGGTCACGATGAAACCGTCGACGACGACCAGCATGCGCGACTGGGCGGCGGCGATGAAGCCGCCAACCATCATGGCGATCTCATAGCCGCCGAACTCGGCCAGCAGGTCCAGTGGCGCCATCTGGCGGCCGGCGACGCGGGCCTGGGCTTTCGCCAGCAGGGCGCGCTTGCGGGCGAGGCCGGCGTCGTCCAGGCCGGTGCCGCGCCCCACCACGTCGGCCAGCGGAGCGCCGGTGATGGCCTGGGTCAGCAGGCTGGCCGAGGCGGTGTTGCCGATGCCCATCTCGCCGAAAGCGATGGCGTTACAGCCCGCCGCATGCCAGCCGCGCACGAGTCCCGCACCACGCACCACGGCAGCGATGCACTGGCTGCGGCTCATGGCAGCACGCTCCACGAAGTTCTCGGTACCTGGCGCGATCTTGGCGGAGACCCATTCGACATCGCTGCCGCGCGGAGGCGCCGGGAAGTCTCCGACCACGCCGGCGTCCACCACCGTCATCGCGAGCGCCGCCTGGTGGGCAAGCACGTTGATGGCGGCGCCGCCGCGCAGGAAATTCATGACCATCTGCTGCGTGACCGCCTGCGGGTACGCCGACACGCCGGCGAGCGCGGCGCCGTGATCACCTGCGAACACGACCACCCGTGGAGCACGCAGCTGCGGCGTCATGGTGCTGAAGATTAGCCCCGCTTGCAGGGCGATGGCTTCCAGCTGGCCGAGGCTGCCAGTCGGCTTGGTGCGCGAATCGATCCGTGCTTGCAATGCTGCTGCGAGGCTGCGGTCGAGCGGGAGGATGTTCAGGTCCATATTGTTGTGTGGAGACGGGGAGCGGAGGCGAGCTGCTTCAAGGCAGGGGATTATGCCGGTTGCTTGAGCGACAGCGGCAGGCCGGCTGCCACCAGGACAACGCTGTCGCAGACGCTGGCGAGACCCTGGTTCAGGCGGCCCTGCTCGTCGCGGAATCGGCGCCCCAGTGGATGCTCCGGCACCAGGCTCCAGCCTACTTCATTGGACACCAGCCACAGCATGCCTTGCGTTTCACGCACGGCGCCGAGCAGCGCCTCGCAGCCCGCCTCCAGCTCGCCGGGTGCATCGCAGAGCAGGCGCGACAGCCACAGGGTGACGCAGTCTACGAGCACTGCGCGGCCGGGTTGTACATGCTCGCGCAGGGCAGCGGGCAGGCTGTCGGACGCCTCAACGACGGTCCAGTCGGCGGGGCGTTCGGCACGATGACGGTCGACGCGCGCCTGCATCTCGGCGTCGCGGATCTCGGCCGTGACGATGAGGGTAACCGGCAGGCCGCTGGCAATCACCGCTGCCTGGGCATGGCTGCTTTTGCCGGAACGGGCACCGCCGAGGACAAGGGTTCGCCGGGCTTGGGAAGTAGGGTTCATGAAGCTTCCGGGAGGTCGGTGCCACGGTGGGGCAGGGAAGAGGGCGTGATACCATCGCAGCCCGCTCCGGCAAGGTCAAGATTCAGTTCCGACACTCTTGCCGAAGCGCGTTCCAGGTGCCCTGCCTGTTGATGACAGTCAGGGTTAAACGGGAAACAGGTGCGCGTATGGTCCGGGCTGTCCGGACGCCGCAAAGCCTGTGCTGCCCCCGCAACGGTAAGCGAGGGCCGACCCCGGCGCAATGTCTGCGACACCCCATCGGGTGCCGCGACCGCACTGCGCTCGATGCCACTGAAGCATTGCTTCGGGAAGGCGGTGGTCGGCTGGTGCTGGCATGTCTGCATGCCGCATCGACTCGTGAGCCCGGATACCGGCCCGGGACACAAGTGATCAGGCTGCGGGGTGTGCGGCCGGACGATCCCGTCCTGCCGGCGACCGTTCCGTCCATACCTCCCGACTGGTATTAGAAACCGCTTCCGCTGCGGGGACGCTGCGGAGGCTGACGGGAAGTCCTCTCTCATGTCCATTTCCAAGACCGCTCTCGCGGCCGCCATTGCTGCGGCCCTGTCTCCACTCGTCCATGCACAGTCGCAACCCGCCGCCCAGGCAGCCGGCGAGCAACAACTTGCCCCGGTGGTGGTGACCGCCACCCGCACCGCCCGCACTGTGGATGACACCCTAGCGCCGGTGACGGTGCTGCGCCGCGCGGACATCGAGCGCAGCCAGGCCACGTCGGTGCCGGAACTGCTGCGCGGCCTGCCCGGCGTTTCCTTCGCGGCAAACGGTGGCGCTGGCAAGAACACCTCGTTGTTCCTGCGCGGTACCGAATCCGACCACACCCTGGTGTTGATCGACGGTTTGAAGGCGGGTTCGGCCACCAGCGGTGGCTTCAACTGGCAGGATCTGCCGGTGGAACAGATCGACCGTATCGAGATCGTGCGCGGCCCGCGTTCCAGCCTGTACGGCTCCGAGGCCATCGGCGGCGTGATCCAGATATTTACCCGTCGCGGCAATGGTGAGCCCCGCTTCAATGCGGCGCTGGCCGGCGGCAACGACAACACCTATCAGGCCAGTGCTGGCGTCTCCGGTGGCGATGCTGACAAATGGTTCAGCCTCAACGTGGCCAAGCAGCACACGTCCGGTTTCAATGCCTGCAAGGGGCGACCGGGTGCCGGGTGCTTTGTGACCGAGCCGGACGAAGACGCGTACCGCAACACTTCGGTGAGCGCGCGCGGTGGCGTGCGGTTCGCCGAGCGTTTCGAGCTGGAGGCGAACATCCTGAGTGGAGAGGGGACGACCGAATTCGATGGCAGCTCCCAGAACTCTGCCGAGAACCGCGAAACGGCAATGGGAGCCCGATTCAGTAGTGCGTTTACGGATTACTGGAAGTTGTCTGCCAGCACGGGCTCTACCGAGACCAACAACCGCAATTACTACAACGGTGCGTATCGCACCCGCTTCGATACCCGGCGCGCGACCTCGACGCTTCAGAACGATTTCACCCTTGGCAAGCACAGCGTACTGACCCTGGGGCTCGACAACCAGCGTGACAACGTGGGTAGCACCACCGCATATGCAGTGCAGTCACGCGACAACACCGGTGTATTCGGCCAATGGCAGGGGGACTACGGCCGCCACGGTCTGCAAGCCAGCTTGCGCCGGGATGACAACTCCCAGTATGGGGCGAAGAACACCGGTGGTCTCGCCTGGGGTTGGGGCCTGCTGGAGTCGCTGCGCGTGACCGCCAGCTACGGAACCGCTTTCAAGGCGCCGACCTTCAACGAGCTGTACTTCCCCGGTTTCGGCAACGCAAACCTGCGGCCGGAATCGTCGAAGAGTTTCGAGCTGGGTCTGGACGGCAAGCTGGAGCAGACGCGCTGGGGCGCACATGTGTTCCGCACCGATATCAAGGATCTGATCGGCAACGATGCCAGCTTCATGCCGGCCAACATCGACAAGGCACGCATCGTCGGTATCGAGACCACTGCGTCCACCCGCTTCGGCAATGCCGAGCTCGGTGGCAGCCTGACCTGGCTGGATCCGGAGAACCGCAGCAGTGGTGCCAACGAGGGCAACGTGCTGCCGCGTCGCTCGCAAGTGACCGGTCGCGTAGACTTCGACTACATCTGGGGCGCCTGGCGTTTCGGCACCACCCTGTCTGGCGAAGGCAAGCGTTACGATGACCTCGCCAACAGCAAGAAGCTGGGCGGCTTCGCACTGCTGGACCTGCGTGGCGAATACCAGCTGGCCCGTGACTGGCGCGTGCAGGGCAAGGTGGGCAACGTGCTCGACAAGCAGTACGAGACGGTGCAGTGGTACAACCAGCCCGGCATCAACTGGCTGCTGACCCTGCGCTACCAGCCGAAGTAACGCGCAACCCGCAGGCTCGCGTACGGACGCGGGCCTGCGGACATTCCGCGAGATGACGATGACAACGGATAACCCATCTGACAACGGCAAGGACGCCCGCTACCGCCAGCGCATGCAGCGCAAGAAGGAAGTGGTCGACGCTGCCATCGAGCGTGCCGAGATCGAGCGCGGCCTGCTGCTGGTGAACACCGGTACCGGCAAGGGCAAGAGCAGCGCCGCCTTCGGCGTGCTGGCCCGCGCACTCGGCCACGGCATGCGCTGCGCCGTCGTGCAGTTCATCAAGAGCCGTACCGACACCGGTGAAGAGGCCTTCTTCACGAAGCACTCCGACGTGAAGTGGCACGTCATGGGGGACGGCTTCACCTGGGAGACGCAGGACGCGGAGAAGGACCTGAAAACCGCGCGTGCAGCCTGGGAGCAGGTAAAGGCCTACCTGGCCGACGACGAGGTCGACCTGCTGATCCTGGACGAATTCACCTACGCACTGAAGTTCGGCTGGGTGACGCTGGATGAAGTGCTGGCTGCCGTGCAGGCGCGCCCCGTCATGCAGCACGTCATCATCACCGGCCGCGCGGCGCCGGACGGCCTGGTGGCGGTTGCGGACACGGTGACGGAGATGCGGCTGGAGAAGCATGCTTTCCACGCAGGCGTCAAAGCAATGCCCGGCATCGAATGGTGAGGGGTTTCTGGCGGATGAAGCTACTGCGCGCGTCGATCTCGCGATTCCGGTGCTCGCTGTACTTCTCGTACAGCTCCGCGCCTCGTCGCGACCTCGACGCGCTCGCTGCGCTTCCTCCGCCAGAAACCGCTCGATGTGATGCTGTTGGAAATCTGTTGTTTGTCTTCAGTGAACGCAGGAATCCAGTGACTTTCTTTCGCACCAGCGCATGAGCTTCGCCCTGATCCTCGGTTATCTCCTCGACGTCCTGCTCGGCGAGCCGAAGCGCTGGCATCCGCTAGTGGGCTTCGGGCGCTGGGCGGCGATGATGGAGGCGAAGCTGAATGTCGATGGTGCCACCCCGGCCGTGCAGCGTGGTGGCGGCGTGCTGGCCTGGGTGCTGGTCGTGTTGCCGGTTGTCGCGCTCAGCATGTGGCTGTGCCTGCACACAGCCTGGTGGCTGGATGCGGTGTTGCTGTTCCTGGCACTCGGTGGGCGCAGCTTGTCGGAGCACGCCCGGGCGGTGATGCAGCCGCTGGCGGCGGGAGATCTGGTCGCCGCGCGCGATGCCTTGTCGCGCATGGTCAGCCGCGATACGGCCACGCTCGACGAATCCGGCGTGGCAGCAGCCACTATCGAGTCGGTGCTCGAGAACGGCAACGATGCGGTGTTCGGTACCTTGTTCTGGTTCGCGCTGCTGGGCGGACCGGGGGCAGTGCTGTTCCGCCTGGCCAACACGCTGGATGCCATGTGGGGCTACCGCACGCCGCGCTTCCTGTATTTCGGCTGGGCGGCGGCGCGCATCGACGATGTCCTCAACTACCTGCCGGCGCGCCTCACGGCGGTGAGCTACGCGCTGCTCGGGCGCTTCACCGAGGCGATCAACTGCTGGCGTACCCAGGCGCCGGCGCATGACAGCCCGAACGCCGGTCCGGTGATGGCAGCGGGCGCCGGTGCGCTCGGTCTGCGCATCGGTGGCGCAGCGATCTACCATGGACAGCTCGAGGAACGGCCGGTGTTCGGCATCGGCGTGACCCCCATGGCGGGTGACATCTGGCGTGCGGTGTTGCTGGTGCGGCGCACCGCGTGGCTGTGGTGTGCAGTGCTGGCCGCGCTGCTGTGGCTGGTGGGCCGCCTGCATGGCTGACATACCCCAGCCCCGGCGTGCCGTGCCCCATGGCGGGCGCCTGCGCGCCGCCGCGCACCACTGGCGCATCCCGTTGCAGCACTGGCTGGACCTGTCCACCGGTATCAACCCGCAGGGCTGGCCGGTACCGGAGCTGCCGGCTGCCGTGTGGCAGCGCCTGCCCGAGGACGAGGACGGCCTCGTCATGGCCATGACATCGTATTTCGGCACGGCACCCATCCTGCCGGTGCCCGGTTCACAAGCGGCCATCCAGAGCCTGCCGCGCCTGTGGGCCACCAGCCGCATCGGCATCGTGTCGCCGACCTATGCGGAGCATGCACGGGCCTGGCAGCGCGCCGGCCACGTCGTGCGTGAGATTGCCTTCGAAGATGTCGACCGCCACCTGCCGGTGCTGGATGTGCTGCTGGTCGTGAATCCCGACAACCCTACCGGTTCCCTGAGGCCCCGCGTACAGCTCGAGGCCTGGCGCGAGACGCTGGCGGCACGTGGCGGCTGCCTGATCGTCGACGAGGCTTTCATCGACGCCACGCCCGGGCACAGCCTGCTTGCCGATGCTGGCCGACCGGGGCTGGTGTTGTTGCGTTCGCTCGGCAAGTTCTGGGGCCTGGCGGGCGTGCGCTGCGGCTTCGTGCTGGGGCCACAGACCATCATCACGGCGCTGGGTGAGGAGATCGGGCCGTGGGCGCTCAGCCATCCGGCGCGCTGGATCGCACAGCGTGCCCTGGCCGATGTCGCCTGGCAGGCCGCCACGCGCGAGCGCCTGCAGCGCGACAGCGCCCGACTGGCTGATCTGCTGGTTGCAAACGGACTGGCATCGCCGAGTGGCTGCGCGCTGTTCCGCTGGTTGCCATCGAGCCGGGCGCGTGAATTCCACGCCCATTGCGCACAGCACGCGATACTCGTGCGGCATTTCCCGGAGCTGCCGCATACCGGTGTTCGCATCGGCCTGCCGCCGGACGAAGCCGGCTGGGACAAGCTGGCTGCCGTCCTGCAAGGGTGGCAGCCATGATGCTGATGGTGCAGGGCTGCACCTCGGACGCCGGCAAGAGCACGCTGGTGGCGGCGATCTGCCGCTGGCTGGTGCGTCAGGGCGTGGATGTGGCGCCCTTCAAGCCGCAAAACATGGCGCTGAATGCGGCCGTGACGGAGGATGGCGGCGAGATCGGTCGCGCCCAGGCCGCGCAGGCGGCCGCTTGCCGCATTCCCGCGCACACCGACATGAACCCGGTGTTGCTGAAGCCGAATACCGACGTCGGTGCGCAGGTCATCATCCAGGGCCATGCCATCGGCAACATGAACGCACTGGACTATCACGCCTACAAGCAGACGGCGCGTTCGGCCGTGCTGGAGTCCTTCGCGCGTTTGCGTGCCCGCCATGCCTGCGTGATCGTCGAGGGCGCCGGTTCGCCGGCCGAAATCAACCTGCGTGCGAATGACATCGCCAACATGGGCTTCGCCGAGGCGGTGGACTGCCCGGTGATTCTCGTGGCGGATATCGACCGTGGTGGCGTGTTCGCCCACCTCGTCGGCACGCTGGCCCTGTTGTCGGAGAGCGAGCAGGCGCGCGTGAAAGGTTTCGTCATCAACCGCTTCCGTGGCGACATCGCGCTGTTGCAATCCGGGCTCGACTGGCTGGAAGCGCGCACCGGAAAACCCGTGCTCGGCGTGCTGCCCTACCTGCATGGCCTGCAGCTGGAAGCCGAAGATGCGATCGCGCGCGATTTGGTGCCTGCCGCGCAGACCGACGCCCCCCGTCTGCGGGTGATCGTGCCGGTGACGCCGCGCATCTCCAACCACACGGATTTCGACGTGCTGCGCATTCATCCGCAGCTCGACTTCCGCTTCATCGGTCCCGACGAAGCGATCCCGCCCGCGGACCTGATCATCCTGCCCGGCTCGAAATCCGTGCGCGCAGACCTCGCCTGGCTGCGCGCGCAGGGCTGGGATGCGGCCATCGCCCGGCACCTGCGTTACGGCGGAAAACTCATCGGCATCTGCGGCGGCTTCCAGATGCTGGGCCAGGGCATCGATGATCCGCACGGGCTGGAAGGCGAGGCCGGTGCCAGCGATGGCCTCGGCTGGCTGGACATGCGTACCGTGCTGCAGCCGCAGAAACAGTTGCGCAGCGTGAGCGGGCGCCTGTGCCTGCAGGATGCTCCGGTGCGCGGCTACGAGATCCATGCCGGCGTGAGCGATGGCCCTGCGCTGGCGCGACCCGCCAGTCGGCTCGCGCAGGATGGCGAGACCGTGGCCGATGGTGCGATCGACTCCGGCGGCCAGGTGCTGGGCAGCTACGTACATGGCCTCTTCGACGAACCGGCAGCCTGTGACGCCTTGCTGGCATGGGCTGGCCTGGTGGCACCGCGGGCGCCGGATCTGGCCGCATTGCGCGAAGCCAGTATCGAACGCCTCGCAGATACCGTGGCCGCGCACATGGATACCGCCGCGCTGATGCGGATACTGCACGCGGAGCAGGGGGCTGCATGAGCCGGCAGGCCGTGATCTTCGATCTGGACGAAACCCTGGTGGACCGACGTGCCGGCCTGCAGCGCTATGCGCAGCAGCTGTGGGCAAGCGGCCAGACGAGCGTGGCAGATGCTGCCGTGTTCGTGGCGCGCTTCATGGAACTGGACGGCAATGGCCGCGTGAAGCGCCCGGTGTTCTTCGAGCGACTGTGCGCAGAATGCCTGCCGCACGCCAATGCGGCCGAGGCCGCCGAGGCTTTCATCGCCACGGCCTGGATAGCTCCGCCGTTGTTCGACGATGCGGTGCCGGTACTGGGCGAACTCCGGCGACGTGGTTACGCCATCGGTATCGTGAGCAACGGCCAGTCGCGCACGCAGCGCGCCAAGATCGACAACAGCGCGCTGGCTGGTCTGGTCGATGCAGTGACGATCTCCGGCGAGCTCGGCGTGGACAAGCCGGATGCGCGCGTCTTCAGGCATGTCCTCGATCAACTCGGCGTCGCGCCGGATCAGGCGTGGTTCGTCGGCGACGATCCGCGCGCGGACGTGCAGGGCGCTACGGCTGCGGGCATGCGCGCGATCTGGCTGCAGCGCCACCTGCCGTGGCCGGACGACATCGAAGCCGACTATCACGCCCGCGTTCTCGCGCTGGCCGAAGTGCCCGGCGTGGTGGGGGCCGCATGATACTCAAGCCACCACCGCTTGCTGCCGCGCTGCTGCTCGCCGGCGTGTGTGTGCCGGCGGCGCTCTTCATCGGGCTGATGGCGGGCTCGTCCGGCTGGGGTTGGCCGCAGGGCGACATCCTGTGGCTGATCCGCCTGCCGCGCGTGCTGTCCGCCTTCGGCACCGGTGCCGGGCTGGCACTTGCTGGTGCCTTGATACAACTCGTCACCCGGAATCCACTGGCTGATCCCTATGTGCTGGGCGTGAGCAGCGGCGCGTCGGTGGGCGCCTTGCTGGCGCTCATGCTGCTGCCTGCCGGACTGTTCCTGGCGCCGGAACTCGGCGCGGTGCTGGGGGCGCTGGCGGCAACCAGCCTCGCCTTCCTGTTCACCTGGCGCGCGATGGGCAAGAGCGGCGATGGTCGCATCGGCAACCAGCCCGGCACGGTGGTGGTGTTGCTGGTGGGTGTGATGATCGGCGCGGCGTGCGGCGCGGCGGTGTCCTTCATGCTGGCGATCGCCAATGACCAGCAATTGCGCAGCCTGGTGTTCTGGTTGCTGGGAGATCTCAACGGCGCATCGCTGTGGTGGCCGTTGTGGGCAGCGGTCGGCATCGCCCTGCTGCTCGCCTGGCCGCGTGCGCGCGAGCTGGACTGGCTGACCCGTGGCGATGCCTGGGCGTGGACGCTGGGTGTGCCGGTGGCGAAACGCCGCCGCCTGGCGATTCTCGCAGCCTGCATCGCGACCGGTGCCGCGGTGGCCACCGCTGGCAGCATCGGCTTCGTGGGCCTGGTCGCGCCGCACATCGTGCGCCTGGTCGGCCTGCGCCATGCGCGCGCCTTGCTGCCGTTCTCGGTAGTGTTCGGCGGCGTCTTCCTGGTGCTGGCGGATACCGTGGCGCGCACGCTGATCGCCCCGGCGCAGTTGCCGGTAGGCGTGGTGTCGGCCGCGGTTGGCGTGCCGCTTTTCCTGTTCCTGTTGCTGCGACGGAGCCAGGCCCGATGAGCGCTGCCCCCATCCGCCTGAACGCGTCACCCGTGCCGCTGCATCTGCGCGATGTGGCGCTGCGCGCCGGCAATGCAGGGCGCCAGCTCGTGTCCGCGCTGTCGCTGTCCATCGAGCCGGGCCAGCGCTGGGCGCTGCTGGGTCCGAATGGCGCCGGCAAGTCCACGCTGCTGTCAGCGGTGGCGGGGTTGTCGACCACCGCGGCCGGCGAGATCCGGCTCGGCGAACGCGCGTTGTCACAATGGCCGGCGCGCGAGCTGGCGCGCCAGCGCGCCTGGTGTCCGCAGTTCTGGCTGGACCCTTTCCCGGCCAGTGGCTGGGAGACCGTGGCGTGTGCGGTGGTGGCGACGCAGCCGGACCTGAGTGCTGCGCAGGCCGAACTGCTGGCACGTGACTGGCTGAAAGGCTTCGACGTCGGTGCGCTGGCCGACAACGACGTGCGCACCCTGTCCGGTGGTGAGCGCCAGCGCGTGGCCCTGGCCACAGCCTGCGCACAGGGCGCGCCCTTGCTGTTGCTGGACGAACCCACCGCACACCTGGACTGGGCTCACCAGGTACTGTTGCAGCCCTTGCTAAGCGCATGGTCGGCTGCCGGCGGCACCGTGTTTGCGGCCGTGCATGACCTCAACATGGCATGGAACTTCGCGACGCACGCCCTGTTGCTGGACGGGCAGGGCGGCTTCGTAGCCGGCACGCGCGAGGAGGTCTTGCAGGCCGCCCCCTTGTCGCATGCTTATGCGGTACCGGTCAGTGTGCTGGAAGAGGGTGACGCGCGCTGGTTCCGGGTGGACCTGTCGGCGCGCAGGGATTGAATCGGTGATGAGTGCAATGAGACTGCAATGAGAATGCAATGAACAGATTCGTAGTGAAGATGTTGACGCCGTGGTTGCTGGCGTTGGCCGTGGTGTTCCCCGTGCAAGGCCAGGCGCAGGCATTCGTGGTGCGTGACGATGCCGGTCGCGAGCACACGCTGGCGCGGCCCGTGCAGCGGGCGATCGCGCTGGCCCCCAGCCTTACCGAACTGATCTTCGCCGCCGGCGGCGGCGAGCGACTGCTGGGCGTGGTGGAGTACAGCGACTACCCGGCGGCTGCGCGCAACTTGCCACGCGTCGGCAGCAACCAGAAGCTGGACCTCGAACGAATCGCCACGCTGAAGCCCGACATGATCTTCGTGTGGTACCACGGCAATGGTCAGCGAGAGATCGAACGGCTGCGTGCCATGGGAATCCCGATGTTCTACCTGGAGCCCAAGCACCTCGACGACCTGCCTGCGGTATTCGAGCGGCTGGGGCGGCTCTTTGGCACCGAGGCGGTGGCTACTGGCGCCGCGACGCGCTATCGCACGCGTCTGGCGAGCCAGCGCGCACGCCACGCCGGTGTGCCGAAAGTACGGACCTTCTACCAGATCTGGTCGCAGCCGCTGATGACCATCAATGGCACTCACCTGATCTCCGATGTCATGGCCCTGTGCGGTGGCGAGAACGTGTTTGCCGACCAGCCGATGCTGGTCCCGCGACTCTCCACCGAAAGTGTGGTCGCGGCCAACCCCGAGGTCATCCTTGCTGCCCATCGCAGCCGCGACGATGCCGATCTGGCGCCCCTGCGCGACCCACAGGCGCAGAGTCTTGCGCACTGGCAGCGCTACACCGGCATGCAGGCCGTGAAGAACGGCCAGATGTGGACCATCCCGGGTGACCTCATCGCCCGCCATGGCCCGCGTATCCTGGATGCGGCCGATGCCGTATGTACGGCGCTGGATGCCGTGCGGGCGGCACGTTGATCGGTCGTCCGGCGCCATTCTTGACCCTCGCCATGCTGGCGCCGTAGCATCCCCGTCATGGATGCCGAACTCTCGCAACTCGAAGCGCGCGTCGCGACGCTGATCGAGGAACATGGCCAGCTGCGTGCCGACAAGCGCGTGCTGCTCGAACGCATTGCCGCGCTGGAAGCCGAGAATCGCCAGCTGGCGGACAAGGTCCAGCACGCCATCCGCAAGGTGGAAGAGGTGCTGGCCAGCCTGCCCGAATCGGAGGACGCGTGATGGAGCGCCTGGACATCCACCTGATGGGGCGCGAGTACAGCGTCAATGTGAAGCCTGAGGAGCGCGAGAGCCTGCAGGCGGCCGTCGCCCTCGTAGACGAAAAGATGCAGCAGCTCGCCGGCAAGACGACCAGCGGCGGGGAATTGCTGGCAGTGATGACCGCTCTCAACATCGCTCACGAATTCATACAAAGTCGGGCCGGCGGCGGGGTTGATCTCGCTGGCAGCAGGCGTAGAATTTCTTCCATGGCCGAGCGCATCGACGAAGCGCTGGCCAAGCAGGAAAAGTTGTTCTGAGCAAGCAGTGATCGACTACACGGTAATGAGAGCTTTCCGGCATTCATACCGCGATAGCCGAGTCGATAATTGCAATTAAGTTGTTGCAACCAAGTGATTTCAACGGTCGCGCAGTTTGATGGCGGGACCAACAGTTTTCCCCTGCGGTGTTCGTGTGGGCCACATACTCCTTGAACCAATGTCTACGCGACATGGTTGCTGGCCGAACAACCCGCTGTTGTGAGCGCCCCTTTGCCGGGCGCACCTGAGGCGGGCCGGTCGCGACCCCCTGAACCACCGGTTCAGGATGACGGCACACACGGCACAGGCGGGGGATCCCCATACAGGGCGCGGAGCGACAGGCTTCGCGCCCTTTGTTTTTGGATACGCGACCACAAGGGTTCTGGCGTTGTTGCGCCTCCTTGCCGTACCGGTCGTACTGTCTTCGTCGGCGCGCCTAGCCAGAACCCTTGTGGTCGCGTCTCAAGAGGTTTCTCCTGAAGTTCTTCCAGACCAAGCGAGGAAACGCCCATGCGCTACTGGCTGATGAAGTCCGAGCCCGACGATTGCTCCATCGACGATCTGGCCGCGATGCCGAAGCAGACCGTGCCCTGGTACGGCGTGCGCAACTACCAGGCGCGCAACTTCATGCGCGACGTCATGAAGGTGGGCGACCAGGTTTTCTTCTATCACTCGTCGTGCCCCGAACCGGGTATCGCTGGTGTCGCCAGGGTGGCGAGCCCTGCCTATCCCGACGAGACGCAGTTCGATGAGAAGAGCCGCTTCTATGACGCGAAGTCCACGCCCGAGAATCCGCGCTGGCTGAACGTCGACGTCGCCTTCGTGCGCAAGACGCCGCTGGTGTCGCTGGCAGAGCTGCGCCGACATGAAGCGCTGGCGCAGATGCGCGTGCTGCAGCCTGCCAATCGCCTGTCGATCACGCCGGTCGATCCCGCGGAGTGGCAGTACATCGTGAAGAACCTGATGGGCAAGGCATGAAGGTCTGCATCATCGGTGGCTCCGGCCACTACCAGTACGTGCTGGACGGTCTCGCGGGAGCGCAGGTGTCGTTGGTCGGCTATGCGCCCGGAGTGGCGGACGAGAAGCTTGAGAAACTCGAATCCGCATTGAAGGCTGCTGGTGTCGAGGCGCCGCGCTTCGCACGATGGCAGGACATGCTGGACGAATTGCGCCCGGACATCGTGGTCGTGAACACCTGGTTCGGGGCCTGTGCAGCGATCAGCATGGAATGCCTGCGCCGCGGTCATCACGTGTATGCGGAAAAGCCGTTGGCAACCACGCTGGACGACCTGCATGCCTTGCGCGCCGTGTACCTCGAAGGACTGGGTGCGCAGCTGGGAGCGATGTTCGGCCTGCGCTACGTGCCGGCGATGTACAGCGCCTGGCGGTTCGTGCGTGCTGGCGGCATCGGGGCTGTGCGCATGGTCGGTGCGCAGAAATCCTATCGCCTCGGCCGCAGGGAGGTCTTCTATCACACGCGTGACAGCTACGGCGGCACGATTCCCTGGGTGGGCGCACATGCGGTTGATTGGGTCCGCTGGTTTGCCGGCGCGGAGTTCGAGCGGGTCACTGCGCTGCACTCGACGCAGGGGAATCGCGGGCAGGGCGAGGTGGAGGTGACGGCGGCCTGCCTCTTCGCGATGGCGGGCGGTGTGATCGGCCACGTGAATCTCGACTACCTGCGCCCGGACAGCCAGCGTCGTCATGACGACGACCGGGTACGTGTGGTGGGGACAGAGGGCGTGCTGGAAGTGCGTGACGGGCAGGTCACCATGTGGCGCGAGGGCGCGGCGGAAGCGGTGCAGCTTCAGCTTGAGTCGCCGCCGCAGTGCTTCGCCGATTTCGTCGCCGGTCTGCGTGGGCAGGGTTGCCTGGTCAGCGCGGAGGATGCATTCGCCGTGACCGAAGCTTCGCTGCTGGCACGCCAGGCTGCCGACGCGGGTGGCACGGCGTCTTTCTCATCACAGAGGTTGGGTGACTGATGTCCGATGTGGCTGGATGGTTGTCGCCGTGGCTGATGGGCTACCTGGCGCTTGGGTTGTTCTCGGGCTTCATGGCGGGCCTGTTCGGCATCGGCGGCGGTGTGGTGATCGTGTCGCTGCTGGCGATGATGTTCAACGCCCAGGGCTTTCCGCACGAACATATCCTGCACCTGGCGCTGGGCACATCGATGGCGACCATCGTATTCACCTCGCTGTCCAGCTTGCGGGCGCATCACGCGCATGGTGCCGTCGAATGGCCGCTGGTGCGCCAGCTCACCCCGGGCGTGATCGCCGGCACTTTCGTCGGCACCTTGATCGCGGCGCGTATTTCCACGCGCGCGCTGGCCTTGTTCTTCGGCGTCTTCGTGTTGCTGGTCGCCGCGCAGATGGCAGCAAATCTGAAACCCAAGCCGAGTCGAAGCCTGCCGGGACCACTGGGCGTCGCCGGCGTTGGCACAGGTATCGGTGCCGTGTCCGCGCTGGTGGCGATCGGCGGCGGCGCAATGACGGTGCCATGGTTGTCCTGGTGCAACGTGCCCCTGCAGCGGGCCATCGGCACATCGGCCGCGATGGGGTTTCCAATCGCCGTGTTCGGCAGCCTCGGATATCTGTGGAACGGCACCCATGCAGAGGGTTTGCCGGTCGGTAGCGCCGGTTACCTCTTCATTCCAGCGCTGGTGTGCCTCATGGTCGCCAGCGTTCTGACTGCGCCGCTGGGGGCGCGCATGGCGCACCGTTTGCCGGTGGTGACCCTGAAGCGCGCCTTCGCGGCACTGCTCGTGCTGCTCGCCGCCAGGATGCTGTGGGGCGTCTGGCGGGGTGGCTGATCGACCCCGGAAATCGTTGGGTCCCTGACTTTAATGGCGAGGCGACGCGATGCTCAGCGCGGTATCGCCAGACCATCCAGATAGGCATCGAGCGCGACCCCTCCTACCTGTTCGAGATCGAAGGCCTGCGGATTGAGCAGCCAGTGCATGCACAGCCCGTCCATGAGGGCAAGGAGGCTGATCGCTGCGCCCTGGGCGCGTACCGTGTCGGGGAGCTGGCCGCGGGTGATCGCCAGGGCGAATTCATCAGCCAGCTGGCCGATGCACTGGTCGCGCTGGGCCAGCATGTAGTCGCGTGCGCTGGCCAGTTCAGCAACGAACTCGCAACGCAGCAGCAGGATGCTCATGAACTGACGGGTCGACTCGTCATGCACCACCTGGCGCAGCACCCAGCGCGACTTGGCACGCGTCATTGCCAGGACATCATGCGCGAACTCACTGCGGATCTGGTCGAGTGCCTGCTGCATGGGCAGGGCCACTCTTTCCCACAGGGCATTGATGAGGTCGGACTTGTTCTGGAAGTGCCAGTACACCGCACCGCGCGTCAGCCCGGCTTCCGCCGCGATGTCGTTGAGCGTGGTGTGGCCGACGCCGCCTTCGCTGAATACGCGGCTGGCGGCATCGAGCAGCAGGTTGCGGGTCGCCAGGGCGTCCTCTTTGGTTTTCCTGACCATGAAGCTCTCAGGGTGATTTCGTCTGCTGAAATTCTACGTCACGATTGACATACATACAAGGATGTATGTAAATTTGTGGCCGCGTCGCAGTGCAACATGGCGGGAGTGGCCCCTTGCACTGCTGAAGAGATTCCTTAGAGCCTTTGCTATTGCCCTTGCCGGAGAAGAAATCATGAGATTGCCCAGTTCCCAGGCCTCGCGCCTGTTCCTTCGTGTATCGCCGTTGGCCCTCGTTCTGGCGCTGGCGGCCTGTAACAAGGGGGGAGGGCAAGAGGGCGGCGGCCACGGCGCCATGCCGCCGCCGCAGGTCACCGTCGTGAGCATGCAGCCGGCTACCGTGCCGGTGAGTTTCGAGTTCGTCGGCCAGACCGTGGGCGCCAAGGAGGTGGAAGTGCGCGGCCGCGTGCAGGGCATCCTGGAGCGCCGTGCCTATGAGGAGGGCGCGTCCGTGCGCGCCGGCCAGCTGCTGTTCGAGATCGACCGCAAGCCCTACGAAGCGCAGGTCGCTGCCGCTGAAGCTGAAGTGGCGACGGCGCAGGCGCGCCAGGCCCAGGCCCAGCGTGAAGCCGCGCGCCTGAAGCCGCTCGTGGCCGAGCGGGTGGCCAGCCAGAAGGATTACGACGACGCTGCATCGGCCGAGCAGATCAGTGCCGCCGCGCTGAAGGCTGCGCAGGCCCGGCTGACCGAAGCGAAGCTGAACCTCGGCTACACCACGGTCACCGCGCCGATCGCCGGCGTGGCCGGTCGCGGCGTCAAGTCCGAAGGCAGCCTCGTGTCGCCAGCCAGTGGCGACAGTCTGCTGACGACCATCGTCCAGGTGAACCCGATGCAGGTGAATTTCGGCGTGGCCGAAGCTGAGCAGGCACGCGTGGATCGCGAGGTCGCCGAGGGCTCGCTGGTGGTGCCCAAGGCTGGTTTCGTCGTGCAGCTGCGCAGCAACGACGGCCGCGTGCTGGGTCAGGGAGGCCGCGTGCTGTTCCGCGAGCCGCGCGTGAACCTGCAGACGGGGACCGTCGATACGCGTGCCGAACTGCCGAATGCCGATGGCAAGTTGCGCGCCGGCCAGTTCGTGCGCGTGGTGCTCAACGGCGCGAGCCGTCCGAATGCCTTCGTCGTGCCGCAGAAGGCCGTGGTCGACGGCCCTGGTGGCAAGGCGGTGATGGTCGTGGGCAAGGCCCAGGACGGATCACCGGTGGCACAACCGCGCCCGATCGAAGTCGGCGAATGGGTCAATGGTGAAGGCCGCGAGAAATCCTGGGTCGTGCGCAAGGGTCTCAACGCGGGCGATCAGGTGATCGTCGACAACCTGGCCAAGCTGCGCCCCGGCGCCCCGGTGTCGCCGGTCGATGCCGCCGCTGCAGCTGCACAGGCCCAGCAAAGCGCCCCCGCCGCAGCTTCTGCGCCGGCAAAGCAATAACAGAAGGAAGGAAGCGCAGACGCCATGTTCTCCCGCTTTTTCATAGACCGGCCGATCTTTGCGGCGGTCATTTCAATCTTCATCATCCTCGCGGGCCTCGCGGCGATGCGGGTGCTGCCGATCGCGCAGTATCCGGAAATCGCTCCGCCTACCGTGCAGGTCATCGCCACCTACCCGGGTGCTTCCGCCGAAGTGCTGGAGCAGACCGTCGCCGCGCCGATCGAGAACCAGATCAACGGCGTCGAGAACATGATGTACATGAGCTCGACGTCGTCTTCGAACGGGGTGGTCACGATTACCGTGACCTTCGAGATCGGCACGGATGTCGACACCGCAGCGCTGAACGTCAACAACCGCGTCAAGCAGGTTGAGGCCCGTCTGCCACAGGAAGTCCGTCGGCAGGGGGTGACGGTGGAGAAGGGCTCGTCCAGCTTTCTCCAGGTCATCGCCTTCTACTCGCCGGATGATCGCTACGACAACCTCTACACCAGCAACTATGTGACGCTGAACGTGCTGGACCGCCTCAAGCGGATTCCCGGCACGACCAACGTGCAGATCTTCGGCGCCAAGGACTATGCAATGCGGATATGGCTGAAGCCGGACCGCATGGCGCAGCTGAATGTGGCGGCGAGCGACATCGCTGCCGCGATCAATTCGCAGAACGCCCAGTTCGCACCGGGCAAGATCGGCCAGGCTCCTGTGCAGAACGGTCAGGAGCTGGTGTATTCGATCACCACGCAAGGTCGTCTGAGTGATGCACCGGCCTTCGAGGAAATCATCGTGCGCGCCCGCCCGGACGGTTCGCTGATCCGCCTCAAGGATGTGGCGCGCGTCGAACTGGGTTCCAAGGACTATGACTTTGTCGGTCGCGTGAACGGCAAGCAGGCCACCCTGGTCGGTATCTTCCTGCAACCGGGCGCGAACGCACTGGCGGTGGCCCAGGAGGTCAATACGACGGTGAAGTCGATGTCCGAGGCTTTCCCGGAAGGCTTCGCCTACCGCACCGTGTATGACACGACCCGTTTCGTCGAGGTGTCGATTAACGAGGTGCTGAAGACGCTGGGCGAAGCGATGCTGCTGGTGTTCATCGTCGTCTACCTGTTCCTGCAGAACTGGCGCGCGACCATCATCCCGATTCTCGCCGTGCCGGTGTCGCTGATCGGCACCATGGCCGGCCTGCAGATGCTGGGTTACTCCATCAACACGCTGACCTTGTTCGGCATGGTGCTGGCCATCGGTATCGTGGTGGATGACGCCATCGTGGTGCTGGAGAACGTCGAGCGGATCATCCACGAGAAGCATGTGAACGTGCGGCGCGCGGCCATCGAGGCGATGCACGAGGTGACCGGTCCGGTCATCGCCATTGTGCTGGTGCTGGTGGCGGTGTTCGTACCGATCGCCTTCCTCGGCGGTCTGACGGGTGAGCTGTTCCGCCAGTTCGCGGTGACCATCGCCATCGCGGTGAGCATCTCCGGTCTGGTGGCGCTGACGCTGACGCCGGCGCTGTGCGTGATGATCCTGCGTGAAAGCTCGGAGCATCGTCCGCCCAACGCTTTCTTCCGCGCCTTCAACGACGGCTTCGGCTGGGTGACACGCCACTACACCGGCGGTGTGGGCTGGATGACGCGTCGCGCCTGGATCTCGTTGCTGCTGTTCGCCGGCATGGTGGTGCTGACCATGCAGATGTGGCGCATGGTGCCGGGCTCGCTGGTGCCGGACGAAGACCAGGGCTTCTACATCTCGGCGGTGTTCCTGCCGGATGGCGCATCGCTGGAGCGTACCGACAAGGTCGTGGCGCAAGTGACGGAAGCCATCAAGTCCAACCCTGCCAACGAGGACGTCATCGCCTTTACCGGTTTCGACTTCCTGGGTGGCGGCTACAAGAACAGCGCGGCTACCATCTTCGTCACGCAGAAGCCGTGGAGCGAACGTGACGTACCGACTTCGGCGCTGGTGGGTGAGCTGTTCATGAAGACCGCGGGCATCCGTGACGCGCTGGTGCTGGCCTTCAACCCTCCGGCGATCTTCGGTCTGGGTGCGGCCGGTGGTTTCGAGGTGTACATCCAGAACCGCGGTGAAGGTGGCGCGAAGCGTCTGGAAGAGGTGGCAAATGCCTTCATGGGCGCTGCGATGCAGGACAAGAACCTCGCCTTCATGCAGACCTTGTGGCGTGCTTCCACGCCGCAGCTGTACGTCGACGTGGATCGCGAAAAGGCATCGGCGCTCGGTATCAACCTCGATGACGCCTTCAACACCTTGTCGGCCACCCTGGGTACCTACTACGTCAACGACTTCAGCAAGTACGGGCGTAGCTGGCAGGTGCTGATGTCGGCAGAGCAGGCCTACCGTACCAAGCCGGAGGACGTGGGGTCGATGTACGTGCGTTCCAGCAATGGCCGCATGGTGCCGCTGTCGTCCTTCGCCACGGTGAAGTACAGCTCCGGCCCGGATTCGCTGGACCGCTACAACAACCTGCCGGCCGTGAAGTTCTTCGGCCAGGGCGTGCCGGGCGTGAGCTCGGGCCAGGCCATCGCGGCCGTGGAGCGCATCGCACGCGAAACCCTGCCGCCGGACTTCAGCCTCGACTGGACAGGCAGTGCCTATCAGGAGAAGCGTTCCGCGGGCACGTCCGGCCTCGCGCTGGGCATGGCTGCGGTGATGGTGTTCCTGATTCTCGCCGCCCAGTACGAGCGCTGGTCGATTCCGCTGTCGATCCTGCTGGCGGTGCCCTTCGGTATCTTCGGCGCCTTGCTGGCGGTATGGCTGCGCAATTTCACCAATGACGTCTACTTCCAGATCGGTCTGGTGACCCTGATCGGTCTCGCGGCAAAGAACGCGATCCTGATCGTGGAGTTCGCCATGCTGAAACGCCAGGAGGGCATGTCCACCTTCGATGCCGCACTGGAAGCTGCGCGCCTGCGTTTCCGTCCGATCCTGATGACCTCGCTGGCCTTCATCCTCGGCGTGGTGCCGCTGGCTTTCTCCAGTGGCGCCGGTGCAGGTGCGCGTCAGTCGGTGGGCACCGGTGTCATGGGTGGCATGATCGCGGCGACCTTCCTCGCCATCTTCTTCGTGCCGCTGTTCTTCAAGCTGATCGCGGATCGCACCAAGGTGCGCGATAAACACGACCACAATGCAGACCAAGAAGGAAAGGAGGTCAGCCATGTCTCGTAAAACCCTGCTGGCCGCGCTGCCCCTCGCGTTGTTGCTGAGCGCCTGCGCCAGCACCTACAAGCTGGCCGAAGTGCCTAAGCTGGCCCTGCCTGAGCAGGCCACGGCTGCGCCGGCCACCGACCTGTCGCGCTGGTGGCAGCGTTTCGATGACCCGGCCCTCACGGCCTTGATCGAGCGGTCCTTGCAACACAACACCGACTTGCGCGTGGCCGTCGCGCGCGTCGACGAAGCGGCCGCCCTGTTGCGTTATGCACGTGGCGCTGCGGCGCCGTCGCTGGATGTCACGGCCAATGCCTCGCGCTCACGCGTCAGTGCAGCCGGGGCTCAGCAGCAACCGCCACCGCATGTCAGCAACAGCTTCGATCTGGGCCTGGAGGTTGCTTACGAGGTCGACCTGTGGGGACGTGTGCGCAACGCCAACAGTGCAGCCCTCGCGCGTCTGGTCGCCGATCGTGAGGCGGCCAACGCGCTGCGGTCAGCGCTGGCAGCCCAGGTCGCACAGACCTACTTCAACCTGCGCGCGCTGGACCAGACCATCCTGCTGGCCGAGCGCACAGTGGCCACCCGCGAGGACGCGGTGGGTCTGTTGCGCAAGGCGGTGGACGCCGGTTTGCGTGGTGACCTCGACCTGCGTCAAGCGGAGGCCCAGCGTGATGTCGTGGCCTCGCGCCTGCCGGGCCTGCGTTCGGCACGTGCCCGCACCGAGCGCGCCCTGGCGCTGCTGGCAGGGGATTCGCCGCGCGCCATCGTCGAGTCGCGTATCGCAGCGAACGATACGGCCGTGTTCCCGGCGCCGCCGGAAGTACCAGCCGGTCTGCCCTCCGATCTGCTGACCCGTCGTCCGGACATCCGCGAAGCCGAGGCGCGGCTGGCCGCGGCACAGGCTGACGTGAAGTCTGCGCGTGCACGCTATTACCCCTCCATCGTGCTGACCGGCAACTACGGCAGTTCAAGTGCCGATCTGTCGGACTTGTTCTCCGGTCCGGCCGTGGTGTGGCGTCTGGCTGCCGGGCTGGTGCAGCCCATCTTCGGGCTGAACCAGATCGATGCCCAGGTGGAGGCTGCAAAGGCCCGTCAGCAGCAGGTCGAAGCCGGTTATGTCGGTACGGTGCAGAACGCCTTCAAGGAGGTGTATGACGCGCTGGGCTCCCTGGAGGCGGCCAATGCCACGCTGAAGCCGCTGTCCGACCGCGTCACGGCGTTGAACGAGGCGCTGCGTATCGCACGTGTGAGCTACCGCTCCGGCAGCGTGCCCTTCCTGCAGGTGCTGGATGCGGAACGTGCATTGCTGGAAGCCCAGACCGAGGAGATCACGACCCGCCAGGACCGTATGAGTGCCACGGTCGATGTGTTCCGGGCGCTGGGTGGTGGCTGGTCCATCGACAACCAGACCGCTGCATCGCGCTGAGCGTTTTGCCGTGTCATCAGCCGCGAGGGGCCATGCCCTTCGCGGCTTTTCTCATTCTGGCAGGGCTGCAGAGAAAAAATGGCCGTCGTACGCTTAGCGACGACGGCCATAACGGAGGACAGATAGGAGACAACTCTCCGGACAAACCTCTGTAAAAGCCTGTCCGGTCAGCGGAGCGTGTTGCCGCAAGCGGCCAACCCGTCCCACCTGGTGGCGTGGAGCACTTGGCAGGTGCCCCCCGTCAATTCCTGCAACCCCTGCAATCGATTCGATTCTAGGAAGGGCATGTCTGACAACAACCACGGGATTTCCCTAGTCTCTATACCTTGGTGATAAGGGATTGCCCGTGAGAATCCCCGGAATGCCGCGCCAGACCGAGGTCTGCGCGCTGTCGTAGGTAGTTTCCGCAGAGCGTGCCCGATGCGGCTTGCAACGAACTGCAACACTTCATCGGCCCGCGAGAATCGCAGCATGCGTTGGGCGAGCTCGCCGCGTTTGCCGACGTCATTCCGGCGGCATGCGGGGAGGGGCGTGTGCGTCCGTGTCGCAGGGAGGCGGTTGCCTCAGCCGGGATCACCAACGGGCGGAATCCGGTTTGCGGAAAGCTTGTGAATGCAGCGAGGTGCAAAGCATTACACTCGCAGCATTCCTCCGTCGAACCGGCCGCAGCAGGCCGTGCGCACCAGCAGCCATGCAGATACTCCAGCACGCCGGGCCGGGCATCTACACCCTCGATTCAGGCTACGTCCGACCGCGTTTCGACGCCATCCACATCGTGGAGCATGCCGGCCGTGTTGCCCTGATCGATACCGCAACCGTGCACAGCGTGCCGCGCATCCTGTCGACCCTTGCCGAACTGGGCTTTGCGGCCGACGCGGTGGACTGGATCCTCCTCACCCACGTGCATCTGGACCACGCGGGTGGGGCTGGAGCGCTGATGCGCGAACTGCCGGATGCCCGTCTGGTGGTGCATCCGCACGGTGCGCGGCATATGGTCGATCCAGCGAAATTGTGGGCTGGCACCGTCGAGGTGTATGGCGAGGCCTTCGCGCGGCGTGCCTACGGGGAAGTGTTGCCAGTGCCGGCCGAGCGCGTGGTCGAGGCCACCGACGGCCTGCGCATCGATCTGGGCGGCCGCATCCTGGAGGTCGCCGACACGCCCGGCCATGCCCGCCACCATGTCTGCTACTACGACGAATCGTCGCGCGGCTGGTTTACCGGCGACACCTTCGGCCTGTCCTACCGCGAGCTGGATGCGGGCAAGCGCGCCTTCGTGTTTCCCACCACCACGCCGGTCCAGTTCGATCCGGTAGCGCTGCATGCCTCCATCGACAGGATGTGCGCGCGCAATCCGCAGTGCATGTTCCTCACCCACTATGGCCGAGTCGAGGATGTACCTCGCCTTGCCGCGGACCTGCATCGGCTGATAGATGCGATCGTGGTGATTGCGCGGGCGGCGCAGGACCTGCCGGAACATGCCTGCCTGTCGGCCCTGCGCGCGGGCTTGTGTGAGCTGGTGCGCGAGGAGTCTGTGCATTCCGGTTGGGCGCTGCGTGGAGATGCCGCAGTAGAGCTGCTGGCTGATGACATCGAGTTGAATGCCCAGGGGCTGGTAGTGTGGATCAGCCACCAGAGGAAGAAGGCTGACGCATGAGTGGAACCGCTGGTGATGCGGATATCGCCCGCCGCTTTGGCGGCGTAGCGCGTTTGTACGGACAGGACGGCGCAGATGCTTTCGCACAGGCGCACGTGTGCGTCGTCGGGATTGGCGGCGTGGGCTCGTGGGCGGCGGAAGCCCTGGCCCGCAGCGCCGTCGGTACGCTCACTCTCATCGATCTGGACATGGTGGCCGAGTCCAATACCAACCGCCAGATCCATGCCCTTGGCGATGCCTATGGCATGGCCAAGGTGGATGCGATGCGCGCGCGCATCCTCGCGATCAACCCCGGGTGTCGCGTGAACGCCGTGGAGGATTTCGTCACCGAAGAGAATCTGGTGACCATGTTGTCCGGCTGCGACGTGGTGCTCGACGCAATCGATCAGGCGCGCGTCAAGGTGGCGATGGCGGCGTACTGCCGCCGCGCTGGCCAGCCATTGGTGATGTGTGGCGGCGCAGGTGGCAAGAGCGATCCGTCGCGCATCCGCGTCGATGACCTGTCACGCACGGTGCAGGACCCCTTGCTGTCGCGCGTGCGTGCCCAGCTGCGCAAGGCGCACGGGTTTCCACGCGACCTGAAGAAGCGCTTCGGCATCGAGGCTGTGTTTGCCGAAGAGCCGGTGCGCATGCCGCAGCGTTGCGACACTGATGGCCTCGACGAGGCGGGTGACGCAGGCCCTCAGGGTTTGTCCTGTGCCGGCTACGGATCCGGCGTATGCATGACCGCCCCCTTCGGTTTCGTGGCGGCAGCGCGGGTACTGGCGGTGTTGCCTGCGGCTGTGGCGCGTCGCCAGCGCGCGACGGTGGGTGCCTGATGGCCGGCCTGATCCTGTTTGCCCATGGTGCCCGCGACCCGGAGTGGGCACGCCCGCTGGAGCGTCTGCGTGAGGCTGTGCTGGCAAGTCGTCCGGATCTGGACGTGCGCCTCGCCTTTCTGGAGTTCATGGCACCGACCTTGCCGGAGGCCATCGACGCGGTGGCGGCGGCTGGCGCAGCCGAGATCACCATAGCGCCCGTCTTCCTGGCACAAGGGGGGCACGTCAAACGCGACCTGCCGGTCATGCTGGCCGAAGCGGCAGCGCGTCATCCGGCGCTGCGCCTGGCCGTGCAGCCGTCGCTGGGAGAGAACCAGGCGGTGGTGGAGGCGCTGGCCCAGGCGGCGCTGACCGGACTTGGTGTGGCGCATGATGTCGTCACGGGCCGCTAGACTCGCTGACCCTACGCGTCGATGACTCACCCGACTCCTCCATGAACCTCGGCGCGAATTCCCTGCTTCTGCGAATCTCCCGGCCCTTGCACGGGCCGCTCCAGGCTGGCCGCCGCCGTGCGGGCTGGGTCGCAGCGCTGGTGGTGCTGACGGCGTGTCTTGTCGCAGTGGCGCTGGATTGGCATGCGCGCGAGCGCCAGCTTCGCGCGATGCGCGACGAGCAGGTCCAGCGTCATGCGGAAGACATATTCGGGCGGGTGCACCGTGACAGCCGCGAGACCTTGTCGGTTCTCAAGGCGCTGGGCATCGCAGCGTCTCACGGCCGACCGGGACAGGCATCGGACTTTGCGGCACTGGTCGACGATGTCGCCCGCGTCGGTCTGGCCCTGCCGGTGCGCAGCCTGTCCTACGTGGTGTGGCACGATGACCTCAGCCTGGCCTTGCCGCTGACCCGTGAATTGCCGGGCGGCGGGGCGGAAGGCGCGCTGTCGGTGGCCGAGCGCGACCGCTTGCTGAAGGCGGCTGCCTTGCAGGCCTTCAAGGCCCGCCGCGCTGCCATCGTCGGGCCGCAGCGTCTGTCGGCGTCCGGCCGCATGCTGGCTTTTGCCGTGCCGGATAGCCAGGGTGGCGCTGCCGTGGCCCTGGTCGACCTCGATGCCTGGATGACGGCGGTGATGCGTCAGCATGCCGGGTGGGTACGCTTGCGCATCGTCGACACCGCGGCAGGCCAGGGAGCGGAGCCGGTGTATGGCCCCTTCGCAGATTTTCCTGCCGACCAGCCGCTGCACAAGCATCTGTTCGCGGACACCACGGCCTCCTGGCGCATCGAGGTCGCAGTTGGGCCGGATGCACAACGCCTGCTTTCCGAGGGTTCCTGGGCCCGCACGAGCCTGGGTGTGCTGGCCAGCGTCCTGCTCGCGACCCTGGTAGGTTTCCTCAGCGGCCGGCGTCGTTGGGCAGAAGGCCGCGCGGAGGAGGCGGCCGACGCCCAGCGCCTCAGCCAGGCGCGGCTGGAGCGGGCGCTCGCGGTGACCGAAGACGGCATCTGGGAATACGACATCGCGGTGCGCAAGCTCTATTGTTCCGACCGCCTGCTGGCTTTGCTCGACCTGCCGGCGCGACCCGGCTTCCGCCGCATGTTGTCACGGGTGGATGCACCGCACCGCCGCCGGCTGGTCAGTGCGATCCGCGCAGCGTTGGGAACGGCCTCACCGATCGACGAGGAACTGCGCGTATGGGGGCCCGATGGTGAGGAGCGCTGGCTGCGTCTGCGCGCGCGGGTGATGCAGTCGTCTTCCGGCATTCCGCTGCTGGTCAGTGGTGCGCTGACCGACGTGTCCGAGCAGGTGGAGAGCGCCCGCGTGGCAGAGGAGCAGCACGCCTTCATGCAGCGGGTGCTCGACGCGTTGCCGGTGCCGGTGGTGGTGAAGAACGCGGCCTACCAGATGGTGGCGGTCAACGTGGCCTACTGCCGCAGCGTGAAGCGCGACGTGGCCAGCCTGATCGGCCGCCGTGTGTGGGACCTGGTCTCGTCGGAGTCGGCACGCCGCCTGGAAGCGCTGGATGCGGCGGCCCTGGCGACCGGCGAGCGCCAGGTGCTGACCGACTGGATCGAACGCAGTCACGACGAACCGGCCTTTGTCCGTGCCACCAGGACGCCCTGCCGCGACACCGCCGGGCAGATGGTAGTCGTGAGCTGTTACGAAAACCTCACCGAGTTGCGTCGCCGCGAGGAGCGAGAGACCCGTATGCGGGCCTTCCTGCAGGCTGTGTTCGATGCCCTGCCGCACCCGCTTTTCGTGAAGGACGAGAACCATCGCTACGTGATGACCAACCGGGCGCACGGGCTGTTGCTCGGGCGGCCGTCCGACGAGGTGATCGGCAAGCGGGCCGGCGACTTCCTGCCTGCTGGTCTGACGCAGGAGATCGAGGCCGCCGAGCGCGAGGTCTTCGCCAGCGGGCGCATGGACAACTGGGAGGAGGAGTATCCGGTGACCGATGGCGCCGGGCGCACGCGCATCATCGTCGTGCGCAAGACGCTGGGCCGCGACCCGGATGGCGCTGCGGTGCTGATCGGCATCAATACCGATATCACCGCGCTGCGCGAAGTGGAGCGCGATCTGCGCAGCACCCTTGCACGCTACACGGCGCTGGTCGACGAGGCGCCGCTGGGCATTGGCCTGCTGGGACCGAACGCCCACTTCGTCATGGCAAATCCGGCGCTGTGCGCGCTGGTCGGCTACACGGAGCAGGAGCTGCAGGCCCGCAGCTTCCAGGACATCACCCCCACGCGCTACCGCACCGTCGACGAACCGATGTACCGGCAGATGCTGGAGGAGGGGCGCTGCCGTCCGTTCGAGAAGCACTACCTGCGCAAGGATGGTCGCGAGGTACCGGTCATGGTGACCGGCGTGCGTCTGCTGGAGGAGGATGGCCAGATCCGCAACTGGGCGCTGATCCAGGACCTGAGCGCGCGCGAGGAGGCCGAGGAGGCGCTCCGGCGCAGCGAGGCGCGCTGGGCCTTCGCACTGGAAGGCGCGGGCGACGGCGTGTGGGACTGGGACCCGCGCGACAACCGTTGTCACTACGCGCTGCGCTGGCGTGCCTTGCTGGGCTACTCCGGGACGGACGAGGCCGGGAGCGAGGGCGAGGGCGAGGGGATCGCGCCGCATATCGACGCCTGGCTGGGCCGCATTCACGACGACGACCGGAGCCACGTCGATGCGGCCCTGCAGGCCCATTTGCGCGGGCATGCACCGGTGTTCGTCAGCGAGCATCGCCTGCGCTGCCACGACGGTAGTTACAGGTGGTTCCTGGCACGCGGCAAGATCGTGGAAACGGACTCCACCGGCCGTGCCTCGCGGGTCATCGGCACGCACGCCGATATCGACGATGCGCGCAACGTGCAGGATGAGTTGCGACGTAACCGCGACCAGCTGGCGGCAATCAGCCGGCTGCTGGCGCTGTACCTGCGTGCGCCCCAGGCTCGCACCGCTTTCGAAGGTCTGCTGGACGCGCTGATCGGTTTCACCGGCAGTGAGTACGGTTTCATCGGCGAGGTGCGCTATGACGGTGACCAGCCGTGGCTCAGGACACACGCCATCAGCAATATCGCCTGGAGCGAGGAGACGCGACGCCTCTACGCGCTCAACGTGGACGAAGGGCTGGAGTTCCGCCGTGCCGACACCCTGCTGGGCAGGGTGATGAGCAGCCGTGCGCTGGTGATCGCCAACGATCCGCCGCAGGACCCTCGGCGTGGTGGCACGCCGCGTGGCCATCCGCCGCTGCGCTGCTTCCTTGGCATCCCGATCTTCCATGGCGATCAACTGGTCGGCATGGCCGGTCTGGCGAACCGGGATGGCGGTTACGACGAGAGCGTGGCAGCGAGCCTGGAGCCTTTGCTGGCCGGCTACGCGACGATGATCATCGCGCACCGCGCAGAGCAACGTCGCCTGGATGCAGAGCTGGCCCTGACCGGACATCGCGATCGTCTGCAGGAACTGGTGGCCGAACAGACCGCCGGCCTGTTGCATGCGAAGGACGCGGCGGAACGGGCCAGTGAGGCGAAGTCCCTGTTCCTCGCCAACATGTCGCACGAGCTGCGCACGCCGATGCACGCCATCCTGAGTTTCGCCCGGCTCGGGGAAACCCGCGGCGAAGAGCTCGCCGCGGGCGGCGGGCAGGCTGGTGGCAGCGACAAGCTGCGTGACTATTTCTCGCGCATCCGCAGCAGTGGCGAGCGCCTGATGAACCTGCTCAACAACCTGCTCGACCTCTCCAAGCTGGAGGCCGGGCACATGCCTGTAGAATTGCGCCCGCTGGACCTGCGTCGCATCGTTGACGAAGTGCTGCACGAATGCGAGGCCTGGCTGGCAGCCAAGCAACTGGCGGTGGTGGTGGACGAGCAAGGCGGTCTGCTTGCGTTGGCCGACCCCGTCCGCATGGGCCAGGTGCTGCGCAACCTGTTGTCAAACGCCATCAAGTTCTCGCCCGATGGCGGTCGCATCCACGTTTCGCTCGCGGCTTCCGTGCTGCCTGCGGGACGCAGGGCGGGAGATTCCGGCGACGTGTCTGCCGTGGAGCTCTGTGTATCCGACAGTGGCCCCGGTGTACCTGAAGCCGAGCTGGCATCCATCTTCGACAAGTTCGTGCAAAGCAGCGCGACGCGTGATGGCTCCGGAGGAACGGGGCTGGGCCTGGCGATCTGCCGTGAGATCGTCCTTGCCCATCGCGGCCAGATCTTTGCGCGCAACCGCGTCGGGGGTGGTGCTGAATTCGTGGTACGCATTCCGGCTGCAGCGCCGCAGGCGCATCCGGCCGACACGGGGGAACCTGGATGAGCGCATCGGTGCTGGTCGTCGACGACGAACCGCTGAACCTCGAGATCATTGCGGAGTACCTGGCTGACAGCGGGCACTCCCTTACGCTGACTGGCGGTGGCGAAGAGGCCTGGGCGCGCCTGGATAGCGACCCGTACGGTTACGACCTCGTGCTGCTCGACCGCATGATGCCGGTGCTGGACGGCATGGCGCTGCTGCGTCGTATCAAGGACGACGAGCGCCTGCGCCACCTGCCGGTGGTGATGCAGACCGCGGCAGCCAGTGCCGAGCAGATCAGTGAAGGTCTGGAGGCCGGCGCCTACTACTACCTCATCAAGCCCTTCGAGCCCGAAACGCTGACCGCCATCGTGCGCGCCGCGCTCGGCGATCGGGCGCGCTGGGTGGCGCTCACCGAGCGCATTGCCTCGCACACCACGGCCCTGAGCCTGGTGGATGCGGCCAGCTTCTCGATCCAGACCCTGACCGAGGCAGAAGCGCTCGCGGGTCTCGTGGCCCTGATGTCCGACCGCCCGGAAGAGGTAGCGATGGGGCTCGCGGAGCTGCTGGTCAACGGCGTGGAGCACGGCAACCTCGGCATCGACTTCGCCGAGAAATCCGCGTTGAAGAACGAAGAGCGCTGGAATGCCGAGATCGAACGTCGCCTCGCCTTGCCGGAGAACCGCGACAAGCGTGTGCGCCTGGACATCCAGCGCGAGGGCACAGGCTGGCGGGTGCTGATCAGTGACGAAGGTACGGGCTTCGACTGGGAGCCCTTCCTTGAGTTGTCGCCGGAGCGGGCCTTTGCGCCGAACGGGCGTGGCATCGCCCTGTCGCGGCGCATGTCCTTCCGCGAAATGAACTACCAGGGTTGCGGCAACCGGGTGGAGCTGCGCATCGGCGCGGCCGCTGCTGCCGACGCCCTGCGTGGGCAGGACTGAGGAGCGACGCGCGATGGCCCAGCGCTCCTTCAAGGTCCTCGTTGCCGATGACACCCAGGCCAACCGCACCTTGCTGCGCGCCTACCTGGGCAGGCTGGGGTTCGACACCATCCAGGCGGAGGACGGCGTGCAGGCCGTTGCCGTGTTCGAGGCAGAGCGCCCGGACATCGTGCTGATGGACGTGATGATGCCGAACATGGATGGCTGCGAGGCGACACGCCGCATCCGTGCCTTGCCGACGGCACAGTGGGTGCCGATCCTCATCGTGTCGGCACTGGACGCGGAATACGACATCGTGCGTGGACTGGAAGCCGGTGCGGACGATTACCTGACCAAGCCGCTGTCATACCAGGTGTTCTCGGCGCGCATGCGCAATCTGGTGCGCACGCTGGAGCTCCAGCGCAGCCGCGAGGAGGCCATGCAGCGCATCAGCGCCGTGTCCGACGCGGTGATGGACGGCATCATCACCTTCGACGCGATGTGCACCATCGTCAATTGCAACAGCGCGGCGGTGGCCCTGTTCGGTGAGCCGGTGGAGGCGATGACGGGCAAACACTTTGCGGCGCTGCTCGACGAACCGCATCGATTGCCGTTCGCGCAGTCCATGCGCCGCCACCTCGATGCGGAAGGGGAGAGTTTCATCGGCCGCCTGGCCGAGGTTCGTGGTCTGCGCGGCGGTGGTCAGTCCTTCCCGATGGAGCTGTGCGTCACTGAACTGCCGGTGACTGACCGGCCACTGTTCATCGCCGTGGTGCGCGACATCTCCGAACGCAAGCGCGTGGAGCAGCAACTGGGCGACAACGCATCGCGTCTGCAGCAATATCACGACGAGGCTGAGGACGAGGCCGAGCTGGCCAAGGAGATCATGGAGCGCCACGTGCGCCGGGACGATCTCGCCGGCCCCGGCGTGCATCACTGGGTGCAGCCGACGGCGCGCTTCTCCGGCGACATCGTGCTGGCGGCACGCTCACCTGCCGGGCGTCTGTATGCCCTGCTGGCAGATGCGACCGGCCATGGCCTTGCTGCCGCGATGAGTGGTCTGTCGACGGTTACCTACTTCTACCAGGCAGTGGCGCAGGACATGCCGCTTGCGCGCATGGTAGGCGACATCAACAACTCCCTGTGCTCGCTGTTACCGAGCGGACGCTTCATGTCGGCGGCGCTGGTGTGCCTCGATCTGGCCGGTCGGAATGGTCAGGTCTGGGTGGGCGGCGTGCCCGATGTGGTGCTGCTGGACGAGACCGGTCGCTTCCTGCGTCGTTTCGGCTCGTCGCAACTGCCAATGGGTATTTCGGAGATGACGCCGGACGATTGCGTCTGCGAGGCCTTCGGATGGAGTGTGCCCGGCCAGTTGCTGCTGTTCTCGGATGGTGTGCTGGAGGCGGACCGTGGCGATGGGGAGGCCTTCGGCTACGAAGGCCTTGCGAGGGCGCTGGACGGCGTTTCGCCAGCGGCACGCATTGCAGCCATCAACGATGGTCTCGACGCACACCTGCGCGGCGAGGGCGCGCACGACGACGTGTCGATCCTGCTGCTGGATCTGACGACCTGAGTCACCGCGCAGTCCTTAGCCGCTGCGGCGGCGGGGCTGGAATGTGGCGGCGGATTCAGTGCACGTCGTCAGCGATGGTTGCTTCGATACCGCTGCCGCGCCGGCCTTCCTGCAGCCAGGCGTTGGCGCTGTCGTCTTCATCGAAGATGCGGATTTCTGCATCGACGAACGCCTGTGTCAGCATCATTCCCCAAGTGACCCACTGGTCATCGGTCAGCACCGCGATGCGCCGGAAGTCGTGCGCATGGCGGCGCGCGTAGCGCAGCTCCTCCACCACGACATCGAGGCTGTAATCAGTCATGTTGCGCAGGTCGACCAGCAGGTCGATGGGGCCGTTGAAGCGGATGCGGTAGTCGGACTGCTCCTCGAACTGCAGGCAGTCTTCCAGCGTGAAGGCTCCGAAGGCGCGTAACTCCACGCGGTCGCTCATCACATCAGTGGTGATCATCGAGATCTCCATGCGGCACGGACGCTCCCGTTATAGCCAGCTGCGTCGGGAGCCGCCATCGGGGCTTCCACGATCGCGGTGACCGCGTATGACGCAGGTCAGCCGGCATCCGCCTGCGGCACAATACGATGCCTGCACCAGCCCGTTTCTTTGTTCCCTTTCTTCGTCTCCCTCCGGCTCTCCTTTATTCGTCGTCATTCACGATGCAGTTCGATCGCGCACTCGCTCCCGCGTTGGCCCCTCTTTTCGTCTTCCTGTGGAGCACCGGATTCATCGGCGCCAAGCTGGGCCTCCCGCATGTCGAGGCGCTGACTTTCCTCTCTCTTCGCTACGCGTTCGTCGTGCTGCTGCTTCTTGCTGCGGTGATGGCGTTCCGCGCGCCCTGGCCTCGCGACTGGCGCAGCGTCGCGCACATCGCGGTGGCCGGCGTGCTGATGCAGGCGGTGTATCTCGGCGGTGTGTTCGTCGCTATCGGGCAGGGCCTGAGCGCCGTGCTGACGGCCCTGGTGGTGAGCCTGCAACCCATCCTCACCGCGCTGCTGGCCGGCTTCCTGCTGGGTGAGCGTGTGACACGCGCGCAGTGGGCGGGGCTGGCGCTTGGGTTCGTCGGTGTGGCGCTGGTGGTGCTGCACAGCCGGACGCCCGGCCTGCCGGCTACCTGGCAAGCCACTGCGATGTGGCCGGCCGTGCTGGCGTTGATCGGCATCACGGCCGGCACGCTCTACCAGAAGCGCTTCTGCCCGGCCTTCGACCTGCGCAGTGGTGGCGTCATCCAGTTCGCGGCCAGCCTGATGGTCACGCTGCCGCTGGCGGTCACGACCGAAAGCATGCAGGTGGACTGGGCGCTGGAGCTGGTCTTCGCGCTCGGCTGGCTGGTGCTCATGCTGTCGCTCGGCGCGATCTCACTGCTGAACGTGTTGATCCGTCGTGGCACCGCGGTGAACGTGACGCGCCTGTTCTATCTGACGCCGCCGACCACGGCCGTCATTGCCTGGCTGGTCTTCGACGAAAGCCTGCAGCCGCTGGCATGGCTGGGCATGGCGGTGGCGGCGCTGGGGGTGTGGCTGTCGCGCCGCTGATCACGTTTCTGCTGCCAAGGACAACGGCCCGCGTGGCTCAGTGTTTGTCGAAGAACTGCTCGTCCTCGGTCGAGCCGGCCAGCGCGGTGGTGGAGGACTGGCCGCCTTCGATCACCTGCGTGACCACGTCAAAGTAGCCGGTGCCCACCTCGCGCTGGTGCTTCACCGCAGTGAAGCCGCGCTCGGCGGCGGCGAACTCGGCCTGCTGCAACTCGACGAAGGCGGTCATGTTCTGGCGCGCGTAACCGTAGGCCAGATTGAACATCGAGTAGTTGAGGCTGTGGAAGCCGGCCAGCGTGATGAACTGGAACTTGTAGCCCATGGCGCCCAGCTCGCGCTGGAACTTGGCGATGGTGGCGTCATCCAGGTTCTTCTTCCAGTTGAAGGAAGGCGAACAGTTGTAGGCCAGCATCTTGCCCGGGTACTCCTTGTGGATCGCCTCGGCGAAGGCCTTGGCGTAGGCGAGGTCCGGCTTGCCGGTCTCACACCACACGAGGTCGGCCCAGGGGGCGTAGGCCAGACCACGCGAGATGGCCTGGTCGATGCCCGGCTTGGTGCGGTAGAAGCCTTCGATGGTGCGCTCGCCGGTGCAGAAGGGCTTGTCGTTGTCATCGACGTCGGCAGTCAGCAGGTCGGCAGCTTCTGCGTCGGTGCGGGCCACCACCAGGGTGGGCACGCCCATGACGTCGGCGGCGAGACGCGCGGCGATCAGCTTGCCGACGGCTTCGCGGGTCGGCACCAGCACCTTGCCGCCCATGTGGCCGCACTTCTTCACCGAGGCGAGCTGGTCTTCCCAATGCACGCCCGAGGCGCCGGCATCGATCATCGCTTTCATCAGCTCATAGGCGTTCAGCACGCCACCGAAGCCGGCCTCGGCGTCCGCCACGATGGGCGCGAAGAAGTCGAACCAGCCTTCTTCGCCCGGATTCTTGCCTTCGGACCACTGGATCTGGTCGGCGCGGGTGAAGGTGTTGTTGATGCGACGGACGACCGCCGGCACGGAATTGATGGGGTAGAGCGACTGGTCGGGGTACATCTCGCCCGCCAGGTTGGCGTCGCCGGCGACCTGCCAGCCGGACAGGTAGATGGCCTTGAGACCAGCCTTCACCTGCTGCATGGCCTGGTTACCGGTCAGGGCGCCGAGGGCATTGATGAAGGGCTCGTCTTGGAGCTGTTTCCATAGGCGTTCGGCGCCACGCCGGGCGATGGTGTGCTCCACGTGCAGGGAGCCACGCAGTTTCACGACGTCATCGGCACCGTAGCCGCGCCTGACGCCTTTCCATCGTGGATTCTCTGTCCAGTCTTCCTTGATCTGCTGAATCTGTTTGTCGCGGTTCATGTTGCTCTCCTGGCTATCGGTTCATGCGGTCCGGGGCAGGCTGTGGGCTGCCGGCTCATCCGTGGAGGCAGTATAGGAACCGTGCTGCGAGGCAACAAACTGTCATTTATATGACATAACTAAAAATAAAAACAATAAAAACAGCCATCTACGGCCGCTGTTTTGCGATGCAAAAAGCGTTGTTGCAGCGCGATAGCGCTAGGTGAAATCCGCATGTGCGTTTGCAGCAAACAAAAAGGGCCGCATCAGCGGCCCTTTCATCTGGCGGAGCAGGGTGGCCTACACGGCGGCAGCTTCTTCCTGCTCGTCGAATACCAGTTGCACCTTGCCTTCGTCGTCCACATCCAGGCTGACCTTGCCGCCATTGACCAGGCGACCGAACAGCAACTCGTCGGCCAGCGCGGCACGCAACGTGTCCTGGATGAGGCGGGACATCGGACGTGCGCCCATCAGCGGATCGAAGCCCTTGTCGCCCAGCCAGTTCTTCAGGCGATCCGAGAAGCTGGCTTCCACCTTCTTCTCCTGCAACTGACCTTCCAGCTGCATCAGGAACTTCTCCACCACGCGCATGATGACTTCGCGGTCCAGCGGCTTGAAGGAGATGACGCCATCCAGCCGGTTGCGGAACTCCGGTGTGAACAAGCGCTTGATCTCCACCATCTCGTCGCCGATCTCACGCTTGGCGGTGAAGCCCATCGTGGTCTTCTGGATGGTCTCCTGGCCGGCGTTGGTCGTCATGATGAGGATGACGTTGCGGAAGTCCGCCTCGCGACCGTTGTTGTCGGTCAGCTTGCCGTGGTCCATCACCTGCAACAGGATGTTGTAGATATCCGGGTGTGCCTTCTCGATTTCATCCAGCAGCAGCACGCAATGCGGCTTCTTGGTGACGGCCTCGGTCAGCAGGCCGCCCTGGTCGAAACCAACATAGCCCGGCGGCGCGCCGATGAGGCGACTGACCGCGTGGCGCTCCATGTATTCCGACATGTCGAAGCGGGTCAGCTCGATGCCCAGCGTGTAGGCGAGCTGGCGCGCGACTTCGGTCTTGCCGACACCGGTCGGGCCGCTGAACAGGAAGCAGCCTATCGGCTTTTGCGGATTGCCGAGGCCGGAGCGGCTCATCTTGATGGCGCGGGCCAGCGCCTCGATGGCGTTGTCCTGACCGTAGACCATGTTCTTCAGGTCGCGGTCGAGGTTGGCCAGCGCGGCACGGTCGTCCGTCGACACGCTGCGCGGCGGGATGCGCGCGATCTTGGCGACGATCTCTTCGATCTCGCCCTTGCCGATGGTCTTCTTCTGCTTCGACTTCGGCAGGATGCGCTGCGCAGCACCGGCTTCGTCGATGACGTCGATGGCCTTGTCCGGCAGGTGGCGGTCGTTGATGTAGCGCGCCGACAGCTCGGCCGCACTGGTGATCGCTGCGGTGGAGTACTTCACGCCGTGATGTTCCTCAAAGCGCGACTTGAGGCCCTTGAGGATCTCGATGGTTTCCGGCACCGAGGGCTCATGCACGTCCACCTTCTGGAAGCGACGCGACAGCGCGTGGTCCTTTTCGAAGATGTTGCGGAACTCGGTGTAAGTCGTCGCGCCGATGCACTTCAACTGGCCGGAGGACAGCGCCGGCTTCAGCAGGTTGCTGGCGTCCAGCGTGCCACCCGATGCGGCACCTGCGCCGATCAGGGTGTGGATCTCGTCGATGAACAGGATCGCGTTCTGGTTCTCGACCAGTTGTTTCAGCACGGCCTTGAGGCGTTGCTCGAAATCGCCGCGGTACTTGGTGCCGGCGAGCAGGGCGCCCATGTCCAGCGAGTAGACCTGCGCACCTTCGAGGATCTCCGGCACGCGGCCTTCGACGATGCGACGTGCCAAGCCTTCGGCGATGGCAGTCTTGCCGACGCCGGCTTCGCCGACCAGAAGCGGGTTGTTCTTGCGGCGGCGGCACAGGGTCTGGATGACGCGCTCCAACTCCTTGTCACGGCCGATGAGGGGGTCGATCTTGCCCACCAGCGCCTGCTGGTTGAGGTTCTGGGTGTAGCTCTCCAGTGCCCCACCGGCATTCGGGCTGTCGGCTTCCGACTCACCCTGTTCGCCTTCGCCCTGACGGCTGGGCTCGGCACCGCTCTTGGCCTGCGGGGCCTTGGTGATGCCGTGGGAGATGAAGTTCACTACGTCCAGGCGGGTGATGCCCTGGCGTTGCAGGAAGTACACCGCGTGCGAATCCTTCTCGCCGAAGATCGCCACCAGCACGTTTGCGCCGGTCACTTCCTTCTTGCCGGACGACTGCACATGCAGGATCGCGCGCTGGATGACGCGCTGGAAGCCCAGCGTCGGCTGCGTGTCGATCTCGTCGGAGCCGGACACGGTGGGCGTGTGTTCGTTGATGAAGTTGGTGAGTTCGCGGCGCAACTCTTCGAGATTCACCGCGCAGGCACGCAAGACCTCAGCGGCCGAAGGGTTATCGAGGAGGGCCAGCAGCAGGTGTTCAACCGTAATGAACTCGTGCCGCTTCTGCCGCGCTTCGACAAAAGCCATGTGCAGGCTTACTTCCAGTTCCTGGGCAATCATCACTCTTCCTCCATCACGCACGCCAGCGGATGCTGATGCTGGCGCGCAAAGCTACTCACCTGCTCGACCTTCGTGGCGGCAATGTCGCGCGGAAACACGCCACACACTCCGGATCCTTCCCGATGTACCTGCAGCATCACTGCCGTGGCGCGTTCGCGGTCCATGGCGAAGAAACGCTGCAACACCTGAACGACGAAATCCATCGGGGTGAAGTCGTCGTTCAACAATAGAACCTTGTACAGGTGCGGTGGTTTCGTTTTGCTGCGCTCTGCCTCGAGCACCGCGTCCTGTTGCCTGCGGGTAGCCATGCGACCCATTGTATTCGCTCGAACCCGACTTCAACACGCAGAGTCGGCGTCTTTTCATATTCAATTTACGGCACATCCGTCGCGCGCTGCATGATGCATTGCACGCTTCATATGCGGTCCCGTCGGGAGCTTTTCAATCCCAGTGTAGAACCCGCAGCAAGCTTCATGCCGATACTTTTCATGTGACTTTGCGTAGCACCTTCTGCTGGGCTGCAGCATGAATGGCAGGGCATAGACCCTTGACGGCGCAGTAGCGCATGTCGTAAAAGCCCGCTGTGCTCCAACAAAGGGCGGGATCGGCACTGTTTCAGCCGTACTGCTCTGACAACTACCCCAAGAAGCACACCTGCCTTCTGGCAGGTCTGGCACTGCAACCGAAGGAAGCGAAGGATAAAGTGATGGCAACTGGTACCGTTAAGTGGTTCAACGATGCAAAGGGTTTCGGCTTCATCACGCCGGACGATGGTAGCGAAGATCTCTTCGCCCATTTTTCGGCGATTACGATGTCGGGCTTCAAATCCCTGAAAGAAGGCGAGAAGGTTCAGTTCGACGTGCTGCAAGGCCCGAAGGGCAAGCAAGCGTCGAACATCCAGCGCGCCTCCTGATGATCTGAGCGCGCAGGCGCTCCGATTCTTGAAGGCCCGTCACTTCGACGGGCCTTTTTCATTGGCGGTTCCCCATGCTGGTGCTGTTCAACAAACCCTTCAATGTACTCACGCAGTTCAGTGGCGATGACCCGAGCCGCACGCTGGCGGGCTTCGGTCTGCCGCCGCGTATCTATGCAGCTGGCAGGCTGGATGCGGACAGCGAAGGCCTGCTCGTGCTGACTGACGACGGTAGCCTGCAGCACCGCTTGGCGAACCCGCGCCACAAGGAGGCGAAGGTCTACTTCGCGCAGGTCGAAGGCACGCCGGCGGACGACGCGCTGGCACGTCTGTGTGACGGGCTCGACCTCGGTGACTTCGTCGCCCAGCCTTGTGAAGCCAGTGTGGTGACGGAGCCTGACTGGTTGTGGCCGCGCGACCCGCCGATCCGCTTCCGCAAGACCGTACCGACCAGCTGGCTGCGCATCGTGTTGCGTGAAGGCAAGAACCGTCAGGTGCGGCGGATGACCGCGAAGGTCGGCTTGCCGACCTTGCGCCTGGTGCGTGAGTCGATTGGCGACTGGCGGCTCGGTCCCCTACAGCCGGGCCAGTGGTGCGAGGTTGCAATGCCGCAGCCCGGTACAAGCACTACGCGCCGATTTGCGCGATGATCCTGTTCCGCGCCGCGGGAGGCGCCGGTGCAGTGGTAGATCGAACTGAGTGGAGCGAGCGATGTTGATGCGTGGTGCGTGGCGTGCAGTCGGAAGCGTGGTGATCGCAGCAGTGCTGCCGGCAGTGGCGATGGCGTCGGGCCTGCCGGTGGTGGAACTCTCTGCGGGCATCCATCGTGTCCAGGCCGAAGTGGCTGCCACGCCCGCGGCGCGCCAGAAGGGGCTGATGTACCGCGAGGCAATGGCAGAGCAGAGTGGCATGCTGTTCGTTTTCGAGCAGACTGATCGCCATTGTTTCTGGATGAAGAACACCTTGCTTCCGTTGTCGATCGCCTTCCTCGACGACAAGGGCGGCATCGTGAATATTGCCGACATGCAGCCGCAGAGCGAACAGTCACATTGCGCGGCTGCGCCGGTGCGTTACGCGCTGGAAATGAACAAGGGCTGGTTCGACAAGCGCGGACTCAAGAGCGGTGCGCGCGTGGTGGGGCTGGAGCGCTTGCCGCGCTGAGCCTCGGGCGAGGCCTCAGGCCTCAGGCGGCAGCGGCAGCCAGCCGCCGCAGGATGCGGCGTCGCGCGCGCCGTGCAAAGGGCGCCCAGCCCAGGCTGTACCAGCGGGCGCTCATGGCCAGCGCGCGCGCCCATTCATCGGCGACATAGCCCAGCCAGATGCCCGGCAAGCCATAGCCGAGATGGATGCCGAGCAGCCATGCGAGGCCGGCACCGAACACGATGTTGGACAGCACGCTGACCTTCACCGGAAAGCGCACGTCGCCGGCAGCGCGCAAGCCGCCGGTGATGATGGTGTTCACGCAGCGGGCCGGTTCCAGCACGATCTCCAGCAGCATCACACTGACCAGCAATGCCACGACCTGCGGATTGCCCGACAGCGACTGCACCACGCCGGGGGCGATGAAGTAGGCGAGCACGGTAGCGATCAGGGTCGTCGCGAGGCCCCAACGCAATGCGTGGGTCTGCACTGCATGGGCACGGCGCAACTGGCCAGCGCCCACGTCGTGGCCGACGATGATTTCGGCGCCAGCGCCCAGCGCGATCATCACCAGATTCACCAGCGCGATGATCTGCCACGCGTAGGCGTGAGTGGCCAGTGCATCCGTGCCCAGGCTGGCCGCCATGGCGACCGTCATCATGAAACAGACGCGGAAGGCGATCTTCTCGCCAGCGCTCGGCAGGCCGATGTGCAGGATGGGCGCCAAGGGGCCGCGCGCAGGGAGAAGCAGCTCGCGCAGGCGTAGCCGGGTGCCGATGCGGCGCGCCCACATCAGCGCCAGCAGGGTGAGCACCAGTACGCGCGCCAGCACGATGCCCCAGCCCAGGCCCATCAGGCCCAGTTGTGGCAGGCCCCACAGGCCGAACACCAGCGGAACGCTCAGACATACCTGCGTGGTGTTCATGATGAGCACCAGACGCATCGAATCCTTGGTGAAGGTGAATGCGCGCAGCACCGAGAACATCGTGATGGTGAGCGAGTCCGCGAACAGCGAGATGCCGACCAGCGTGAAGAACGGGATCGCGATATCGAACAGTTCTTCCGGCAGCTGCAGCAAACGCAGCACCGGCCCCGGCAGCAGGCTGACCACCAGCATCACCACCAGGCCCATCCAGAAAGCCGCCGAAACGCCGGCCTTGGCGACCTCGCGAGCGCCTTCGATATCGCCGGCACCGCGGTGCTGGGTAACGACCACGCTGGTGCCGATGCCAACGACGCGGAACACGCGATCGAAGATGCCGCGCAATTGTGCCGCCATGCCGAAGACGGCGACCGCGCCGACCGAGACCTGGCTAGCCATCCACAGGCCCAGCGTGCTCAGCATGGTCATCAACAGGGTCTCGACGAAGATCGGCCAGGACAGCGCGAAGATGTCCAGCGGTTCGTGCGAGCGGCGTGTCGCTGACGTGGAAGGTTGCGGCGTTTTGTTGTTTGTCATGGCGGCCGGACTTTCAGTCGGGCCGCCAGCATAGCCGCAGCGCGACTTGCGCGCAGGCGGCTGGAAGGGCGGGGTGATGGACGGAGGCGGGAATGGCGGCCGCGCGGTCGGCGGCCACGGATCGCTTACTTGCGGCCCGAGCCACCGAGCAGGAAGGCCACGGGGGCGGCCGGGCGCTTGCCCGCATCGGGCTTGGCGGCCTTGGCAGGTGCCGGCGCTGCGGCGTCCGCGTTGCCAGCACCGTCGTAAGGCCGGCTGAAGTCGAAGCCGTCGGCGGCGATCATCGAGGTCTTGGGCGTGGGGCGCGGCGTGTAGCGCGCTTCGCTGCGGGTCTCGCTGCGCAGAGGGCTGGATTCGCGGCGCGGGCGGCGGCGTGGCAGATCTTCTGGCGAGGACGTCGGGCCGAAGCCTTCGACGACTTCCTGCGGAATCTTCAGCTTGATGAGCTTCTCGATCGCGGACAGGCGGATCTGCTCTTCTGGCGCCACCAGCGACACCGCCGTGCCTTGCTTGCCGGCACGGCCGGTACGGCCGATGCGGTGCACATAGTCTTCCGGGTTCGGCGGCAGTTCGAAGTTCACCACGTAGGGCAGGTCGTCGATGTCGAGACCGCGCGCGGCCACATCGGTGGCGACCAGCACGGTGACGTCGCCGTTCTTGAATTTCTCCAGCGCCTCGGTGCGTTGCTGCTGGTTCTTGTCGCCGTGGATCGCATCGGCCTTGATACCTTCGCGCTCCAGGTGGCGCGCCAGGCGCGAACAGCCGAACTTGGTGCTGACGAAGACCAGGGTCTGGCCCAGGCCATCGCCGCCGCCGGCCAACAGGTGGGCCAGCAGTTCGCGCTTCACGCTGGTGGATACCGGGTGCACCACGTGGCGGATGGTCTCGCTGACGGTGTTGCGGCGCGCGACTTCGATCAGCTGCGGGCTGCGCAGCATGGTGTCGGCCAGCTTCTTGATTTCGTCCGAGAAGGTGGCCGAGAACAGCAGGCTCTGGCGCTTGGCGGGCAACAGCGAAATGATGCGGCGGATGTCCGGGATGAAGCCCATGTCCAGCATGCGGTCGGCTTCGTCCAGCACCAGCATTTCAACCTGGCCGAGCTGGATGGATTTCTGCTCCACGTGATCCAGCAGGCGGCCCGGCGTGGCGACGATGATCTCGACACCGCGGCGCAGTTCGGCGAGCTGCGGCTTGATGTCCACGCCGCCGTAGATGCACGCCGAGCGCAGCGGCAGGTACTTGCTGTAGGTCTGCACCGACTCATGCACCTGCATCGCCAGTTCGCGCGTGGGGGCGAGCAGCAAGGCACGCACCGGGTGGCGTGCGGGCGACGCGCTGGTGTTGGCCCAGGGCGCGAGCTTGTTCAGCAATGGCAGCGTGAAGCCCGCCGTCTTGCCGGTACCGGTCTGGGCGCCGCCCATGACGTCCTGACCCGCCAGCACGACCGGGATGGCCTGACGCTGGATGGGGGTCGGTTCGGTGTAGCCCGCATCCGCGACGGCTTTCAGCAGTTCGGGGATCAGGCCCAGCTCGGCGAAACTCATGACATTCCTTGGAC
>JAVHYF010000002.1:74622-179654 GCA_031119205.1 Moraxellaceae bacterium | reverse complement strand
TTCAGCAGTTCGGGGATCAGGCCCAGCTCGGCGAAACTCATGACATTCCTTGGACAGCTGGTGCCGGGCGGCACGCAGCAAAGCCCGCGATTGTACCCTACATCAAGGACTTAGCGAGGGTCTGCTGCCCCGTGGCGGCGGCCTGCGTTGGGGGCAAGGCTTGCGCGAAAACGGCGCGACTCGACAAGGGAAGCGTTCCGTATGGGGTAATCCCGTGGCACGGGCCCTGGCCCCCAACCCGAAGGGCTCGCACGCGATGCCCGCATGGCTGCGTTACGGCGCCTCGTCAGGGGGCCATCCTGCCTTCGTTGCCGCGCCTTGCCCTGCGGGCATCGCGTGCGAGCGCAACCCGCCGCCCCGGGGCAGCAGACCCTATGCCGCCGGCCCGAGATAGGCCGTGATTTCCTCGCGGTCGTGGTACAGGTGGCGCATACGCAGCACCCAGGGCTGGCCGGTGTCGGCGAGTCGCTCGGCCAGGATCTCGCGACAGCGCTGCACTTCGTCGAAGCGTTTCTTCATCGGCAGCTTGAGGTTGAAGATGCTGCGCCGGCAACGGCCGCTGGCCACCCAGTCGCCGATCAGCGCGGCGACGCGGGCCGGTTGCTCGACCATGTCGCAGACCATCCAGTCGAGCTTGTGCGGCGGTCGCCAGGTAAAACCGTCGGCGCGAACGTGCTCGACGAGCCCTGTTTCCAGCACCGCGTCGGCGATCGGCCCGTTGTCGATGGCGTACACGCGCAGGCCGCGCTCGGCCAGTTGCAGCGTCCAGCCGCCGGGCGCTGCGCCGAGGTCGCAGGCGCGCAGGCCGGGGCGCAGACTGGTCTCGCGCTCGCGTTCGTTCATCAGCGACAGGAAGGCCTCCGCCAGCTTCAGCGTGGAGCGGCTGGGCGCCGCCCGCGGCATGCGTAGGCGGGGAATGCCCATCGGCCATTCGGCGGCATCGTCGGCGGGGCTGAGGCCGATGTCCACGCTGCCGGAATCTTCGAAGAACAGGTGCAGGGTGGGCGCGCCGGGCTTCTTGCTCATCACGCCGGTCTTGTCGAAGGCGCGTTCCAGATGGGGGGCGAAGCTACGCAGGAAGCTGGACAGTTCCTTGGCCTCGTTGGTGTCGGCAGTCTCGAACCACACCTTGCCGGCCTTGATGCCGCGCTGTTTCACGGCATCGAGGATGGGCTTCACGCGGTCTTCGGCGGGCAGCCTGTCGACGCGTGCGACCAGCACGACGCGCTGGCGTGGAAAGACCCAGTCATTCCACGGCAGGCGCTGGGCGATCTCGTCCCAGGGCAAGCTGTCCTGCAGCGTGAAGCGCACGAAGCCGCTGTCCGGCTGGACGCGCGCGTAGCCGCTCAGGCCGGCTTCGCCGGCCAGGTGGTTGGCCTCGGCGGCACATTCGTTTTCGAAGCCGGCGCGGCAGTAGAGCAGGAGGGCGTGTCCGGGTGTGGACATGGCGGGGTGCGGCAAAGGAAAGCGCGCATGATAAGCGCGCCAGCCGGCCCCGGTTCGATGCTTGTGCGCTCAGCTACCGCCGGTGCGACGCGGACGGCGGCGGGAAGCCGGCTCGCTCGCGGCGGGTTCGCTGGCTTCTTCTTCGGGTTCGGCTTCCGCCGCCTTTGCCGCCTGCTTGCGCAAAGGCATGCCGGCGCCGGGGAGCTCGGGGCGGATGGACTCGATCTTGTTCTCGGTCATGTAGTCGTTCATCTCGCGCCAGCCGGCGAAGACGGCCGATTTGGAGGCCGAGGGATTCATGGTGAAGCAGTCCTCCAGCGCGCGTCCCGAATGGCGGCAGGCGCTGCCGATGGCCTTGCCCTCTGCTTCGACGCGGGCGGCTTCCTTGGCCGGATCTTCGATGCCGAGCAGTTCGCAGCCGCTGAGGCCGATCAGCAGGGCAAGTGGAAGGAGGATGCGGTACGCGGTGCTGAACATGGTGAGTCGTGTGTCGTGGTCGCCACATGAAGTTACGTCACCCGCGTGGCCGGACTTGAGCCTCAACCCGGGGCGGCCGCCTGCCGTAATTGGCGGGATGAATCCGCCGCGCATCCTGATGGCCGCCGGTCTGGCCATGTGGGCCTGGGGGGCGCAGGCCTATCTGGCCGAGGCCGGGCAGGGCCTCGTGCAGGCCATGACCCAGCGCTTCGGCCCGGCGGCGGGTGAGCGGCTGCTGGCCTGGCAGCGTGCGTCGCGCAAGCTGCCGGCCGCTAAGGATCCCGCCCTGATCGATCGCGCCAACATGCTGGCCAATCGTGTGCCCTATGCCGAAGACATCGACGCCTGGCATGTGGAGGAACACTGGTCGACGCCAGCGGAATTCGTGGCGCGCAATGCCGGCGACTGCGAGGACTACACCATCGCCAAATACTTCTCGCTGCGCGAACGCGGCGTGGCCGCCGACAAGCTGCGCCTCGTGTACGTGCGGGCGAAGCTGCGCGACCGCACCGACAACCACATGGTGCTGGCTTACTACCCGCAGCCCGAGGCCGACCCACTGGTGCTGGACAACATTGATCCGCGCCTGCTGCGCGCCTCACAGCGACCGGACCTGAGCCCCGTGTTCAGTTTCAATGACGAGCACCTGTGGCGTGACGGCCAGGCCACCGCGGGTGGTGCCAGCCAGGTGCGGCGCTGGCGCGAGCTGCAGGAGCGGGTGCTGCGGGAGCGCAGGCTGTGAGCGCGCGCGACCACTCTGCCAGCCCCACGTTGCACGGCCAGTTGCTGCGGGCGCTGGCGGCCATCTTCACGCTGGCGATCATCGGGGTGTTCGTCGGGCAGTGGCTCAGCACGCGGGCCTTCGTGCAGGCGCAGCTGGCCTCCCATGCGCAGGATGCCGCTACATCGCTGGCGCTCGTGCTGGGGCAGACCTGGAAGGATGGCGACGTCGTCACTGCGCGGGGCGTCGCCCTGCCGGTGTTCGACCGTGGCTACTACCGGCGCATCGCCGTCCGCGATGCGCGTGGCACCCCGGTCGTGGAGCTGCACCTAGCCGAGGACGAGGCGGTGGACGTGCCGCACTGGTTCGCGAAGCTGGCGGCTCTGCGCACACCGCGCGCGCAGGCCAAGGTTTCGTCCGGCTGGCGCATGCTGGGGCACGTCGAAGTGGAGAGCCACCCGCGCTTCGCCTATGTGCAGTTGTGGCGCGGCAGCCTGCAGACGGCAGGCTGGCTCATCGCGTTGTGGGGCCTCGCATGGTGGGGTGCCAACCGCTGGTTGCGGGGTTTGCTGGCGCCGCTGGCGGAAGTTGCAGCGGCCTCCGTCGATGCTTCGCAACGTCGCTTCCGGCTGGTGGAGGCACAGCCGCGCGCGCAGGAGCTGCAGCGTTTCGTGGCCGGCTTCAACCAGCTTGTCATGGCCACGCAACGCAACGTGGCCGAGGAGGAGGCGCGCGCCGAACAGTTCCGGCGCGAGGCCCTCAGCGATGCGCTGACCGGCATGGGCAACCGCCGTGCGCTGCATCTGGTGCTGGCAGAGCGTCGGCACGAAGCGGATTTGTGGCTGGCCCTGATCGAGTGCCGTGGCGTCGAGGTCGTCAACCGGAATGCAGGCTTTGCCGCGGGCGATGCACTGATCCGTGAGCTTGCCGCCGACGTGCAGGGCGTGTTCATGGACGGCTACCACGCGCGCATAGGCGCCGCCACATTTGCGGTGCTGATGAGTGCCGGGGATGCGGTGGTGCCCGAAGGGCTCAGCCTCGGGCTGTTGACGCGTTTCGACACGCGGCTGACGGTGGACGGGACGCGCCTGGTGGATGCCGCCATCGGCTGGACGCCGCTCAACGCACGCGAGCCGTCCACGGTGCTGGCAGCGGCCGACCTGGCCTTGCAGCAGGCGCGCAGTCAGCCTGGCCGCCATTGTCGTGTGGATGCGCTGGCCAACGAGACTGCCGAGGCTTCCGGCGGCGGACGTTGGGCCATCCTGCTGCGCGAAGCACTCGCCAAGGACCGTCTGGTGCTGATGCTGCAACCGGTGATGGCACTGGATGCGGGGCGGATGGATCAGGTGCTGCATCGCGAGGTTCTGACCCGTGTGCTCGACGCACAGGGGCACGAGGTAGAGGCTGCGCGCTGGTGGCCAATGGCCAGCCGCTTCGGCCTGTTGCGTGAGCTGGATGAACAGGTCATCAGCCTGCTGGCGCGCGAGCCGGTGGATCTCGACGCGCCGCCCTATGCTGTCAACCTCAGCTTTGCCAGCTGGAGTCGCGACGACATTGGCGAGCGCCTGGAGGTGTGGCGCCTGCGGCTGGGTGATCATGCTGTGCTGTTCGAGTTGCGCGAGGACGACCTGGCGCACCACAGGGATGCCGCCCGCAACTTCGCGCGCGCGGCGCGTCTGGCGGGCTTCGGTGTCGGTATCGACCGTTTCGGCGTGTCCGATGGTGGCCTTGCGATGCTGCGCGACATGCTGCCGGACTACGTGAAGCTGGATGCGAGCCTGGCCGAGGACATCGAACAGGACGCCGGTCGCTTCCTTGTCGAAGCCATCGTTCGCGTGGCCCGCATGCTGGAAGTGCCGGTGCTGGCGCATTCCTTCGGCCAGCGCGATGCGGCGGCTGCGCTGGCAAGGCTGGGGGTGCAGGGTGCCCAGGGTTATGCGTTGGGCCCGCCGCAACCGGTGCAGCCGGCCAGCTGAGCGGGCTGCTCGTCATCCGCAGCGTTCCCGGCGGTATCCGCGGTCGCCAACCGGTGCGCCGTGTAACATCGCGGCTCCCTCTGGAGTCGCCATCTTGTCCGCCGTTCCTTACGCCAGCCTCACTCCCGATCTCGTACTCGATGCCGTCGAGGCGGCCGGCCTGCGTGTGGATGGCCGCCTGCTGGCGCTCAACAGCTACGAGAACCGCGTCTATCAGGTGGGTCTGGATGAGGGCGGGTTCGTCGTCGCCAAGTTCTATCGCCCTGCGCGCTGGAGTGACGCGGCGATTCTGGAAGAGCACAGCTTTGCCCGGCAGCTTGCCGATGCGGAGATTCCCGTCGTTGCGCCGACGTTGTTACCGGGAGGAACGCTGCTGACGTACGAGGGCTTCCGCTTTGCGCTCTTCCCGCGCCGTGGTGGGCGCAGCCCGGAGCTGGACGATGCCGGTGTGCTGCAGTGGATAGGCCGCTTCATCGGGCGCATCCACGCAATCGGTGCGGTGGAGTCCTTCAACGAGCGGCAGCGCATGGAGACACGCGGTTTCGGCTACGTCGCGCGCGACTACCTGCTGGGCAACGACTGGTTGCCGCCCGAGTTGCGCCAGCAATACGCCGAGGTCTCGCAGGCGCTGCTGGGCGAATGCGACCAGGCCTTTGTACGCGCGGGCGACGTGAGGCTGCGGCGTCTGCATGGTGACGTGCATCTGGGCAATATCCTGTGGACCGATGCCGGCCCGCACTTCGTCGATCTGGACGATGCCTGCACTGGCCCGGCCGTCCAGGATCTGTGGATGTTGTTGTCCGGCGAGCGCGCCGACATGGGGCTGCAGCTATCAGAACTGCTGGCGGGTTACGAGGACTTCTGCGAGTTCGATCGGCGCGAGCTGCATCTCGTGGAAGCGCTGCGTGCGCTGCGTCTGATGCACTACGCTGCCTGGCTGGCGCGGCGCTGGGATGACCCCGCGTTTCCTGCGGCCTTTCCGTGGTTCGGCGCGGGCCACTACTGGGCCGGGCATATCGCGCAGCTGGAGGAGCAGGTCTCGCGCGTCGCGCAGGAGCCCTTGTACGTCTAGGCGTCAGCGCATCGTGGCGACCGGAAGGTTGGCCCGGATGCGCGTCGAGAAATCGTCCGCGCCATCCGCAGCCTGTGCCGCGGCCGTAATGTCGCTGCGTTGCTGCAGTTCCGCGTAGGGCATCGTGGTGTCGACGAAACCTTCTTCGTAGAGCATCTCTGGCAGGTGGGCGTTGGCGTACACCCGCCAGTCCCACAGCTTCGATACGCCGAACACGTGTTGCACATTGTCGAATATCACCGTCGTGCAATTGGTGGTGAAGGCGTTGTACCAGCGTGGCTGCGCGGCAAGTGCGTTGATGTCCTTGATGTAACCCATCAGCAGGCGGCGTGCGCCGTCCCGCCTGCCTGCAATCGCATATAGCCGAATCGTCTCGCCGCGATGCCCCGTGCGCACACCGATCACGTCACGTTCGTCCGCCACCACGTAGTACAGCTCGTACTGCCGGAAGAATCCCAGCACGGCCGAATACGACTCGCCGCGCTCCTTGCGCGTCTCGATGGAGATCGCCAGCGGTGGTCCGTCCGCGAAGCGCCAGCTCATGATGGTGTGGGCGATGTGCTGCGGCCCCCAGCTGGACAAGTAGATATCCAGCCCTATGATCTTCGACAGGTCGTAGCGACGGGTCTCCCAGTGCTGTTCGGAATCCGTGTCGTCCGCGCCGTGGTAGCGGAAGTTGCGCACGTTCTCGATGGTCAGCATGTGGCCGTCAAGTGTCGCCCGCGGCGGTCGCGTGACGTCGGCCTGCCAATCGCGCTCGCTGCCGGGCGCCAGGTGCAGCCACCATGCAATGACGCCGATGACGATCAGCCCGCAACCGGCCAGCGCATAGCGGAAGGGACGCAGCCAGGCCAGCAGGCCGGTCATGAGCAGTGCACATGCCAGGCCCGGCCACGGAGCCCAGGCGGCGTCGATGGACAAAGCCGCGACCGCCCACAGCGCCGGCAGTAGCAGGCACAGGGTTGCCAGGGTGCGGAGCAGGGGGCGGTTGCTGCGGGCCATGCGCGCATCATGCGCTTTGCGGCGCTTCCCGCAAATGTCCGCAACCGTTGGCGCAACAGGATTGCTGCGCAGAAAAGAAAAGGCCTGAACCGTGGTTCAGGCCTTTTCAGCAATCTGGCGCGCCCGGAAGGATTCGAACCTCCTACCCCTTGGTTCGTAGCCAAGTACTCTATCCAGATGAGCTACGGGCGCACTGCGAAGAGGCGAGACTATAGTCTAGTTCTCGCTGCTTTGCAAGGTTCTTGGCGGAGAGGAAGGGATTCGAACCCTTGATGCAGGTTTTGCCCGCATGCTCCCTTAGCAGGGGAGTGCCTTCGACCTCTCGGCCACCTCTCCAGTCAAGAGGCGGCATCTTAGCGTCAGAGGCGGGTACCGTCAATCGCGCGTGTGGCGCAATGCAGCGCGATCGCGACACATGTCCGCATATCGCCGCATCAGGAAACGACGGCAACAAAAAAGCCGACCCATGGGTCGGCTTTTCTGCGATTGCGCAACTAACTGATTAGTTGGCAGCCGGAGCGGAAGCGTCAGCAGCCGGGGCCGAAGCGTCAGCAGCCGGAGCAGCTTCCGGAGCGGAAACTTCCGGAGCCGGAGCAGCCTCAGGAGCCGGAGCAGCGGCTTCGGGAGCCGGAGCCGGAGCGGCTTCTTCTTGCTTGCTGCAAGCGGTCATGGCCAGAGCGATCAGGGCGGCAACGAGGAGAGACTGTTTCATTCTTGGTATCCCTTGCGAAAAATTGGCAGTAGCTGGAGTGAACCTAATATCTTGATCGGTCAAGACTAAAACCGACGCAAGAGTATATCAAACAGATGAGAACGATTACACGTCCGTACGCTGCATCAAGTGCCTGGCTGGCGGATATGGATGAAGCCGCAGCTATACCACTCGTGCAACAACGCCTGTGATTCGTCGTCCAGATCAGCTGGCAGAACCAGCTCGCGCTGATCAGCCAGTTGCTTGAACGCGGGGTTAACGCGTACTCCGGGCTCTCCGTTGACATGAATTTCGCCGCCTGCATAAAGAATCTGGGTGCGTCGATCGAGCCGCAGGCCGTGGCGTCTGGCCTGCGCGAGGAAGCGCTTTTCACTCAGCGGTGCTTCCGGGGGATCGAAGAAGACGTGCGGCTTGGGTTCGGACAGGTACTCGCCCAGGAAGCGGGCGACGTCCTTCCTCGACCACTTGATCCGATCCAGCATGTCGCTCACCTGATCGATCATCGCGTCCGGAATCCGGCCGGGCTGGCGTCCGGCGGCGAGGTCCGGGTCGGTGTACATGCCGGACAGTTCGAGGTTTTCCGAGAGCCAGCCGAGGAATTCCGTGCCCAGTTCCTGGGCGGATGGTGCGCGGAAGCCGATCGAGTACGTCATGCACTCGCCGATGGCGACGCCGTCGTGGGCATAGCGTGGCGGCAGGTACAGCATGTCGCCGGGATTGAGCACCCATTCCTGGGTCGGTTTGAAGTGCTTGAGGATCTTGAGCGGCGCATCCTCGACGAGGGTCAGGTCGCGTTGCGCGCTGATCTGCCAGCGGCGTTGCCCCATGCCCTGCAGCAGGAACACGTCGTAGGAGTCGAAGTGCGGGCCGACTCCGCCGCCATCGGTGGCGTAGGACACCATCAGGTCGTCAAGGCGGGCGTAGGGGATGAAGTTGAATGCCTGCAGCAGAGTGTCGGCGTCGTCGCGCAGCAGGTTGAGGCCTTGCACCAGCGTCGTCCACGGACCTTTGCGCGGGAAATCGCGAGGCTGCATGGGCCCGCGCAGCATGTCCCACTGGCGGTCGCGCTGGAAAATCAGACGCGATTCGGCGTCCTCGTCGCAGGCCAGTTCGCGGACCTCGGCGGGGCTCAGCAGCCCGTTGAAACCGGGAATCGCGTTGCGGACGAGTAGCGGCTTCTTCTGCCAGTACTCCTTGAGGAAGCGTTGCGGCGTCAGGCCGCCCAGAAGTGTCTGAATCATCGCGGGATTGTACTGGCCGGCCTGCTAAAATCCGGCCCTTTTCGCATCGAGCACCACCATGCCGCAAGCTGTCATCGAATCCCTGGACCACGAAGGGCGTGGTTTTGCCCGCGTCGACGGCAAGGCCATCTTCATCGAAGGCGCGTTGCCCGGCGAGAAGGTCGAGTACTCGAGCTATCGCAAGCGCGCCAGCTTCGAGCACGCGACCCTGACCCGCGTGATCAAGGAAAGCAGTGCGCGCGTGACGCCGCGCTGCAAGCACTTCGGGACCTGTGGTGGCTGCAGCATGCAGCACGTGGATTTCGGTGCCCAGGTCGCGGCCAAGCAGCGGGTGCTGGAGGATGCGCTGTGGCATATCGGACGTGTAAAGGCGGAGGAGTTGTACCCGCCGATTTACGGCCCCGCCTGGGGCTACCGTTCGCGTTCGCGTATCGGTGTCCGCCTGGTGCCCAAGAAGGGCGGAGTGCTGGTCGGCTTCCATGAGAAGAAGAGCAGCTACATCGCCGACATTGGCAGCTGTGAAATCCTGCCGCCGCATGTGTCGCGCCTTTTGCTGCCCTTGCGTGCGCTGGTGGAAAGCCTGTCGGTGCCAGACCGCATGCCGCAGATCGAGATCGCGGAAGGCAGCGACCGCACGGTGCTGGTATTTCGCAATCTTCTTCCGCTGACCGCGCAGGACGAAGCCCGCCTGCTGGCATTCGGCGAAGAGCACGGCGTGTCGATGTGGCAGCAACCGGGTGGCCCGGACACGGTGCGGCCGTTGCGTGCCGATGAATCGCACTTCCTGCGCTACACGCTGCCGGAGTTCGATCTGGCACTGAACTTCCGCCCGACTGACTTCACCCAGGTGAACGTCGATATCAACCGTTTGCTGATCCGTCGCGCCATGACCTTGCTGGACCCGCAGCCGGGTGAGCGGATTGCCGACCTGTTCTGCGGACTCGGCAACTTCAGCTTGCCGATCGCGCGTCGCGGCGCGCACGTGGTGGGTGTGGAGGGTAGTGCCGCACTGGTCAAGCGCGCGGGTGAAAATGCGGCGTTGAACGGCTTGTCGGACCGCAGCGAATTCCTTGTGTCGAACCTGTTCGAAGCCACACCGGAAAGCCTGGCGGCGTTGGGCAGGCTTGACAAGTACCTGATCGACCCACCTCGCGATGGAGCGATCGGAGTAGTGAAGGCGCTGACCGACGACGCGCCCAAGCGCATCGTGTACGTGAGTTGCAATCCCTCGACGCTGGCGCGCGATGCGGCCGTGCTGACCATCGAGAAGGGCTACCGCTTGCGGGGTGCCGGCGTGGCCAACATGTTCCCGCAGACCTCGCACGTGGAGTCGATCGCGTTGTTCGAGCGCACCTGATCGGCCCCGAGTCTACAAACAAAAAGCCCGCGCACTGCGCGGGCTTTTTGTTCAAGCGTTGCGAACAGCTTATTCGCGGTCGCCGCCGAAGATGCCCAGCAGGGACAGCAGCGTCTGGAAGATGTTGTAGACGCTGATGTACACCGACAGGGTGGCGGTGACGTAGTTGGTTTCGCCGCCGGTCACGATGCGGTTGATGTCATACACCAGCCAGGCACAGGACAGGGCCAACACCACGACCAGCACGGTGAGGGTCAGCGCCGGAATCTGGAAGAAGATGTTGGCGACGATGGCGGCCAGTGCCAGCAGGGTGCCGATGGTCAGGAACTTGCCCATGCCGGACAGATCACGCTTGGTCGTCGTGGCTACGGCCGACAGGCCGAAGAACGCCACGGCCGTACCACCGGAGGCCAGCGCGATCAGCGAGGCGCCGTTGGCATAGCCCAGGATGGAGCCGATCAGGCGCGACAGCATCAGGCCCATGAAGAAGGTGAAGGCGAGCAGCAGGACGACGCCCACGCTGCTGTTCTTGAACTTCTCGATGGCGAACATGAAGCCGAAAGCTGCTGCCATGAAGATGACGAAGCCCATCAGGCCGGTCAGCTGGAAGCCCATCTGCACGCCAGCCCAGGCGCCCAGGATGGTGGGCAGCATGGACAGGGCCAGCAGGCCGTAAGTGTTGCGCAGGACGCGGTTCTGGCCACTGCGGCGTACGTCCAGCGTCGTCGAGTTCATCATGCGTTGTTCCATCTGTCTCTCCAGAAAGGGCGGGGAAGGTCGCAATCTTCCCGCGATGCAGGCTAAGACCGCGCGGCCTTGCGACGGTTCCGGAGCGGAATGCTACCTGAAGCCGCCGCTGTGTTGTCACCGTTGTCTGCAACCGCCTGAGGCATACTGGACGGCCCATTGAATCTGCAAAACGACGGCCCCAAAGGCGGGTGCGGAGGTGAAATGAGTCGAGTAAGCGAGATTGCCCGCTTCGGGCAGCAGATCTGGCTGGATTCCCTGTCCAGGGAATTGCTGGCCTCGGGCCGTCTGGCTGCCCTGATCCAGGAGGATGGTGTGGCCGGGCTGACGTCCAACCCGGCGATCTTCCAGCAGGCGATCGCGAAGGATCCGGCCTACATCGCAGCGCTCAAGGGCTTGCCTGCAGCGCTGACCGTGCCTGAAGCGCGTTTCGAGGCACTCGCCCTGCCGGACATCCGTGCCGCCTGCGATGCCTTTGCCCCTCTGTATACGCGGAGTGGTCGTGACGCTGGCTATGTGAGCTTCGAGGTCTCGCCCTCGCTGGCCCACGACGCCGGCGGAACCGTGGCTGCCGCGCGGAGGCTGTGGGGCGAGATCGCACGCCCCAACCTGATGATCAAGATACCTGCCACGCCGGCAGGCATCGAGGCCGCACGCCAGTGCCTGTCCGAGGGCATCAACGTCAACGTGACGCTGATGTTCTCGCTCAAACATGTGCAGGACGTGTTCGACGCCTACGAGGCCGGACTGGCGCGTCGGCTGGGTGGTGGTGGCGACGTCGGTCAGGTGCGCGCGGTGGCGAGTGTGTTCGTGTCCCGCGTCGACACCCGTCTTGACCCGCTGCTCGCCAAGGACGCTCCGGAGCTTTGCGGCAAGATCGCCGTTGCGTCGGCCAGGCGCGCCTATGCCGAGTGGCAGCGACGTTACCAAGGTGAAGGCGAGTTCGACCAGTTGCGCGCTGCCGGTGCCCAGCCGCCGCGCCTGCTGTGGGCCAGTACCGGCACCAAGAATCCGGCCTATCGGGATGTACTGTATGTCGAGAATTTGATCGGTCCGTTCACGGTGAACACCGTGCCGGAAGCGACCTTGAATGCTTTCCGCAATCATGGTGAAGCGGCCAGCCGGCTGGCTGACGGGCAGGAGGAGGCGTTCGCGTCGCTGGCGCGACTGCCGTCGCTCGGCATCGATCTGCATGAGCATTGCGGGGGGCTCCAGCAGGAGGGGCTCGTGCAGTTCGAGCAGGCGTTTGCGGCGCTGCTGGAACAGGTGGCGGCCAAGTGAGCTAAACTTGCGCCCCGCGCTAGGCACGGAGGTGTGGCAGAGCGGTTGAATGCACCGGTCTTGAAAACCGGCGATGGTGAAAGCCATCCGTGAGTTCGAATCTCACCGCCTCCGCCAGTCATGTGCTGGAAATACAAAAGGCCCCTGCGGGGCCTTTGTCGTTTGTGGTGTTTGCCGTGCGCTGCGGGGTCAGTCCGGAAACATCGCGCGCGTGGCGTCGGCCCAGCAGTTCGGCGTCTCGTAGAGCCGCACCTGCTCCAGCGTCAGGCGTTTGTCGCCGATCTGCGCGATGCGGCCGGCCAGCAGGCGATAGGCTTCAGCGGCGAGGTTCTCGGCAGTGGGGACGACATCCAGCACGACGGTGCGGTGATCGGGCAGGCTGTCCAGGAAGCTGCGGATGGCGGTGTCGCCTTGATAGACGAGGAAGGCGTGATCCCAGCGATCCACGATCACTTCGCGCATCACTGATTTGACCTCGGAGAAGTCCAGCACCATGCCGTTGCGCGGGTCGCCATCGCGTAGAGTCACGTCGCCGGCCACGGTCACTTCGATGGCATAGCGATGGCCATGCAGATGGCGGCACAGGCTACGGTGATCGGGAATGCGATGGCCTGCATCGAATTCCAGGCGGCGGGTGATCAGCAAGTGAATGACCTTCGGAGCTTCGCGGATGGTTCGGGCATGCGTGCCAAGGCTGGCACGCGAGGCGGGATTGTAGCGGCCCGCCGCGAAGTGCGCCCGCTCCGGCCGGAGCGGGCAGCAGGGAACTTACTTGGCCTTCTTGGCGGCCTTGGCGTCTTTCTTGAGGGACTTCAGCAGCTCGCCCTTCTGGCTGCGCAGATACTCGATGACCTCGATGTCGTCCTTCTTCAGCTTGTTGATGTCGACCTGTTCGACATGCACCAGGCGGAGCAGGGCTTGCACGGGACGCGGGATGTTGCGGCCGCTTTCATAGCGGGAACCACCGCTCTGGGTGACGCCGATCTTGGACCAGAACTGCGACTGGTTCAGGCCGAGCTTGCGACGTAGTTCGCGCACATCGAGGTTTTCAATCGTTTTCATGAGTCAGTCCTTCAAGTGTGGTGGGGTGGGCTCCTTGACAGCGAGCGCGGCTGACGACGCAGGGGGTAGGCTGGCCGATCTGCCACGGTGCAAGGCCTGCAAAGTTGTGAAAGCAGACTGTGCACTCCTATAACTTTAGTTATAGCTGAGTCCAGTATAGATCAATATTTCCCTAACATACAAGCGCGTAGAGCCTTGGTTATAGGGGGGCTGACGCCAATTCCGTCACGAATCGTAAAGCCGTTCTGCAGGGCGCTTCGCGGACTGCCTGCAGGGTGTCGGCACCTGACGGGAGCCGTTTTTCCGGGCTAGAATCCCGGGTTTCCAAAAATCGGGATTGCTTGACGGTATGGCGTTGATTGTCCAGAAATACGGCGGCACCTCCATGGGCACGCCGGAGCGCATCAGGAACGTGGCCCGCCGGATTGCGAAATTCCAGGCGCAGGGTCATCAGGTCGTGGTGGTCGTGTCGGCGATGAGCGGCGAGACCAACCGCCTGATCGCGCTGGCGAAGGAAGTCCAGGCGCAGCCTGACCCGCGCGAGCTCGACGTGGTGGTGTCCACCGGCGAGCAGGTCACCATCGGCCTGCTGTGCATGGCGCTGATCAATAGCGGCGTCAAGGCGCGCAGCTATACCGGTCCGCAGGTCCGCATCCTGACCGACAGTGCCTTCACCAAGGCGCGCATCCTCAAGATCGACGAGGACCGCATGCGCAAGGATCTGGAAGAGGGCTGCGTGGTTGTGGTTGCCGGCTTCCAGGGTGTGGATGACGCTGGCAACATCACCACGCTGGGTCGCGGTGGCTCCGACACTACCGGGGTTGCGCTGGCGGCTGCTCTGCGTGCGGACGAGTGCCAGATCTACACCGACGTGGATGGCGTCTACACCACCGACCCGCGCATCGTGCCGGAGGCCCGCAAGCTCGACACCGTCACCTTCGAGGAAATGCTCGAGATGGCGAGCCTGGGTTCCAAGGTGCTGCAGATCCGCTCGGTCGAGTTTGCCGGCAAGTACAAGGTCAGACTGCGCGTGCTGTCCAGCTTCCAGGAGGAAGGCGAGGGCACGCTGATTACATTCGAGGACGATATCAAGATGGAACAACCGATCATTTCCGGCATCGCGTTCAACCGCGACGAAGCCAAGCTGACCGTGCTGGGCGTGCCTGACCGTCCCGGCATCGCCTACCAGATCCTCGGCCCGATCGCCGACGCCAACATCGACGTCGACATGATCATCCAGAACGTCAGCCATGACGGCACCACCGACTTCTCCTTCACCGTGCCGCGTGGCGAGCATGACCGCGCGCTGGGCATCCTCGAAGGCGTCAAGGCCCACGTCGGCGCGCGCGAACTGCGTGCCGACCGTTCGATGGCCAAGGTATCGGTGGTGGGCGTGGGCATGCGCTCGCACGTCGGCATCGCCAGCAAGATGTTCCGTACGCTGGCCGAGGAAGGCATCAACATCCAGATGATCTCCACCTCCGAGATCAAGATTTCGGTGGCGATCGACGAGAAGTACCTGGAACTGGCCGTCCGCGTGCTGCACAAGGCATTCGAGCTGGATCAGGTTCCGGCCTGAGCGCTGGATGCTTCGACAGGAAGGCGGCTGCGGCCGCCTTTTTTGTTGCTTGGTCGAAGCGCAGCAGCGCTAGGGGTTTTCTCGTACTTGTACGACAAGGTCGCCCTGTTAAGGTGTCGTGACAAAGCCGCCCCGCGAGCGGCTACGGAGACAGGACAGGGAGTCATGAATCGTCACGAGGTGCCGACGGCAGGACGGCAGCGGGATAGCCTGAGCAGCATGACTGCGCGTGAGCTGGCTGCACGCATCGACGCAGGTACGTTGAAGCCCGGCCAGCAGCTGGCCACCGAGCGAGAACTGATGGCCGAGTTCGGCGTCAGTCGCACCGTGATTCGCGAGGCAATGTCGATGTTGCGCAGCTCGGGGCGCATCGCCACCCAGCAGGGGCGTGGCGCCTTCGTGCTGGGCTCGCCGGCCGCCCTGGGTTTCGACCTGCCGACCGCTGAATCCACCAGTTCCCGCGACGTGCTCTACGTCATGGACATGCGCCTGGGGCTGGAAACCGAAGCGGCCGCGCTGGCGGCGCTGAACAGGCAGGAGAGCGACCTCGTGGCCTTGCGCGAGGCGCTTCATTGCATCGAGCAGAGCCCCGCCCATGTGCCGCGCCTCGACGTCGACCTTCACGTGGCAATCGCCCGGGCAACCGGCAATCCCTACTTCGTGCGGGTGCTGGACAGCATCGCGCCGCTGATGGTGCCGCGTGCGCGCATCGATCTCTTCGGTGGTGACAGCGCTGCCCGCGCGATGGTGCTGCAGACGGTGCACTTCGAGCACCTGCAGATCGTGCGCGCCATCGAACGACGGGATGCCGAGGCTGCCAGGGCCGCGATGCGGGTGCATCTGTCGAGCAGCCGCGAGCGGCTGGTGCGGCTCCTTGAATTCGCTGGCGAGCCGATCACGGTTCCGTTAGCCGCAGTCTGAGCCGGCCACGCTGCCGCGTTCGCCTGCTGAGTGGGACGGCGGACGACTCCTACGTTGTGATCAGCTGTCGCCAGCTTGCCCTGCGTGCGGTCGCGCGCTAAAACGGAAGCCCGTATGCCATCCGTCCGCCTTCCCATGCACGCAAGACTCGCCACGCTGGCCCGCCCTGATCTGCTGAAACGTTCCGCTTTCGTGGGTGGCGAGTGGTTACAGAGCGCGAGTGCGTTCGCCGTTACCGACCCCGCTACCGACACGCTGGTGGCGGAAGTGGCAAACAGCACTGATGCCGATACGCGTCGGGCCATCGCTGCAGCGCAGGCAGCGCTGCCGGCATGGCGCGCACGGCCAGCGCGTGAACGTGCAGCGATCCTGCGGCGCTGGCATGAGTTGATCCTTGCCAACCGCGATGACCTGGCCGCGCTGATGACCGCCGAGCAAGGCAAGCCGTTGGCCGAGGCGCGCGGTGAGGTCAGTTATGGCGCAGCATTCGTGGAGTGGTTCGCGGAGGAGGCGCGGCGTATCGAGGGCGAGCTCATCGCTACGCCGCAAGCGGATCGGCGCCTGCTGGTGCTGCGTCAGGCGGTTGGCGTGTGCGCAGCCATCACGCCGTGGAATTTCCCGATCGCCATGCTCACGCGCAAGGCGGCCCCCGCACTCGCGGCAGGCTGCACGGTGATTGCCAAGCCGGCCGAGCAGACGCCGTTGTGTGCGCTGGCGCTTGCGGTGCTGGCGCAGGAGGCCGGCGTCCCTGCTGGCGTGCTCAATGTGCTGCCGGCCGATGCCGAGCGCTCGGTGGCAATCGGCAAGCTGCTGTGCGACAGCCCGGTCGTTCGTCACCTGTCCTTTACGGGGTCGACCGAGGTCGGACGCATTCTCATGGCGCAATGTGCCCCCACGTTGAAACGCCTGTCGCTGGAGCTGGGTGGGCACGCACCCTTCATCGTCTTCGACGATGCGGACATCGATGCCGCGGTCGAAGGGGCCATCGTTTCGAAGTACAGGAATGCCGGCCAGACCTGTGTGTGCGCCAACCGCTTTCTGGTGCATGCCGATGTGCACGATGCTTTCGTCGAGAAACTGGTGGGTCGAGTCAAAGCGATGAAGGTCGGCAATGGTTTCGACGACGGCGTCGAGCTGGGGCCGCTGATCGATGATGCCGGTGTCGCCAAGGTCGAACGGCATCTTGCCGATGCCTTGCAGCACGGTGCGCAATGCGTGACGGGTGGGCAGCGCATCGGCGGGCGGCTGTTCTCGCCAGCCGTGCTGACCGGCGTGACACCGGAGATGCTGGTGTCGCGCGAGGAAACCTTCGGTCCGGTCGCGCCGGTGATGAAGTTCCACGACGATGCCGAGGCGATCCGTCTCGCCAACGCCAGCGAGTTCGGTCTTGCTGCTTACTTCTACAGCCGCGACATCGGCCGCGTATGGCGGGTGGCCGAGGCGCTGGAGTACGGTATGGTCGGCATCAACACCGGCTTCATCTCGCACGAGGTGGCGCCGTTCGGCGGCATCAAGCAATCCGGTTTCGGGCGCGAAGGTTCGCGCCATGGCATCAAGGAGTACCTCGACATGAAGTATCTCTGCCTCGCCGGGCTGGACCCGCGCTGACGCCGCTACAGGTGTTTCGCGGCCTCGCGGCGCGTGAGGCCGGACAGTGCCTCTCCGCGCAGTGCGAGGTAGCTCCGCACCCAGTTCGGGTCATGTCGGGCGAACTGTCGTAGCGCCCAGCCCATGGCCTTGCGGATGAAGAAATCGCGTTGGTCGAGGTTGGCGTCCAGTGCAGCCTGCAGGCGAGTCCTGTCGGTCGCTTTTCCGTGATGCAGGGCATGGAGCAGAGACGTGCGACGTAGCCACAGGTTGTCGTCGTGCGCCCACGCGTCCAGTGTCGGCAGCAGTGCGGGATGGTGCCTTGCCAGTTCGCCGACCACGCGCGTCGCCAACGCGTCCACCGTGTCCCACCAGGATTTTTTCGTGATCAGCTTTGCGACCGGCTGCAGGTGCTCTGCTTCCAGCCGACCAGCATGGCGGACAAGCAGGTCGCACGCGGCGTACTGGCATTCCCGCTCGGGGCATTGCCACAGCTTGTGTGCGATTGCGATCAGCAGTGCAGGCGACGGCGGCCGCCCGAGTGATGCAAACGCCGGCTTCTGCAATGTCGCGCGCAGCGGCTTCGGGATGCCGAAGAAGCCGAAGTGGTTCTTCATGTACGCGGCCATGGCCAGCGCACATGCCGGGTCGGCAGCGTTCGCGAAAGTCTGGTGAAGCTGACGGGCGAAGGTCTGTGCTTCGCGGTCCGCGCTCAAGCGGCGGCGTCGAGCGATTGCAGCGCGACCCTCGCGCCGGTGAGTGCGGGGTAAGGCGCCGTGATGATCCAGGTGGGAATCGCTGCGGTGTAGGCGGAGAAGCGGCCCTTGTCCTCGAAGCGGCTGCGGAAGGGCGAGGCGATGAAGAACTCACCCATCTTCGGCACGATGCCACCGCCGATATAGATACCGCCGCGCGCACCCAGCGTCACTGCCAGATCCGAGGCTGCCGTACCGAGCAGAGCGCAGAACATGTTGCAGGTGTCGACGCACAGCGCATCGCGCCCCTGCACGGCTGCCTCGCTGATCTCGGCGGCTTCGTCGAAAGGTGTTGCCTGGCCGCGCAACTCGCCGAGGGCCGCGTACAGGGCCAGCAGGCCCGGTCCGGACAGGGCGCGCTCGGCCGACACGTGGCCATAGTGACGACTGAGGATGCGTACGGCGGCGGCCTCCTCGTCGGTCCGTGTGGAGATGGTGACGTGGCCACCTTCGCCTGCGATCGGCACCCAGGCGTTGCCGCATTTGAGCAAGCCGGATACGCCCAGCCCCGTGCCTGCGCCGATCACGCCGATGGCCGCATCCGCCATTGCCTGCCCGCCACCGACTGCGTGCTTCTCTTCGTCGGTCAGATAGGGCAGCGACAGCGCGAGCGCGGTGAAGTCGTTGATGAAGCGCATCGCCTGCAGGCCAATCTTCTTGCGCTCGGCCTCGATGGAAAATGCCCACGAGTGATTGGTCATGCGGATGGCATCGCCGCTGACCGGATTGGCGATACCGAAGGCGGCTGCGTACGGCACCGGCAGGTCGTGGCGTTTCAGCCAGGCCTGGATGGCCTCCGCCGGGCCGGCGTGATCGGCGGCCGGCAGCGTGTCGATGTGCGACAACCCGGTGCCGGGTCCAGCGATGAAGGCGAAGCGTGCATTCGTGCCGCCGATGTCGCCCACCATGCGGGGATAGGTGGTGGCGCTGGCGTTGGCAGAGCGGGAAGAGTCAGGCAGTCCAGAAGACATGGCGTGAGGGATGCTCGTGCTGGATGAGGGCGCGCACCGGGTACTCCGTCATCGGGCCGCTGGCCAGTGCGGTGCCCAGCACCTGCCACTTGGCCTGCCCGGTAACGTGAAGCACGATGTGGTGCGCATGGCGCAACCGCGCTGCGGTGAGCGTCAGCCGGTCGCGGGGCGGCTTGCTCGCCTCGACTGCGAGGCAGGGCTTGCCAGTGTCATGCAGTGCTGAATCGAGTTGCGGGCTGCCGGGAAACAGCGAAGCCGTATGACCGTCCTCACCCATGCCGAGTACGACGACATCGAAAGCGTCGTCCAGCGAGGTGAGTGCCTCGCAGGCGGCGGCGGCGCTGTCCTGCGGCGTGGCGGCGGGGTGATAGAGCGGAATGAAGCGGGCGGCAGCGGCGGGGCCCTGCAGCAGATGCTTGCGGACAAGGCGCGCGTTGCTCTGCTCGTCGTCCTCGCCTACCCAGCGCTCGTCAGCCAGGGTCACGTTGATGCCGGACCAGTCCAGCGGCTGGCGGGCGAGCTGCTCGAAGAAGCCGGTGGGCGTGCGCCCGCCGGACACCACCAGCGAGGCTTCGCCCCAGGCGATCAGCGCTTCGGAAAGGCGGGTCGCGACGAAACGCGCGAGGGCGACGTCAAGCTCCTCGGCGTTGCCGTGATGATGGACTTGCAGGCTGGTACGCATGACGGTTTGTCTCGTGTCTGCGGAAGTTGTTCCGTCCCCGGTCGCGCTGTGTCGTGATGGCATGCGCGCCAGGTGTTCGCCCTGCTTGTTCGTCGCTGCCCTAGCTCTCCTCGTGCCAGGACAAACCTTCGCGGCCCACCAGCGCACTCGACGCAGCTGGTCCCCAGGTGCCCGCGTTGTAGGGCTTCGGCTTGTCGGGCGAGGCGGCCCAGGCGTCGAGGATGGGTTCCACCCAGCGCCATGCGGCTTCCTGCTCGTCACGGCGCACGAACAGCGTGAGCTTGCCGCGCAGCGAATCCATCAGCAGGCGCTCATAAGCTTCCAGCTGACGGCGCTGGAAGGCCTCGCGGAAGTCGAGGTCGAGCGTCACCGGTTCGAGGTTCATGTCGTCGCCGGGTTCCTTGCCCATCATGTGCAGCTTGACCGTCTCGTACGGTTGCATCTGGATGACGAGGCGGTTGGTGTAGTTCTTCAGCGCGCCGGGCGCGAAGATCGAGTGCGGCACGCTGCGGAAATTGATGACGATCTCGGTGACGCGGTCCTGCATGCATTTGCCGGTGCGCAGGAAGAAGGGCACGCCGGCCCAGCGCCAGGAGTCGATCTCGGCCTTGATGGCGACGAAGGTCTCGGTGCGGCTGTCGGCGGGAATGCCGTCTTCCTGCAGGTAGCCCTTCACGGCCTGACCGTCGATGACGCCGGCCTTGTACTGGCCGCGCACGGTCACCTGCGGCACTTCGGACGCGGCGATCGGGCGCAGCGCGCGCAGCACCTTCAGTTTTTCGTCGCGCACCGCATCCGGCGCGATGGAGGCGGGTGGCTCCATCGCCACGATGCACAGCGTCTGCAGGATGTGGTTCTGCACCATGTCGCGCAGGGCGCCGGTCTCGTTGTAGAACTCGCCGCGCGAGCCCACACCGATGCGCTCGGCCACGGTGATCTGCACGTCGCTGATCCACTCGCGGCGCCACAGCGGCTCGAACAGGCTGTTGCCGAAGCGCAGCGCCATCAGGTTCTGCACCGGCTCTTTGCCGAGGTAATGGTCGATACGGAAGATATGGTCTTCCGCGAAGTGCGCGCCGACTTCGTCGTTGATCGCCTGCGAGGACGCAAGGTCGAAGCCCAGCGGCTTCTCGAGGATGACGCGGCTGCCGGGGGTGATCATGCCGTTGTCCGACAGGTTGCGGCAGATGTCCGAAAACAGGTTGGGTGCGGTGGACAGGTAGAAAACGCGCGGCGCGGCGCGTACGGCGAGTGCCTGCGACAGGGCGCTGAAGCTGTGGGCCTCGCGGGCGTCTACCGGCGCGTAGTCGATGCGCTGCGCGAACTCCGCCCACACATCGTCCTTGAAGTCCTTGCCCAGGAAGTTGCGCGCGGCCTCGGTGGCGGTCGTGAGGTACTGGTCGCGGTCGAGCTTGCTGCGCGCCGTGCCGACGATGCGCGTGGCCGGGTCCAGCAGCTTGTACACGTGCAGGCGGTACAGCGAGGGCAGCAGCTTGCGCATGACCAGGTCGCCGGTGCCGCCGAAGATGACGATGTCAGGCGTGTTGGAGGTGTCGGGCATCGAGGCGGATCTCCGGAAATGGGACGGGTCGGCGGTATTTGCTGCACTGCCAGTATAGGGAGTAAAACTACAGTGCTGCAACGGGCGCTCAGGGTAAACATGTAGTCATGCTACATCCTGATAATCCGGTTTCTGGCAAAGCGAAGACAGATCGTACAGCCCGATCTGTTGTGTATCTGATTGATATTAATAAGATAGTGCCGGTGATGACTGGCTCCGGCAGCAATTCAGGGTTGATCCGTCTTGCGGGTGGTGTGTAGCAATACTACACTCCGTCGAAGCCTGTTGAAGTTGCTGTCAGTGAAAAGTCTGCATGCCCGGCGGTCGCCAACCGTTTCTTCGCCGAGTTCCTCATGAGCCTGAATTCCGAACTTGAAGCCGTCACTGCGCGCATCACCGCGCGCAGCAAGGAGCGCCGCGCGCGCTATCTGGCACGCCTGGATGCCGCGATCCCGGGGTCGCCCTATCGCGGGCAGATTTCCTGTACCAACCTGGCCCACGCCTTCGCGGCCAGCCCGGAGGACGACAAGCTGCGCATCAAGGTGATGAAGGCGCCCAACCTGGGCATCGTCACCGCCTACAACGACATGCTGTCGGCGCACCAGCCCTACGGTGTGTATCCGGACATCATCAAGGCTGCGGCACGTGAGGTCGGTGCGACGGCGCAGGTCGCCGGTGGCGTGCCGGCGATGTGCGACGGCGTGACCCAGGGCCAGGCGGGCATGGAGCTGTCGCTGTTCTCGCGCGACACCATCGCCATGTCCACCGCGATCGCCATGTCGCACAACATGTTCGATGCCGGCCTGTGTCTGGGCATCTGCGACAAGATCGTGCCGGGACTGCTGATCGGCGCGCTGCGTTTCGCGCACCTGCCTTTCATCTTCGTGCCGGCCGGTCCGATGCCGACCGGCATCTCCAACGACGAGAAGGCCAAGACCCGCCAGCTCTACGCCGCTGGCAAGGTCGGCCAGGACGCGCTGCTGGAAAGCGAGGCCAAGTCGTATCACGCGGCAGGAACCTGCACTTTCTACGGTACGGCCAACAGCAACCAGATGCTGATGGAGGTGATGGGACTGCACCTGCCGGGCGCCGCCTTCATTCCGCCGAACACACCGCTGCGCGAAGCGCTGACACGCGCGGCCGCGGCACGCGCCGTTCAGATCACGGTCGAGGGCGGGGCGTTCACGCCGGTCGGTCGTGTCGTGGATGAGCGGGCCATCGCCAACGGCATCGTCGGCCTGCTCGCCACCGGCGGCAGCACCAACCACACCCTTCATCTCGTGGCGATCGCGCGTGCGGCCGGCATCGTCATCGACTGGGGCGACTTCGAAGCCCTGTCCCATGTCGTGCCGCTGCTCGCCAAGGTGTACCCGAACGGCAGTGCCGACGTGAATCACTTCCACAATGCTGGCGGCATGTCCTTCCTGATCCGCGAACTGCTCGACGCTGGCCTGCTGCATGGCGACACGCTGACCGTGGCGGGCGAGGGCCTGCACCACTACACGAAGCTGCCGCAACTGGTCGATGGCCGCCTGCAATGGGGTGAAGCGCCCGCCGTCAGCGGCGACGAGACGGTGCTGGCGCCGCTGCCCAAGGCCTTCGCACCGGATGGTGGCCTGCGCCTGCTGCAGGGCAATCTCGGCCGTGCGGTCATCAAGGTGTCGGCGGTGAAACCGCAGCACCGCGTGATCCGCGCACCGGCCGTGGTCGTGGAAAGCCAGGACGACCTGATCGCTGCCTACAAGGCGGGCAAGCTGGAGCGCGATTTCGTGGCGGTGCTGCGCTTCCAGGGGCCGCGTGCCAATGGCATGCCGGAACTGCACAAGCTGACGCCGACGCTTGCCAACCTGCAGGACAAGGGTTTCAAGGTGGCGCTGGTGACCGACGGGCGCATGTCCGGCGCGTCCGGCAAGGTGGCCGCGGCCATCCACGTGACGCCCGAGGCAGCCTGCGGTGGTCCGCTGGCGCGCGTGCGCGACGACGACATGGTCGTGCTCGATGCCGAGACCGGCAGCCTGCTGCTGGAAGTGGATGCGGCCGAATTCGACGCACGCGAGCCGGCCCGTTTCGACATCCAGGCGCCGCAGTACGGCCTGGGCCGTGAGCTGTTCGGCAACATGCGTCACGCGGTTGGCCCGGCGGAAGAGGGTGCCAGCTTCCTGTCGCTGGAGGATTGAAGCGGTTCATTGCTTCGGTGGTGGGCCAGGTATCGGCATTGAACACGGGATTTCCGGCGGCACTCCCCCGTCGCCGGCAAACACGCGCCACAGAGCGCGTGGTTCGACAACAACATCGGTTGGAACCGGGATGGTTGTGCGGAAGACGCTGTCGTCGTCCGCGCTGGAATGAAAGACCGTGCGCAAGCATGGATGCGGCAAGGAGGCCGCGTTTCGATCCCGAAGGAGAGGTGACAAATGTTCAAGCTGAAACTGGCCGCCATTGCGGTGGCGACCCTGGGCATGCACGCGGCAGGCGCCGCCGAGGTGGAAGTGCTGCACTGGTGGACATCCGGTGGTGAAGCCAAGTCGGCTGCCGAGCTGAAGAAGATGGTCGAGGCTCGTGGCAACAAGTGGAAAGACTTCGCCGTCGCCGGCGGTGGTGGCGAGAACGCGATGACCGTGCTGAAGAGCCGTGTCGTCTCCGGCAAGGCGCCGACCGCAGCGCAGGTGAAGGGCCCGAGCATCCAGGAGTGGGGCGCCGAGGGCGTGCTCGCCAACCTCGACAGCACCGCCAAGGCCAACAACTGGGACGGCCTGCTGCCCGGTGTCGTTGCGAACGTCATGAAGTACAAGGGCAGCTACGTCGCGGTGCCGGTGAATGTGCACCGGGTGAACTGGATGTGGGTGAATCCGGAAGTGTTCAAGAAGGCCGGCGCCGAAGTGCCAAAGACCTGGGCGGATTTCCCGGCGGCTGCCGAGAAGCTGCAGAAGGCCGGCTTCATCCCGGTGGCCCACGGTGGCCAGCCCTGGCAGGACTTCACCGTGTTCGAGTCCATCGTGCTCGGCGTCGGTGGCGCGAAGTTCTACGAGGACAGCATGGTCAAGCTGGACCCGAAGGCGCTGAGCAGCCCGACCATGGAGAAGGTGTTCGACACCTTCCGCAGCGTGCGCAAGTACATCGACAAGGACGCTGCCAACCGTGACTGGAACCTCGCTACGGCGATGGTCATCAACGGCAAGGCCGGCATGCAATTCATGGGTGACTGGGCGAAGGGCGAGTTCACCGCCGCCGGCAAGGTGCCGGGCAAGGACTACCTGTGTCTGGCCGCGCCGGGCACGGAGAAATCCTTCACCTTCAACATCGACAGCTTCATCGTCTTCAAGCAGCAGGGGGCGGATGCGCCGAAGGCCCAGTCGGACTTCGCGGCCGCGGTGATGAGTCCCGAGTTCCAGGAGGTATTCAACCTTAACAAGGGCTCCATCCCGGTGCGTAGCGGCGTGTCGATGGCCAAGTTCGATGACTGCGCCAAGACCTCTGCCAAGGACTTCGCGGACACCGCGAAGGGCGGCGGACTGGTGCCGTCGATCGCACACCAGATGGCCGTGCCGGCTGCGACCACCGGTGCCATCCAGGACGTGGTGACCAGCTTCTTCAATTCCAGCCAGTCCTCCAAGGACGCGGTGGCGAAGCTGGCGGCCGCAGCGAAGACCAAGTGAATTGACGGGCCGCCCGGTGCGGCCCGTCTGGTTGTTCTTTCCTGAGTCTTTGCGGGTTGTGGGTGTGGGGCGCCGGTGCGCGCCACACCCTGTCCTGCCGGAGTTGTCCTGTCATGTCCCAAGCTCAAACCCTGAGCCCCGCCGGCAGTCGCGGGAGCTGGGCGGACGCGGTCGAGCGGGCTTTGCCCAAGATCGTCGTCGCCCCCAGCTTCGTCGCCTGCGTGGTGTTCTTCTACGGCTTCATCATCTGGACCGCGGTCCTGTCGATGACGCCTTCGCGGCTGCTGCCACGCTACGAATTCGATGGCATCCAGCGCTACGTCGAACTGTTCGGCAATGATCGCTGGTGGCTGGCGCTGCAGAACCTCGCGGTGTTCGGCGGCCTGTTCATCGCCGCCTGCCTCGCGATGGGTCTGCTGCTCGCCATCCTGCTCGACCAGAAGATCCGTGCGGAAGGTTTCATCCGCGCGGTGTTCCTGTACCCGCTCGCGCTGTCCTTCATCGTCACCGGTACGGCGTGGAAGTGGATCCTCGATCCCTCCATCGGTCTGCAGAAAGTGGTGAACGATCTCGGCTTCACCGGCTTCGCCTTCGAGTGGATCAAGGACCCGGAGATGGTGATCTACACCGTGGTCATCGCCGGCATCTGGCAGTCGTCAGGCTTCGTAATGGCGCTGTTCCTCGCCGGCCTGCGCGGCATCGACGACTCCATCATCAAGGCCGCGCGCATCGACGGCGCCAGCATGCCGACGATTTACCGCCGCATCATCCTTCCTTCGCTGCGCCCGGTGTTCTTCTCCAGCTTCATGATCCTCGCGCACATCGCCATCAAGAGTTTCGACCTGGTGATGGCGCTGACCGGTGGTGGCCCGGGCTTCGCGTCCGACCTGCCGGCGACCTTCATGTACACCTACGCCTTCACGCGCAACCAGATCGGCCTGGGCGCTGCGTCGGCCATCGTGATGCTGATGATCGTGGTGTCCATCATCGTGCCCTTCATGTATTCGGAATTGCGGAGGAGCCGTCATGGATGACAAGAAATGGGGGCCATGGCGCATCACCGTCTACGCGCTGCTGATCTACTGCGTGCTGTACTACCTGCTGCCGCTTACCGTGATGCTGTTCAACAGCATCAAGGATCTCGACGAGCTGAAGGCTGGCAACATCATGGCCTTTCCCAGCAAGATCACTTTCGAGCCCTGGGTGAAGGCATGGAGCGGTGCCTGCACGGGCATCACCTGCGAAGGCCTGTCCGGTTACTTCTGGAACTCGGTGAGCTTCGTCGTGCCGGCGGTGCTGATCTCCACGATCATCGGCGCCTTCAACGGCTACGTGCTGACGATGTGGCGCTTCAAGGGGGCAGATGCCTTCTTCATGCTGCTGATGCTCGGCTGCTTCATCCCCTTCCAGGCCATCCTGTTGCCGATGGCACAGACGCTGGGTGTGCTGGGCATTGCCAACAGCACGGCGGGGCTGATCTTCGTGCACGTCGTGTATGGCCTGGCCTTCACCACGCTGTTCTTCCGCAACTACTACGTGAGCATCCCCTACGAGATGATCGCCGCGGCGCGCATCGATGGTGCGGGCTTCATGCTGATCTTCCGCCGCATCGTGCTGCCCTTGTCGGGGCCGATCATCGTGGTGACGGTCATCTGGCAGTTCACGCAGATATGGAACGACTTCCTGTTCGGTGTCGTGTTCTCCAGCGGCGAGCGCCAGCCGATCACGGTGGCGCTGAACAACCTCGTCAATACCTCCACCGGCGTCAAGGAATACAACGTGGACATGGCGGCGGCGGTGATCGCCGCGCTGCCCACGCTGTTCGTGTACGTCGTCGCAGGCAAATACTTCGTGCGCGGCCTGACGGCCGGCGCCGTCAAAGGCTGAACAACATGGGTGCATTGTCCATTCGCAAGGTCCGCAAATCCTATGCGGGCCTGGAGATCCTGAAGGGGATCGACCTCGAGATCGCCAAGGGCGAGTTCCTCATCCTCGTCGGCCCGTCCGGCTGCGGCAAGTCGACCCTGCTGTCGATGATTGCCGGGCTGGATGACGTTACCTCCGGCGACATCCACATCGGCGACCGCCGCGTGAACGACCTGTCGCCGAAGGACCGCGACATCGCCATGGTGTTCCAGTCCTACGCGCTGTACCCCGGCATGACGGTGCGCGAGAACATCTCCTTCGGCCTGGAGATCCGCAAGGTGCCGCAGGCCGAGCGTGACGCAACGGTGGACCGTGTCGCGCAGATCCTGCAGATCGGCCACCTGCTGGACCGTCGTCCGGCGCAATTGTCGGGCGGCCAGCGCCAGCGCGTGGCGATGGGCCGCGCGATTGCGCGCAACCCCACGCTGTTCCTGTTCGACGAGCCGCTGTCCAACCTCGATGCCAAGCTGCGCGTCGAGATGCGCACCGAGATCAAACAACTGCATCAGCGTCTCGGCACGACCATCGTCTACGTGACCCACGACCAGATCGAGGCGATGACCCTAGGCGACAAGATCGCGGTGATGAAGGCCGGCGAGCTGCAGCAGTTCGGCACGCCGAACGAGATCTACCGCAACCCGGCCAATCTGTTCGTGGCGGGCTTCATGGGTTCGCCGTCGATGAACTTCATCAAGGCGAAGGTGCAGCAGCAGGGCACGGGCTTCGCGCTGGCGCTGGAGAGTCGCGGCAAGCAGTTCACGGTGCCGGCAGTGAATGGCGACGGACTGGGCGCCTACCTGGACCGCGAGATCATCTTCGGCATCCGGCCGGAGCAGATCACCGAAGTGGTCGACAGCCACGGCCCCAACCCGCATGTCATTCGCCAGACGCTGGATGTCGAACTCACCGAACCGACCGGGCCGGACACCTTGATGCTGGTGAACATCAACGGTGCGCGCGTGACCGCACGCGTGTGCCCGGACTTCGCGAAAAAGGCCGGCGAGCAGATGGAGCTGATGTTCGACCTCACCAAATCGGTGTACTTCGACCCGAAGACGGAGCAGCGCATCCAGTGAATGCCGCCGAGCGACCGAGCATCATGAGCCCCGTTTCTTCCGTGCTTCGTAACGAGTATTCCGACGGCCCGCGTTTGCTGGCCGACATCGGCGCGACCAATGCGCGTTTCGCGCTGGAGTCTGCGCCGGGGCGCATCGAGCAGATCGAGGTGCTGGCCTGCGACGACTTCCGCAGCGTGGAGGCGGTGATCCGAGCCTACCTGTCGCGGGTGCAGGCGGAGGGCGAGGGAGGAATGGCGAAGGCGCCGGGGATCCGCCACGCCGCGATCGCCATCGCCAATCCCATCGACGGTGACCTGGTGCGCATGACCAATCGCGACTGGTCCTTCTCCATCGAGACGACACGCATCGCCCTGCAACTGGACACGCTGCTGGTGGTGAACGACTTCACCGCGCTGGCGATGGCGATCCCGAAGCTCGACGACTCGCAGCGCCTGAAGGTCGGCGGCGGGGCTGCGCGCGAAAACGCGGTGATCGGCCTCCTCGGGCCCGGCACCGGCCTGGGGGTGTCGGGCCTGATCCCGACCGAGGATCGCTGGATCACCCTGGGCAGCGAGGGCGGTCATGTCAGCTTCGCGCCCTGCGACGAGCGCGAGCTGTTCGTGCTGCAACACACCTGGCGACGCTATCCGCATGTATCGGCGGAGCGCCTGGTGTCCGGGCCGGGCATCGAGCTCATCTACCAGGCACTGGCGGCGCGTGCGGGTGTTTCTGCCGGTGCGCTCACCACGCCGCAGATCGTCGAGGCCGCGCTGGCGGGCAGTGATGCGCTGTGTGTGGAGACGGTGGAGTGCTTCTGCGCGATGCTGGGCACGGTGGCTGCCAATGTGGCGATGACGCTTGGTGCCTTCGGTGGCATCTACATCGGCGGTGGCATCGTGCCGCGCCTGGGCGAGTTCTTCGCGCGCTCTCCTTTCCGTGCGCGCTTCGAGGCCAAGGGGCGTTTCTCGGACTACATGGCGCGCATTCCCAGCTACCTGATCACCGCGCCGTACCCGGCCTTCCTCGGCGTTTCGGCGATCCTCGCGGAGGCGCTGCGTGGGCAGGGTGGTCGTGGCGAGAGCAGCCCGCTGCTGGACAGCGTGCGTGCCGCGCTGGAGCGCCTGTCACGCGCCGAGCAGCAAGTCGCGGAGCTGGTGCTGGCGCGCCCGCGCGCCGTGCTGGGGGACCCGGTGGGAGAGATCGCCAGGCAGGCGGGCGTCAGCCAGCCTACGGTGATCCGCTTCTGTCGCTCGCTGGGTTTCCAAGGCCTGTCCGACTTCAAGCTGAAGCTCGCCTCCGGCCTGACGGGTACCGTACCCATACGGCATAGCCAGGTACGCCACGGCGACACCGCGCCGGACATCAGCGCCAAGGTGCTGGACAACACCGCCAGTGCCATCCTGCGCCTGCGCGACAGTCTGAATACCGCGGCCGTGGCCGAGGCCACCGAGTTGCTGCGCACCGCAAGGCGCATCGAGTTCTACGGCATGGGCAACAGCAGCGTGGTAGCGATGGACGGGCAGCACAAGTTCTTCCGCTTCCGCATCCCGACCGCGGCCTATCCGGACCCGACCATGCAGCAACTGGCGGCCGGTCTGCTGGGGCCGGGCGATGTGGCGGTGGTGGTATCCAGTCGCGGCCGCCTGCCCGAACTGGTCGCGGCTGCGGATGCCGCGCTGAACGCCGGGGCCAAGGTGATCGCCATCACCGCCAGCCAGAGTCCGCTGGCGCGACGTGCCAGCGTGTGCATCCCGGTCGATCACAGCGAGGACGGCGCGGAGTTCATCGCGATGATTTCGCGCATCCTCCACCTGCTGGTCATCGACGTGCTGGCGGTGGGGGTGGCCGTGGGGCGGGCGAGCCCGGAGCAGATCCAGGCCTGGGCACGCGCACTGGACGATGAAGGCGTGCGCCCGCTGCCGGACGGCGATGGCGGACGGCATCGCATCTCCCATCTCGGCTGAGACGGCGAGGCCAGACGCCTCGCCGAAGTCGCCTCAGGCGCGCTTGTGTTCCTCGGTGATTGTCCAGCGATAGATGGTGGAGTTGCCGATGCGCTCGGTGCGTTCCGGCGGCCACTGCGAGCCCATGCTGAAGTCGTGGGAGACGACGCGTGTGCCGACCTTGAGTTGCTTCCACAGCTGCGGGCGCAGGCGCTGGTTCACCGAATCCAGCAGGTACAGCGTGACTACCGTAGCGGGCGAGAAATCGCTCTTGAAGAGATCCGCCTGCATGAATTTCACGCGATCGGTCACGCCCTGCGTCTTGGCGTAGGCCTGGGCTTCTTTGATGCGGTCCGGGTCGAGGTCGATGCCGACGCCGCGCGCACCGCGTTCCTTGGCCGCCGTGCTGACGATGCGGCCATCGCCACAGCCCAGGTCGTAGAGCAGATCGTCCTTGGTGACTTCACCCATTTCCAGCATCTTCTGCACGACCGGCATCGGGGTCGGCACGTAGGGCACGTCCAGCTTTCCTTCGGGGCCGAACTGCGCCAGCGCGCGGCCGCTGGCCGTGGCCGCGAAGAGCGCCGCGGCGCCGGTGACGATGAAGTTGCGACGGGCAGGCTGCAGGATCAACGACTGCGATTGCGATGACGTTTCCATGACGGGCTCCTCGTGGGGTAAGGGAACGCAGTTGAGAACGCTGTTGGAGATTCGTGCGGGACCTTTCAGGACTGCTGGGCGGATGCGGCGGGCTGCGCTGATGGCAGCGGCGGCCGCATGAACACCACCAGCAAGGCGCCGATGGCCAGCACCGCCACGCCTATCCACGCGGCATTCAGTCCGCCGAGGGACTGGCTGTACACGTAGGACAGGCTGGACCACAGCATGTAGGCGCAGACCGCGCAGAAGATGGCCGGCAGCAACGGGTACAGCGGCACGCTGAACGGGCGCGGCGTGTGTGGCTCGCGACGGCGCAGCACGAACAAGGCGATGCCGGATAGCAGGAAGAACAGCCAGAACACCGGCGAGGTGAACTCCACCATTGCGCGGAAGCCGCCGCCGACGAAGCCGCCCAGCGCGATCAGCAGCAAGGCCGCGATGCCCTGGACCCGCAGCGCCACCGCCGGCGTGTTGCGCTCGGCATCCCATTCGCCCAGCCGCGCGAGCAGCGGCCAGTCCTGGCCGCAGGCGTAATTGGTGCGGGCGCCGACGATCATCGTGGCGTTCATGGAGGTCAGCGCGGCAATCGCGACCAGGATGGAGATCACCGTACCGCCGGCCGGCCCGAAGGCGCGGGTGAGGAGATCTGCCGCGATGGCGTTGGAGGCCGCCATGCCGGCGATGCCCAGGCCTTGCCAGTAGGCCCAGGCCACCAGCAGGTAGAGCAGGGTGATGATGAGGATGGACAGCACCAGGGCGCGCACCATGTTTCGGCGCTGGTCGCGCAGTTCCGCGCTGATGTAGGCCGCCTCGTTCCAGCCGCCATAGGTCAGCAACACGAACACCATGGCCAGGCCGAAGCCGGACAGCGATGGCGCGCCGGCCGAAGCGGCTTCCGGCGCGCGCGGCGTCAGGCTGCCGTCGCCGATCAGGAACAGGCCGGCGATGACGATCAGCAGCAGGCCGCCGACCTCCACCGCGGTGAGCAGCACCTGCGCACCGCTGCTGGTCTTGATGCCCCGCAGATTGGCCCAGGTGAGCACCGCCACCGCAGCGGCGGCATACACCGCCGAGTTCCAGCCGGGGGTGAGCGCGGTGAGCGGCAGCACGCTGGCGAGGTAGTCGCCGAACACGAAGCCCAGCAGGGCGATGGAGCCGGTGGTGATGACCGAGAAGCGCGCCCAGGCGAACACCAGTGATAGCGGGCGGCCGAAGGCGCGGCGCAGGAAATGGTAGTCGCCGCCGGCATGCGGATAGGCGGTGGCGAGTTCGGCGTAGCACAGCGCGCCGATGAGGGAGATGAGGCCGCCGAGCAACCAGGCGCCGAACATCCAGGGCGCGCTGCCGGTCATGCCGGCCACCAGGGCGGGGGCCTTGAAGATGCCGGCGCCGATGACGATGCCGACGATGATGGCGATGGCCTCGTGGAGGCCGAGTACCGCACGTGGCCCGGCGGGCGTCGTTGCGGCGGAGAAAGCGGGATCGGATGCTGCCAGACTGCCTGCCGAGGCTCGGTCGCCCATCGCCAACACTCCTGTGTGGTTACCTGATTGTTATAGCGGCTTTACGGATTCCTGCGATGCGAAAGGAATGTCGCCGACAGCATCGGGGCCATTCCTGAGGGAACTATCACGCTGCTGACCTATCCTGAAACGAAGAGGTTCCCTGAACCGGAGAACCCCCTTACAGGAGAGCGACAGAATGTCCCAGACCACGACGAAACAACAGCCCGACACCGCGCCGGATGCTGCGAGCGCCACGGAGCGGCCGACCGTGATCGGTGATTTCGGGCAGGACGATGCTTTCGCGACCGAAAGCAATCCGGATGGCCTGCGCTATGGCGAGAAGCGCCACAAACCGGGCGAGTTGGGCATCAAGCCGCCGGCGGATGAGGAAGACGAGCCGCCGATCTCGGTGGGTACCGGCGACGGCGGCTGAACCCCGCCCGATGCCGCTCAGGCCGGCTTGCCGGCGGGGCGGTGCAGCACGAACGGCGGCAGCGAGCGGCTGAGCAGGAAGCTCGCCAGCGCGATGAGGGCGCAGGCGAGGAAGGCGTAGTGCACGCCCGCGATCAGGCCGTCGCGCGCCTGGTCCAGCAGCGACTGCGGCGCAAAGCCCAGTTGCTGGCCCAGCGCTTGCAGGGCCGTCTGGTCTTCCGCCCGGATCAGGATCTGCGGCGTGGCCAGCAGGCGGGCGACTTCCAGATTGCTGATGCCGGCCCGCGCCAGCCCGGCGACAATGTGGCTGCTGTACGTCAGATGCACCAGCACGCCGGCCAGGCTCGCGCCCAGCATGCTGCCGAGCATACGGGTGGTCTGGATCAGCGCGGAGGAAATGCCGAGGTCGCGCGCCTCCACCACCGTCTGGATGTGCAGCGTGAGGTTGGGCAGCTGGAAGCCCAGCGCCAGACCGCACATGGCGAAGGCCAGCATGGTCAGCGCCTGCGGGCTGTCGGCGCTGATCAGATTGAGCAGCAGGCAGCCCACCATCAGCAGCAAGAGGCCCCAGCCGATCAGTCGCTCGGGTTGGTCGAGCTTCGGCAGCAGGCGACCGTTCACGATGCTGCCGACGGTGATGAACACCAGCAGCGGCGTCACGACGAAGCCGGCCGCTTTTGGCGACAGGCCGAAGCCCCCTTGCAGCAGTAACGGTGCGTAGAACACCAGGACGAACATCATCAGCCCGGTCATCATGCCCAGCAGGCTTAGCTGACGCACCGCGCGGTTGGCGAACAGGCGCGCCGGAATGATCGGGAAGCGCGAGCCCATCTGGTGACGGACGAACAGTGCACCGACCACGATGGCACCTATGGCGAGACCGAGGAACAGCGGACTGGTGAAGCCGATGGTCGGACCTTCCTCGGTAGCCAGCAGCAGAGTGCATACCCCGACTGCCAGCAGGATGGCGCCCACCCAGTCGATGCTGCGGTCTTCGCCTTCGTGGTGCACGATCTGCGGCAGGTAGCGCCACACCACCGGGATGGCCAGCGCGGCGATCGGCACGTTCACGTAGAACACGCTGCGCCAGCCCATGTGCTCGGTCATCCAGCCGCCCAGCGCCGGGCCGATGGCGGTGGAGATGCCGAAGGTGGCCGACAGCATGGCCTGCCAGCGCACTCGCTGCAGGCGATCCGGAAACAGGTCGCTGATGCAGGCGAAAGCCACGCCGGTGAGCATGCCGCCGCCCACGCCCTGCAGGCCGCGCGCCAGTACCAGCTGCAGCATGCTGTCCGCCATGCCGCACAGCACGGACGCCAGCGTGAAGATGATGACTGAGGCGAGCACGAAGGGCTTGCGGCCGTAGAGATCGCCGAGGCGACCCGATATCGGGATCAGCACCGCGTTGGTCATCAGGTAGGCCGAGGCGATCCAGGGGTAGAGCTCGAAGCCTTGCAGTTCGGCAACGATGCGCGGCAGGGCGGTGCCCACCACGGTGGAGTCGACGGCGATCAGCATGATGACCAGGCAGATGCCGATCATCGCCAGCAGGGAGTGGCGGAGGGTGCGGGGGGCAGCGTTCATGGCGCGCGGTCCTTCAGGACATCGCGCAGCGGGGCCAGGGCCGCGATCAGCGCGCGGCGCTGTTCGCTGTCCAGCGCGGCCAGCAGGCTGCGGGCGTTGTCTTCGAGTGCGGCATCGACACGCCCGGCCTGGGCCAGACCTGCAGCGGTGAGGATCAGTCGCACGCTGCGGCGGTCGGTGGCGCTGGGCTCCTTCTCGACGAAGCCGTCTTCGACCAGACCGTCCACCGCGCGGCTGATCCAGCTTTTCTCCAGCCCGGTGATGCGTACCAGTTCCGTCGGCGTCAGCGGGCCTTTGCGCATCAGCACGATGAGCAGGCGGTTCGGGGTCAGCGATCCGAGTCCCAGCAGCAGGCGGCGCTGCGAGACTTCGAAGAGGATCATGGTTTCGCGCAACATTGCGCTGTCGGACTGGCGGGGCATGACGAAACGACTTTTACTGCCTGAAGAGCGGTTCATGCTACTGAAAGTAGTTGCCTTCAGCAACAAAATTGTTGCTGAAGGCAACTACTTTCAACGATCAATGAGCGGAATTTTCCTTCAGATCTGATGCAGATCAGGAAAGGAAAAGGGCCGTGAAGCAAGGCTTCACGGCCCTTCCGGCTGCGGTACGCGAGGGTCAGGCGTCGATGGCGTGCAGGCGCAGCGTGGCCAGCGGAATGATGTCCAGCACGTCCTCATGCGTTCCGGCCAGCACAACGGCGGGGGCCACGCCGGCCTCCCAGGCCTCCAGCCAGCGTGCCGCGCACAGGCACCAGCGATCACCCGGCTGCAGGCCCGCGAAGCGGTACTCCGGCCGCGGCGTGCTGAGGTCGTTGCCGCAGGCGGCACTGAAGGCGAGGAACTCCTCGTTGGTCTTCACGCAGACGATGTGGCGGCCGAGGTCGGCCGGGTCCGAATCGCAACAGCCGTTGCGCTGGAAGCCGGTCAGCGGCGCATAGCTGCAGGCGAGCAGCGGCCCGCCGAGGACATTGCGCTGGGTGGTCAGCTCGATCATGTGCCGTCTCTGGTGGGGGCGTTACTTCGTGCGGCCGTAGGTGTCCTCGAAGCGCACGATGTCGTCCTCGCCGAGGTAGGAACCGGATTGCACCTCGATGATCTCCAGCGGCACCTTGCCCGGGTTGGCCAGACGGTGCGTCGTGCCCAGGGGGATGTAGGTGGACTGGTTCTCCGACAGCAGCAGCACGTTTTCGCCATTGGTGACCTCGGCGGTGCCGCTGACGACGATCCAGTGCTCGGCGCGGTGGTGGTGCATCTGCAGGGACAGCTTGGCGCCCGGATTCACCACGATGCGCTTCACCTGGAAGCGCTCGCCCATGTCGATGCTGTCGTACCAGCCCCAGGGGCGATACACCTTGCGGTGGCTCTGTGCCAGCGTCTTGCCGGTGCTCTTGAGGCGGTTGACGATCTTCTTGACGTCCTGGGTGTGGTCCTTGTGGGCGACCAGCACGGCGTCCGGCGTTTCCACCACGATGGTGTCCTTGATGCCCAGCGTGGCGACCACCCGGCTCTCGGCGAACACCAGGCTGTCCTGCGTATCCTCCAGCAAGGCATCGCCACGCGACACGTTGCCGGCTTCATCCTTGTCGCAGACCTGCCACAGCGCGTCCCAGGCCCCGACGTCGCTCCAGCCGGCGGACAGGGGAATCACGACGGCGGCGCCCAGCTCCGGCGCCTGGCCGATCTTCTCCATCACGGCGTAGTCGATGGAGTCCGACGGGCAGGCGGCAAAGGCTTCGCGGTCTACGCGCACGAAATCCAGATCCTTCTTCGCCAGGTCGACCGCCTTGGCGCAGGCCGCCGACATGGCCGGATTGAAGCGTGCCAGCGCACGCTGCCAGACCGATGCCTTCATCATGAACAGGCCGCTGTTCCACAGATACTCGCCGCTTGCCACGTAGTGAGCGGCGCGCTCGGCGTCCGGCTTCTCGACGAATGCAGCGAGGCCGCGTGCGCTCGCTGCGCGGCCGAACGGGGCGCCGATGCGCAGGTAGCCATAACCGGTCTCCGGACGGTCCGGCACGATGCCGAAGGTGACCAGCGCACCGTCATTGGCCAGCGCGTAGCCTTCCTCCAGTGCCTTGCGGAAGGCGGCGCTGTCGCGGATCACGTGGTCCGACGGCATGACCAGCAGCACCGGGTCAGCGTTGCCCTGGCGTGCGACCAGCGCTGCCAGCTCCATGGCCGGCGCGGTGTTGCGGCCCATCGGCTCCAGCACGATGGCGCCACCGCCCAGGCCGCATTGGCGCAGCTGCTCGGCAATGATGAAGCGGTATTCCTCGTTGCTGACGACGATGGGCTTCGCCACCGTCATCGGCAGGCCGTCGAGGCGGCGCGCCGTGGCTTGCAGCAGGGTGTCGTTCTCCACCAGGGCCAGCAACTGCTTCGGGTAGGTTTCGCGGGAGGCGGGCCACAGGCGGGTGCCGGAACCACCGGAGAGGATCACGGGTTGCAGGGACATGATGTGCTTCCTGGATACGGGGGAAGGGGGATTTCTTGTTTTTGGCTTGCTTGTTCTTCTGACAGCGGGTTCTGGCGCTTATTTCAGTCTTCAGTCCGGGCTTCAGTCCGGATAGCCGGCGGGGTTCTGGTTCTGCCAGTTCCAGGCGTCCCGGCACATGGCGTCCAGGTCCAGGCCGGCACGCCAGCCCAGTTCCTGTTCGGCTAGCGTCGGTTCCGCGTAGCACTGCGCGACATCGCCCGGGCGGCGCGCGACGATGTCGTAGGGCACCGGGCGGCCACTTGCGGTCTCGAACGCCTTGACGACTTCCAGCACCGAGTAACCGCGGCCGGTGCCCAGATTGACCGTCAGCACACCGCTGCGTTCCGCCAGTCGCCGCAGGGCGGCGACATGGCCTTTGGCCAGATCCACGACGTGGATGTAATCGCGCACGCCGGTGCCGTCGGGGGTGGCGTAATCGCCACCGAAAACACTCAGCCTGGAGCGTTTGCCGACCGCCACCTGCGACACGAAAGGCATCAGGTTGTTAGGAATGCCGTTGGGATCTTCGCCGATGCGGCCGGAGGGGTGGGCGCCTACCGGGTTGAAGTAGCGCAGCAGGGCGACACGCCAGTCCTTGTCGGCGACGGCCAAGTCGCTGAGGACGAACTCCGTCATCCACTTGGTGCGGCCGTAGGGGTTGGTCGGGCCGGTCGGGAAGTCCTCGCGGATCGGCACGCTGGCGGGGTCTCCATAGACCGTGGCGGAAGACGAGAAAACGATGGCCTTCACGCCGGCCTCCGCCATGGTCTCGGTCAGGGCGACCGTGCCGGCGATGTTGTTCTCGTAGTAGCGCAGCGGCTGGGCCACCGATTCGCCAACCGCCTTGAGCGCGGCGAAGTGGATCACCGCGTCGATGGCATGCGCCGCGAACACTTCGCGCAAAGCTGCACGGTCGCGGATGTCCACGCGGTGGAAGGCGGCGATCTTGCGACCGGTCAATTCCTCGACACGACGCAGTGACTCGGCCTTGCTGTTGCAGAGGTTGTCGACGACGACGACTTCGAAGCCGGCGTTCAGGAGTTCAAGGCAGGTGTGCGAACCGATGTAGCCGGCACCGCCGGTGACCAGGATGCGTTTCATGGGCAATGAGGGCAGCAGGGAGGTGGGATCGGGGGATTCCCTGAATCTTAACCCCAGTTCATGGCAGCCATGCTGCCCGTCGGTCCGTCACGGCGACGGGGTCTGGTTCAGCTGTAGGTCTCGCACTCGCCCAGCGGCTTGCCGGCCAGGTCCTTGGCCGACAGTTGAGGCTCAATACCTTGCAGGGGCCATTCGACACCGACCGTGGGATCGTTCCAGGCCAGGCTGCGCTCGTGTTCCGGTGCGTAGTAGTCGGTGGTCTTGTAGAGGAAGTCAGCGCTCTCCGACAGCACCAGGAAGCCATGGGCAAAGCCGGGCGGTACCCACAGCTGGCGATGGTTCTCGCCGGTCAGCTCGACGCCGACCCACTTTCCGAAATTCGGCGAGCTGCGGCGCATGTCCACGGCCACGTCGTACACGGCGCCAGCGGTTACCCGCACCAGCTTCCCCTGCGCCTGTTGGATCTGGTAGTGCAGGCCGCGCAGCACGCCACGGCCCGAGCGTGAGTGGTTGTCCTGCACGAAGGGCTGGTCGATGCCCGTGGCATCGCGCAGGCGCTGGGCGTTGAAGCTCTCCATGAAGAAGCCGCGCGAGTCGCCAAAGACGCGGGGTTCGATGATCAGGACTTCGGGCAAGGCGGTAGGCGTGACGTTCATGGGGTAGAAGGCGTCCGGGGTCAGGAGCTGGTCAGAAAGATTCGTCGGCGGCGAGGAAACGCCATTGTCCGGGTGGCAGGTTACCGAGTTTCACGCGGCCGATGCGCACGCGCTTGAGGCCCACCACGGTGAGGCCCACCAACTCGCACATGCGGCGGATCTGGCGCTTGCGGCCCTCGCGCAGCACGAAGCGCAGCTGGTCCTCGTTCTGCCAGCTGACCTGGGCGGGGCGCAGCTTCACGCCGTCCAGCGTCAGGCCGTGGTTGAGCAGGCGCAGCCCCTTGTCGTCGAGCTGGCCCTGCACGCGCACCAGATATTCCTTGTCGACTTCGCTGTCGTCACCGATGAGCTGCTTGGCGACGCGACCGTCCTGGGTCAGCACCAGCAGGCCGGTGGAATCGATATCCAGTCGCCCGGCTGGCGCGAGGTTGCGCAGGAAGCCGTGTAGCTCGCGGCCGCTGCTGTCACCGTCCCACTGGTTGTCGGGGGTGATGAGTACGGCGGCGGGTTCGTAGCCGTCTTCGGCCTGGCCAGACACGTAGCCGATCGGTTTGTGCAGCAGCACGGTGGCGCGCTGGGCCTGCATGGCCTGGGCGGCGCGGTCGAGCTCGATCTGCTGGTGCGGCAGCACCTTGCTGCCCAGCTCACTGATGACCACGCCATCGACGCGCACCCAGCCACGGGCGATGTAGTCGTCCGCCTCGCGTCGCGAACACAGGCCGAGTTCGGTCATGCGCTTGGACAGGCGCTGCGGGCCATCGGGATCGCGGACGGGAGCGGCGGGCCGTGTAGCCGGACGCGGGGGTTCGACGGGCGCCACGCGCGGGGTCTGGCGTGCCTCCTGCTGCTTGCGCGCGCGCGGGCCGCTGGGGCCGACGCTGCGCGGTTTGCTGGCATCCGGCGTGGCGGTCTTGCGGGGCAGCGAGAGTTTCTTGCCTTCGCTCATGCGCCCGCCCGATCGCTCTTATCGACGAAGCCCAGCAGTGCGAGGTGTTGCGGGCGCAGGTAACACCAGTCTTCCTCTTCCAGTTCGGGCAGCACGCCGCTTTCCAGCGACAACTCGCCCACTGCGAAGCGATGCAGTTTTTCGACGTGGCTGCCTGCGGCGGCAACCATGCGTTTGACGAGGTGGTACTTGCCCTGGTCGACCAGCAGTTCCAGCTCCTGCTCGCCGGTCTGGCGGGCGGCCAGCGCGCGCGCCGGTTCGGGTTCGTCCAGCAACTGCACGCCCTCGGTCAGCTTGTCGATCAACGAGGCTTCGAAGGGTTGTGGCGTGGTGATGCGGTAGCTCTTGGTGACGTGACGACGCGGGGAGCTCATGGCGTGGATGAACTGGCCGTCGTCGGAGAACAGCAGCAGGCCGGTGGTATCGACGTCCAGGCGGCCGACGCTCTGTACGTCGCGCGTCACCAGCGGCGGTGGCAGCAGGGTGTAGACGCTGGCGTTGTGCTTGGGCTTGTGCGAGCACTCGTAGCCGGCCGGCTTGTAGAGGGCGATGTACACCTGTTCGGCGTACTCCCATTCCCAGTCGTCGATTTCGAACACCAGCCCGCTGGTGTCGAGTTCCACGAAGGGGTCGGTCATGACCTGGCCGGCGATCTTGACGAGGCCGTCACGGACGAGGGCACGACATTCCTTGCGGCTGCCGAAACCCTGGGACTGGAGGATGCGATCTAGTTGCATGGTGTAAAGAGGGAGGTGTTGCGGGCCAGGGATGTCCGCCGGCCGTTTCTGTTTGTTGTGTCTGTCTTTATTACTGGCCGCGCATGAACAGCTTGTCCAGCTCGTTCATCGACAGCTGCACCCAGGTCGGGCGGCCGTGGTTGCACTGGTCGGCACGCTCGGTGGCTTCCATGTCGCGCAGCAGGGCGTTCATTTCGGGAATGGTCAGTTGCCGGTTGGCGCGCACCGCGCCGTGGCAGGCCATCGTCGCCAGCAGTTCGTTACGGCGTTCGGTAATGACCGCGCTGGCCGGGTGGTCGCGCAGGTCAGCGATCAGCGCGCGCAGCAGGTCGGCCACGTTGGCGCGGGCCAACAGGCTGGGCACCGTGCGCACGGCCAGTTCGTTGGGGCCGGCGGCGGCGACTTCGAAACCCATCTGCGCCAGCACGTCTCGCTGTTCCTCGGCGGTGGCGATCTCGCCTGCGCTGGCCCCGAACACGGCGGGAATCAGCAGGCGCTGAACGGCCGGGCTGCCGTCGACCACCTGTTTCAGTTGTTCGTAGAGGATGCGTTCGTGGGCGGCATGCATGTCCACCAGCACGAGGCCGCTGGCATTCTGGGCCAGCACGTACACGCCATGCAGCTGTGCGATGGCGTAGCCCAGCGGTGCGCCTTCGGTGGTGCTGGGCAAGGCGACCGGCGGGTACGTGTCAGCGGTGCGCGTCAGGGATGCGGACGATCCGGAATAGCTGCCGAATGAAGCCCCGAACGACGACGGTTCGCGCAGCGTTGGTGACGGTGTCGCAAAGGCCGGCGCTGCGACCGGGCGGGTGAAATAACCCGCCAGCGCCGGCTCTTCCACCGCCAGACGCTGCTGCTCCGGCACGCTGTAGGCCACGGCAGAGACTGGCTCCGGCAGCGGTGCTACCTGCACGGAAGCGGCGAGTGCGCGCTGCAGGGCGTGATAGACGAACTGGTGCACCGCGCGGGACTCGCGGAAGCGTACTTCCGTCTTGGCCGGGTGGACGTTCACGTCCACCGTGCTCGGGTCCAGGTCGAGGAACAGCACGAAGGCCGGGTGGCGGCTGCCGTGCAGGATGTCGGCATAAGCCTCGCGCACCGCGTGCGAGATCAGCTTGTCGCGCACGAAGCGGCCGTTCACATAGAAGTACTGGGCGTCCCGGCTGGCCTTGGAATAGGCGGGCAGGGCGGCGAAACCGGTCAGGCGCAGGCTGCCTGCCTCGACATCCACCTCGCGTACGTGCTGCATGAACTCGTCGCCGAGCAGTTCGCGCACGCGGCGCTCCATGCCGCCAGCCGCAAGGCGAAGGGACACGCGGCCGTTATGGGCCAGCTGGAAGCCGACGCCGGCACGCGACAGCGCGATACGGCGGAACACGTCGTCGCAATGGCCGAACTCGGTGGCATCGCTCTTGAGGAATTTCCGCCGCGCCGGGGTGTTGTAGTAGAGGTCTTCCACCTCGATGACCGTGCCGCCATTCAGCGCGGCCGGCGCCGGCGTGCGGTCGTGCTCGCTGACTTTCCAGGCGTGGGCATTGCCGGTGGCGCGACTGAGGATGCGGGTGCGGGCGACGGAGGCGATGGCCGCCAGCGCTTCGCCACGGAAGCCCATGGTGTCGACTGCTTCCAGGTCTTCAAGCGAGGTGATCTTGCTGGTGGCGTGGCGCTCCAGGGCGAGGGCCAGATCCTCGCGGTCGATGCCGCAGCCATCGTCCGCCACGCGGATCTGCTTGATGCCGCCTTGCTGGAGCTGCACTTCTATGGCGCGGCTACCGGCATCCAGGCTGTTTTCCAGCAATTCCTTCAGTACCGAGGCGGGGCGCTCGACCACCTCGCCGGCGGCGATCTGGTTGATGAGGACTTCGGGGAGGCGCTGGATCAAGGGCATGAGGCCGCCATTATAGGGCGGAGGCTTTCCGGCCCTGCATTGCACAACAGCGGCAAGGCGGTGCCCGACCTCCTGTGCGTACGGCCAGTCAGTCGGCAGCAGCCCCGACACCTCGTTTCCCGTACCGGCTATTTGTGCTGCTTTGCACAATTCCGGGCGGGGCCGGACGATCGTCTGCGCTCCCGTGAAGGAGGTTTGATGCAACGCAATTATTTCGTTTCAGAAGGATTTGACAAATCCAGAGGCCGCCAATCCGGCGGCGGTGGTTTTCTATAAAAATTCATATATTCATATGGTTGCATTGAATTATTGAGCGGGATCAGGGATCGCCGGATAAACAAATCCAAAGGAGGGATAAGCGATTTCTTGTTTTTCGCAGCGTGATAGGTTTTTGCCCATGACGGGACGTGTTGCACGAAAGCAGTAATAGTGCAGTGCAGCATGAAACGTTCTTTAAAGCGGCTGAGAAGCCGGACGTAAGACGGCATCAACGATTGGAGACTTATCACATGCGAGCCACGAAGCTTGTTTTTGCCCTGCTGGCAGTTGGATTCATGGGGACCGCCTTCGCGCAGTCCAAGGTTGAACTGAAGGTTTCGGAAATCTGGGGCGAGGACTACCCCAACACCAAGGCGCTGCGCCATATGAGCGAGACGCTGGCCAAGCGCAGCAATGGCCGCATCGAGCTGAAGGTGTACCCGAACGGAACCCTGGGTTCGGAAAAGGAAGTGATCGAGCAGGTGAAGATGGGTGCGCTGGCGATGGCCCGCGTGCCCGGCAACCTGATGAACAACATCTGCGAAGAAACGATCGTTCCCAGCCTGCCCTTCCTGTTCCGCTCCACCGAGCACATGCACAAGGCGCTGGACAGCGCGGCCGGCCAGGAAATCCTCGGCTCCTGTAACGCCAAGGGCTATGTCGGCCTGGCTTACTACGACAGCGGCACCCGTTCCATCTACGCCAAGAAGGCGGTCAAGACCCTGGCTGACACCAAGGGCATGAAGCTGCGCGTGCAGCAGTCCGACCTGATGGTGGCCATGGCCACTGCGATGGGCGCCAACCCTTCGCCGATGCCGATGGGTGAGGTGTACGTCGGCCTGCGCACCGGCCTGATCGATGCAGCGGAAAACAACATCCCGTCCTACGAGAGCGGCAAGCACTTCGAGTCGGCCAAGTTCTACAGCCGCACCGAGCACCTGATGAGCCCGGAACTGGTCATCTTCTCCAAGGTGATCTGGGACAAGCTGAGCCCGGCCGACCAGAAGCTGATCGCCGACGCCGCCAAGGAGTCGACCGACGTGCAGCGCAAGCTGTGGGTCGAGCGCGAGAAGGCCTCGGAGGCCATCGTGGTCAAGGGCGGCGCCACCCTGGTGGATGTCGACAAGAAGGCCTTCCAGGATGCGATGGCACCGGTGTATGCGAAGTTCGTCACCTCGCCGCGCATGAAGGATCTGGTCAAGCGCATCCAGGACGTCAAGTAAGCAGTTGAACCGGAACCCGGCAGGCAAACCTGACCGGGTTCTTTCATTGGTCTTTCAGGAAGGACATCGCAGACATGTACACAAAGATCTGCGCAACACTCTCCCGGTACTGCCTGATGATCGCGACCTTCGGCCTGGGTCTGATCATCCTCTGCGTGCTCTACCAGGTGTTCGGCCGCTACATCATGAACGACACGCCGACATGGGCCGAGGCCCTGGCCCTGCTGCTGGTGCTGTACGTGACCATGCTGGGGACGGCGGTCGGCGTTCGCGACGCGGGCCACATCGGCATGGAGTCGCTGCTGGCGATCTGCCCGCAGCCCTACAAGAAGTGGCTGGAAATCTTCATCCACGGGATCGTCGCGTGCTTCGGCGCCTGCATGACCTACAACGGCCAGCTCCTGGCGCGTAGTGCCATGGACCAGAAGATCCCCACGCTCGGACTGCCCGAGGGTCTCTTCAACATTCCCATCACGATCGCCGGCGTGCTGATCGCGCTGTTTTCCATTGAACACATCATCGCGCTGGTCAAGGGCGTGGAGGTGCAACCGTCATGGCACTGATCATCCTCAGCTGCGTTTTCCTGGGGGCGCTGATCATTGGCGTGCCCGTTGTCTTCGCGATCGGCATTTCCGCCGTCGCGACCATCCTGTACGAAGGCCTGCCGATGGCGGTGGTCTTCCAGAAGATGACCGGCGGCATGCAGGTCTTCACCTTCCTCGCGATTCCCTTCTTCATCTTCGCGGGTGAGCTCATGCTGCTGGGCGGCATCGCCGACCGCATCGTGAACTTCGCCAAGTCGATGGTGGGGCACTGGCGCGGTGGCCTGGGCATGACCAACGTGGTGGCTTGCACGCTGTTCGGTGGCGTGTCCGGCTCCCCGGTGGCCGACGTGTCCGCCATGGGCGGCGTGTTGATTCCCGCGATGAAGCGTGAAGGCTACGACGCCGACTACGCGGTGAACGTCACCACCCACGCCTCGCTGGTGGGTGCGCTGATGCCGACCTCGCACAACATCATCATCTACACGCTGGCGTGTGGTGGCATGGCCTCGGTGACCTCGCTGATCCTCGCGGGCATCGTACCGGCGCTGATCCTGATGACCTGCAACCTGGCGGCCGCTTACTACATGGCCGTCAAGCGTGGCTATGGTCGTGGCGTGTTTCCGGGCTGGCCAGCAGTGTGGCGCACGATGGCAGCCGCATTGCCGGGCCTGTTCGTGGTGGTGATCATCGTCACCGGCATCCTGTCCGGCGTGTTCACGGCCACCGAATCGGCAGCCATCGCGGTGCTCTACGCGCTGCTGCTCACGGTACTGGTGTATCGCAGCCTGAGCTTCCCGCAGTTCGTGGCAGCGCTGGCGCATGCGGTGAAGAAGACCGGCATCGTGCTGGCCCTGATCGGCGTGTCGGCGACCTTCGGCTACTTCATCGCCTACTACCAGATCGCCGAACTGACCGGTGCTGCGCTGGCCACCATCTCGGACAAGCCGTGGGTCATCTTCCTGATGATCAACCTGATCCTGTTCCTGCTGGGTACCTTCCTGGACATGGCGCCGACGATCCTGGTGTGCACGCCGATCTTCCTGCCCATCGCCATGAAGTACGGCATGCATCCAACCCAGTTCGGCATCATGATCCTGCTGAATTGCGCGCTGGGCCTGAATACGCCGCCGGTGGGGACGACACAGTTCATCGGCTGCGCCATCGCGGACATATCCGTGGAGAAGGTCATGCGCAGCATCTGGCCGTTCTACCTCGCGCTGGCGGCCACCATGTTCGCGGTGACCTTCATTCCCGCGGTGTCGATGACGCTGCCGAACCTGTTCCACTGATCGGGTCCGACCTCGCATCGTGCGACCTCGACGCCCGTTCCGCCTCCGCGGGACGGGCGTTTTCTTTGACGGTACGGAGGTGCGCGGGGCGCTGCAGTGATACGCGAGGCGATGAGGGGGTACGGCGGCGATCAAGTCCTGCTTACGTATCCTGATTCCTTCACGATGATCCGGGCGGTGCCACTCGAAAACCCGGCGCCCTTGTCGGGTCAGTCCTGCTCCAAGGAGAACTGCGTGATTGCTTTGGTCGTTCTGGTGGTGATGGCAGTCTGGATGCTTCTGGGATATCTGGTCTTCAGCAAGGCCATCCATCCGCGCATCCGTCATTGGAAGGGGCGTGAAGCGATTGCCGTGCTCTTGTGCGCGGCATGGCTGGCCGCGCCGTTCCTGGACGAAATCATCGGCGCACAGGATTTCAAAAGGTTGTGCAGGGAGATGCCGGAGACCAAGTTCTACGGGCCAGTGCCTGTCGGACCAGGGGCGTTCTTCGATGAAAAAGGAAATCCAATCAGGTTGCCTGAAACAAAAGGAAAGCCCGCCCCCGAAGAAGTGGCCAAGCGCAGAGAGCTTAGGGAGCGCCAGAGCCGTGAGTGGGACGACATCATCGATAGCCCGCCGAGTCAATGGCGCCTTCTGCAGAACGGGCCAATTCCGATAGGAGAGAGCGTTGATGTCTATATACACATCGCTACCGGAAAGCCGGTGCTCGAAACCTATTCCCGCTACTCCCCCGGTGGATTCATCAAGCGCGGACTTGGCTGGGGGAGTCATGCGCCCTATCAGTGTCCAAGCAAGGGGTACTTCCCCAAAAGAGAAGAGTGGATGGTGTTCTCCGCGGAGGCGGGCTCTGCCCGATGATCGGAGCTGCGTGCGAATGAAACGAGCGGATGTTCGGGGGGGGCCGCCTGCCTCAAGAACGAAGCGACATAGTCTGTACGTCCGCGTTGCGGCGTGACCGAACTGCCCATAGTCCCGGTCGCAGGGAAAGAGGAGGCCAGGGGTCCAGATGATTGATCCCGGAACGAATGACCTGATCGGGAAGATCGGGGGCTTTCGTGGGCCGTGAGCAAGTCTGGCAAAACAACCTTGTGCGCTGGAGCAGTCGCGTTATCTGCTGGTCAGGTTCTGAGTGCGATGTCTGAAAAACGAAAGGCGCCCCACAAGGCGCCTTTCTAGCAACAACCCGCAAGCGCGGGCCCCTTGTTCTACACCTTGTACTTGGCCACCGCGCCGGCAATTCCCTGGCTGATCTGCACCATGTGCTGCACGGAGGATGCGGACGTCTGCGCGGCTGCAGAGTTCTGCTCGCTCATGCGTGCGATGTGCTCGACCTGCTGTGCGATGGCCGTGCTGGTGGAGGCCTGCTCGCGGATCGCCACGGTGATCTCGTCTACCGCCGCGGCGACTTCGCGCGAGCCCTGCTGGATCTCGCGGATCGCTTCGCCAGCGGTGGCCGCGTTGGCCTGACCGCGCTTCACTTCGTCGACTGCGCGGTCCATCGATTCCACGGCCTGGCGGGCGCCGGCCTGCATGGCTTCGATCAGGCTGCCGATCTGCTGCGTGGAGTTGGCGGTGCGTTCGGCCAGCTTGCGCACTTCGTCTGCCACCACGGCGAAGCCGCGGCCCTGTTCGCCGGCACGGGCGGCTTCGATCGCGGCGTTCAGCGCCAGCAGGTTGGTCTGATCGGCGATCTCGCGGATCATTTGCGCCACGGCGGAGATGTTGCTGCTGCTTTGCTGCAGGGCGGCGATGCGGCCGGAGGCTTCTTCTACTGAACCGGAGATGGCCTGGATGCCTTCCACGGTGGACAGGATCACTTCCGCGCTGCGGTCGGCCGTCTGCTCCGAGGTCTGCGTGAACTGGGCAGCGTCCTGCGCGCGGCTGGCGATCACCGACACGCTGACGGTCATCTGCTCCACCGCGGCGGCCATGGAGGCAGCGGCATCGCTTTCCGCCGAAGAGTTCTCGGCAATGTTGCGGGCCGTGCTGTCGATTTCTCCACTGGCGCGGTCCAGGCTGGCGACGCCGCGCTGGATCTCGCCGAAGCTCTCGCGCAGGCGATCGAGCAGGCGGTTGTAGGCGGTCAGCGTAAGGGCTACTTCGTCCTGCCCCTTCACCGGGACCGATTCCGTGAAGTCCAGGTTGTCGGCGGTGCGGATGATGGCGCGCTGCATCGTGCTCAGCGGGCGGGTGATGGAGCGGCCGAGCAGGAAGCCCACCACCGCGATCACCACCATGCCGATCACCACGGCCGACACCAGCGAACCGACGGTGGCGCGGTAGGACGCCTTGGCCGACTCGGCCACCTGGTTGGCGTGGTCGTTGTTGAAGCCGACGATCTTGTCCAGCGCGCCCGACAGCGTGATGTGCAGCGGCAGCACCTGCCTGTTCAGCACGCCGAGCGCCATGGCGGGTTCGCCCATGTTGGAGAGGGTCTTGACCTGTTCCAGTTTGGACAGGTAGGTCACCAGGCTGGCCTTGGCTTCGGTCATCAAGGCACGGTCGGCGTCGCCGACGGCCTGGGCGTCGTAGTCGTTGACCGCCTTGAAGACCACTTCCTGCAAGGCATCGACGCGCTTGATGATCTCGGGCGCCTTGCTGGCATCGGCGTTGCCGGCCAGTTCGAATACGGTGAGCTGCATGTTGAGGTAGGCGTCACGCAGCTTGGTCACGTGGCTCAGGCGCGTGTAGGCGTCGTTGGCGAGTTCGTCCACGCCGGCCTGCACGCGCTGCAGACCCAGCAGGGCAAAACTGGAGGCGGCGGCAAAGGTCAGCATCGCCAGGCCGACCAGCAGCCAGATGCGCCGGTTGATGTTCAGCTTCAGCAGGGACTTCAGAGCGGGGCCGCGAGGGCGGTTGCTGGCATTCATGCTGCTCCTTCTCCGGGCAAGGGCCGGGCTTCATGCGGTGGCCGGCAGTGGCCACTGAAAACGCGTGATCAGGAGCGATATATCGGCGGGGGATGTCTTGTCTTGAGGGGGCTTGCGGCAAGCCCTGACCCCAATCAAGCCTTTGTGTGGAAACGTGTTTCCGGCGAGCGTCGTGCACCTGTCATGAGCAAAGAAAAGCCCCCGGTGCCTTGCGGCGACCGGGGGCTTTTTGCTGCAGAGCGACAGATCAGTGCAGGACCGACTTCATCGTTTCCGGCAGCCACAGCGAGAAGGCCGGCACGTAGGTGACGAGCAGCATCGTGGCCGTGAGCGCACCGTAGAACGGCAGGATGGACTTCATGACCTGTCCGACCGATATCTCCCCGATGGCGCAGCCCACGAACTGTGTTGTCCCGACTGGCGGCGTGTTCAGGCCCAGCGCGCAGTTGATCAGCATCATGATGCCGAACTGGGTCGGGTTCATGCCGTACTGCATGGCGATCGGCAGGAAGATCGGCGTACAGATCAGGATCGTCGCTGCCATGTCCAGGAAGGTGCCCAGCAGGAACAGGATGATGTTGATCATCAGGAACACCACCCAGGGCGAGCTGGTGATCGACTGCATGAAGGCGCCAGCCTTTTCCGGCACGTCGTACAGCGCCAGGAAGTAGCCGAAGGCCGACGAAATGCCGATCAGCAGCAGCACCACACCCGTGGTCTTGCACGCCTTGGCGCAGGCCTTCATGAAGTTTTCCCAGCTCAGCGAGCGGTACACGAAGATCGTCACCAGCAGTGCCCAGAACACCGCCGTAGCGGCCGATTCCGTTGCCGTGAACACGCCCGACAGGATGCCGCCGAGGATGATGATGATGACGGCCAGACCGGGCAGGGCGCCCAGGAATGTCGAGATCACCACGCCCCAGCCAGGGAACACACCGTGGGTCTTGTAGCCACGCTTGACGGCCACGTAGTAGGCGGCAATCAGGTTGGCGACCGTCAGGATCAGCGCCGGTACCAGGGCACCCAGGATCATGTCGAACACGCTGACCGCAGCCAGGCCGGCAGTGGCAAGCGTGTAGATGATGATGTTGTGCGAGGTCGGCATCAGCGCGCCGACCAGTGCCGCGTGGGTGGTGACGTTGACTGCGTAGTCAGCGTCGTAGCCCTCGCGCTTCATCATCGGGATCATCACCGAGCCCATGGCCGACACGTCGGCCAGCGGGGAACCCGCGACGCCACCGAACAGCGTGCAACCCAGCACGTTGGACATGCCCAGGCCGCCACGCACGTGGCCCACCATGCTGTTGGCGAACTTGACGATGCGGTCGGCGATGCCGCCGTAGAGCATCAGCTCACCGGCAAAGATGAAGAACGGGATGGCCAGGAAGGAGAACACCTGCATGCCGCCGACCATCTTCTGGAACACCACGGCCACCGGCAGGCCGGCGGCGATGATGGTGCAGATGGAGGATAGGCCGATGGAGAACGCAACCGGAACGCCGATCAGCAGGAAGAAGATGAAACTAAGGGTGAGAACTGTCAGTTCCATGCTGGCTCGACCTCTTTACCCTGCAGCAGGGCGATGATGTGTTCGATGGAGAACAGGACGATGAGAACCCCGGCGATGACCAGAGGCAGGAAATCAAGACCGGAGGGGACACCGAGCATGGGCTTGATGTCGTTCCACTTGAGCGTGGTCCACATGTAGCCGCTCTGGACCATGAAGCCACCGAAGGTGGCGACGCACACGTGGATGAGGATTTCGATCTTCAGCCGCAGCGACTCGGGCAGCAGGACGACCAGGGATTCAAGGCCGATGTGGCCTGCGTCGCGAACGCCGACGGCGACGCCGAATGCAGTCACGTAGAGGATCAGCAGCATCGACAGGGCTTCGGCCCAGGTCGGCGTGTCATTGAGGACGTAACGTCCGAAAACCTGTGATTGCACTGCCAGGATGATCGCGATCAGGCCGATGACGGCCAGGATCAGGCAGGCCTTCGACAGTCCCGCGCAGAGGCGGGTAAACAGCGAAGTGGATGATGACATCGAGGGAACTCCGGTGAGGCAGGAGGACTTCCGGCCGGGGAACCCGGCCGGAAGTTACTACGTACTACAGAAGCAGGAGATGCTTACTTCGTGTCTTGCACAGCCTTCACCAGACGCTTCAGGTCAGGCGTGTTGGCGAACTTGTCGTAGACCGGGCCCATGGCGTCCTGGAAGGACTTCTTGTCCACTTCGACGATCGTCGTGCCAGCGGCGATGACCATGTCCTTTTCCTTCTTCTCGTAGGCCGACCAGGCGGTACGGTTGAAGGGCACGGAGGCCTTGGCAGCGGCGCGGATGGCATCCTGGTCAGCCTTCGGCAGCTTGTCCCAGACGACCTTCGAGAACAGCAGGACTTCCGGAGCCATCGAGTGTTCGGTCAGGTTGTAGAACTTGGCCGCTTCGAAGTGACGGAAGCCGGAGCCGTAGGACGGGTAGTTGTTTTCGGCAGCGTCGACCAGGCCGGTCTTCAGGGCGGTCACGACTTCACCTGCGGGCATCGGGGTGGGGTTGGCGCCCATGGCGTTGGCCACGGCAACCCACAGGTCCGATTGCTGCACGCGGATCTTCATGCCCTTGGTGTCGGCAATGCTCTTGACCGGCTTCTTGCTGTAGACCGAGCGAGCGCCCGAGTCGTAGAAAGCCAGCAGGATGAAGCCCTGGGCTTCGCAGTCCTTGGCGATCTCGTCACCGATCGCGCCGTCCAGCACCTTGTGCAGGTGGTCGACCGAGCGGAACAGGAACGGCAGAACCGGAATGTTGGTCTTGGAGCAGATCGAGTTCATCGGGCTGATGTTCACGCGGGTCATGTCCAGCGCGCCGATCTTGACCTGGTCGATGGTTTCCTTCTCGGAGCCCAGAGCACCCTTGTTGAACACCTTGATCGAGTGCTTGCCACCCGAGGACTTGGAAAGCTGCTCGCTGATGAACTTCACCGCGGTGACGGTCGGATAGTCGTCACTGTTGTGGATGTCGGCAGAGCGGAACTCGGTGGCCGAAGCCGAAGCGATGGCGCCAGCTGCCAGCATGGCCACTACCATTTTCGAAACACGCATCATTCTTTGAGTCTCCTCGTGTAACAAGTAACAACTTCCAAGTGAACCCCCCTCCGGCGAGGAGAGGGAATGACGTCAAGACCTGCTTGCCGGGGGCTCCCGGCGTTGGGCCGCTGACTACCGGCGACCCGAGGCCGCCGGCAAAGATACCACCATTCCACGACTGCTCAAGGTATGGCGCACAACGGCTTTTGTGCGACGTGTCCGACCGTTGCGTTCATGTCGGGATCATCTTGGTGCATGCACCATTCAGGGTGCGGGTAGACCGCAATAGTCAGGGCCCGGACGGGGCGGAGACGTAATGTGCTACGGCCGCTGTGAAGCCTTTTGCTGCCCTGCGGAAAATGCATTGGGCGGACCCGCGGATTGGGGTGTGGATATGCGTCATGCATCGCCCTGAGGCCTGTATGACCCCGGGGCGAGCCGACCTCGCCGCGGAGAACTGCTGCCGCGGATGCGGCTGTCCGGCGCCTACTGCGGGCCTTCGAACAGGCGCCGCTTGGCACCGCCCAGATGCAGGCGCATTGCTTCCGCAGCTTCGAAAGAGGACTTGCGCTCGATGGCCGCAACGATCTCCAGGTGCTCCGCCTGTACCAGCTCACGGCGTGCGCGGCTCTTCTCCAGCGACAGGCTGCGTGACAGGTTCATGCCCACGCGCATCTGCTCGCCGATCATCTCCAGCGCAGTGACGAAGTAGACATTGTGCGAGGCGCGTGCGATGGCGAGGTGGAAGTTCAGATCCTCTTCCACGCCGAGCGATTCTTCCACGCTCACGCGGTTGAGCTGCTCCAGCGCGATGTTGATCTCTTCCAGATCGTGTGCCGAGCGCTGCTCTGCGGCGAGGCCTGCTGCGGCGGACTCGAGTGCGATGCGGAAGGTGAACACGCGCTGCACGTCGGCCAGGCTTTCGATGGGTGCAAAGCGTTTGATGTTGCGGTCCGGCCTGCGCAGCACGTAGCTGCCGGAGCCTCGCCGCGAGGCGATGAGTCCGTCCAGGCGCAGACGCGACAGCGCTTCACGCACGGTCGGACGCGACACGCCATACTGCTGCGCGAGTTCGGTCTCGGTCGGCAGTCGGCTGTTTTCCGGGTACTCGCCGTTGACCATCGCCTCTATGATTCCGGCATAAACGGTGTCGACCCGGTTGGCCGTTTGCGCTGGCCGGATGGTGGGTAACTCGGACATCGTATTGACTCCTGTGGCGCCCGCTCCACCGGCTGGCGTGCTACCGGATTGTCAGGCAACCTTGTTGTTTTGTTTTGGCCCGAAACCTTGCATGACAAGGACTTGGGTGCGAAGCATTCTATGTTGAACATGCGCAGGTCAGGAGAAAAACTATGCAGCGCAAGCGGCCGGAAGAACTGAGGAGCCACCGCTGGTACGGGGTGCCCACGCTGCGCGCCTTTGGCCATCGTTCGCGCAGTGCGCAGATGGGATACGCACGGGAGGACTACGCCGGCAAGCCGGTGATCGCCATCGTCAACACCTGGAGCGAGATCAATCCCTGCCACGGCCACTTCCGCCAGCGGGCGGAAGAGGTGAAGCGCGGCGTCTGGCAGGCGGGTGGTTTCCCGGTCGAGTTGCCGGCGATGTCGCTGTCCGAGCCCTTCCAGAAGCCATCCACGATGCTCTACCGCAATTTCCTCGCGATGGAGACGGAGGAATTGCTGCGCTCGCATCCGGTGGATGGTGTCGTGCTGATGGGCGGTTGCGACAAGACCACGCCTGCTCTGGTGATGGGGGCCCTGTCCATGAACCTGCCGGCCATCTTCATGCCCGCCGGACCGATGCTGCGTGGGCACTGGCGTGGCGAATCCCTGGGCTCCGGCTCGGACACCTGGAAGTACTGGGACGAACTGCGCAGCGGTCGCATCAGCGAACAGGACTGGGAGGAGATCGAGAACGGCATCGCGCGTTCGCCCGGCCACTGCATGACGATGGGCACCGCGTCGACGATGACCAGCGCCGTCGAGGCGATGGGGCTATGCCTGCCGGGTGCCGCTTCGATACCTGCTGCCGATGCGGGGCATGCACGCATGGCGGTCGCATGTGGCCGACGCATCGTCGATATGGTTTGGCAGGACGTCACGCCGCGCAGCGTGCTGGACGCGCGTTCGTTCGACAATGCCATTACCACGGTGCTGGCGCTGGGTGGCTCCACCAATGCGGTGATCCATCTGGTGGCGATGGCACGGCGGGCTGGTGTCGCATTGACCGTGGACCGCTTCGACGAGCTGGCGCGCCGCACACCGGTGCTGGCGGATCTGCGCCCGGCCGGTCGCTTCCTGATGGAGGATTTCTACTACGCAGGAGGCCTGCGCGCGTTGCTGTCGCGCGTGGCAGACCTGTTGCATCTGGATGCCGAAACGGTCGCCGGCCTGACGCTCGGCGAGGCGATCGAAGGGGCCGTCTGTGTCAATGACGAAGTCATCCGCCCACGCGACAACCCGCTCGTGACGCGTGATGGCCTGGCCGTGTTGCGTGGCAGTCTTGCGCCGGATGGCGCGGTCATCAAGCCGGCCGCTGCCGCAGAAGCGCGCCTGCTGCGGCATACCGGGCGTGCGGTGGTATTCGATACGCGCGCGGACATGGCAGCGCGCATCGACGATCCCGCGCTGGATGTCGATGCGGACAGCGTGCTCGTGTTGCGCAATGCCGGCCCGCAAGGCGCGCCTGGCATGCCGGAGTGGGGGCAGTTGCCGATTCCGAAGAAACTGCTGGATGCGGGTGTGCGTGACATGCTGCGCATATCGGACGCGCGCATGAGTGGCACCAGCTACGGTGCCTGCGTGCTGCACGTGGCGCCGGAGTCTCACGTCGGCGGGCCGCTGGCACTGGTGCGCGACGGCGACCTGATCGCCATCGACATCGAGGCGCGACGCCTCGACCTGCTGGTCAGCGAAGAAGAGCTGGCTGAACGCCGGGCCGCATGGCAGCGACCCGCAGCGCACTACCAGCGTGGCTGGGGCAAGCTGTTCATCGAGCACGTGACCCAGGCGAACGAGGGTTGTGACTTCGACTTTCTGGCAGGGGACGAACCTACGCGGGAGCCTGATATCTTCTGAGCCAGCCTGGGCGGGCCGTGCGACGCGGCCCCGCCGGGAATTTTTTTCTGCCGAGTGTGCAGATATCCGGTGTGGCACTCCGGCTCAGGGTCTTGGCTTCGGAGGCTGCGGTTTGCGGTAGTCGTATTCGGTGAAGGTGCCGCCCTGCCAGACGCGCATGGAGTGGCCGTCCGGATAGGTGTCGCCCCTGGCTTCCACCTCCGCGCGGAAGTCCTCGGCAGAGTCCCGCGGGCGGTAGCCGATGCGTGCGCTGTCGTCGTCGCGCCACCAGCCGCTACGCGTCTGCGATACACCGTAGATGATCGCGTGGCCCAGCCCGGGCGCGACGAGGCCACGCTCGACGGCATGCAGGAAGTCGTCGTGGGAGATCCAGGTCGTCAGTTCGCGCTTGAAGGTCGGGCGGACCCGGCAGCTGCCGATGCGGATCGCCAGTGTCTCGATGCCATGGCGATCGAAGAAGTACCTCGACAGGGTTTCGCCGAAGCACTTGCTGACGGCGTACAGGCTGTCCGGCCGGACCGGCATGTCCGCCGTGACGGCCGTGCCCACGGGGTAATAGCCGGTGGCGTGGTTGGTGCTGGCGAGCACGATGCGCCGCACGCCCTTCTCGAGGGCTGCGTGATACAGGTTGAAGGTCCCGATCACGTTGGCCTGCAGGGTCACGTCGGCGTCGAACTCGTTGCCACCACCGCCCATGTGCACGACAGCGTCCACGCCGTCCAGCAGGCGCAACATGCCCTCCCGGTCGCTCAGCTCGCAGGCGACGAACTCTTCGTTGGGCTGCAGGGCAAGGCTGGGTGGAACCAGGTCGGAGATGCGCAGGTAGTCGACCCGCGCCCGCAGCCAGGGCCGCAAGAGGGCGCCAAGCGTACCGGAGCAGCCCGTCAACAGAATCCGGCGCGGCAGACCTTCGTTGGACGGCTGGTCGTTGGACATCGCGTTGGGCATCGTCATCCGGCGGCGGACAGGCGTGGCGAGTCGGGCATTGTTACAAAACGGCGACACTCCGGCTTGGAGAAATGCGACACGGAAGATATAGATTCAGGGTCGGAGATTCAGAGCCCGGGATTCAGAGCCCGGAGGTTTGGCGTGAGGGCCTGCTGCGATGCCGGGGGGGACGCCTCAGCCCAGTGCGTCGAGGTCGGCGTCGCCGAGTTCCCGCCACTGCCCCTGCACGCGCCCTTCCAGTGGGTGGAAGCGGCGCTTGTAGTTCATCTTGTCGCAGTCGCGGATGTAGTAGCCGAGGTACACGTAGTCGCGCCCCATCTGGCGACAGGCCTCGATCTGCCACAGCACGCCGTAGGTGCCGTAGCTGGCTTGCGCGTGGTCGGGGTCGTAGAAGGTGTAGACGCTGGACAGGCCGTCCGGCAGGCAGTCGATGATGGACACCATGCGCAAGCTGTCGCCCTCGCGGAACTCGACCAGCCGTGTATCCACATGGCTCTGCAGCAGGAAATGGGTGTACTGCTCGCGGCTGTCCTGGTCCATGCCGCCACCGCTGTGGCGCAGGCGCTGGTAGCGCTGGTACAGCTTGTAGTGCTCCTCGTCGAAGCTCATCGGCAGCTCGCGCGGGGATAACTGGAAGTGCTTGCGCCAGATGCGCTGCTGGGTGCGGTTGGGGCTGAAGCGCGCCACCGGCACGCGCACCGGCACGCAGGCGCGGCAGCTGTCGCAGTAGGGGCGGTAGGTGAATACGCCGCTGCGGCGGAAGCCACTGCGCACCAGTTCGCCGTACAGCGCGCTGTCGATCATGTGGCTGGGCGTGGCCACCTGCGAACGTGCCGTCCGCTCCGGCAGATAGGAGCAGGAGTAGGGCGCGGTCGCGTAGAACTGCAGGAAGGAGTAGGGCAGGTCCTTGAGCAGTGACATTGCGGCGTTCAGCTCCAGTCGGCAGCGAAATCGGTGTGGGACAGGTGGGCCATGGCATCGGCCGGCCAGCGGCCGGGCGGGCGACCTTCTTGCGTCCACTGTGGCAGGCCGGCGACGAAGTCGGCGCGGGCAAGCTCCCGACCGCCCAGCGAAGCAAGATGAGCGGTCGTCATCTGGCAGTCTATGACGACGAAACCCTGCTCTTCAAGCCACCGGGCGAGGTGGGCGAAGGCCACCTTGGAGGCGTCGGTGGCGCGATGGAACATGGATTCGCCATAGAACACCCGCCCCAGGGCCATGCCGTAGAGGCCGCCGACCAGTTCGTCACCGTCCCAGGCCTCGACGCTGTGCGCCCAGCCCAGTTCGTGCATGCGGCAGTAGGCGGCCTGCATGGCGGGGGTGATCCAGGTGCCCTGGGCGTAGCTGCGCGGCGCGGCGCAGGCGGCCATCACGTCTGCGAAGCGGGTGTCGCAGCGCACCTGGAAGCGGCCGCTGCGTAGCGTCTTGCGCAGGGAGCGGGTGACGCGCAGTTCGCCCGGCACCACCACCATGCGCGGGTCCGGGCTCCACCACAGGATGGGCTCTCCTTCCGAAAACCACGGGAAGATGCCGTGGTGGTAGGCCGCCAGTAACCATTCCGGACCGAGTTGCCCGCCTGCGGCGAGCAGGCCGTTGGGCTCGCGCAGCGCGCTGCGCACCGGCGGAAAGACGGGGTCCTTGCCCAGCCAGGGAATCATGCGTCGGTGGGGCCCGTTTGAGGCCGGGCGCCGCAGGGCTGGTCAGTACAGGGCGGGCAGGTCATTCGGAGCAGGGCTTGGCCGGAGAGGGGAGGTGGCGTGGAGGGGCTGGCCGAAATTATAGAGGCCGGCGTGTGCGTGGTTCTGCCTGCGCGGCCACGGCGACAGCGTGCGGCTGGTCGCGACGATTAACCCGACTGCAATAGTGGTTTCACACTGGCTTCCTAGACTGCCGCGTCTTTTCAGTGAAGGAACCGCAGTGAGCAAGAACAACTTCATGCCGTTCGACGGGGGTATCGATCCGGACGATATCGGCAACAACACTTCGCCTAACGAATCCATCCAGGACGTGCTGAACGCACGCATGTCGCGCCGCAGCCTGTTGCGTGGCGGCGTCGGCGGTGCCGGCCTGGCCTTCCTCGGCAGCTTCGGCCTGACCGCCTGCGGTGGTGGCAGCGACGCGCCGACGGTGTCCACGCCTCCCCCTGCGACCCCGACCGAAACGCTGCTGGGCTTCAATCCGGTGGCCAAGAGCCTGGCCGATCTGTTCAGTGTGCCGGCTGGCTACACCGCCAGCGTCATCTACGCCTGTGGTGACCCGCTGTTCAATGGTGTTGCTGCCGCGAAGAACGACGGCACCGACACCGACTACGACCAGCGCAGTGGCGACTGCCATGACGGCATGGAGTACTTCGGCCTGTCGGCTGCCGGCGCACCGGACGCCAACGCCAGCGATCGCGCCCTGCTGGGCATCAACCACGAATACATCACCCCGGTGTTCCTGCACGCCAGCGGCCCGACTGCCAACCCGCGTCCGGTCGACGAAGCCGACAAGGAAATCGACTGCCACGGTGTCGCCATCGTCGAGGTGAAGAAGACGGCCGGCAAGTTCGCCGTCGTGCAGGACTCCACGTTCAACCGCCGCATCACGCCCAACACCGTCATCGAGTTGTCGGGCGCGGCACGTGGCAACGACCTGATGAAGACCCAGTTCTCCACCGACGGCACCCAGACCCGCGGCACGCTGAACAACTGCGGCACCGGCAAGACGCCGTGGGGCACGCTGCTGACCGGCGAAGAGAACTGGGCCGGTTACTTCACCCGCGGAGCTGCCGACAATGCTGCGCGCGGCAACGACAAGACCGTCGCCTCGCTCAACCGCTACGGCCGTGCACAGGGTGCCGCCAGCCGCTACGGCTGGCAGACCGCCGGTGCCGACGACCGCTTTGCCCGCTGGGTAAACAGCAAGACCGGCGCGTCCGCCGATGGTACCGACGACTACCGCAACGAGATGAACGGCCAGGGCTACCTGACCGAGATCGACCCGTACAACAAGTCCGTCGCCATCAAGAAACGCACGTCGCTGGGCCGTTTCGCGCACGAAGGCGCGGCGTTCTCGCGCCCGGTCGTCGGCAAGCCGCTGGCGGTGTACATGGGTGACGACTCGCAGGGCGAATACGTCTACAAGTGGGTGTCGACCGAGACCTGGATCGAGTCCGACGCCACCGCGACCAATCGCATCGCCACGGGTGACAAGTACCTCGATGTCGGCAAGTTGTACGTGGCCAAGTACAAGCCGGATGGCAGCGGTGAGTGGATCGAGCTGACGTTCAGCAACCCGCTGATCTCCGGTTACGTGACCTATGCCTTCGCTGACCAGGCCGATGTGGTGGTCAATGCCCGCCTGGCAGCGGACGCTGTCGGCGCGACCAAGATGGACCGCCCCGAGTGGTGCGCCACCAGCCCGACGACGGGCGAGGTGTACTTCACCATGACCAACAACAGCAGCCGCAACGCGGGCACGGTGGATGCCGCCAACCCGCGCGCCTACAGCGACACCAAGGGTGCGGCCACGCAGAGCGGCAACGTGCACGGCCACATCATCCGCATGGCGGAGACCGGTGACGATCCGGCCGCGACCGGTTTCAGGTGGGACGTCTTCCTGTTCGGCGCCGAGGAAACTTCGCCGGCGGGCGTGAACCTGTCCGGCCTCACCGCCATCAACGACTTCTCCAGCCCCGACGGCCTGGCCTTCACGCCGAGCACCGGCATCTGCTGGATCCAGACCGACGACGGCGCCTACACCGACGTCACCAACTGCATGATGCTGGCGGCATTGCCGGGCAAGGTTGGCGATGGCAGCACCAAGACGGTCATCAGCGGCGCGACGACGCTCAACACCTACGTCGGCAAGGAGGCCAGCCCCACCACGCTGAAGCGCTTCCTGGTGGGGCCGAAGCAGCAGGAAATCACCGGCATCTGCGAATCGCCCGATGGCAAGGCCATCTTCGTGAACGTCCAGCACCCGGGTGAGAACACGACCGCTGCCGACCTGCCGGACCCGACGAAGTACGGCAGCCGCTGGCCAGCCAACGCCGGCTACGGTGCCGGTCAGCGTCCGCGCTCTGCCACCGTCGTCATCACCAAGGATGACGGCGGCCGCATCGGTAGCTGATCGACGCAGAGCCGTACCTGACGGTTGCGGGCTCATTGGGTTGCAGGCCCATTGCCCGCAATCCGTTTGAGCAAGAACCGGGTGGCGCAAGCCATCCGGTTTTTTTATTCCTGCTTCTTGTATGCAAGACTTGCCCGAAAGGGCAGTGTTGTTGATAATGCGAATGAGTCGTAACAATGTGTAAATATCATCAAAAACATGAATATCTCCTCCTCCCATCCTGTTGTCCGCAGTGCGGGCTCTTCCCCTGAAACCATCAAACCCACCCGTCTTGCGATCGCCGTTCGTGGTGCCCTCGTTGGCCTGTCGCTGGTCGGTGCTGCCATCCCGGCGCTCAGCCACGCCCAGGCGGCCGCTCCGGTACCACAAGCAAACGAGGCCATCCTTCCAGTCGTGACCGTGACGGCCGATGCCCAGGCCGACCGGCCCCACGCTGGTGGGCAGCAGGCGCGTGGCGCGTCGCTGGGTCTGCTCGGCACGGAAGACAACATGGACGTGCCTTTCAGCGTCACCAGCTATACCTCCGAGCTGCTGCAGGACCAGCAGGCCCGTACGGTGGCCGAGGCGCTGATCAACGATGCGTCGGTTCGCCTGACCACCGGCAGCAATGGCTTCGACGACACCTACCAGATCCGTGGCTTCGAGGTGCGAGGCCAGGACGTCGGTTTCAACGGGCTGTATGGACTGATCTCTCCCAGCCGCGTGCCGCCGCAGATTTCCGGACGCGTGGAACTGCTGAAGGGCCCCAATACCCTCGTCAACGGCATGGCCCCGGGCGGCACCATCGGCGGTGGCATCAACATCGTCAGCAAGCGCGCCGGCGACATCCCGCTGACCCGCCTGACCGTCATGGGCCAGAGCGCCTCCAACCTGGGCGTGCATATCGACAGCGGTGCACGCTTCGGCGAGAACAAGGAGTGGGGCATACGCTTCAACGGCGTCGCCCGTGACGGCGAAGGCACCGTCGACAACGGCAACGTGGCCACCGGTCTCGGCGCCTTTGCGCTGGACTATCGCGGCAGCAAGCTGCGCTGGTCGCTGGACGCGATCATGCAGCGCGACGACACCGATGAATTCCGTCCGCAGATCAGCTTCGGTGCGAACACCACCTACATTCCCGAGCCGCCGGATTCGCGCTCCAACTGGTATCCCGGCTCCAACCTGCAGCAGCGTGACACCACCGTCGCGACGCGCGTGGAATACGACGTCAGCACCGCGCTGACCGCGTATGCGGCCGTCGGTTACCGCGATGGCGAGATCACGCAGATCTTCCCGGTGAGCAGTGGCCTGGATCACACCGGCAATTTCTCGGTGCGCAATTCGTACTACGACTCGTACACCAAGACCACCAGCGGTAGCGCTGGCGTGCGCTGGAAGTTCGATACCTTCGGCGTGGTGCACACGCTCAACGTCGGCGCCACGGTGCTTGAGCAGGAAAGTGGCAACGCCTATATCCAGTCGGCAGGCAGCACCACTTCCAACATCTACAACCCGTCGTCCCTGCCGGTGATTACCGCAGCGCGTACCGCACCGACCAAGGCTTCCGAAACCACGCTTACCAGTTTCGCCATCGCCGACACAATGTCCTTCTTGCAGGACCGCGTACTGGTGACTCTGGGCGCGCGTGACCAGAACGTCGAGCAGCAAAGCTTCAACCAGACAACCGGCGCCCCGACCACCAACTACGACTCCAGCGCCGTGTCGCCGGTGGTCGGTCTGGTCGTCAAGCCGCTCAGCAACGTCTCGGTCTACGCCAACTACACCGAAGGTCTGTCGCGCGGCACCATCGTCGGCACGCAATACCTCAACCGTGGCGAAGTGCTGGAACCGTACAAGTCCACCCAGTACGAAATCGGTGTGAAGGTGGACTGGGGCCGCCTGACCACCACCGCCGCGATCTACCAGCTTGCCCGCCCGAACGGCATGGCGCTCGGTACTGCGCCGAACCAGACGTATGGCTACTTCGGCGAGCAACGTAACCGCGGCCTGGAGCTGTCGGGCTACGGCGAGATCCAGCGCGGCTTGCGCGGCATGCTGAGCATGGCCTTCGTCGATGCCGAGCAGACCAAGACGCCGGGTGGCGCTACCGATGGCAAGCAGGCCGCCGGCGTGCCCGACATGACCGCGTCCGGCTCGCTGGACTGGGATACGCCGTGGGTGCAAGGCCTCGCGCTGAACTCGCGCGTCATCTACACCTCCGGCGCGTACATGAACAACACCAACACGCTGAAGTTCGAGTCCTGGACGCGCTGGGACATCGGCGCCCGCTACACCACGCAGGTGGCTGGCCGGCCGGTGGTGCTGCGCGCCAACATCGAGAACCTGTTCGACAAGGAGTACTGGCTGACGGCGGGCAACTACGTGACGGTGGGCGCTCCGCGTACCTACGTGTTGTCGGCGTCGGTCGACTTCTAAGACAGGGGCGCCTCGTGCGCCGTATGTAGTCCGAGTGCCACGACGCGTCCGCGCGTCGTGGCACTTTCCGTTAGTCCCGCCGAAGTTCCGACATGATTGCAATTCCATCCACCGTGCGCCGCAGCGGCGCACTGCTGTCGCGCATCCTGGCTGCCCTGTTCGGTGGCTATGCGCTGGCAGCGCTCACCAGCGTCGCCACGCTGGCCCTGCCCATGGATGAAGTCCAGGGCGTGCTCACCGGCATGCTGCTGAGCTTCGTCGTCTACACCTGCGCGGTGGTCTGGGTGTTCGCGGTGCGTAGTGCCACACGCGCCTGGGTAGGCCTGCTGGTCGCTGCCGTGCCGCTCGTGCTGATGGCCTGGTCGGTGTGGTCGCAGGGAGGTGCAGCGTGAAGCGGGGAAAAAGCGCCACAAACCCTGTGCCGGGAATCCGCCAGACGATGTCCGATCTGCACATCTGGACGGGCCTGCTGGTGGGCTGGTTCCTGTACGCGATGTTCCTGACCGGCACCGTGTCCTACTTCAAGGACGAGCTGTCGCAGTGGATGCGGCCCGAGCTGCCGAGGCAGGCCGAAGTGCCGGATCCGGCGGTGGTGGCGCAGCTGGTGGCCGCGAAGGTGCAGGCCATCTCGCCGGGTACGTCGCAGATGAGCCTGCGCCTGAGCGATGCGCGCAACAACTCGGTGAACGTGTTCTGGCGCAAGCCCAACGAGAAAGGCCGCCGTGCTTTCGCCGAAGCCAATTTCGATCCGCGTAGTGGTGAGGAGCTGAGCGCGCGCGAGACCACCGGGGGTGATTTCTTCTACCGCTTCCACTTCCAGTTCCACTACATGCCCGCGTTCTGGGGGCGCTGGCTGGCGGGCTTCTGCGCGATGTTCATGCTGGTGGCCATCGTCAGTGGCGTCATCACGCACAAGAAGATCTTCGCCGACTTCTTCACCTTCCGCTGGGGCAAGGGGCAGCGCTCCTGGCTGGACGCTCACAACGCGCTGGCCGTGTTCGGCCTGCCCTTCCACCTGATGATCACCTACACCGGTCTGGTGACCCTGATGGCGATGTACATGCCCTGGGGCGAGCGCGAGGCCTTCCGCACGCCGCAGCAGCGTCAGGAAATGTCGGCCCAGCTCAGCGCCTTCATCCAGCCCGGCAAGCCGAGTGGCGAGGCGATGCCGCTGGCATCGGTGGAGGACATGGTGCGACAGGCGCAGGCACGCTGGGGTCAGTACAACGTCAGTCGCGTGACCATCACCCATCCTGGCGATGCCGCCTCGCGTGTCGCGGTGACGCGCGGCGAAGCCAGCCGCGTGTCGATGAGCCCGCAGTACCTGCTGTTCGAAGGCAGCAGCGGCAAGCTGCTGGAAGTGCACGACAGCGTGGGCGCCGCTGCCGAGACGCGTGGCGTGCTGTATGCGCTGCACCTCGGCCGCTTCAGTGACGCGGTGACGCGCTGGCTGTACTTCCTGGTGAGCCTTGCCGGTACCGCGATGGTCGGCACCGGCCTGGTGATGTGGACCGTCAAGCGCCGCGCACGCCTGCCGGACCCGCAGCGGCCGTACTTCGGTTTCCGCGTCGTCGAGCGCCTCAACATTGCCGGCATTGCCGGTCTGTCGGTGGCGATGACCGTCTTCCTGTGGTCCAACCGCTTGCTGCCGCTCGGCATGGCAGCTCGTGCCGATTGGGAGATCCACGTCTTCTTCATCGCCTGGGCACTGACGCTGGCCCACGCCATGCTGCGTCCGGCCCGCGCGGCATGGGTGGAGCAGTTCTATGCCGCCGCCGTGCTGCTGGCGCTGCTACCGGTCCTCAACGCCCTCACGACCGACAGGCCCTTGTGGACCAGCCTGCTCAGCGGCGACTGGGTGTTCGTTGGTACCGACCTGATGTTGCTGGCGCTGGCTGGCCTGCACGCGTTGATTGCCTGGCGGGTGACGAAGCACCGTGGCACGGCCGCGAAGCCGCGGCGCGATGCGGCTGCCGGAGCCCGCGACATGGAAGGGGCGCGGGCATGAGCCATCTGCTGACTTTCCTGTCTAGCCTGGCGGGCTTCGTCGCGCTGGCCATGGCGATGTCGCGCCACCAGCGGGAGGTCTTCGGCAAGGCACTGGCGCAGCCGGCGACGCGGCGCTGGCGCCTTGCAGGCTGGGCCTGCCTGTTGCTGGCGCTGGTCGTCGTGGTGTTTCGCGAGGGTTGGGGGCTGGGGCTGGTGCTGTATTCCGGCCACACCAGCCTGGCCGCATCGCTCGTGCTCGGTGCGCTGGTCGTGCGCGAGCGCTTGCGTGATGCGCGCGCTACGCCGCGCGCGGCTGCATCGCGGCGTTCTGCCTGAGTCGCATCACGGCGTCGCTGCTGTGCGGAGGCCGGCGCCTCAGCGCGCGGGCCGCCAGTCGCCCAGCAGCTTGTCGGGCGTATAGGCGGCTGCCTGGGCGTCGCTCAGCTGGCGGCGACGCTTCACCGGCTTTGCGGCAGCGCCGGGGCCCGTGCTTTTGTACTCGAAGAAGCGCGCGTCTTCCGGCTGGAAGAAGACGCGACCGCCATCCTTTGCCGTGCCACCCATCTCGTCCCAGCCATCGGTGGTGATGTGCTCGTCCATCCAGCAACGCACGAACACCGCGCTGCCGATGGCGTCCGGATCGGCATAGCGACCGTCGGGGAAGCTGGAGGTCGGGTGCCAGGGGCGGCCCAGCGGCACGGACTGCGGGCCGACGTCCGCGCTCTCGCGCTTCAAGCGGCTGTCGAGGAAGACGAAGCCGTGCGGCGTGCTGCGTTGTGTGCTGGGCGCAGTGACGTAGCCGCTGGGTTGCTGGCCGATGCGAGGACGGCTGACGATGTCGCTGTCCTCGAACACCACGGTGCCGGCCCCGAAGATGAAATCGACATGGCCCAGCACCTCGCTCTGGTAGACCCAGGCGCGCCCGGCGTTGGCGAAGAAGGTGTCCTGGTAGCCCACCAGGCGTACCTGCTTCAGGCGACTGCGGTCGGCGCCCTTGTCCAGCAGCAGGGCGACGGCTTGCGGGTTGCGTAGCCGCAGCTTGTCCTGGGGGTCCCTGGCGAGGTTCTTCGGGTAGTCGAAAGCGTTCTCGATGGTCAGGTTCTCGGCGGAGAAGTCCGGCGCGCGTACGGTCAGGGTGGCGCTGCCGGCGGTGCCGTATTCGCGCTGGTCCGGCCCCACCGTGCTGGAGGCTGCGTCGAAGACCAGCACGGTTGCCTCGCGGCTCTCGCCAAGCAGGCTGAGGTTCGGCCGGCTGACCGTCAGCTTCTCCTTGTAGCTGCCATTGCGGATGAAGATCCGCCACGGCCGTTTACCGTCGGCAGGTGCCGCGTCGATGGCGGCCTGCAGGCGGCTGTAGGTCTTGCTGCCGGCGACGGACTCGCCCTGCGCTCCCTTGTGGCTGGCATCCACCACCGCATCGCTGCCGAAGCTGCCCATCATGCTCGCGCAGCCGGACAGCAGGCCAAGGCCCAGGCATAGCAGGGCAGAGGGAACGAAGTGGGCGAGGCGCATGGCATGGCTTTCCGCGTGTGGGTTGCAGTCGAATGGAGGATGGAGCCGCGATCGTGTAGAGCGTGTGGAACGGGTGATCGTGCGCGAACGATAGCAAATGCTGCACGTGGCGGTACTGACGGCCTGTCGGACGTGCAGCAGGCTTGCGCCAAAGCAACAGGGCCTGCTGTTGCAGGCCCTGTCGGGGGACGTCACGGTGGACTCAGTTGGTACCGGCAGGCGGCGCGACTTCGCGCTCGATCTTCCATTGGCCCTTGTCGTGGCGGAAGTGCAGGGTCTTGGTGACGTCGTCGCTGAGGTCCGGCGAGCGGTAATGCTGCAGGAAGGTCGCCGTGGCAGTGTCCGGGCCGGTGCGCTGCACACGTACGTTCTCCACCTTCACGTCGATGCTGGACTTGGCCAGCCGTCTGGCGCGCAGCGCACGCCAGTTCTCGCGGTCAGACGCCGTGGCCGGCTTGAACGTGTCGGAGTAGAAGCCCAGGTAGGTGTCGAGATCACGCGCCGACCAGGCTGCAGCCCAGGCCTGCACTTGCGCGGTGATGTCCTTGTCCAGCGGGTCGGCGGGCGCGGCCTGCGGCGCACTGGCGGGGGGCGGGGCCGCCGGTTGCGGGGCGGCGACGGCGGGTGCCAGAGCCAGCTGGGCTGCGCTGCTGGTGGTGCGGGCCGCCATCGCGGCGCGCGTGTCCAGGGCGGTCAGGGCCGGCATTTCCGTGTTGCAGCGGGCAAGGTTGTCGTCCGCCTGGGCCTTGTCGTCCTCCTGCGGCGGGGCGTCGTTGGTGGTGGGCGCCAGTTCCAGTGCGGTCAGCAGGCGGTGGGTCTGGCCCAGCACGCGGTACTCGGAGATGCGCAGGTCATAGCGGGCACGCACCACGGCGCGGCGGGCCTCGAAAAGTTCGTTCTCGGTATCCAGCAAGTCGAGCAGGGTGCGCTGGCCGATGTCGAACTGCTGGCGATAGGCGTCGCGCGCCTTCTCGGTCGACAGGGCGTGCTGTTCGAGGAACTGCAGCTGGTCGCGCAGGCGGCGGGAGTCGTTCCACGCGATGACGGTGTTCTGGCGGATGTCGCGGCAGGCGCGGTCACGCAGTTCGACGGCGGCGTAGTACTGCTCCTGCGAGGCGCGGATGCGCGCGTCGTCGCTGCCGCCGCGGTACAGGTTGTAGTTCATGACCAGCTGGGCCACGGCGTCCGAGTAGGTGCCGTTGACGCCCTGGCGGTTGCGTTCGGCGCCGTAGGATGCGCGGAACTCCAGGTTGGGCATGTTGGCGGCGCGGCGCACGTCGGTCTGCGCGCGGGCGGCGCGCAGGTTGGACACGGCGGCGAGGAACTGCGGATTGTCGCGCAGGGCGATGGGCAGGACTTCGCGCTCGCCGGGCAGGTGGCGGCTGATGTCGGGCGCCTCGGCCAGGGCGGGCGGGGATTCGCCGACCACCCGCTCGAAGCGGGCCGACACGTCGTGCAGGTTGCTGGTCTCGGTCAGCCAGTTGGATTGCGCCAGCGCCAGGCGGCCGGCCGCCTGCTCCAGATCGACCCGGCGGCCCACGCCAGCGCGGGTGCGCTCGTCGATCTGGTCGTACAACTCGCGGTGAACCGCCCAGTTGTCCTGCGCCAAACCGGAAAGCTGCCGATAACGCTGTACATCGAGGTAAGCACGGGCGGCTTCGACGGCGATGTCGTCGGTGCCGGACAGCAGTTCGTAGTAGCGGGTGGCCTTGGTATGGCCCAGGCGGCGGATCTCGCTGGTGGTGGCAAAGCCGTCGAACAGCAGCTGCCGCAGCTGGATGCTGGCGCCGGGGTGGTCGAAGTTGCCGTAATCGACCGACGGGGTGTCGCGCCGCTCGTAGCCATAGTAGGCCTCGACATCGACACGGGGACGCAGGCCGCCGCGGGCAGCCTGCTGGTCATAACCGGAGGACAGGTAATCGTGAAGGCGGGAGCGGACTTCGGGGTTGCGGGACAGGGCCCGCTCGGTGACTTCGGCAAGACCTGCAGCCTGGACAGTGCCGGCCAGACCGGCGACGGCGAACAAGACGGCAACATGGATTCTTTTCAGCACACGATTACTCCGCGAGATATTTCATACCTGCCCTGGCGTTTAACGGCACGCTCCGGGCAGGGCCGAGTCGGGGTCAATACCATTGATACCACTATCGGCAAACTGGCTGGCAGTTTAGCGATCTATTTTCGATCGCCTTTGTCAAATTTCGGTTCCCGCGTGGCGGATGACGCAGGCCGACAACCTGCAGGGCGCGCTGGCTGATGCGGATGCGGGCCCGGCTCGTCGGCCTGGTCGCTCTCCTGGGTGTCCTGATTGCAGGCGCCCAGGATGCCGATCGCATGTTGCGGACGCTGACCACGCGTTACGGCAACGAGCCGCAAGTCCTGTACCGCAACTGGCGGGAAATGGTAGCGCAAGGCAGTGGCCAGACCGATGCCGAGAAGTTGCGCCGCGTTAATGATTTTTTCAATCGGCGTATCCGTTTCTCCGACGACACCGTAGTGTGGAGTCAGGTGGATTACTGGGCCACCCCGCTCGAAACCATAGGCCGTGCGGCCGGGGATTGCGAGGATTTCACGATCGCCAAGTATTTCAGTCTGGTCGAACTGGGCGTTCCGGCGAATCAACTGAGATTCACCTATGTGCGTGCCCGCATCGGCGCGCCGGACAGCGGCATTACCCAGGCGCACATGGTGCTGAGCTATTACGCCAGCCCGACCGCAGAGCCTCTTGTGCTGGACAATCTGATCAGCGATATCCGTCCGGCCTCGCGCAGGCCGGATCTTTCCCCGGTATTCAGTTTCAATAGCGATGGTGTGTTCATGGCCGGTGCGGCAAGGCCCACCAGTTCGGTTGACCGTCTGGCACGCTGGACGGACCTCCTGTTGCGGATGAAAACAGAAGGTTACGAGCCGTTGAAATAATTAGAATGCAGAGAAATGCGAGCTGTAATTCATGATTCTGTTTGAAATGAAAATATCGCGCATTCCGGCGTGGAGAAGAAAATGTCCCGAATGTCACTGCTGACCCGCCTCTGGCTGGCCGTACTGGCCGCGATGAGCCTTGCGCTCGTCGGCAATCTGGTCGTCAGTACATTGTCGGCACGCAATTACCTGGAGCAGCAGCTTTACGCCCAGGCCAACGACAGCGCGGCTTCGCTGGCGCTGTCCATGTCCCAGCAGAGCAAGGACGCTGCGATGACCGAATTGCTGGTCAGCGCGCTGTTCGATTCTGGTCATTTCGAATCCATCGTCTATCGCGACGTGGACGGCAAGGTGCTGGTGGAACGTACCAACCGCCAGCCGGTGCCGGATGCGCCCGGCTGGTTCGTGTCGCTGGTGCCGCTGCAGGCGCGTGCCGGCAATGCGCTGGTGTCCGACGGCTGGAAGCAGGCCGGCGTGGTCAGCGTGCTGGCAAACAAGCGCTTCGCGTATTCGGCCCTGTGGAAGGGCTCCCTGCAGACGGCCGGCATGCTGGCCCTCATCGGCCTGCTGCTGGGCGGGCTGGTCACGCTGCTGCTGCGCTGGGTGAAGCGTCCGCTGACCGACATCGTCCAGCAGGCCGAGGCCATCGGCGAGCGTCGTTTCGTGTCGCTGCCCGAGCCGGACGTGAAGGAACTGCGCATCGTCGTGCGCGCCATGAACGCCATGGTGGCGCGCGTGCAGGCGATGTTCGCAGAGCAGGCCGCGCGCATCGACCAGCTGCGCGACGACGCCAACCGCGACAGCCTGACCGAGCTGCCCAACCGCAACTACGTGATGGGCCGCCTGCGCGAGGCGCTGGTGGATGAAGGTGACACCAATGGCGGCACCATCCTCATGCTGCGTATTCTCGACCTCGCTGGCGTGAACCGCCGCCTTGGCCGCGAGCGCACCGACGCCCTCATCAAGGCCTGCGGGCAGGAACTGGGCGAGGCCGCCCGCAGCTATCCCGATTCCGTCGCCGCGCGCCTGAACGGCGCCGACTTCGCCCTGCTGCTGGAGGATGGTGACCCGGCCAACGCCGAGCACATCGCCCGCAAGTTGCTGGACGCGATGGACGATCTGCACCGCCGTGAATTCACCGACCGCAAGCCGGTGGTGGCCGTGGGCTGGACCACCTTCCGCAGCGGCGAGCCGGTGGCCGATGTCCTGTCCCGCGCGGATGCCGCGCTGATGAGTGCCGAAACCCTGCCGGTGCCACTGGCCGGTGGCGGCCCGGCTGCCGGCGCGCAGGTCAGTGGCGGAGCGCTCGCCTGGCGTGCATTGATCGACCGTGCCATCGAGAGTCGCAGCTTCGAGCTGGCGACTTACCCGGTGGTCCGCACCGATGGCACGTCGCTGCACCAGGAGGCGATGCTGCGCTTGAAGGGCGAGGACGGCAAGCTGATGTCGGCCGGCCAGTTCATGCCGGCAGCCAGCCGCTTCGGCCTCACCGGCCAGCTCGACCTGCTGGCCATCGAACTGGCCATCGCCTGGCTGGAGCGCAACGCCGGCGACATGGCGGTGAACCTGTCGCCGCTGTCGCTGGAGAAGGACGCCTTCCTCGTGTCGATGAAGGACCTGTTGGTCTTCGCCGGCCCGCGTGCCAGCCGTCTGTGGTTCGAAGTCAGCGAGCGTGGTCTGGGCGATGCCCACGGCGTGGAGTCCATCGCTGCGCTGTCGCGCGTGCTCGCTGGCCACCACTGCAAGCTGGGCATCGAGCACTTCGGCCGCCACTTCGCCGCCATGCCGCAGCTGTACGCGCTGAGTGTCGACTACCTGAAGCTGGATGGTGGCTTCGTCGCCGGCATCGACGTGAATGACGGCAACCAGCGCTTCGTGAAGGCCGCCGTGGATGTGGCGCGCAGCCTGGACATCAGTGTGATTGCCGAGCGCGTCGTCACCGAAGGCGAGTGGCAGACCCTGGGCAAGCTGGGCGTCGCCGGCCTCACCGGCCCGGCGGTGACGCGCAAGGCCGGCTGAGCTTGTGACAGTGCCGCCCTTGTTCGTTGCGTTCGATGTTGGCGAGACATTGGTCCACTACGAGGGCGTGGCGCTGGATTGGTCGGCGCACTATCGATTTGCGCTTGGCCATGCTCTGGCTGTGAGTGACGCTGAGATTGACCCGCAGGCTCTGGCAGCAGCGCTCGAGATCCTTCAGTTCTATAACACCCGCCGCAATCCCCGCACGTTCGAAATCGAGGCGGGGGAAGTCACGCGCAAGCTTGCCGCCTTGTTCGCTGTGCCACATGCCGCGTTCGAGCGGGGCTTCTTCGGATACTTCAGCAGACGCAGCGCTATTGCGCCCGGAGCTCATGACCTGCTCGTCAGCCTGAAGCAAGCAGGGGCGTACATTGTTGCGCTTTCCGATGTTCCGTACGGCATGCCTGCGACGATGCTGGTGGAGGATCTACGCGAGCTTTCACCTCTCTTCGACCGGGTTGCATCGTCCTGTGATCTGGGGGTTCGGAAACCTTCGGGAGAAGGGCTGCGGCGCCTCTGGCGGGAGGCCGGAGCTCCGGCACGCGCCTGCTACGTAGGCAACGAAGAGAAAGATATGCAGGCCGCGCGCGCGGCCGGGATGGCCGGGGTGCTCGTATCCAGTAGCCGGGAGGCTCCCGACTATGGTCAGCATCAGACCGTGACCGATATGCAGGCGCTGCGAGCACTGCTGTTATGACGCTTCGAGTTTGAAAGCAAGCCGCGGGCTGCGAGCCGGTCCGCGGTGGCGCACATTGCACACACCGTCAAAGGAGTGCTGCAATGTTCCAGCCCATGAATAACCCCGTCAGGTCTTCGCCGTCCTCCGCCGCCACAGTCGCCCCCTCGCAAGGCGACGAGGCGCGCTGGCGCGCGGTCTGTGAGCGGGCGCAGAACGACAGCTTCGTATTCGCCGTGCGTAGCACCGGTATCTACTGCCGGCCGTCCTGCCCGGCGCGGCGTCCCTTGCGCGACAACGTCCGGTTTTTCGACGATTGCGGCGCAGCCCGCGCAGCAGGCTTCCGCGCCTGCAAGCGCTGCGATCCGGATGGTGATTCCTTGCAGGCGCGGCACCGCGCGCTGGTGTTGCGTGCCTGCGAGGCACTTGCTGCCAGCGAGGTGTCGCCTTCGCTGGACGAGCTTGCGCAGCAGGCTGGCCTGAGCCGCTACCACTTTCACCGTGTCTTCAAGCAAGCCGTCGGCATGACGCCGCATGCCTATGGTCGTGCGCTGCGCGCGCAGCGGGTCGCACAGGTACTGGGCGAGACCGCCAGCGTCACCGATGCGCTGTATGCCGCGGGCTTCAATGCGCCGAGCCGTTTCTATGAAGGCGCCGCCGGTTTGCTGGGCATGGCGCCGGCACTCGCGCGGCGTGGTGCACCGGGCGAGACGATCCGTCACGCTATGGTGGACAGCCCGCTCGGTCCGATGCTGGTGGCGGCGACCGCACGCGGTGTCTGCGCGGTGGAGTTCGGCGATTCCGCCGAGGCTTTGCTGCAGGGTTTGGGGCAGCGTTACCGTGCAGCAAATCTGGTGGAGGGTGACGCGCAGTTCGCCGCCTGGGTGCAGCAGATACTGCAGCATCTATCCGAGCCCGCGCAGGCCGCAGCCCTGCCGCTGGACGTGCGCGGCACGGCCTTCCAGCAACAAGTGTGGCGGGCGCTGCAGCAGATTCCCTTGGGCACCACCTTGAGCTACACGGAGCTGGCGGAGCGGTTGGGCAAGCCGCAGGCGGTGCGCGCGGTGGCACGGGCCTGCGCCACCAATGAGGTGGCGGTGCTGGTGCCCTGTCATCGCGTGTTGCGGCAGGACGGCCAACTGGCGGGCTACCGTTGGGGCCTCAGCCGCAAGGCAGAATTGCTGCGGCGTGAGGCGGCCGCGAACCCGCAGCAAGACGAGGACGAATGACCGACGACGCCCGCAGCAACAACGCAATCCATATCGACACGCTGCCCGGCGGGCAGGTGCTCGCATGGCGCATGTCGTTGCCCGAGGCTTACCGCTTCGACGATGCCCACAGCTTCCATGGCCGCGATGTCGAAAGCGTGGCCGAGCAGGTGATGCCGGACGGCCTGCACAAGGCCTTCGTCTGGCGCGGTGCCGCAGTGCATCTGGCGATCCGTTTGCGAACGGAGGACGGCGTAGGCGAGGCCTTGTGCGACGCCAGTGTCACGCCTGCGGTGGATGACCCTGCCGCCTTGATGGACGTCGCGCGTGGCCTGCTGGGCCTGCAACTGGACGTGCCGGCTTTCGTTCGTGCGGTGGCTCATGACGCACGCCTGACGGCACTGGTCGCGCAGCGTCCCGGCCTGCGCATCCCGCAATGCGCGACGCCTTTCGAGGCGCTGAGCTGGGCCATCACCGGACAGCAGATCAGTCTGGCCGTGGCGATCTCCCTGCGCCGCAAGCTGATCCGCCTCGCCGGTCGGCCACTGGACGCGCAGCGCTATTGCTATCCGTCGGCACAGGACGTGGCCGCCTTGCACAGCGACGATCTGCGCGCCGTGGGGTTTTCCACCGCCAAGGCGGCGACGCTGGTCGACGTGGCCGCGCGGGTGGCGAGCGGTGACTTGCCGCTGGATAGTTGGCAGCAGCAGGGCCTGCCGGCGGAGAACATCCGCGAGCACCTGCTGGGTGTGCGCGGCATCGGCCCATGGACCGTCAATTACTGCCTGCTGCGTGGCTTCGCCTGTGCCGATGCGTCCCTGCATGGCGATGTGGCGCTGCGCAAGGCGCTGCAGCATCTGCTGCAGCGGAACGAAAAGCCCGCTATTGGCGAGACGGAGGCCTGGTTGCAGCAATTCTCGCCCTGGCGTTCGCTGGTGGCGGCGCATCTGTGGGCCAGTCTGTAGTGCAGCGGATCATCAGCCAATGAAAAAGGGCCGCTTGCGCGGCCCTTCGTATTTCCGATCGTGAGGAACGATCAGCGAGCCTGCCAGCCGCCGTCCACGTTCACGACGGTGCCGTTCAGGTAGTCGGAAGCCTCGGCGAACAGGAACACGGCGGTGCCGGCCAGATCTTCCGGCTCGCCCCAGCGACCCAGCGGGATGCGGTCCAGGATGGCCTTGTTGCGGTCAGCATCGGCGCGGATCGGCGCGGTGTTGGCGGTGGCGATGTAGCCCGGGGCGATGCCGTTGCAGTTGATGCCCTTGGTGCCCATTTCGTTGGCGATCAGCTTGGTGATGCCGGCGATGCCGTGCTTGGATGCGGTGTAGCCCGGCACCAGGATGCCGCCCTGGTAGGACAGCATCGAGCAGATGTTGATGATCTTGCCCTTGCCGTTGCGGCCCACGACGTGGCGGCAGAAGGCTTGCGACAGGTACATCGGTGCATACAGGTTGATCTGCATGACGAAGTCGAAGTCTTCTTCGGTGTGCTCCAGGAACGGGGCACGGCGGATGGTGCCGGCCACGTTGCCCAGCAGGTCGACCTTGCCAGCCAGCTTCACGGCTTCGTCGATCACGCGGGCAGGCGCACCCTTCTCGGTCAGGTTGGCCTTCAGGTACCACCACTTGGCGCCGGTCTTGGCAACAGCCGCGTCCATGGCGGCGGTGGATTCGGCGGCCATCGGCGCGAAGTCGGCGCAGATGACGCTGGCGCCGGCTTCAGCGACCTTGGCGGCGATGGCGGCACCGATGCCCTGGGCGCCACCGGTGATGAGGGCGACCTTGCCCGACAGATCGAACGGATTGCTCATGCTCTTGACTCTCCCGTGTTGAACTTGAACCCGCCGAGGGGGTGCGGTGGGTCCGGTTTGAACCTGGCTGGTTGGTGTGGAATCCGGTCAGCTGGCTTTTTTCTTGACCGCGCGGATTGCGGAGCCAGCCGAGCAGGGGATTTTAGCCTATCCGGGCTAGCCCTGACATTGACCCTGCTCAGGGGGCGGGGAGTGGCCTCAGCACTTCGACCAGTACCCGCTCGCGCGGGTTGGCGTGCTGGCGCAGGCGACCGATGCGCGCGGTAAGCGGTGTGCCGGCCGCCAGCGCGCGGGCCACGGCACCGTTTTCCACCGCCGGCAGGTAGCCCAGCTTGTGGCCCTGCCACAGCACCAGCACGGCTTGCGTGTCGTGGCGGTTGTCCCGTTCCAGCGCCAGTTCCAGCATGTCACCTTCCTGCAGTTGCGGCCACAGGGCCGGGCCGGCGTGATACGTGAAGCCGGCTAGCGGCGCGCGCTGGATGAGGGCGTGGCGGGGCTCGGCCTGGGGGCTGGTAGTCAGCGCCAGCAGTGCCAAGCCGAGGAGGCTTATGCGGAAAAAGCGCCGGGCAGCCATTCAATGGCGTCCTTGTCGAGACGGTCCAGCAGGATCGCGTCGAAGCGGCAGGGATGGTTGGCGTAGCGGCTGCCGTCGCCGGCCAGCCAGTGTTGCGCGGCGAGGATGATGCGCGCCTGCTTGGCTTGGGTGATGCTGGCCGCTGCGCCGCCGAAGCGCGCATTGCCGCGCAGGCGCACCTCTACGAAGAGCAGGGTGCTGTTCCGGGGGCCGTCGAGTTCGGCGACGAGATCCACTTCGCCGCCGCGGCAGCGCACGTTGCGGGCGATAATGCGGGCGCCGCGCGCGACGAGGTAATCCGCCGCGAGTTGCTCGGCCGCCGCACCGCGGCTGCCCGTGCCGGCCTTGTCCGCCGCCGCGTCACTACCTGCACCGCCCAGAAACCGCCGCAAGGCCTTCAAGGTTTTCCCTTCATGGATCACAGCAACGACCGCGTCCTGGCTGACGCGCCGGCATTGTATGTAGTGGCCACGCCGCTCGGAAACCTGGGCGACATCACCCAGCGCGCCCGTGCCGTGCTGGAGGCCGTGGACCTGATTGCCGCCGAGGATACCCGCCACTCGCAGCGCCTGCTCGATGCCATCGGGGTACGTACCCGTCTGGTCGCTGCGCACGAACACAACGAGCAGGAAAGTGCTTCGAAGCTGATCGACGCGCTGAACGCCGGTCAGCATGTGGCGCTGATCACCGATGCCGGCACCCCGGCCGTGTCCGACCCCGGCGCCCGCGTCGTGCGCCGCGTGCAGGACGCCGGCTTCGCGGTGGTGCCGCTGCCGGGGGCCAGCGCGGTGGTCACCGCCTTGTCCGCCTCCGGCCTGCTGGACGCGCGTTTCCACTTCGTCGGCTTCCTGCCGCCCAAGCAGGCGGCCCGCCGCACCGAGCTGGAAGCACTGCGTGGCGTTGCGGCGACCCTGGTGTTCTACGAGGCGCCGCACCGTATCGAGGAATGCGTGGCCGACCTGGCCGCGGTGATGGAGCCGGTGCGCGAGCTGGTGATCGCCCGCGAGCTGACCAAGCGCTTCGAGCAGATCGTCCGCCTGCCGTTGCCAGAGGCCGCAGCCTGGCTGGTGGAAGACGCCAACCGCCTGCGCGGCGAGTTCGTGCTGCTGCTGTCTGCCGCGCCGGCCGGCGAGGGCCTGGGGCCGGAAGCGGAGCGGGTGCTGCGCCTGCTGCTGGCCGAGTTGCCGGTCAAGAGCGCAGCGAAGCTGGCCGCCGAGATCACTGGCGCGCCGAAGAACCAGTTGTACGCCCTGGCCCTTGAAATCAAGGACGCCGGCTGAGCCGGGCTGGATGACCTGCCGCCAGCCTTTGCGTCAGGTCAGAAAGCCCGTGTTTACCGGCCTTCCAGCCCCCTGAAACAGGCCCGCAACACTGCGCTGCGGTTTGCGTTTGGCCCGCCACGCGTTTACCCTTACGGGCCTCGGATCCCGTCCCATCCCCCTCTTTTGGGTGAAACACAGCGGCGGCATCCTTCCGTTTTACCCCCGACGTTTGCGCGTCGTCCCCCGGACCGAAAGGAAAGATTCCATGAAGATCGCCCTGATCAACGAGAACAGCCAGTGCGCCAAGAACGAAATCATCTTCAACTCGCTGAAGACGGTTGCCGAGCCCCTGGGTCACCAAGTGTTCAACTACGGCATGTACAGCGCCGACGATGCCAACTCGCTGACCTACGTGCAGAACGGCATCCTGGCCGGCATCCTGCTGAACTCCGGCGCTGCTGACTTCGTCGTCACCGGTTGCGGCACCGGCATGGGCGCCATGCTGGCCTGCAACTCGATGCCGGGCGTGTTCTGCGGCCTGGTGGCCGACCCGACCGACGCTTTCCTGTTCTCGCAGATCAACGCCGGCAACGCCATCTCCATGCCCTACGCCAAGGGCTTCGGCTGGGCTGCTGAACTGAACCTGCAAGACGTGTACCGCAAGCTGTTCGAGCTCGAAGCCGGCCTGGGCTACCCGAAGGAGCGCGCTGCCATCATGGCCAAGAACCGCGGCATCCTGAAGGACGTGAAGGCTGCCTCCACCAAGGACATGCTGACCGTGCTGAAGTCGGTCGACCAGGACCTGGTGAAGGGCGCCATCGCTGGTCCGAAGTTCCAGGAATACTTCTTCGCGAACGCCAAGGACGACGGCATCGCCACCTACCTGAAGAGCATTTCGTAATAGCTCTTCTGGTCAGTGCCTGAGCCCGGCTCCGCCGGGCGCCAGACAGGACGAACGCCCGCCGCGCGCAAGCCGGCGGGCGTTTCTTTTGGCGGGTAGCGCAGCAGTGTCGTCCGGGCGCAGAATGCATGTTCGCTTTCTTGCGAGCCATGACCGACGCAGGTCGGCCGGGCCGTCCCGGATTCATCCGCTTCTGCACAAGGAACCGCCATGACGATCTTCAGCAAGACCTACTACGCCACCGCTCCGGACTCCATGGATGGCGCCAGCAACCAGCAACTGCGCGACCGCTACCTCATCGACGGCCTGTTCGTGGCCGACGAGATCCGCCTGAACTATCTGCACTTCGAGCGCTTCGTCATCGGCGGCGCTTTCCCGGTCAGCAAGGCCGTGCCGCTGCCGGCGCAGACCGAACCCGCTTCCGCCGCCGGCAAGCCGTTCCTGGAACGCCGTGAGCTCGGCGCGGTGAACGTCGGTGAGGGTGCTGGCGTGGTGGTGGTGGATGGCAAGAAGTACGACCTCGCACCCAAGGACGGCATCTACGTGCCGATGGGCTCCGAGGTGGTGTTCGAATCGAAGGACGCTGCCAAGCCGGCCAAGTTCTACCTCACCTCGACGCCGGCGCATGCCCGCTACGACACGGTGCACATCTCCATCGACAAGGCTGTGCCGCTGGAGCGTGGCGCTGCCGAAACGTCCAACGAGCGCACCATCTACCAGTACATCGTGCCCACCACCGCCAAGAGCTGCCAGCTGCTGCTGGGCATGACCATCCTCAAGACCGGCTCGGTGTGGAACACCTGCCCGCCGCACCTGCATGACCGCCGCTCGGAGGTCTACTTCTACTACAACCTGCCGGCCGACCAGCGCGTCATGCACTTCATGGGCGAGCCCAGCGAGATGCGCCACCTGTCGCTCGGCAACGAGGAGGCAGTGGTGTCGCCGCCGTGGTCCATCCACATGGGCACCGGTACCAGCAATTACATCTTCATCTGGGCCATGGGTGGCGAGAACCTCGATTACACCGACATGAAGGTGCTGGATATCTGCCAGCTGGTCTGACGGACGTTCCGTTCTTCAACAAAGAACCCGCTGACCTCAGCGGGTTTTTTGTTGCGCACACATGTGGCGTTCACTGCGGGGCGGCACGCTTGCGCAGCCACCAGCCGCCGTACAGTCCCGACGCCGCGAACACCGCGAATACCCAGCCCGACACCGCCGCAGCCATGATGCCGGAGAGCAGGGTGCCGACCGTGCAACCCAGCGCGACCATGCCGCCCCAGCCCATCAGCACGCCGCCACCGAAGGCACGCAACAACTCCTTGCCCGTCGGCAACTTCGGGCGGAAGTCCCCGGCCGACAGCGCGGCGGCGAAGGCGCCCAGCACCAGGCCGACGACGAAGGCGCCGTTGTTGGACCACAGGGTTTCCTTGATGGCGGTGGCGCAGCCGCGGAAGGTGTCCAGCCCTTCCAGTCGCGCAGGCAGCCAGCCGAAACCGTCCGCCGTGGTGCGCGCCACGCTGCCCAGCTCCGCCGTCACGCCCAGCGGTGCGACGCGCAGGAAGGCCGCAACACCCAGTGCGCCGATGAGAATGCCGCCGACATAGGTCGGCCAGCGCCGTTGCCACCAGGGCGCTTCATTGGCCCCGTTACTGCTCGCCGGCTGTGCGCGATGCAGCTTCGCCAGCACGAAGGCCACTACGCCCAGCAGCAGCAACTGCACGAAGGCCGAGCCTTCGTAGCCCAGGTGGTGCGGCAACCACAGCACCGGTGCAGCCTGCAGGCTGCCCAGGTACAGCGTGTTCCAGCTCAGGAAGCCGAGCACGAAACCCAGCGCAGCCCCCAGCAACGCGACCGGTGCCGACAGCAGGCCTTCGCCCAGGCGGTAGAACTGCGCGCTGATGCAGGAGCCGGCGATCGCCATGCCGATGCCGAATGCGAATGCGCCGACTGCCAGCACCCAGCTCACGGGGCCGATGTGCGCGCCTGGTGGCAGGCGGCCCGCCGCCGGCTCCGGCAGGAAGGCGCCGAACAGGACGTGGTAACCCAGCGTGCCGACCGCCAGTGCGGCGACGATACCGAGCAGGCCGCGCGCGTCGCGCGACTCGATGAAGTCGCGGCTCACGCAGTAGAAGCAGAAGCGCGAGCGTTGCAGCAACGCGCCGAAGAACACACCCAGCCATACCGACAGCGCAAGGTTGCGTCCCGTGGCTTCGGCGCCGACATGGCGGCTGAGCAGGAAGGCGAGAGCCAGCACCATCACGGCGGGCAGCCAGTTCTTCAGCGGTGGCAGGGTGAAGCCGGGGAGGGTGGTGTTCGACATGAGCGGTGCGGTGTGATGTGTTGCAGTGGGCTGTGCTTGTCAGGTCATGACAGGTACGGGGCAAAACGAGCAGCACGTATCTGCTGCGGCATGAAACCGTGCGCGTCGGCGCGTCGGCGCCTCGGCTGGCTTCGCGCCCTACGAAAAATGGGCGGTGCAAGCACCGCCCGAGGAAGGTTGGAGACCTCACTTCAGACCTGTCCGGTGTCTCGCCGCGAGCCCGCGACAGACTCCTGACAGGTCTTCACGAACCGTGCCGGGCTCCCGACCGGCGCAGCAGGTGATCGTTGCAAGGGGCAGGCTTACTTGCCACCCCACACCGTGCCGGCCAAGTTGGTCACCGGCACGCCGACGGTGTTGCCGTACTCGGTCCAGGAACCGTCGTAGTTGCGCACGTCATAGCCCAGCAGCTTCTTCAGCGCGAACCAGGTGTGGCTGGAGCGCTCGCCGATGCGGCAGTAGGTGATGACCGGCTTGTTGCCGTCGATGCCGACTGCGCCGTAGATCTTCTTCAGCTCTTCCACCGACTTGAAGGTGCCATCAGCGGCGACGGCCTGACCCCAGGGAACGTTGACCGCACCCGGCACGTGGCCGGCGCGGACTGCCAGTTCCTGCACGCCGGCCGGGGCGAACACCTTGCCGCTGTATTCGTCCGCAGAGCGGATGTCGACGAGAGAGGCATTGCTCTTCTTGTCGGCCACCGCCACCACGTCGGCGAGGCGGGCGCGCAGGGCGTTGTTGGCAGCGCTGACGCGCACGTTGCCGGCGGCGTGCTGGCTGGCCAGCGGCGTCAGCGGGCGCTTCTCGGCCTCCCACTTGGCACGGCCACCGTCCAGCAGCTTCACGTTCTTCACGTTGTAGATGTCGAACACCCAGGCTCCCCAGGCAGCGAACCAGTTGTTGGTGTCGCCGTAGAGGATGACGGTGCTGTCGTTGTTCACGCCGGCCTTGCGCAGCAGGCTCTCGAAGTTCTGCTGGCTCACGATGTCGCGACGCACCGGGTCCACCAGGTCGGTGTGCCAGGCGAAGTTGCTGGCGCCCTGGATGTGGCCGCGCTCATACACGCCCGGATTCACGCTCACTTCGATGATGCGCAGCTTCGGGTCGTTGAGGTTCTTCTCCAGCCATTCGGTACTGACCAGGAAGTCGGACGGGTTGGCAAAAGCCGTCGTGGCGACCAGCGCGCTCAGGGACAGCAGCAGTTTCTTCAGGATGCTCATGGCGGATGCCTTTGTGAAATGGACGAATGGATTCTGGCCAGCCGCCGGCCACCACAGAACGATTCGTTTTTCATATCCAGGCCGCTGTTGAGGAATAAGCAACAGCGCGCGGCCAGGCGCGAAAAGGAACAGGGCCGCCCGGTGGGCGGCCCTGTGTGTGTGGCAAACGTGTGGAATGAGTTGAGCCGTGGCAACTTGGACAGGTTGGGTTGAGCGCAGCGAAGCCCAACATGCAACGCCTGGCGAAGGCACGGCGCGAGTATGTGCCTTAGGTGGCAGATATCGCCGTGCCGGATCGAGAGGCTGATGTTGGGCTCGCTTCGACATTGCTCAGCACAAGTCGCGTTGCTCAACCCAACCTACGGGGCCGTGCTTACTGTTTCGCAGCCACCGCAGCGCCCGCGTAGGCCGCATCCACGAAGCTCTTGTCTACCCACTTCGCGTAGTCCACCGATCCCTTCAGCAGGCCGGCGCTTTCCATGAATTCCTCTTCACCCTTCAGGGCGGCGAGGACTTCGTCCGTCAGGCGCGGGTCCTGGTTGAAGCGGCCATCCTTGTAGTTGTTGCGCACGGCTTTCTCGGACGATTTGGTGCGGGTGGTGAAGATCTTGATCGTCTCTTCGTAGTTGGCGTCTGCCCAGGTGGCGAGCTGCAGGTCCACTTTCAGCACGCGCTTCAGCACCTCCGGGTACTTCTTCGCGAAGTCGCCATTCACGACGATCACGTTCGGCACCGCCCATTCAGGGTGATTGCCGGCGTCCAGCAGGATGCGTGCAGCGTTCTTCTCCAGCAGCGTGGCGGCGACGTTGTCGCTCTCCACGATGGCGTCGATGTCACCGCGTGCGAGCGCCGGGCCGCTGGCCTCGAAGGGCAGGTTCAGCGATTCGATGTCCTTGCCGGTGAGGCCCACCGACTTCAGCGCCTTGGTCAGCGTGGAGTGGCGCACCGTGCCGGCCAGGTAGGCGACCTTCTTGCCCTTGAGGTCCTTCAGCGTCTTGATGGGCGAATTCACCGGCACGATGATGTAGGCGCCACTGTTGCGCACGAAGCTCGACGTGCCCACCAGCTTGATGTTGGCCTTCTGCGCAGCAGCGCGCAGGGCAGGGTTGTTGCCGATGTAGGCGATGTCCACCGCGCCGGTGGCGAGTGCGGTCACCGCTTCGGAGCCGCCGCCGGTGAAGGGCAGCAGGTCGAACTTGATGTTCTCCTTCGCGAACTCCTTGTCGAAGGAATTGTGGTGCTGCGCGAGGATGAACTTCAGGTGACCCGGTGCGGTGCTGCCGATGCGCACGGTGGCCGGCGCGCTCTGCGCGGCGGCGTTCAGCGCGAACAGGCCGCCGACGGCGGCGAGCGCGAGGGCTTTGAGGGTGTGGGTGATGCGGGACATGGGTGGTGCCTTTCTGGTTCGGGTGATGGTTGGTTATTGGTGTGGAAGGCTGCGGTGGTGGCTTCGGCGTAGGTTGGGTTGAGCGCAGCGAAGCCCAACAGCAGCGGTTCGATCAGGTGCTGCGGTAACGACGTTCAGCGCGGCTCGTTGCGTTGGGTGTTGGGCTTCGCTGCGCTCAACCCAACCTGCGCCCTTCGCTTCCGTCGTTCCCGTTGTCGAGGAGTGCTTACGCCACGCTGGATTCCGACGTGGCCTTCCACGCCGTGGCGCGTTGCTCGAACCACACCAGCAGGTAGTTGATGGCCAGGCCGATGAGGGTCAGGACGAGGATGCCGGCGTACATGTCGGCGGTCTGCATCATCAGTTGCGAGTGCTGGATCAGGTAGCCGATACCCGACTTGGCGGCCAGCATCTCGGCGCCGATGACGGCGAACACGGAGGACTTCACCGCGAGGCGCGCACCGGCCACGATGGAAGGGATGCTCGCCGGCAGGATGACCTTGCGGAACAGGTCGGCCTCGGTGGTGCCCATGGAGCGCGCGGCCTTCAGCAGCAGCGGGTCCACCGACTTCACGCCGCTGATGGTGTTGATCAGCAGGAAGAACACCGAAGAGTAGAAGGTGATGGCGATCTTGGACGCTTCGCCGATGCCCAGCAGCAGGATGAACACCGGCAGCAGCGCGAACTGCGAGGTGTTGCGCAGCGTCTGCACCAGCAGGTCGGTCACCTTCTCGAAGATGCCGTAGCGGCCCATCAGGAAGCCCAGCGGAATGGCGGTGAACACCGCCAGCACGAAGCCGATGACCGCGCGTTGCAGGCTGGCGCCCACGTGTATGCCCAGCTCGCCGGATGCAGCCAGCGCCTGCAGCGCCACCAGCACGTCGCTGAAGGCCGGGAAGAAGATCGGATTCATCCAGCCCAGGCGCGGCGCGACTTCCCAGGCGAGCAGGAACAGCGCGATGAGCGGAATGCCATACACGAAGGTGCCGAAGTTGCGCGGACGCTTTCGCTTCTCGATGCGGCCGGGTACCGAGCTGGTCTGGCCGAGGTACTGGAAGCCGCCGATGTGGCCGAGCTTGTCGATGAGATATGCCATGTGTGTTCTCTGTGGGTGCTTTTCTTGATCAGTTTCTTGAAAGACACTGGGTTCCTGCCTTCGCAGGAACGACGGATCAACCGCGGTTCCCGTCATTCCCGCGAAAGCGGGAATCCAGCGTCGTTGTCCTTTGTTCTCGTCCTGGTTCGGGTCCGGGCGTACCGCCTCAATGCCCGAATGCAGGCGACAGCGCCCAGTCCTTCTGTGCCTTGTTCACTTCGTCGCGCAGCGCCTCCCACACCTGGTGGCGGTAGGTGTTGAATTCGGGGCTGGAACGGATGTCGCCGTCGCGCGGGCGGGGCAGGTCGATGTCGATCACCTGCTTCACGGTGCCGGGGCGGGCGGTCATCACCACCACGCGGTCGGCGAGGTAGATCGCTTCGTCGATGGAGTGGGTAACGAAGATCACCGTGGTGTTGATCTCGCCCCAGATCTTCAGCAACTCGCTCTGCAGGATCTCGCGCGTCTGCGCGTCCAGCGCCGCGAAGGGCTCGTCCATCAGCAGCACTTCCGGGTTGGCGGCGAGCGCACGCGCAATCGCCACGCGTTGCTGCATGCCGCCGGACAACTGGCTGGGGAAGCGGTCCTCGAAGTCGCGCAGGCCGAACAGGGACAGGAAGCGGCGGGCCGTCTCGGTACGTTCCTTCTGCGCAATGCCGCGCACTTCCAGCGCGTACTCCACGTTGGCCAGCGCTGTGCGCCAGGGGAACAGCGCGTACTGCTGGAAGACGTAGCTGGTCTTCGGGTCCGGCTTGACGATCTGCTGGCCGTTGAGGTGCACCACGCCCTGCGAGGCGGGTGTCAGTCCGCCGATGATGTCCAGCAACACCGACTTGCCGCTGCCACTCGGGCCCACCAGCACGATGAATTCGCCCTTGCGGATCGTGAGGTCCACGCCGTTGAGCACGGTCAGCTCGTCGGTGTCCTGGCCGTCGACGGTGACGTACTGTCCCGGCTTGAGTTGAAACGTCTTCTTCACGTCGGTGACGACGATCCTGTCCATGCGCTGTGCTCCGTGCCCGTGATCGGGCTTGTGATGTGGGCCGCGCAACCCTGGCGTCGCTGCGCGGAATGACGGAGGTGTCAGCAGATTCCATGCCACGGCCCGACGGAGAACGCTGCGCATACCTTTGTCATCGCGGCGTGCATGGTGCGAAACGATTGCCGGGACAGGCTGTGCAGGCATTCGCGCAGCGTCGTGTCGGCTCCGTTTCCGGAACTCGGCCGCGAGCGTGCGGAAGATGTCGGTGTTGGCTGCGCAGCAGATGCACATGGCCTGCTGATCAAAAGGCAGCAGTACGTCCGTGCAGGTGGTCAATAAACAGCAGCGCGCCCGGTGGATGCTCGCCATGCAACAACGCACGTCGTCGGCGAGGGTGTCGGTGCCATGCGCGGCGGCCCGCGTGGCAGACCCCCAGGTCAGGCCTTCATCGCAGACCTTGCCTGCCGCGGAGGCGGTGCCGGTACGCCCGCCATGCATGACCTCGTCGGCACCCGGCATGCTCTTTGCAAAACCTGTCGCACCGATCCGTGACCCGGCCTCTCAGCCGTTCCCCAAGACAGACGAGGAGACAGGCGCATGACCCCACCCACCCAGTCGCATGGAAATCAGGCGAGCACCCGCCTGCGCGAGCACCCTGCCATCCAGGAAGGCCTGCGGCGTTCGCGCAGCGTATTGCTGGCGCGCATCCAGGCCTTGCTGTTCGACAGCGCGTACTACGCGCCACTGCACGCCTTCCTCGACCGCCTGGCGCGCAGCGACGCGCCGGCACTCATCCTCGGCGAGCTGGGCTCGGGCAAGGCGATGGTCGCTGAGTACCTGCATCACGCGAGCCAGCGTCGCGGCCCCTACGTTTTCGTGAACTGCAAGGCGCTGGATCCGGCGCGCGCCGAGCTCGAGCTGTTCGGCTACGAGGACCTGCCGGGCCCCGACGGCAGCCCGCGCGAGGTAGAAGGCTGCTTCGAGGCCGCGCGCGGTGGCAGCCTGTTCCTGGACGAGATCGAGGCCTTGTCGCCCACGTTGCAGGTCAAGTTGCTGCACGCCCTGCAGGAGCGGCGCATCCAGCGCACCGGTGCCAGCATCCCCGTCGGCATCGATGTGCGGCTGATCGTCGCGGCAGGCACCGACCTCGCCAGCGTGGTGAAATCCGGCGATTTCCGCGAGGATCTCTACTACCAGCTGAACGTCGCACCCGTGCGCCTGCTGCCGCTGCGCGCGCGGCCGGACGACGTCATCGCCCTGGTGCGTTACTTCGCTCAGCTGTACGGCCCCAAGCTCGGTCACCAGGACGTGGAAGTGACGCCCGAGGCCGAAGCCCTGCTGCGCGCCCATCCCTGGCACGGCAACATCCGTGAGCTGGAGAACACCGTGCACTACGCGATGATCGTCAGCCGCGACGGCCGCATCGGCGCCGCCGACCTGCGCCTGCTGCAGGCCAGTGGCGAGCCCACCTTCCCGGTGTGTGAACCCGGCTCGCAAGCGGATGCGGACCTCGTGCTCAGCGCACTCGACGTCCTCTTCGGTCGTCTCTTCGTGCAGGGCCAGCCCGACCTCTACGAACTCGTGGAACGCTCACTCGTTACCAGCGCCTTCCGGCACTGCAAGGGCAACCAGGTGCAGACCGCCAGATGTTTGTCGGTATCGCGCAACGTGGTGCGTACGCAACTCAAGCGCTTCGGGTTGCTGGAGAAGGAGTGAGGCGGATGGCTGTGGTGCGGGAGTAGGTGGCTTCGCGAGCCCGCGCTGTTTGTGTCACGACCGCTGGTTCGTCATCTCTGTCTTTGAACCCGCGCCCTCATAATGGTGGCCCCGCACCACCATGAGATGACGATGATCGTTCCCGACCATTGGGCCGAGGCCGTCCGGCAACACCGCAGCAAGGGCAGGCAGGTCACCGTGCGGCGCTTCGGCTGGTCCGAAACCAGCGAAGCGGATGCCGTCGGGATGGCGGAGCAGCGGGCGGACGAGGCGCTTCGCAGGATCGTGCAGGGCGAGAAGCTCGCCACCCGCGAGCCGAAGGTGGCCTACAACGGTGCGAGCGGCGTGCCGATCCGCGAAGAGGTGCTGGCGCGTCATGGCGAGGAAGTCATCACGCGAAACGCCTACGGCGCGCGATGCCTGAATTCTCCGAGGGCGTTGTTTGCCGACGTGGATTTCGAACCCCGCGAAACACTGGCCGGAATCCTGTGGACCTTCGGCGCACTGGCGTGTGCGTCCGTGCTGGCCGGCGTGCTGAACCGTAGCTGGGGCATGGCCTTGTCGTTCATCGTGCTGTCCGCGATCTTCGCCACCTCGGTGCGCAGCCTTGCCGGGCAGGTGCTGGTCAGGCTGCAGGGCGGCTACGAGAAGCTCGCCCGCCGCCGCATCGCCCGCTTCGTGTCGACGCATGCGGCCTGGAATCTTCGTTTGTATCGCACGCCGGCGGGTTACCGCGTGCTGGCGACTCATCGACCGTTCGATGCCAGCGGGCAGGACGTCCAGGATTTCTTCGAGGCGATCGGGGCGGATCCGGTGTACGTGAGGATGTGCGTGAACCAGCGCTGCTTCCGCGCGCGCCTCACCGCCAAGCCCTGGCGCATCGGGCTGGACTCGCGCATCCGCCCGCGTCCGGGCGTGTGGCCCGTGCGTGCGGAGCACATGGAGAAACGCCGGCAATGGATTGCGAGCTATGAAGCGCGCGCAGCCAGTGCCGCGGCCTGCCACTTCGTCGAGGCACTGGGTTCGGGTGTGATCGATCCGGAGATCCGCCGCGTCATGGATCTGCATGACCGGCTGTCCGGGGCACTGGAGTCGCGCCGCCCCCTGGCGTGAAGTGACCGTCAGCGCCGCATGGCGATGACATCCAGCCCACGCCGCCGGTTGTGCGCGAGGCGCTCCTGCAACAGTTCGGGTAGCTCGTCTGCGGCAAGCACGGCGAAGCCCGCCTGCGCATAGAACTCCACGAGATGGCTGTAGGGCAGGCAGTAGCAGCTGCGCTCGCCGATGGCGCGTTCCAGTGTGCGGAGAAGCTGCGTGCCGATGCCCTGCCTCCGGTACTCCGGGTGCACCTGCATGCCGCGCAGGCACAGGAGGCCACCTTCGTGGCAGAGCCGGACGATGGCGATGATTCCGCGCGCGTGGCGCGCGATGACAACCGTGTCTTCCGGCACGATCGCCGCGCCGCCGTAGCCGCAGTCATCGTAGAAGCGCTGCGCGTCGGCGAGCGCTTCGGGTGTCGCGACGGCAATCCGGACGTCGGCGTCCGATGCATTGATCTTCATCTATCACGTTCCTCCGGGCAGTTCCGGCGAGTATGCATGACGGTTAACATGGGCGCCGATCCAGCTGGCGTTCCGCGGAGGCGACGGCAGCATTCCTTTCCTGCTCATCCGATCTCCCATGAATCCTGGCCGCGCAAGCAAGCTGACCCTGTGGGCCCTCAGCTGGCCGCTGTACATCGAAACCGCATTGGCCACGCTGGCGGGCACAGTCGGACTGGCGCTTGCCGGCCACGTGTCGCCGGCGGCGGTCGCGCTGCTCGGTCTGTCCAACACACTGCGCGCGGTGCTGGACCGCATCTTCCGCATCGTCTCCACCGGCACCAGCGTCTTGCTCGCGCGCAGTCTGGGGAGTGGCAACACGGAGCACGCGGCGGCCTACATCCGCAGCGGACTGGCGTCCTCGTTCTGGCTGGGCGCCGTAGTGATGTGCGTGCTCGGTGCGATGCCGCGCGTCGTGCTGCAGGCGCTGCAGTTACCGGCCGACCTCGCGGAGCTAGCGGTGCCCTTCCTGCAGGTGCTGGGCGGTGTGGCGTTGCTGGATGCGGTCATCGTCACGATGCTGGCCTGCGTGCGGGCTTTTGCGCATACGAAGCTGTCGATGCACGCGGTGACGCTGATGAACGTGGTGCATCTGCTGGTCAGCGCCTGGCTGGTGCTTGGCCTGTTCGACACGCCGCCGCAAGGCGTCATGTCTTTCGCGTGGGGGCTGCTCGCCTCGCGTGTGGTGGCCCTGCTGTTCCTGTGCATGTTCTGGGTTGCTGCGTTGCGCGTGCTGGTGCATGTGCGTGACCTGTTCTTCCTCACGCACGCAGGGGCGCATACGGCGCTGCGCGACATCGTGGCCATCGGCCTGCCGAGCGCGGCGGAGAAGATCGTGTTCCAGCTGTGCTTCCTCGCCACTTTGTCGATGGCGGCAAGCCTTGGCACCGACGTGCTGGCCACGCATGCGTATGTGTCGAACGTCGGCGCGTGGATCGGGCTGGGTGCGGCAGCGCTGGGCACTGCCACCGAAATCCTGGTGAGTCATCACATCGGCGCCGGGCGTTTTGCAGATGCGCGGCGTGACGTGGCGAAGGCGATCAAGGCCGGCATGCTCATCACCGCGGCAGGGGCTGTCATCGCAATGGTGGTGGCGCCGTGGATGATCGCGCACCAGGTGCATGACAAAGCCGTGCTGTCCCTGCTGATCGTCGTGCTTGGACTGGAAATCCTGGCCGGCTTCGGTCGCTGCCTGAACATGATCGTGCTGGGCGCCTTGCGTGCGGCTGGCGATGTGCGCTGGCCGGTGAAGATCACCGTGGCGGTGAACCTGCTGCTCGGCACACTCACGCCTTGGCTGCTGGCAATCGTGCTGGGCTTCGGCCTACCCGGACTGTGGATCGGCTACGTGCTGGACCAGGGCATGCGCGGCGTGGTGATGCTCATGCGCTGGAAAAAGCTGGGCTGGCTGCGCTTTGCTGCCGACGCGCGGCGGCGCTTGCGCCCGAAGCGGGCAGCGCTGTCGCACGCAGCGGAAGTGCGGGCTGCTCCGCCGCTCTCCTGACCCCCGGTCGGCACTCGCCGACTCATCGTTTTCCGCGTCATCCGCCGAACCCCGGGGAGGGGCGATCTCCGTCCTTGAGCGGTATCAGGGTTTCGTCTGATCGCGATAGCTATCAGGGTCATGGCTGAAACGGAGTACAGCGACGTCTATCCTCAACCTGTCGGTACGCCGACTACCGGAGGAGCACGCATGCCGGCGCCATTTCGCCTGCCGTGCAACAAACATGGACCGGGATACCAGCCTGAGGAGCAAGCACATGAGCACTGAGAACAACGAGAAGAAATGTCCGTTCCCGCACGCCACACCCGGCGGCGGCACGACGAACAGGGACTGGTGGCCCAAGCAGCTGCGGCTGGATCTGTTGCACCAGCATTCCGCGAAGTCCGATCCGATGGGGAAGGACTTCGACTACGCGAAGGCATTCAAGGGGCTGGACTATGCGGCGCTGAAGGCGGACCTCAAGGCGCTGATGACCGACTCACAGGACTGGTGGCCAGCGGACTTCGGCCACTACGGCGGGCTGTTCATCCGCATGGCATGGCACAGCGCCGGCACCTATCGCACGGGCGACGGGCGTGGCGGTGGCGGGCGTGGGCAGCAACGCTTCGCGCCGCTCAACAGCTGGCCGGACAACGTGAGCCTGGACAAGGCGCGACGCCTGTTGTGGCCGATCAAACAGAAATACGGCAGCCGGATTTCCTGGGCGGACCTGATGATCCTGACCGGCAACGTCGCGCTGGAGTCGATGGGCTTCAGGACGCTGGGCTTCGGCGGTGGCCGTGCCGACGTGTGGGAGCCGGACCTCGACGTGTACTGGGGCCGCGAGACCACCTGGCTGGGCGGCGACGAACGCTACGCGAAAGGCTCGCCGGGCACCGGCAAGGACCACGGCGTGCTGGTGAAGGACGACGACAGCAAGGTGCCGCACACGCGCGACCTGGAGAACCCGCTGGCCGCCGTGCAGATGGGCCTGATCTACGTGAACCCCGAAGGCCCGGACGGCAACCCGGACCCGATTGCGGCAGCGAGGGACATCCGCGACACCTTCGCGCGCATGGCCATGAACGACGAGGAAACCGTCGCGCTGATCGCCGGCGGCCACACCTTCGGCAAGACCCACGGCGCGGCCGCGGCATCGAATGTCGGCAAGGAGCCTGAAGCCGCCGACCTGGAGGCGCAGGGTTTCGGCTGGCACAACAGCCACGGTACTGGCCGTGGCGCGGACGCCATCACCAGCGGGCTGGATGTTACGTGGACCACCACGCCGACGCGCTGGAGCGGCAACTTCTTCTGGAACCTGTTCGGCTACGAGTGGGAGCTGAGCAAGAGCCCCGCGGGCGCACACCAGTGGGTGGCCAAGGGTGCGGGTGCGACGATTCCGCATGCCTTCGACGCATCGAAGAAGCTGGTGCCGACCATGCTCACCACCGACCTGTCGCTGCGCTTCGACCCTGCGTACGAAAAGATCTCGCGCCGCTTCATGGAGAACCCGGACCAGTTCGCCGACGCCTTCGCGCGCGCCTGGTTCAAGCTCACCCACCGCGACATGGGCCCGAAGGCGCGCTACCTCGGACCGGAAGTGCCGGCGGAAGACTTCATCTGGCAGGACCCGGTGCCGCCCGCGACGGGCGCGACCCTCACTGATGCCGACATCGCGGCGTTGAAGCAGAAGGTGCTGGCCTCCGGACTCACGGTGCCGCAACTGGTGTCCACGGCATGGGCCTCCGCGTCCAGCTTCCGCGGCTCCGACAAGCGGGGTGGTGCCAATGGCGCGCGCATCCGCCTGGCACCGCAGAAGGACTGGGCGGCCAACCAGCCGGAGCAACTCGCCCAAGTGCTGGCGAAGCTGGAGGACATCCGCGCTGGCTTCAATACCGGCGGCAAGCAGGTATCGCTGGCCGACCTCATCGTGCTGGCGGGCGCTGCCGGTGTGGAAGAGGCGGCGCGCAAGGCGGGCACAGCGGTCAGCGTGCCGTTCCGCCCGGGGCGCACCGATGCGAGCGAAGCGCAGACCGATGCCGAGTCCTTTGCGCCGCTGGAACCGGTGGCTGATGGTTTCCGTAATTTCGTGAAGGGGCGCTACAGCGTGCCTGCCGAAGTGCTGCTGATCGACAAGGCACAACTGCTGACGCTGACCGCACCGGAAATGACGGTGCTGATCGGTGGCCTGCGCGTGCTGGGCGCGAACACCGGTGGCAGCGCACACGGCGTGTTCACCAGCAAGGTCGGTACGCTCACCAACGACTTCTTCGTGAACTTGCTGGACATGGCGACCGAGTGGAAGCCGGGCTCGGCGGACCGCGAAATCTTCGAGGGCCGTGACCGCAAGACCGGTGAAGCGAAGTGGACCGCCAGCCGGGTCGACCTGGTGTTCGGCTCCAACTCGCAACTGCGCGCACTGGCCGAGGTGTATGGCAGCGCGGATGCGCAGCAGAAGTTCGTGCAGGACTTCGTGGCCGCGTGGGTCAAGGTGATGGAACTGGACCGCTTCGATCTGGCGTGAGCCGCGCAGGACTGCGCGTATGTGGATGAAGAAACGCCGGGCATGCCCGGCGTTTCTTCATCCATGCGCGCTGGTCGTAACTCAGGCTCAACTCAGTGGTTACTCAGTCGATGAACTGATACCGCTTCAGCAGCGTGCGCAGCACGTTGCGCGAGATGCCCAATGCCTGCGCGGTACGCACCTGGTTGTGATGGTGGCGGTCCATCGCGATCTTCAGCGTGGTGTGCTCGATCAGGTCGTGCAGCTTGTCACCCGGTGTTGCGAGCAGGCGGTCGATGGCGTGGCCCAGCGCTTCCTCCGGCGACAATGCGGCGGATTGGCCTGCCGGTGTAGGCGTCGCGACGCCGGCGAAGCGCAGGTGTTCCGGCAGCAGCGTATTGCCATCGCATACCAGCAGCGCGTAGTGGATGACGTTTTCCAGCTCGCGGATGTTGCCGGGCCACTGGTAGGCACGCAGCGCGTCCAGCGTGCGGGCGCCGATGTGCGGTTCGTTCACGTCCAGCTTCTGCGCATACACCCGGGCGAAATGGCGGGCCAGTGGCTCGATGTCGCCCTGGCGGTCGCGCAGCGGCGGCAGGTTGATGCTCGCCACGTTCACGCGGTAGTACAGGTCCATGCGGAAGTGGCCGGAGGCCACGGCGCGCGACAGGTCGACGTTGGTGGCCACCACTAGGCGCACGTCGACCGGGGTCGACTTGCGCGAACCGAGGCGTACCACTTCGCGTTCCTGCAGCACGCGCAGCAGCTTCACCTGCATGGCCAGCGGCAGGTCGCCGATCTCGTCGAGGAACAGGGTGCCGCCGTTGGCCGCTTCGAACCAGCCCTGGCGTGAGCCCTGCGCACCGGTGTAGGCACCGGCTTCGTGGCCGAACAGTTCGGCCTCGATCAGGTTCTCCGAGAAGCCGCCGCAATTCACTGCCAGGAAGGGGCCGCGCCGGCCGCTCTTCTCGTGCAGGTAACGGGCGACGAGTTCCTTGCCGGTGCCGGTCTCGCCCTGCACCAGCACGCTGGCGGTACTGGCGGCGATGACGTCGATGTTCTTCAGCAACTGGCGCGAGGCCGGGTCGGCAAAGACCAGTGCCTTGGCACGGATCGACAGGACATTCGTGGCGGCGTCCGGAAAGGACAGCAGCGGGAAGCCATCCGCTTCGTCGCGTTTCGCGCAGCTTGCCGCGCGATCGGTCGAGGTGCTGCGTTCGACGGAATGGTCGCGTTCGGACAGGGACAGGCTCATGGCATCTCCTTTGCTGCGCGGGAACGCGCCTTACAGGGTGGCGATCGACACTTCGGTGGACTTCACCAGCGCAACGACATCGCTGCCGACCTTGAGGCCGAGGTTGTCGACCGAGCGGGTGGTGATGACGGATGTGACGATGCCGGCGGAGGTGTCGACGTCAACTTCGCTGACGACGTCGCCGCGCACGATGGCGCGTACTTTGCCGCGGAACTGGTTGCGGACGTTGATGGCCTGGATGCTCATGGTGAATGCCTCGTGGGTGAAGGGCTACCGGTCTTCGTATGGCGGGTGCCATGCCGGTGTGTCGGTGCAATGTAAGGGGATGCCCCTTCTCCGCGAACGACCAATTGTTGCTTTGCTTATGGGCTGCCGTGCTGATGTCGCAAGGGCGGTCGCGTGTTTCCGTCACGCTGGCGGTGCTGCCGGGCGGGCATCCCCGCAAGTGGCTTCTCTACGTGGTCTCTCCATGCGCAATACCGTATGCAATATGGGTTGTCGGTCCGGCGGTAGTGACTGGTCGTCCGGTCTGCCTTGTCCCGTGCCGGTAGCCCGGCGGGACGGGCGGGGAGGAGGTGTGTCGGCCTTGCACGACGTCACCGGAGGCGCGCCGGCCAACGCATAGAATGCGTGTTCTGCGCCCGGGGTTTTCCGGGGCGACCTGCCAGAGCTGCCCGCATGAATTCCGTACCACCTGTCCGCCCTGCCGTGACCACGTCCGACCCGGCCGAGGTGAGCGCCTTCCTGCAGCAGGTGGGCGATGCGCTGGAACTCGGTGCGCCGGAAAACTGGCCGGCGCCCGTGCGCGTGCTGGTCGAGCTGATGGCCGTGGCCAACCAGGCCATGTTCCTGACCTGGGGGGCGGAGCGGCGCATCGTGTACAACGCGCGTTACGCCGAGATCATGGGCTCTCGCCACCCTGCCGGTTTCGGCCAGCCCTTCGCCGAGGTGTGGGCGGATGTGCTGATGGATGTGTGGCCGATCCTGGACCGCACCTACCACGGCCAGTCCACCGCGATGGACGACATCGGCCTGTGGTTCGAGCAGGACGGGCGGCGCGAGGAGCGGCACTTCTCCTTCTCCTACTCCCCGGTGCGCGACCTGGACGGCACGGTGGGCGGCGCGTTCTGCGCGTGCATGGACATCACCGCCACGGTGCTCACCGAGCGTGCGGTGGCCAGCGGGCATGCGCGCCAGCTACGTCTGTTTGCCAAGGCGCCGAGCTTCATCGCCATCCTGCAGGGGCCGCAGCATGTCTATGAATTCGTGAACGAGGCCTACACGCGTCTGGTGGGGGGCCGCGCCTGCGTGGGCCTGAGCGTCAGCGAGGCGCTGCCCGAGATCGCCCGCCAGGGCATCATCGGGCTGCTGGACGGCGTGTACCGCGAGGGCCGCCGCTACACCGCCAGCGGCATGCGCGTGCAGTTGCAGAGTGCAGAGGACCAGCCCGTGCGCGAGCACTACCTGGACTTCGTCTACGAACCGATGATCGACGACGCGGGCAAGGTGACCGGCATCTTCGTCGAGGGCTTCGACGTCACCGAGGCCCATGTCGCCCGCCGTGCCGAGGAAGCCGCGTCCGGTCGCTACCGTGACCTGCTGACGACGATGAGCGAGGGCTTCCTGATGCTCGACGACGAGCAGCGCATCGTCGAAGCCAACGAGGCCGCGCTGGCCATGGGTGAGCGTACGCGCGCCGAGGTGATCGGCCGCCGCTATATCGACGTGTGGCCCAATGCGCTCGGCACGCCGATCGAGGCGGCGTACCGGCGTGCGGTGGCGGAGCGTGTGCCGGTGTCGCTGGAATATGCCTGCCGTCCGAATCACGAACTGGTGTGGATGGACATCCGCATCTATCCGGTGAAGGACGGCCTGGCTGCCTTCTACCGCGACGTCACCCAGCTCAGGCGTGCGTCGACGGCGCTGAAATACAGCCATGACCGCTTCCAGGCTGCCGTGCAGGCCATCGGCGTGATGTGGACCAGCGACGCTGCAGGGCGCATGCACGCACCCCAACCCGGCTGGTCGGAGCTGACCGGACAAAGCCCACAGGAGTACGAAGGGGAGGGCTGGGCGTCGGCCCTGCACCCCGAGGACGTGCAGCCCACGCTGCAGGCGTGGAACGAGGCAGTGAGCAAGCAGACAGGCTACCTGCACGAGCATCGCGTGCGCCGTAGCGACGGCCAGTGGCGCTTGTTCTCGATCAAGGCACAGCCCGTGCGCGACTCCGATGGCAAGGTCATCGAGTGGGTCGGCGTTCACGTCGATATCACCGAGGCGCGCAAGGACGCAGAGGCGCTGCGCGCTGCCGACCGCCAGAAGGACGAATTCCTCGCCGTGCTGGCGCATGAGTTGCGCAACCCGCTGGCGCCGATCCGCAACGCGGCGCAGATACTCGCCGCACCGGCGCTGACGCGCGAGCACCTGGCGATGTGCCGCGAGGTCATCGCGCGGCAGATCGGCCACATGGCGATGCTGCTGGACGACCTGCTGGATGTATCGCGCATCACCCGAGGCCGCTTCGAGTTGCGCAAGGCCTACGTCAGTCTCCGTTCGGTGATCGACAACGCGGTGGAGACGGCGCGTCCGCTCATAGAACGCAAGGGCCACACGCTGGGCATCGCGTTGCCGGCGCACGAGGTCACGCTGGAGGTCGACCCGCTGCGCCTGTCGCAGTCGCTGACCAACCTGCTCACCAACGCCGCGAAGTACACCGATGAAGGCGGTCGCATCGACCTGTCCGCTGCGGTGCTGCCGGCCGGAGAGCTGGAAGTGCAGGTGCGCGACAACGGCATCGGCCTCGCTGCGGACTTCCTGGAGCGCGTCTTCGACATGTTCGCGCAGGTCGGCACCGCCGGTTCGCGTGCCGAGGGCGGGCTGGGCATCGGCCTGGCGCTGACCCGCGGTCTCGTCGAATTGCATGGCGGACGTATCAACGCGTACAGCAGCGGCCTGGGAGCAGGGGCCAGCTTCACCATCCTGCTGCCGGCGGAGCTGGTGCACGTGACCGATCCGCAAGTCACGCACGTCACACCGACGAGCGATGGCGAACCCGGCGCGGCGCTCGGCGTGCGCGTGCTGATCGCCGATGACAATCGCGACGCGGCGGAGAGTCTTGCGCTGCTGCTACGCCTGTCCGGCTACGTCGTGGAGACGGCGAGCGATGGTCAGTCGGCGCTCGCCGCCTGCGCGCGCAGCCATCCACGCTTCGCGCTGCTGGACATCGGCATGCCGGACATGAACGGCTACGAGCTGGCGCGTCGCTTGCGACGCGAGGCCTGGGGCCGCGCGATGTCGCTGGGCGCGGTGACCGGTTGGGGGCAGGACGATGACAAGCGCGAGGCGCTTGCCGCCGGTTTCGACGCCCACTTTACCAAGCCCATCGACCCCGCTGCCTTGATGGCGTGGATGAGCGAGGCCCAGACAAGCGGAACCAGCGACAGCGCGGCAGCGATTTGACTGCCGGGTGGAGCTTGCGTGTGCTGAGCCCGCACGCCCTGATCGGTCCGCTTTAACCCGGCACGCTTCTGCCGGCACGTCTCTACCCGGCACGCCTCTGCCGGGCGCGCTGTTCAGGACTGGCTCAGGCGCAGCAGGGTGAGCAGGCGTCTCTCCTCTGCGCGCAGGCCGTCGGGGCCGCCCTTGGTATCGAAGGTCGGTTGCGAGCGTCCGGCACAGGCGTCCTGGCAAAGTGACAGCACCTCAGGATGGATGTAGGCCTTGCGGCATACCGCCTCGGTGTTGCCCAGGCGACGCGCCACCTGCCGCACGATCTCCGCACTGCGCGGCACCTCGTCCGGTGCTGCGCAGATGAGCGCCAGCGCCGCCACCGTGCCGTGCCAGGAGCGGAACTCCTTGGCGGTGAATCGCGCGCCGGCTGCGTCGGAAATATAGTCGTTCACGTCATCGGAGCTGATGCCGCGCACCGCGCCGTCTTCCTCGTACTGGAACAGCGTTTGCCCGGGCAACTGCTTGCAGCGTCGCACCACGCGCGTTACGCGCGCATCGTGCAGGCTCACCTCGTGCTGCACGCCGTGCTTGCCGCGGAAGCGCAGGCGCAGGGTGTCGGCATGTGCGCCGACGACATGCCGGTTGCGCAGTGTCGTCAGACCGTAGGAGTCGTTCTGGCGTGCGTACTCCTCGTTGCCCACGCGCAGGAAGGTGGTGTCGAGCAGACGCACCAGGGTGGCGAGGATCAGTGTGCGACTCAGCACCTCCGGTGACTTCGCCAGATCGCGCGTCACGCGCTGGCGGATGCGCGGCAACACCTCGCCGAATTCCGCAAGGTGCGCGAACTTGTCCGCCGAGCGCTGCGCCGTCCACTCGGCGTGATAGCGGTACTGCTTGCGGCCACGCGCGTCGCGCCCGGTCGCCTGCAGGTGACCATCCGCCTGCGGGCAGATCCATACATCGGTGTAGGCCGGCGGAATCGCCAGTTTGCGGATGCGAGCGATGACGGCCTTGTCGCGCAGCACGCTGCCATCCGGCAGGCGGTAACAGAAGTTCTTGCCGCGTCGCTCGCGGCGGATGCCGGGCGTGGCGTCGCTGACGTAGCGGAGGGTGACCGGTGCCGCGGGCGCGACATCGAGCGTCGCCGTCTTGCGGGTGAGCGGCCCTTTCCTGCGCAGCTTGCGCGGCGCCGATGCAGCACCACGCCGCTGCGCGTTGGCGGCGGCATCGCTGCGCGTCTGTGCTTGCGGAGTCATGAGCCCTGCCCGGAATGGCGACAGCGTCATGTATAACCGGCCGCGGCGGAGCGCCGTGTAGGTGTTGATGCGATCGCCGTGTCGGCGCTTGTCCTGTACGGCGATCGCGATGTTCCTCAGGGTGGGTTCGCGAAGCAACCCACCATCGGCGCATCAGGAGGGCACTGAAGCTCTCGGGAACGCTGAAGCACTCAACGCAGGCTGGCGTGCGCCTCTTCCAGGTAGCTGCTGTCCGCCCACTGCGTCACGTCGAAGTCGTTCTTCACGTAGCCACGCTCGCGCAGGAAGTCCTTGGCGATGCGCAGGCCGGTGAGGTTCTGCGGTGACAGGTTGGGCACCAGGTCGTAGCGCGGCAGCAGGCGGGCGGTGGCGGCTTCCGGGTACAGCGTGGTGCGGTGGAAGACAGCGGCTGCGGCTTGCGGGTGGGCGTTGATCCAGCGGCCGGCGCGGATGGATGCACGCAGCCAGGCCACCACCACGTCGCGGTGCTCGCGCGCGAACTCGGCGCTCACCGTCAGCGTGCGCGGTGCATTGGCGATGCCCAGCGTCCAGTCCGGGTAGCGGTCCAGGTCGTCCAGCACCTTGAATTCGCCGCTCTGTTCCAGCGTGTCGGACAGGCCCAGGCCGTACTCGTAGTAGGCGTCGATCTCGCCGCGTGCGAGTGCCTGCAGTTCGACGCCACGCGCAGCCTTGTCGCGCAGGCGGCCCCAGGTTTCGGCCGGGCCTTGCGAGGGCGTGTCGACGTGCACGTCCGGTGCATCGATGTCGATGATCTGCACGTCGGCTTCCGTCAGGCCGTGCAGCGCCAGTGCGGAGCGGATGCCGCGCTCGCTGGTCGCGCGGCGGAAGTCGATCTTCTCGGCGATGTGGCTGCGGTACAGGCCGATGCGCTTGCCGCGCAACTGCGCCACGCTGTAGATCGGCGCATCGCTGCGCGCGATGATCTTGCCGGCGGGCTGCGCCTGCGTCAGGCCGATCAGCACCGTGTCGCGGATGTCGGCCCTGGCCCAGATGGCCGGGCTGTTGCCGCCGTCGCGGAAGAGGTTGGGCGACTTGTGGTTGTAGTGCTCCAGCCAGCCATGCTCGTCCGGGCGCGCGCGCAGGTAGTCCAGCTTTGCGCCCACGCGGTTGAGTTCTTCCGCCAGCCAGCCGAGTTCGTTGGCGACGCCGGAGGCGACCAGCACCGGGCAGATGGTGTAACGCGCGGCGACGCGGGTGTCGGTGGTTGTTGTGTCTGCGGCTGCGTTGGCGAGGCCGGCTTCGTTGATGATTCCCATGTTCTTTGCTCCCGTAGGTTTGCCGTCATTCCTGCGAAGGCAGGAATCCAGCGTCGTTGAGGTTGTTCAAACCAGGCAAAGTCACTGGATTCCCGCCTTCGCGGGAATGACGAGGTAAGTGGTTGTGCGTTGCGCGGTGCCGTCTTGCGCAAGTCGTTTGTTCACGCAAGCCCTCAGTGCCTGCCCCGCACCGTCGTACCCGCGAAAGCGGGTACCCAGTGTCGTTCGAGGGCTGAAATGCAAAGCCGAACGCGAAGTCACTGGACTCCTGCTCAGCACAGGCTGGCGAGCCCTGAGCCTCGGTCCCTGAGCTTGTCGAAGGGGGCGAAGGGCGGGAATGACGAGGTAAGTGGTGACGCGTGACTTCAAGCGGCCTTGCGGATGCCGATCGGCGAGCCGTGTCCGGCTTCCGCACGCAGCGACGCATGCGCCTGTTTCAGGTAGCTCGCATCTGCCCAGTCTTCGATCCTGAAATCGTTCTTCAGGTAGCCGTGGTCGCGCAGGAAGTTCTTCTGGATCGTCACGCCGGCGATATTCTGCGGGGACAGGCTGGGCACGAAGTCCTGGTGCTGGATCAGCGTGGCGATCTGGTCGGCGTCGCGGTAGGTGGTGGTGCGCGCGAAGATGTCGGCGGCGGCGCGGCGGTTGGCGTTCACCCACTGGCCGCCGCGGATGGCGGCGCGCAGCCAGGCGACGATGACTTCCGGATGTGCCTTGGCGAAGTCGGTGTTCACGGCGGTGGTGTACGGGCCGTTGGTGACGCGCAGTGTCCAGTCGGGGTAGCGGTCCAGGTCCTCGATGATCTTGAACTCGCCGCTGGCCACCAGGCGGATGGAGCGAGCGGGGCTCACGTAGATGGCTTCGACGCGGCCTTCCTGCAACGCGCGCTGGTCTTCCGGCACGTGGTTGTGCAGGTAGGTCCAGTTCTGCGCGGGGCGCTCGGCCGGTGCGGCGGGCTTGGGTTCCGGCGCCTCCAGGTCGACGATCTGCACGTCATTGCGGGTGAGGCCATTCACGGCCAGCGCCAGTTCGATACCGCGCTCGGCGGTGCCGCGCACGAAGTCGATCTTCTCGGTGGCGAGGCTGCGCGTCAGGCCGATGCGGCGGCCGCGCAAGTCGCCGACGCGATGGATGTCGGCGTCGCTGCGCACCAGGATCTGCCCGCCGGTCACCGCGGCGGTGGTGGCGATCAAGGTGGTGTCGGTGAGATCGGCACGTGCCTGGATGGTGGGGATCGCACCGCCGTCGCGGAACAACTTGGGCAGCGAATGCGTGAAGTGCGGCAGCCAGCCGGCGTTGTCCGGCAGCGAGCGCAGGTAGCGCGGCCTGGCGTTGACGCGGCGGAATTCCTCGTCGATGAAGCCGAGTTCCAGCGCGACGTTGGTGGCGACGAAGACGGGGCAGATGGTGTACAGCACTTCCTGTGCGGGGGTGTTCGGTGCGGTGCTCTGTGTGGTGCTGTGTGCGTTGCTCATGGTGATGCGTCCTTTGTTCAGTGTGCGGCTATGAGTTTTCGTGCGTGTTTGTGTGCGTGGGCAGTGGTGTGGCGTCTGGCGTGCAGTACCTACGCTGCAGCCGCCTCCTGCGAACCGATACGCTCCGGCAACAAATCGGCCAGCAGCAGCTCCTTGATCTCCTGGAAGTCGGCGGCCGAGCGTTTGCGCGGCTTCGGCAGGTCGATGCGCAGGTCGCGGCGGATCTGCGCGGGCGGGCCGTCCAGCACGATGACGCGGTCGGACAGCACGATGGCCTCGTCGATGTCGTGGGTGATGAACAGCACGTTCGGCCCTTCGTTGCCGACGATCTCCAGCAGGTGGTCCTGCATGCGCACACGCGTCAGCGGGTCCAGCGCGCTGAAGGGTTCGTCCAGCAGCAGCAGGCGCGGGCTGCCCACCAGCGCGCGGGCCAGGCCCACACGCTGCGCCATGCCGCCGGACAACTGCTTGGGCAGCGCCTTGGCGAAGGCTGTGAGCGACACCTTCTTCAGCGCGGCCTCCACCGCCGCCTTGCGCTCTTCCACCGGCCAGTCCCAGATCGCCAGTTCCACGTTGTCCGCGACGCTCAGCCAGGGCATCAGGCGCGGCTCCTGGAAGGCCACGCTGATGCGCTTGTGCGGCCCGGTGATGAGTTCGCCGTCCAGCTTGATCTGCCCTTGCGTGGGCGTCTCCAGCCCGGCCAGCAGGCGCAGCAGGGTGCTCTTGCCGCAGCCGCTGGCGCCGATCACGGTGAGGATGCGCTCCTGGTCGAAGTTGAAGCCCAGCGGCCCCAGCGCGGCGAAGTCGCCAAACTTCTTCACCAGTCGTTGTATCTCGATCATGGTTTGCCTCTCACTCTTTCTCGACCGTGTCCTGCCAGCGCAGCACGCGGTTGGAGATCTTCGCGATGATCAGGTCGGTGGTCTTGCCGCACAGCGCGAAGACGATCATGCAGGCCATGACGATCTGCGCGCGGCCGGTCATCTCGCCGTCGAGCAGCACGTAGCCGATGCCGCTGGACGCGCCCATCAGTTCCGCCGCCACCACCACCAGCCAGGCCACGCCCATCGACTGGCGCAGGCCGACGAAGAGGAAAGGCAGGCTGTAGGGCAGCATCACCTTGGTGACCAGTCGCGCACCGCGCAGGCGGTACACCTCGCCGACCTCGATGAGCTTGCGGTCGGCCCGCGCGATGCCCGACATGAAGTTCAGGTAGGTCGGGAAGAACGCGGCCTTGGCGATCAGCACCACCTTGGAGCTCTCGTCGATGCCCAGCCACAGAATGAACATCGGAATCCAGGCCAGGCCCGGAATCGTGCGCAGCGCGTGGATGGTCGGGTCGATGATCGAGCGCCAGAAGCGCGAGTAACCGGTGATGGCGCCGACCACGACGGCGACGGCCACGCCGCTGGCGAAGCCCAGCAGCACGCGCTGGAACGAGATCGCCAGGTGCGGGTTCAGGAAGCCGGTGCTGAGCATTTCGTACAGCGCGCCGAGCACGCGTGTCGGCGTCGGCAGCAGCACCGGGTCGACCAGCTGGAAGCTGCCCACGCTCTGCCACACCAGCAGGATCAGCGCGGGGAAGATCAGCGGGCGAATGAAGGACGACACACGGGCTGAAGCGCGAGCGCCGATGCCGCTTGTCCACCCCGGCGCGCCCAGCGGGCGCACCAGATTCAGGATGAGTTCCGACATGCTGGCCTCCGGCCTCAGTCAGCCGACTTGTAAAAGCCCGGCTCCAGCACGGCCTTGACGACGGCATTCACGTCCGTGTCCGCCGGCACCGAGCCCAGCTTCTTGTACAGCTCGCCCCAGAAGGCCAGGTCGGTTGCATCCTTGGCGACGATCTCGGGGTTGTCGTCCTGTTGCAGCTGACGCTCGAAGACGCGGCGCGCCACCTCGATGTCCACCTTGGACGACTCGGCGAAATCCTTGATCGCCTGTTCCGGGTTCTGCTTGGTGTAGACGCGTGCGCGGTTGAACTGCGCCAGCACGATCTTCACGATCTCCGGGTTGGCCTTAAGGTATTCCTCGCGCACGTTCAGGCCGCCACCGCCGGCCAGGCTCTTGTCCACGAACAGCACGCGTGCCTTGGTCTGCACTTCGGCAATCGTCCAGTCCGGTTCCAGCGCGGCCCAGGCTTCCACGCGGCCGGCAGCGAGTGCGAGGCGGCCTTGCGCGTGCTGCAGGCTCACGATGTCCACGTCCTTGTCGGTCAGGCCATGCTTGTGCAGCGCTGCGATCAGCGAGATGTACGGCCCGGTGCCCGGCGTGGCGGCAATCTTCTTGCCGCGTAGGTCGGTGATGCTCTTGTAGGGCGCGTCGCTGCGCACCAGGATCGGTGCACCGTGCGCGTTGCGGCCGGTCCAGTACACGAACTTGATCGGCGTGCCATTGGCGCGCGCCAGGAAGGCGGAGGCCGAGCTGGTGGAAGCGATGTCTACCGCCTTGCCGCGCAGGAACTCCAGGCTCTTGTTGCTGCCGAGTGATTCCACCCACTTCACCGTCACGCCCTTCGGCTTCAGGGCTTCTTCGATCCAGCCCTTGTCCTTGGCGATGCGGGTCTCCGGGTTGATGGAGGAATAGCCCAGGCGGATCTCCTGCTGGGCACTCGCCGAGAAGGTGGCGACGCCGAGAGAGACTGCGAAGACTGCGGAGATGATTCTGTTCAACATGATGATTCCTGAAGAGGGAGTGATTGCGTCGATCAATCTAGGGAGGAGACGACAGGCGCGGAACAATGCATTTCAGATTTTGTTATCCAGCGTTGCTGAATATGCATACGGCGTTGCGTGGGGTTCGGGTGTGTGCGCCAGCGCCCGCGGGGGCTCTAGCGTGCAGAGGATGTGTGGGTGCGGCCGGCGCTGTTGCGATCTGCGCAGCGCCGCGTTTGCGGCAGGTCAAATCCGCGATGCAGTGACGGCGCAGCTCGTGATGTTCAGCCGGCGTTCGCATTGCGGATGCGCAGCAGGCGTGTCGGGTCGCGCTCGGTGCCGCCGGCCTTGCCCTTGCGCCAGCCCATGTTGCGCACGTAGCTGCCCAGCAGCTCGCTCTCCGACAGGTGCTCTTCATCCACCTGCACGTCCTCTTCGGCATGCGGTGCGACGAACAACGCGTCCACCGGGCAGTACAGCTCGCACATGAAGCAGGTCTGGCAGTCCTCCTTGCGGGCGATCACCGGAATGGCGTTCGGCACGGCGTCGAACACGTCGCGCGGGCAGGTCTTCACGCACAGGTTGCATTCGATGCAGCGGTCGGCACTGATGAGTTCGATCATGGCTGGGTGCTTTCTCGTTGCTTGTTTGTTGTTCTGTGTTGCTTCGTTGTCGTTCAGGTCGCGCTCAGGAGACGAGCGCTTCTTCGGCAAGGTCGCGCACGGCCTCCGGCGCCGGCGCCGTGCTGACGCGCAGCTCGTCCGTGCCACGACTGCGGATGTAATGCGTCTGCGCCGGGTCGCTGCCGTCGCGGTCCACCCGCCGGTGCAGACCGCGGCTTTCGTCGCGTGCCTGCGCGCTGGCCCACACCAGGCGTGCGGTGGCCGCCATCGATGCAGCCTCGCGGGCGCGCACCAGCTCGCGGCCCGTACCACCGAGGTGGTCGCGCGCAGCGGCCCATATGCCGTCCAGTTGTGCACGCGCCAGCGCGATGCGCTTGCCGGTGCGGAAGAAATTCACATCCAGCGGGAGCGTCTCGTCCTGCACCGCTGCAATCAGTTCGCGCGTGAAGCCGCTGCCGGCAGCCGTCTTGTTCGGCCGCAGGCCCGCGCCGCCCAGCGCATGCACGGCACGCGTGTGCAGCCGCGTGCTCAGCGGGTCGCCCAGCACGCCGGCCTGTCGCTGCGCGAACTGCGCCGCGCCGCGGCCGCTCCACACGCCACTGGCAATCGCCCAGGACGCATTCGGGCTGCCGCCGCCGGAAATCGCTCCCACCAGCTTCTCGCGCGAGGCCGCGTCGCCCGCGACGTACAGGCCCGGCACGTTGGTCGCGCAGTCGTCGCCCGTCACGTCCAGGCCGCCGGTGCCACGCACCGTGCCCTCGGATCGCAGCGTCACCGGGAAGCGCTCCTTGAACGGGTCCAACCCGATGCGCTCGAAGGGCAGGAAGCAGTTGGGCTGTCCGCGCACCAGCCAGTCGTGCTCGTGCGCTTCGCCCTTGTTCATCAGCGCATACACCTTGTGGCCGGCGATCATCGCGCGGGCAATGCGCGTGCTGCGGTCGCCACCTTCGCTGGGCAGGGGGCTACCGTCTTCCAGGTAGAAGCTGGCGAAGGTGAAGGTCAGGCCCTTGGTGATGGTCGCGTGCGCCGCCGACAAACCGTACTGCGCGCTGAACTCCATGCCGCTGAACACCGCGCCGGCCTCCGCCGCCAGCAGGTAGCTGTCGCCGGTGTTGCCATCGCAACCCAGCGCGCGCGACAGGAAGGTGCAGCCACCGGCGGCGATCACCACCGCGCCTGCCCGCACCTGCCAACGCTCGCCGCTGCGCAGCTCCACGCCCGCCGCACCCGCCACCACGCCGTCCGCCCACAGCAGTTCCAGGGCAGGGTGGTGGTCCAGGATCGTCACACCCGCGCGTCGCACGCGGCGGCGCTGGTGGTTCATGTAGTCCGGCCCGCGCAGGTTGGCGCGGTAGGGCCGGCCATCCTCGTCGAAGGGAAACGGGTAGCCGTCGTCCCCCAGCTCGTCCAGCCCGCGCAAGGCCTCTTCCATCGTGCGGATGATCCAGCGCCGGTCGGCGAGCCCCGCCGACTTCTCCAGGCGCCGGTCCACCTCCGCATCACGCGCTGCGCCGGCCGGCAGGTACCACGCCCCGGTGTTCGACGGCGCCGTCGCGCCGGACGTGCCGCAGTAACCCTTGTCCGCCAGCACCACCTTCGCGCCACTGCGCGCCGCCGACAGCGCCGCCCAGGTGCCCGCCGGCCCACCGCCGATCACCAGCACATCGGCATGCAGGATCAGTCCGCCGGTTTCATTGGCGTAGGTGGTGGAGGGCGTGGTGGTGGAGGAGGCGTCGTGCGGTCCGGCCATGAGCAGCGTTCTTCACGCGCACTGCTGGGCAGCGCGCGGCGGATGGAAATGGAAGAACGTTTAGCAGGACGTATGCCACGGCGGCAGACAGGCCGCCGCAGCCCGTGGCATCAGGCGCGGCGCGGAATCGCAGGTGTTGGGCGCGAAGCAGTGGGCGTGGAGTTGTGCTGATTAATCACCAGCACGCGGAGGCGGGTGCTGCAAAACAAGCAGCGCGCGATGGTGGTCGTGGTTGCTCGTCCTCGTGGTGCGCCTGGAAGTCGTAACAGAACGGTTCTGGCTAGACGCATCGACGCCGACAGTACAAGTAGTACGGCAAGGAGATGCAACGACCCCAGAACCGTTTTGCTAGGGCTTCTCGACGCGGATGCCCAGTAGGCGCATCAGCGGCCCGCTCAGCACCGCCCCCGCCAGCGACGACAGGCTGCCCCACAGCAACACCGCCACGTAGATCATTGACGCGCCGCCGCCCTGGTAGGGCTGCACGCAGTCCGTGTAGTAGGCGAACACCAGCCAGGGCGCGAACAGCAGGCAGGCGCCCACCGCGCGCAGCGGGTTGGCCGT
>JAVHYF010000002.1:0-74522 GCA_031119205.1 Moraxellaceae bacterium | reverse complement strand
CCAGCCAGGGCGCGAACAGCAGGCAGGCGCCCACCGCGCGCAGCGGGTTGGCCGTAGGCAACGACGTGATGGCTGGAATCAACGGTACCGCGACGAACAGGCCAAGGACTGCAAGGAAGGTGAAAACGTCGTGGTCGTAACAGGCAAAGCTATTGAAGCCCTGCAACACAACGACGCCCAGGATGGCGATTACGCCGACAAGCCGCGCACGCGGTTTCGTCACGATCACAGATGATCTCCTCGCAGGTTCGCCGACGCCACAAGCGCCGCCCGGTGCCGCGCACGCAGTGCCTGCACCATGAAGCCCACCACCAGCAGGTTCAAGGCCAGCGCCGCAGCGCTCAACCACCCGTGGTGGCGGAGCAGCTCCACGACTTCAAAGGGCACATACACGCCCCCACTGAACGCCGCCAGCCATTCCGCCCAGGCGCGCTGATGCCACAGGCCGAAAGCCTCCACGAAGCGGAAGCCCGCATACACCACCGTTCCCGCCAGCAACCAGCGCGGGTCCAGCACGCCGATGTCCTGCCCGATGCGCGCCAGCACATGTGGCAGATGAGTTGCCGGATTCAGGTGCAGATGCCCCGCGAGCCTGTGAGTCAGCGCATGCACGTCGTGATGCATGAACAACAGCAACCCGGACGCCGCCATTAAAGCCAGCAGCCCCTTGGCGGCTTCGAAGCCGGCGATGGTGCGGAGTGTGTGGCGCGTGCGATGCGGGTCCATGGCTCCGACTTTACCGCGTGACAGCGCCGGCTATGGTCTGCTGCTGATCAGGCCGGCGTGTTGATGACGGCTTCCAGGTGATGGCCTTCCGGGTCGATCACGAAGGCCGCGTAGTAATGCTCGCCGTAACGCGGCCGCGGGCCCGGTGCGCCGTTGTCGCGACCGCCGTGGCGCAGCGCGGCTTCATGGAAGGCATCGACTGCTTTGCGCGAAGGTGCGGCGAAGGCCAGATGAAAACCCGGCCCCGGTGGTGAAGCGCCGTCGCGTTGCTTGATCGCCAGCTTGTCACCGGAACCCGGCATGCCGTACCCGACCGTCTGGTTCTGCTCACCCGGACGGATGTCGGACCAGACGCGCACATAGCCGAGTGGAGCGAGCGCTGCGTCATAGAAGCGCGCGGCGGCTTCTATGTCGCGGACGCCGAGGGAGATGTGGTGGAGCATGCGCCGGTTGATCAGTGCTGTGGCGTTCGGAAAAGGCGTCAGCCTCCGACCTCGAAGGAGGCTCCTTCATAGCGTCCCTGGAACAGGTCGATTCCCTTGCCGGTCCACCGCATCGTGTTGCGATTGAGTTCGTTGTACTCGCTGCTTCCCTGCTTGTAGGCGTAGGCTCCGCCGCTTGAGATGACGCGTGCGGCGCCTGCTCCGTTTACCTGGGAGGCGTGGTAACCCGAAAGCAGCACGGCGGATACCTGGGCTCCTGGTTCGTACGAGATGTTCCAGCGAACAGGTTCATACGAGCTCAGGACAAGAATGATCGGTCGGGACGAACGGCGGACGCGAACGCTGATGTTGCTCGCTTCGCGCGCTCCGGGCCGGCGGACTCCTTGGTAGACGCCTACGCCTTCAATTCTCGCGTTTTGCGCAAGCGAGGCGATCTGGCCGGTGCCTTGTGCGGGGTAGGTTGTGGTGGGCGGAGTACCTGCCTGAGGATGCGAGCTGAGCGCCCGTTGCTGCTGTTCAAAGGCTTCAAGCTTCTGTTGGTTTGCCAATTCCAGCGCGGCGGCAATGAACTGTGCCATGGGGACAGCAGGCTGTGTCGGTAGCTTGTCGACGAGGGTGATCTTGGTGTCCTTGATCATGCCCAGCTTATTGAGCGACGGGACGACGAGGATCCGTGCGGATTGCATGGTTCCACCGTCAATCTCGGACAAGGTCTTCTGGGTGATCGAGTAGACAAACTGCTTCTGCCCGCCTGCGTGAAAGCCGCCCAGCACGATGCTGTCCGGGTCGGTCGTCGGTTGCGCGCTGTAAGCGTTGAAAGGCGCCAGCGATATGCTCTCTGTGTCGAGTGAGCCGAGCGACAGCAGAGTCAGGCGTGCGCCCTGGGCAGCAGTCAGGGTCTTTCCGTCAGAAGTAAGGGCTGCCCGGTTGAGTGTCCAGGATCCATCTGTCCTGACCTGTTTCTCTGCCATCAGCTTTGCCTCCGGCTCCATTCCGCCTCTGACGAGTTCGATTCTTGAAGCGGATTGATCCGAGATAAGGATGTACTGGTTGTCAGCATCCGGCGCGGGTACCGCCCGTCTCACGGAAGCGCTCACCATTGGAAGAGCGATCTTCTTGCCCGAAGTGAAGTCGATCAGTACCGGCTTCGTGTTTCCGCCCTCCTGGTCCAGGTAGAAGGCTGTGCGTGCATCGAGCCATTGCAGGTCATAGTTTGCTCTCACGGGCAGCTTGCCGATCAGGTTGCCCGAGACAACTTCACGGACCTCCACGCTGTTGCCTTCACTGACGGTGAACAGCCTTCCGTTGGGTGAAAGCCAGCCTCCGATCGTACTGGTCCGTGGGTAGCTGATGATCTGCTTCGAGTTGTTCAGGCCGATGATTTCGGCAGCCTTGGGTGTGTCCAGCAGCACCATGCCCGCGCTTCTTGCAAAACTGGCGTTCGCTATCGAACCACTGGCTACTACGAACTCAGGAGCCTGGGTTGGGGCGGGCACCAGATCGCCGTGAGCCAGGATTGCCCCGATTCGCCGGAAACCTATCCATGACGCGAGTTCATTGTCCGCGGCAATGAAGCAGGATGGGCTACCCAGCTTCTGGCGGATGTCGTCGAGAGACGCAAAGAAGGAGGGCGCGTAGTCCTTTGCACAACCCAGGGCGCGCAATCTCAGCCGCGCTTCGTACTGGGCTTCGAACTGTCCGTGCGCACTCTCGGGAAGTGCCGCTGTGAGCGCTGTCTTGCCTGCGTGGACTGTCTCCGATATCGGGAAAGCGGCATTGATCTTGTCCTCGGGCGAGAACAGAAGCAGGCTCTTGAGATCACACCCCGACAGGGCGATGGCTGCCAGGCAGACCGTTCCCCAGATTCGCGCAAGCGATGCCATTTCCACTTCCCCCGTTTCTGATTTTGATCGGCGGAAGATACCTGCCTTTTCTGGAGGATGGATGCCCGGTGGGTATGGGCGTGAGGCAGAAGACCGGGATATGCCCTTTAGGTCATCCTGGCTGGAATGACCTTCGCTGTGCGTGGTTGACCTTCGACATTTGTAGAGCTGATTTCCGGCGATGCCGTCGATGTATCCGGCAAGCTGGAATGTTCACGATTGTTCCGTCAGGCACATTGGCGCGAAGTGTCGTTCGTGGATTCGCGCTCTGTGGGCTTGTCAGCCCTCAGCTCCACCGCGTCCATTTCATCTCACTCTTCGCCGACTCCACCGTCAGCTCGATGAACCTCACCCCCCGCGCGCCGTCGGCGAGCGTTGGGTAGTCGCCTTCCAGTTCAGCGAGCGCACGCCCCTCACTGCGCGCGCGCATGGCTTCAGCGGCGCCGAGGTAGACGTTGGCGAAGGCTTCGTGGAAGCCCTCGGGGTGGCCGGCGGGGAGGCGGGTGGCTTTGAGGGAGGCGGGGCAGAGGCTGGTGGAGCCGCGGGTGAGGATGCGCGGGGCGTCCTCCAGCGAGGTGTGGATCAGGCGGTTGGGGTCTTCCTGGTGCCAGGTGATCGTGCCTTGCGTGCCGACGATGCGCACGCGCAGGTCGTTCTCCACGCCGGCGACGATCTGGCTGGCCGTGAGCACGCCGCGTGCGCCGTTGGTGAAGCGCAGCAACAGGCTGCCGTCGTCGTCCAGGCGGCGGCCGGGCACGAAGCTGGTGAGGTCGGCGCAGATGGACTCGATGTGCAGGCCGGTGATGGTGGCGATGAGGTTCTCGGCGTGGGAGCCGATGTCTCCCATGGCGCCGGCGATGCCGCTGCGGCCGGGGTCGGTGCGCCAGTCGGCCTGTTTGTTAGCGCTGCTTTCCAGTTGTGTGGCGAGCCAACCCTGGTTGTACTCCACCAGCACCTTGCGGATCTCGCCGAGCTGGCCGCTGCGCACCATGTGGCGCGCCTGCCGCACCATCGGATAACCGGTGTAGTTGTAGGTGACGGCGAACACGGCGCCGCTCTGCTTCACGGCGCGGGAGAGGTCGTCGGCCTGCGCACTGGTATGCACCAGCGGCTTGTCGCACACCACGTTGATGCCGGCCTGCGCGAAGGCCAGCGCCACCGGGTAGTGCAGGTGGTTAGGCGTCACGATGCTGACGAAGTCGATGCGCTCATCAATCGGGCGCTTCAGCTCGTCGTCGAGCAAGGACTGCCAGTCGCCGTGGTTGCGTGCGTCGGCGAGGCCGAGGTCGCGGCCGGAGTCGCGGGCCTTGTCCGGGTTGGACGACAGCGCGCCGGCCACCAGTTCCATCTGGCCATCGAGCGCCATCGCGCGGCGATGCACTACGCCGATGAACGCGTCGCGGCCGCCGCCGACCATGGCGTATCGCAGTTTGCGCAAGATGGTCTCCTTACTCTCTGTCGAAGGACGCGTCGAAGGCGCGTGCCGAGGGCTCGAAGTCGAGGCGGCGGCAGAAGGCCGCGCTCTCGGTGGCGCCGTGCACGCGGTCCATGCGGCTGTCTTCCCATTCCACCGACAGCGGGCCGGTGTAGCGGATGTCGTTCAGCGCGACGACGATGGCTTCGAAGTCCACCATGCCGCGGCCGACGCTGCGGAAGTCCCAGTAGCGGCGCGCATCGCCGAAACTGGTGTGGCCGCCGAACACGCCCACCGTGCCGTCGCCCTTGCCCCACCACACGTCCTTCATGTGCGCGTTGTAGATGCGGTCGGGAAACGTGCGGATGAACTTCACGTAGTCCACGCCCTGGTAGGCGAGGTGACTGGGGTCGAAGTTGAAGCCGAAGCGTCTGTGGCCTTTCACCGCATCGATGGCGCGCTGTGTGGAGGCGATGTCGAAGGCGATCTCGGTCGGATGCACTTCCAGCGCGAAGTTGATGTCGTGCTGTCCGAAGGTGCCGAGGATGGGCGTGAAGCGCCGGCCGAAATCGGCGAAGCCCGCGTCCCAGTATTCCTGCGTGGTCGGCGGGAAGGCGTAGGTCGCGTGCCAGATGGACGAGCCGGTGAAGCCGGTCACCGTCTTGACGCCGAACTTCGCCGCCGCGCGCGCGGTGTCCGCCAGTTCCTTCGCGGCGCGCTGGCGCACGCCTTCTGGTTCACCGTCGCCCCACACGTGCGCGGGCAGTATCGACTTGTGGCGTGCGTCGATCAGGTCGCACACCGCTTGCCCCACGAGGTGATTGCCGATCGCCAGCGAGGTCAGCCCGTGCTGCTTGAGCAGGGCCCACTTGTCGCGGCAGTAGGCGTCGCTGGCGAGCGCCTCCTGCACATTGAAGTGGTCGCCCCAGCAGGCCAGCTCCAGCCCGTCGTAGCCCATGCGTTTCGCCAGCGGTGCCAGCTCGCGCAGGGGCAGGTCGGCCCACTGGCCGGTGAAGAGGGTGACGGGTCGGGCCATGTCGTGCTCCTGCTGGGGTCGATGCTTCAGATAGCTTCAGAGATGCGAAGTGCTCAGAACGGCGAGTTCGGGAAGTAGAACTCCTTGGCGTTCTGCTTCGTGATCAGCACCGACGGAATGATCGTCGTCGCCGGCAGCTTCTGGCCCTTCACACGCGCCTCGGTGGTCAGCTTGATCGCGTCGTACATGAACTTCGGCGAGTAGGACACGTTGGCCTGTATCAGCGGGTCGTTGCCATCCATCAGGGTCTTGATCGCACCCTTGGCGCCGGCACCGCCGAACACCAGCTTGATGTCCTTACGCTTGGCCTGCTCGATGGCCTTCAGCACGCCCACCGCCATGTCGTCGTCGGCCGCCCAGATGGCGTCGATCTGCTTGAAGCGGGTCAGGAAGTCCTGCGTCACCTTGAAGGCGTCGTCGCGGTTCCAGTTGGCATGCTTGGCGTCCAGCAGCTTGATGTCCGGATGGTTCTTCAGCACGGCGTTGAAGGCGTCCATGCGCTCGTTGTCCAGCGTGGTGGGAATGCCGCGCAGCGCCACGATGTTGCCCTTGCCGTTCAGCGTCTTGGCGATGTATTCCGCCGGAATTTTGCCGAAGGCCGTGTTGTCGCCGGACACGTAGGCGTCCTGCGCGGCGGTGTCGGTCAGGCCGCGGTCCACCACCGTCACGTAGATGCCCTTGGCCTTCACCTGCGCCACTGGCTTGGTCAGCGCGGCGGACTCGAAGGGGAACACCACCAGCGTGGTGATCTTGTTCACCGTCACCAGGTCCTGCAACTGGTTGGCCTGCTCCGACGCGTTGGCCGCCGTCTTCACGATGACCTGTACATTCGGGTTGGCCTTCTCCAGTTCCTTCTTGGCCTCGTTGGCCCAGAACACGATGCCGGCGGTGAAGCTGTGGGTGGCGGCGGGAATGGCGACGCCCACCACTTCCTTCTTCTGCGCCGACGCGGGCGCTGCCATGAATGTCATGCCCAGCGTGGCCGCCAGTGACAGGGCGCCCAGCGCCCGCCTGCGGTTGAATGTGATCATCTTCGTCTCCTTGGCGTTGGAAAGTCGCGGCCTTCCGGCTGCGTTGCAACCTTGCGGTTACGGTGCAGCCTCGCGGCTGCGGTGGGTGAAGTGATGAGAAACAGTGATGAATGCGTGTGTAGGTGACCGTAGCGCTCAGCGTCGCCCGCGCTGCAGGAAGGCGACGATGATGATCACGAAGCCCTGCACCGCCGCGTTCAGATACACGCTGATGATGCTGGTGAGGTTCAGGATGTTGCTGATGACCGACAGCAGGATGGCGCCGACCACGGTGCCGGAGATGCTGCCCGCGCCACCCTTCAGCGCGGTGCCGCCGACGATCACCGATGCAATCGCCTCCAGCTCCCACAGCAGACCGGTGGTGGGCGATGCGGAGCCCAGGCGCGGCACGTAGAGCAGGGTGGCGATGCCCACGCACAATCCCAGCAGCATGTAGGTGGTGATCTTCACGCGGTCCACATCCACCGCCGCGTAGCGCGCCACTTGTTCGTTGGAGCCGATGGCCTGCACGTAGCGCCCGTAGGCCGTGCGGTTGAGGATGAAGCCACCGGCAACCGCCACCGCCGCCAGCACCCACACCGGGAAGGGCACGCCCAGCAGGCTGCCGTAGTACACCGGGCTGTAGAGGTCGGCCAGCGCGTTGTCCAGCGTCAGCGCGCCGCCATCGGCGAAGTAGGTCAGGTAGGCGCGGAAGATGCCTAGCGTACCCAGCGTGACGATGAAGGGCTCGATGCGCCCCTTGGTGATCAGCAGGCCGTGCGCCAGCCCGAACAGCGCGCCCAGCAGCAAGGCCACCAGCATGCCCAGCGCGACGACGGCGGGGCCGGCGCCCATGCTCGCGCCGGCGGCGTTCATCACCATGATGACGCAGCCCGCGATCAGCGCCGCCATCGAGCCCACCGACAGGTCGATGCCGCCACTGATGATGACGAAGCACATGCCCACCGCGATGATGCCGATGAAGGCCGTGCGCTGAAGCACGTTCAACGTGTTGTCCAGCGTGGCGAAGTCCGGGTTCAGCAGCGTGCCGGCCACGCACAGCAACACCAGGCCCAGCACCGGGCCGAGCCCATGCAGCTTGCCCCACAGCGCGGTGGCACGGGTGGGCGCGCTGGAGCTGGTGCCTCCAGCGTGGGCAGGTGCGTGGTCCGCAGCGCGGCCCACGGAGGTATCAACGGGTTCCTGTGGCATGGGCAATGAGGTTCTCTTCAGTGAGCATGTCGTCCTCCAGCGTGGCGGTCAGATGCCCGGCACGCATCACCGCCACGCGGTGACACAGGCCGATCAGTTCCACCAGCTCGGACGAGATGACGATCACAGCCTGGCCGGTCTGCACCAGCCGCTGGATCAGGAAATAGATGTCGCGCTTGGCGCCCACGTCCACGCCGCGCGTGGGTTCGTCCAGCACCACCACCCGCGGCTGCGGTTGCAGTACGCGGGCCAGCGCCAGCTTCTGCTGATTGCCGCCGGACAGGGCCGATGCCTTCTGCTGCAGGTTGCCGGTGCGGATGCCGAAGTCCTCCACGGCTTGCACCAGTGCAGCGTGTTCGCGCGTCGGCGACAGCACCGGCCGCGCGTACCGTTTTAGGTTCATCAGCGTCAGGTTCTGCCGCAGGCCGAAGTTCACGTGCAGCCCTTTGCCCTTGCGGTCCTCGCTCAGGTAGGTGATGCCTTCGTCCGCCGCGTCGCGCGGGTTGCGCAGGCGCAGCGTGCGGCCGGCCACCGCCACCTCGCCGCCGCTCGCGGGCCGCAGGCCCAGCAGGCCCTCGAAGAGTTCGGTACGGCCCGCACCCACCAGCCCCGCGAAGCCGAGGATCTCGCCCGGTCGCACCTCGAAGCTCACGTCCTGCGCCCAGCCCGGCACCGTGAAGCCGCGCACCTGCAGCAGCGGTGGCGCGGCCGGTGCCGGCGCCTTGGGCGGAAAGAGGTCGGACAGTTCGCGGCCCACCATCAGGTTGGCCATGTCATGGCGGCTCAGCTCGGCGGTCGGCCGGCGCGTGATGAAGCGGCCGTCGCGCATCACCACCACCTCGTCGGTGATGCGTTCCACCTCGTCCAGCTTGTGCGAGATGTAGATGATGCTCACGCCCTGCGCGCGCAGTTGTGCGATCAACGCGAACAGACGCTCCGTCTCGGTCGGCGTCAGCGTCGCGGTGGGCTCGTCCATCACCAGCAGGCGCGCCTTGCGCGACAGTGCCTTGGCAATCTCCACCAGCTGCTTCTCGGCGACGATCAGCTCGCGCACCCGCGTGGTCGGGGCCGCGTCCAGGCCCACCTGGCGCAGCACGTCCTGCGCCGCGGCGTTCATCGCGCGGTCGTCCAGCAGCCAGCCCTTGCGGCGCTCGTGCCCCAGGAAGATGTTCTGCGCGATGCTCAGGTCATCCGCCAGGTTGAACTCCTGGTGGATCAGCACCACGCCTTCGCGCTCCGCCTCGCGCGAGCTGGTGAAGCGCTGCGGCCGGCCGTCGATGGCGAAGCCGCCTTCGGTGGCCGTCTCGTAGCCGGACAGGATCTTCATCAGCGTCGACTTGCCGGCGCCGTTCTCGCCCAGCAGGCCGGTCACGCGCCCCGGCGCCAGCTCGAAGCTCACCTCGTGCAGCACGCGCACCGGGCCGAAGTTCTTGCTCAGCTTCTGGAAGGCGACCGCCAGGCTCATGGCATCCTCCCGCGCCGGCGCAACGTCTCGTGCAGGGCCAGCGCACCCGCGCCGATGATGCCCGCGCGCTCGCCCAGCGGCGCGTACTGGATTTCCAGGTGACGCGTGCTGAGAGCCAGCGAGCGGTGATAGATGCTCTGGCGGATCGCCGCGAGGAACAGCGGGCCGATGCGCGACACGCCGCCGGAGATCAACACCTGCGACGGGTTGAAGAAGTTCACCGCGGAGGCCAGCATCTGGCCGATCAGCGTGCCGGCCAGCTTGACGATGGCATTCGCCGTCGTGTCGCCGGAGCGGCTGGCGTTGCCCACGTCCTCCGGGGTAATCACGCCCTTGCTGGCCAGCACCTCGGCCAGCATCGCACTCTGCCCCTCGCGCGCTGCCTCCGTGCCCATGCGCGCAATGGCCGGTGCGGCGGCCATCACCTCCACGCAGCCCTGGTTGCCGCAATGGCAGCGCAGCCCGTTCGGGTCCACGCAGATGTGGCCCACGTCGCCGGCCGACCCGTCCGCACCGCGGTAGATCATGCCGTTGCACACGATGCCGCAGCCGATGCCGGTGCCCACCTTCACCACGATGAGGTTCGGCACACGGCGATGCGTGCGCCACAGCTCGCCCATCGCCATCACGTTCACGTCGTTGTCGATGTAGGCCGGCGCGCGGTACTCGTCGCCCAGGTACTCGCGGATCGAGAAGCCCTCCCAGCCCGGCATGATCGGCGGCGCGAACAGCAGGCCGCTGCCGAACTCCACCGGCCCCGGCGCGCCCATGCCGATGGCGAAAATCTGTTCGCGCCGCACCTTGCAGCGCTCGCGCAGTTCGCGAAGGATTTCCCGCACGCGGGACAGGATCACACCCGGCCCGGCGCCCACATCGGCCGGCTCCGCATGGTGGGCCAGCACGGTGAGGTCCGGCGTCATCAGCGCCACGTCCAGGCTGGTCGCGCCCAGGTCGATGGCCGCCACGTAACCCAGGCTGCGCGACAGCAACAGCGTCTCCGCCCGCCGCCCGCCAGACGAAGCCTGCGGCCCCGTCTCGTCGAGCATGCCGCGCTCCAGCAAACTGGCCACCGCGTTGTTGGCCTTGCTGCGCGAAAACTCCGTGTGCTGTGCCAGTTCGGCGCGGGACACCCCGGCGGACCAGAAGATGGTCTCCAGGATGGCCAGCTCCGCCGGTGACACATGGTCCCAGCGCTCCACCTGCTTTGTCTCCTCGCTATGTGTCGCGGGTTTCGCCACGAATGTCGTTGCAAGTAGTGCAACGACAACGTTTCAAACCGCGTGACGGATTGCCTGCCGAAGTCGGCGTACGAGTTATGGATTCATCCTAGGCAAGCCGACTTTGGTTAGACAAGGCAGAACTTCGGCCATGTTCCGGCGGAAGGGGTTGGTGGATTCCTGTACTGGACAGCGTGGGAGTCGTGGTGCTGGCGCGCGGCTTCAGACGTCTTCCTGGCGGGCGTCCGGTGTGTTTTGGGCGTGTTCCCGGCACATTAGCGCGATGGTTTCAGTGCACCTGCCACCGTGTAGAGGAGGGGGACACAGCACACCGGCGGACACCGTTTCGCATGCCTGCCCGCATGTCATAGCGTGATGAGAGCATGTCCTCCGATTGCCTAGTCCGGGGAGCTGTTGCAGCATCCCCTTCTTGTCCCGCCACATTGCGCCGCCGTCCACGGCGCGCCTGCCAGCATGAACGCACCCGCCCACGACGTCCCCGACGTCCAGTACTCAACATCCCAACTCAAAGTCATCCAGTACGTCGGCCTGCAGCCCGGCGTGCGGCTCATCGTCCTCGGCGCCGTGCACGGCAACGAAACCTGCGGCACCCGCGCCATCGAACGCATCACCCGCGAGATTGACGCCGGCGAGCTGACCATCGTGCGCGGCAGCGTCAGCTTCGTGCCCGTCACCAATCCGCTCGCCTACTCACGCGGCCATCGCGCCGGCGACCGCAACCTCAACCGCAACCTGCGTGTCACCGCCACGCCGCAGGACTTTGAAGACCACATCGCCAACCGGCTATGCCCCTTGCTCGACGCGCACGACGTGCTGCTCGACCTGCATTCCTTCCACACCGCCAGCGAAGCCTTCGCCATGCTCGGCCCGCAAGACAACGACGGCCCGCTGGAGCCCTTCGCCCGCGCCACGCAGGAAGAAGCCTTCGCACTGCGCCTCGGCGTGCGCCGCATCGTCGAAGGTTGGCTCGACACCTACGCACGCGGCGTCGCGCATCGCGTCGCGCGGGCAGAGGCCGCTGGTACGAACATCGACAGTGCCCGCCAGCAACAACTCAACACCGACCCCGCCTACGGCGTAGGCACCACCGAGTACATGCGCAGCCGCGGCGGCTGCGCCATCACCCTTGAATGCGGCCAGCATGAAGACCCCGCCGCCCCCGATCTCGCCTGGCGCGCCATCCGCAACACGCTCGCCCACTTCCGCCTCATCGACGCCCCGGACCCTGCGCCCGTCGCCCAGCCCGAAGTCCTGCGCCTGCACGACGTCATCGACCGCCTGCACCCCGGAGATACCCTTGCGCGCGAATGGCGCAGCTTCGACAAGGTCGCCGCCGGCGAACGCATCGGCACCCGCCACGACGGCACGCCGGTGCTGGCGGAGGAGGCAGGGTATGTGGTGTTCCCGAACCCCGGCGCGCTGGCGGGGCAGGAGTGGTTCTATCTGGCGAGGGGCAGTGGGCGGTTTGGGGAGAGGGCGTAGCGTCTTGTTTTTGACCCACGCGCTCCAGCACAAGCACTCATCCATTTGTCGCTCAGCTGACAAGGATTGGTGAGATGTTGAGTTCTTGTGACTGTCCGCCACGTTACGCCTCAAGTCTGTCCAAGAGGAGTTAGCGAGTCGGAGATTCCCGCCTTGTCGCCGGCTGTATCTGGCTTGGCCGATAAGAGAGTCAAACCCCGTTCGTACTGACATCCCCTAGGTAGCAAATTCCTTTACATATACGCTAAGTTCGTCATAAAATTCGCCACTATAAATTGGTTGAATTTGCTGGATTAACGGGTGTATGACGAAGAAAGTGCTTGGAAGTGAAGAGATTGAGTCGGATTTCGCCATTTTGGCGAGGCTGGCTGCCGCACAGTCTCATGATGACGTTCGGTTGCTACTTGCACGTCTCATCCGGAAATACCGCGCTGTTCGTCCTGAACTCGCGACGCAGCTCGATCAAAGTCTTAAGGCATCGCAAACCCGGGGAGTGGGCGGTTCAGTGCTGCGTCGGGAGGCTCCGAGCCGTGCAGCAATCCCGCAAACTGAAACTCAGCTTTCGCTGATCAAGATTTTTGACGATCTAGAAGGGATGGCAGCGCCGCTTTTGTCGGGTCAGTTGAAGAGCCAAGTTGACGCCATTGTGAGTGAGCGCCGCCAGCGCGAAGCCCTATTGGCTAGGGGTATTCCTCCGACACGCTCGGCGATCTTGGTCGGTGCTCCAGGTCTGGGAAAAACGCTGTCCGCTAGATGGATCGCCTATCAACTTGGGAAGCCTCTGTGGGTGCTGGACTTGACGGCGGTCATGAGTAGCCTGTTAGGCAAAACGGGCAGCAATCTTCGGGCGGCCTTAGATCATGCGAAGGCCAATTCAGCAGTCCTGTTGCTGGACGAGGTTGATGCGATTGCCAAGCGTCGTAGTGACGAAGCAGACGTCGGTGAGTTGAAGCGACTGGTGACTGTGATCCTGCAGGAAGTCGATCAATGGCCAGACACTGGCTTGCTATTGGCAGCTACCAACCATCCTGAACTAGTCGATCCAGCACTGTGGCGCAGATTCGATGCCGTGTTGAATTTCGGTCCGCCGGATGCCGCCACTACCGCGGTCGCGGTGCAACGCTTCTTGGGCCAAGACTTGGCCGAGCTTGAGTCTTGGGTCGGCACTCTAGCCGTAGGTCTTCAGGGCCAATCTTTGTCGGATGTGGAGCGCGCCGTAAACAATTTGAGGCGTGCGCATGCGCTACAGCATGCATCCGTGGAAGAACTAGTTGAGCGGATGGTGGGCAGCGGCGTCAAAACAATGGACAAAGCGCAGCGGCTAGAGCTTGCGTTGCAAATGGCACGCAGTGGCCAATATGCGCATCAGGAAATCAGTCGCCTTACAGGGGTTGCTAGGGACACGATTCGCAAACATGCCGGGCCTTCGCCTCGGCGAGGAAGGGGGATGAAGTAAATGGTTACTCGATACCTCATAGGTAAGGGCGAGCTCCTTACGTATCCGATCAAGGCCCCAAAAAAGCAGCCCGGCGAGAAGAACCATCCCTACACCTTGGCACAGGCAAAGCAAGCGCTTCTGCCGCAGATTGAAGCGGTGAACCAGGCATTCGAGAACTTGCCTCCCGAAGCTTGTCACGATGAATTGGCGGTGGCCTTGATGACGTTGCATCCGGCCTATCTTGCCAAGAGCTACTTTCCAAGAAATCTTTTGCGCGCCGCACATTTGGAGTCGGTAGGCAGCCGTACTGCCTTGGTTCGACCGCGTCAGCTGGCAACCAAAAACGCTCCTGTGGAGGCCGAGACTACCCAGCTTTTTGTCGCGGGGAAACGTTCCGATCTGAGGGCATTCCGTGAGTTTGCTGCAGCCCTGACCGAGGGAACCGCGGAAGGGCAAGAGTTCAAGCAGATTGAGACCATTGAGCCGTTGTTGGCTCGAGCCCGCCTCCGTCCGCCTCGCAAACAAGGTGTCGACGTTTTTGAGGTGGGTTTACACGTGCCTCACGATAGCGATAGCGAACGCGTCCGTGCGGCATTCGCAAACTATGCAGCCGGTTGTGGCTTCACCGTCAACCCAGACTATAGCTTTGACGCTGGTCGGCTGCTCTTTGTCCCTGTGAAAGGCAATCGTGCCGGATTGGATGGATTGGCGCAGTTCACACTTGTTCGCGTCGTTCGCCCTATGCCTCGCCTTCGTGCGGCCCGCCCGATGATGCGCGGCCAAGCCGTAGCGGTACCTTTCGATCTTCCTATCCTGGAGCCAGTCTCCTTGGAGCCGAAAGTTGCCATCTTGGATGGTGGCTTGCCGGATCAACACCTCTTGCAGCCCTACGTTCGCCGCTACTTCCGCGCCGACGACGATGCCGAAGACGTCGATGAGTATGTGTCGCACGGGTTAGGTGTTACATCCGCGCTGCTGTTTGGCCCTATTGAGCCAGACACAGTCGCAGCGCGCCCCTATGCGCCTGTCGACCACCATCGAGTTATTGACTCTCTGTCCGATGACGACGATCCCTACGAGTTGTATCGCACGTTGGGCCACATTGAAGCAGTTTTGCTTGCGCGCTCCTATGAGTTCGTGAACCTGAGTATGGGTCCCGACCTCTGTGTTGAAGATCACGAGGTACATGCTTGGACTGCAGTGATTGACGAAATCCTCAGTGATGGCGAAACAGTCCTGAGTGTTGCTGTGGGTAACAACGGCGAAGGGGATGCACAGGCGAATTTGAACCGTATCCAAGTTCCTGCAGATAGCGTCAACGCGCTTTCGGTAGGCGCGGTAGATCGTTCGGGCGCGGATTGGAAGCGTGCGGTTTACAGCGCCGTGGGTCCAGGTCGCAGTCCAGGGCGACGCAAGCCAGACGTGGTCGCATTTGGTGGCTCTGGACGCGAGTACTTTCATGTGGTGGCACCAGGACGTCGCCGTCAGCTCAGCGCCACATTGGGCACCAGCTTTGCCGCGCCACTCGCCTTGCGAGCGGCGGTGGGGATTCGCGCAGTGCTAGGCCGCGAGGTCCGTCCATTGACCACTAAGGCCCTGCTGATTCACGGTTGTGAAGCGAACGATAGTGAAAACGTCGGAGCAGTCGGTTGGGGCAGGGTACCGAATGACTTGCGGGCGCTGATTACTTGCGACGATGGTGTTGCTCGTATTGTTTACCAAGGCCACCTCAAGTCCGGAAAGTTCCTCCGTGCGCCAGTCCCCCTACCGGAAAACGCGCTTGAGGGGAACGTGACTATGACTGCCACCTTCTGCTACGCGAGCCCTGTTGATCCGCAGGATGCGAGTGCCTATACGAAGGCTGGCTTGGGTATCACCTTCCGGCCGCACTCAGGGAAAATGCCCAACGCAAAAGCTCAGTACGCCAAGAGTTACAGCTTTTTCCCGTCTAACGAATGGCGTACCGAAGCCGAACAGCGTGCCGATTTAGGAAAGTGGGAAACGGTCTTGCACGCGACACACACCTTTCGCGGATCGAGCCTGAAAGATTCGGTGTTCGACGTACATTACAACGCTCGCGATTCCGGTGCGCCCTTGACCGGTAGCGAGCGTATCCCGTATGCGCTGGTCATTACTGTTCATGCCCCACGGCACCCCGACCTATATCAGCAGATACTGGACGCTCACACGGACCTACAAGCACTGGTTCCGGCGGCAAACATCCCGGTGCACATCTAACCTGCTCGCTGGTTGGCTTCAGCGGCCGACGGCGAGGGGCGATGCGATGTTGGTTGCGCTCGAGGGTGAGAATGCGTGGCCGCGCCAAAGAGATTTCTATGTGTTGTTAGTCTGCGCGACACCGAAGAAGGTCTCCGAAGGCGTGTGGGGGATGAGCCCTAGCGCGGCGAGTCGCTGCAAGCTGTATGAGCGAACTGCGAGCAGGTGAGTGCTAGGTTCTTTGTGATGCAGACGCGCCATCGCGCACCGGCTGGTGTCCACTCACTTCTACCCCCGCATCCTCCGGCAGCGTGAGGAACATCAGCGATGACACGAAGGCCAGCGCGCCGAAGGCGATGAAGGCGATGCGGAAGTCGGCGAGTTGCAGGCTGGGGTTGCCGTGCAGGTGTTGTGACAGCGCGAGCAGCAGGGCGGCGACGGCGACGCCGAGCACCATCGACACCTGTTGCAGCATGCTGGACAGCGTGGAGGCGGAGCTGCGCTGGCTGGCGTGGATGTCGGCGAAGGCCAGGGTGTTGAGCGCGGTGAACTGCATGGAGCGGGTGAGGCCGGCGATGAACAGCACGACGAGCATGAGCACCTGGGATGTCTGCGGCGTGAAGAAGGCGCACGCAGCGATGGACAGCCCGGCGAGCACGCCGTTGATGGCCAGCACGGTGCGGAAGCCGTAGCGCTTGAGCGTGGGCGTGGTGACGGTCTTCATGCCGAGGTTGCCGGCGAAGTAGGCCAGCACGTAGAGGCCGGCCTGCAGCGCGTTGAGGCCGAAGCCGATCTGGTAGAACAGCGGCAGCAGGAAAGGCGTGGCGTTGATGGCGGTGCGGAAGTAGCTGCCGGCCCACAGCGTGCACAGCGAGAAAGTGCGCACCTTGAAGGAACGCAGGTCCAGCAGCGGCACCGGGGCGCGATGCAGGTGGCGCACCGCAAAGATGCCGAGCAGCAGGCCACCGGCGACGAGCGCGGCGGAGATGGCCGGGCTGCCGTGCGAGTAGGCAAAGGACTCCATGCCGTAGAGCAGGCACATCAACCCGCTGGCCGACAGCACGAAGCCGACGAGGTCCAGCCGGCGCGGGCTCTCATCTCCCTGCTTCGGGATGTAGCGCGCGGTGAGATAGAGGCCGACTGCGCCGATGGGGATGTTGATGTAGAAATTCCACTGCCAGGACGCGTAGGTGGTGATGAAGCCGCCGAGCATGGGGCCGATGACCGGCGCGAACAGCGCGGGCCAGGAGATGAGCGCGGTGGCGTGCAGCAGCTCCGACTTCTGCGCGTTGCGCAGCACCACCATGCGGCCCACTGGCGTCATCAACGCGCCCCCCAGCCCCTGCACCGCACGCGCCACGACGAACTGCCACAGCTCCTGCGCCAGCCCGCAGGCGAGCGAGGCCAGCGTGAACACCAGGATCGCCAGCATGAAGATGTTGCGCGCCCCGAAGCGGTCCGCCAGCCAGCCGGCCAGCGGCACGAAGGCGGCCACGGTCAGCATGTAGATGGTGACCCCGACGCTCATCTCCAGCGGCACCACACCGAAGCTCGCGGCCATCTGCGGCAGCGACGTGGTGATGATGGCGCCGTCCAGCATGTTCATGAAGAAGGCGCTGGCGACGATGAGCGCGACGATGCGGGAGTCGCGATTGAGGCGGGTGGAGGGCGGGGTGGTTGTTGCGGAGGTGGAGGTGGCGGACATCGTGCGGTGTGTGGGGCGGTGTTCTTGTGGGGTGCGTCTTTTGCGACGGATGTTTTTGCGTGCGTGTTGGTAGTGCGAGTGCTTCGCTACCTGATCGTCGTTCCTGCGCAGGCAGGAACCCAGCGTCGTGAAGCCCCAATATCCAACAGCAGCAAAGAACCAACGTCACTGGGTTCCTGCCTGCGCAGGAACGACGGAGGCTGGTGGGGGATCGGGGCTAGTTCGGGCAAGCTGAGTCTTATCGGCGGTGGGGCAGCTTGAACAACGCGAGGCGGCGCCTGCGGATGACATCGACTTTGTAGGGTGGGTTCGACGCGCAGCGACAACCCACCGTGGGCCGTCGGTGTCCGCACATGTTGCATTGAGGTGTGGCCGAGGCTGTGCGGTGGGTTGCTGCGCGAACCCACCCTACGTAAGGCGTCGGGATCTTGCCGGTTGCGCACGCCGGTGGCCGATTCCATATGCATCTCAACGCGCGCCCGCCGGTGCCAGCGCATACACGCGGCGCACGGTGGGAATGAAGCGCAGTACCAGGAGGCCGAAGATTGCGGCGGCGGTGCCGATCAGCCATTGCAGGCCGATCCAGTGCGCCAGCACGCCGATGAGGAAGGCACCGAGGGCGGGGCCGGCGCGGAAGATGAGGCCGTACAGCGCCATCACGCGGCCGCGCATGTTGGGGGCGCTCATGGTCTGCGCCATGGACTGCATGCCGATGTTGCACACCACGTGAAAGAGGCCGGCGAGAGCCATGGTGGCGACACCGAGCGCGAGCCAGCGTGTGCTGGCGAAGGCGATGAGCGCCAGGGCGATGCCGACGGCGGCGGCGAAGGTGATGCGCACCAAGGCGTCGCGGCCGCGCTTCTTCAGCATCCAGCTGGCGCCCACCAGCGCGCCGACGCCTTGTGCGCTCATCAGCATGCCCAGCGTCTGCGGGCCGCCCTTGAACACCTCGCCGGCCAGCGCGGGGAAGAGTTCGGTGAAGGGGCGCGCCAGCAGCGCGAAGGCCAGCGTCAGGAAGAACAGGGTGGCGATTTCCGGCGTGCGGCGCACGTAGGCGAAGCCGGAGGCCATGTCGCTGAGCACCGAGGCGGAGGCGTCCACCAGACCGGGGCGGTCCAGCCAGCGTCGCACGTAATGCACCGCGCCCAGCATGGCGGCGAAGGACACGGCGTTGATGAGGAACACGTCGGCGACGTCGCCCTTCAGCATGACGACGCCCGCGATGGCCGGGCCGATGCTGCGCGCGAGGTTGGCGGCGATGGAGTTGGTGGCGATGGCTTGCGACATGCGTTCCGGTGGCGCCAGCGAGCCGATGGCGACCATGCGCACCGGCTGGTTGAAGCCCTGCACGGTGGCGTCGAGGATCGCCCAGCCGAGCAGCAGCCAGGGCGTGGCCAGCCCGTTCGCCACGACGCCCCACAACAGCAGGGTGAGCACGATCATCAGCGTCTGCGTGGTGAGCAACAGGCGGTAGGGGTTGCTGCGGTCGGTCACCACGCCGGCCAGTGGCGCGACCCACAGCGCTGCGATGAGGTCCGACAGCGCGATGGCGCCGACCCAGGCTGGCGAGTGCGTCAGCTCCCACACCAGCCAGCCCACCGCGGTTTTCTGCGCCCAGGTGCCGATGGCGGAGATGCCCTGGCCGGTGCTGAAGTTGACGAAGTTGCGGATGCGGGCGGGGGGCAGAGCGGCGCGGGGGGCGTGGGTCATCGTGGAGGGAGGCTGGGCGGGGCAGGGCGCTGGTGACGGAATCCAGTGCGTGGAGTTGTGTGGTGTGGTGGTGCGCCGATGTTGCGTGTGGATGGTGTGATGAGTATCCGGCATGCCGGAAGCAAGCCAGATAGCAGCCTTCATGCCATCGCGTTTGATCGGACGCGGGTGGCAGGGCGCGCGGCCATGGGCGCCGGCTGCAGGTCTCTGCGCCTGTTCCGGCGCGTGGCAGCGCAGGTGCTACGTTGTGTGCAGGAGTGTTCGGAAATCAGCAGCGGGGAGCGAGGGGTGTTGGATTCGCAGCAGTTCCGGATTGGTGGTGGCGACGCCGCGATGTGGCGTGAGCGCCGTGGCGAGGTGCTTGCCGCGTCACCCGGCACATGGATGGCGGCGATGGCACGGAAGCTGCGACAGGGGGCCACGGTCCGCAGGGTGTCACGCGAAGTCGCGCGTAGTCGCGCGCAATCGCACGTAATGGCGCGCCCTGTCGATGGCCGATTTTCAAGAACCGCGAACCACTTCTGAACCGCCCACCTCAACGGAGAGCACACATGCCCCAGACCCTTTCGAACCCCATCGTCATCGGCGCCCCGGCCATTCCCTTCCGCCTGCCCGAGCCGCTGACCGGCAAGGAGGTCGCGCTGGAAGACTTCGCCGGCGCCAAGGCCGTGCTGGTCGCCTTCATCTCCAACGTCTGCCCGTTCGTGAAGCTGATCGACGAATCCTTCAACCAGTTCGCCAAGGACTACGCCGCGCGCGGCCTGAAGATCGTCGCCATCAACTCCAACGCGGAAGAGATCAAGGAAGGCGAAGGCGCTGCCGCCATCGCCGAGACCGCCCGCAGCCTGGGCTATGCCTTCCCGTACCTGCGCGACGAGAGCCAGAAGGTGGCCGAGGCCTACGACGCGCGCTGCACGCCGGACTTCTTCCTGTACGACGGTGAAGGCAAGCTGTACTACCACGGTCAGTTCGACGACGCCCGCCCGAAGAACGGCATCGAGCCCAACGGCGCCTCGTTGCGCGCTGCGGTCGACGCACTGCTGGCCGGCAAGCCCGCGCCCGCTGCGCAGACGCAATCCATCGGCTGCAACATCAAATGGCGCGACGGTGACGACCACGGCGTGCGCCAGGCACCGCAGGCAGTAGCGGCCTGAACTACCGCAAGCGGTGAGCCGTGAGAGCCATTACGGCTTTCGCGGCTTTCACGGCAGGCATTCAACGCGGCGGCAGCGGCAGCGGCGGGCCGCTCAGCCGCGCGCGCGTCGCGCGGCGGCCTCGCGCAGGAATTCACCGATCAGCGCTGCGCCATCCAGCAGGTGGCTGGCTTCGGGTGGATGGAATTCCGGGTGCCACTGCACGCCGTACACGAAGCTGCTGCCGCTCCAGCGGATGGCTTCCACCACGTTGTCGCCCAGCGAACGCGCCTCCACCGTGAGGCTGTTGCCGAGGTCCTTGATGCTCTGGTGGTGGATGCTGTTCACCTGCGCCTGCTCCATGGTGGGATGCAGGCGGGCCAGCAGCGAGCCGGGCAGCAGTTCCAGCTCGTGGACGTGGGTGTCGTAGGCTTCCTTGTCCACGTGGATGTGGGCGCCTTCGATCTGCGTGGCGATGTCCTGGTACAGGGTGCCGCCGAAGGCCACGTTGAGCAGCTGGCAGCCGCGGCAGATACCGAGCACCGGCTTGCCCTGGATGATGCATTCCCAGATGAGGTCCAGCTCGTACAGGTCGCGCACGCGGTCGCCGGCCCATTCGGGGCGCAGGGCTTCCTCGCCGTAACTCACCGGGCTGACGTCGGCGCCACCCTGCAGCAGCAAGCCGTCGATGGCGCGCACGTAGTCGCTGACGTGCACCGCGGCGCGGCGCAGGCTGCTCTCAGACTCCAGCGTGGGGATCATGAAGGCCAGTGCGCCTTCGGCGATGATCCAGTGCGCCAGCGATTGCTCCAGGTACTGCAGCGTCTTGTTACGGAAGCCGAGCTCGGCCGGCACCTTGTGCAGCAGGCGTGCGGTGAGCCCGATGCGCAGTGGCGCCGGTCGCTCGGGGGCCGCAGGAAGGGGAGGGAGGTCTAGTTGTTTCCGCGCCATCTTTGCGCCACTTGCCACACCAGGTCGCCAAAGGAGCGGGTCGGTGCATACGCCTCGCGCATCCAGAACGCATCGTTGCCTTCGCGCGCCACCTTTTCAAGCCCCAGCAGCAGGGCGGTGACGTCGAGTTCGGCCGAATGCGGGGCCAGCTTCTGCAGGGTTTCGATGAAGTCGTCACGCAGGACTTTCTTCTCGCGCGTGGTCGGGTCTATGAACGATCCGTCGAAACCGAAGCGGGCCGCCTGGAAGCGGTTGAAGGTGTAAACGGCGTACAGCGATTCGTCGATGACAAAGGGGCGTTCGATCAGCAGGTAGCGGCACACGGCCTGCGAGAAAGCGGCCAGCGCGACGGCGCGTTCGATGTCCAGCGGGGTGTCGCAGATGCGGATCTCCACGGTGCCGAATTCCGGCTTGGGGCGGATGTCCCAGTAGAAGTCCTTCATGCTCTCCACCACGCCGAAGCCGCGCATGTGCTCGAAGTAGTCGATGAACTCGCTCCACTTGCGTACCAGCGGCGCGCGGCCGGACAAGGGGAAGGCCGACACGGCGTTGAGCCGCGAGGAGTCGAAGGCGGTGTCCACGCCCTGGTAGTACGGCGAGGCGGCGGACAGGGCGATGAAGTGCGGCAGGTAGCGCGACAGGGCGTGCAGCAGGAACAGCGCTTCGTCGCCGTTGGGGCAGCCCACGTGGATGTGCTGGCCGAACACGGTGAACTGCTTGGCGAGGTAGCCGTACTGTTCGTGCAGGTGGTGGAAGCGCGGCTTGTCGAAGATCTTGCGTTCCGCCCAGTGCTGGAAGGGGTGGGCGCCGCCGCCGCAGATCAGCAGGTTGAGCTGGTCGGCCGCGCCGATGAGGGTGCGGCGCACGTCGTTCAGCTCGGCGCTCATCGTCGCGCAGTTGTGGTGCACGCCGGTGCTCACCTCGATCATGCTCTCGGTGATTTCCGGCTTGAAGTCGCCGTGGTGCTGCTTGCGCTCGATCAGCGCCAGCAGTTCGGTGGCGCCGCGGGTGAGGTCGCCGTCCAGGCGGCTGACGATCTGCAGCTCCAGCTCGACACCCAGGGTGAGCGTCTCGGAGCGCGAGAATTCCAGCGAGTAGTCCTGCTCGGGGGCCTGGGCGTCGGCAAGGATTTCAGTGGCGGCCATGTCAGCGCTCCGGGTTGGTTTCGTCGGCGCGCTTCAGCGCGAACTGCAGGGCCGGCGGGGCCAGCACTTCCATGATGATCAGCGCGGTGAGCACGATGGCGGCCAGCTGCGCGCCCAGCTCCGGCCACACCTGGGTGGTGCGCTCCACCCACAGCAGGGCGGCACCGGTCATGGGCAGCAGGCCGATGGACAGCAGCGAGGCCTTGCGCTGCGACAGGCCGCTGGGATACGCGAAGGCGAACACGCCGACGATCTTGCCCAGCGCACGGGCGGCGATCAGCGCCACCGCCGGCACGATGGCCGCGCCGACGGCGTCGAGGTGCAGCAGTGAGCCGGTGGATACGAACACCACGATCAGCGCGAGCCGGCCCATGAGGCCGAAGTCCATGGGCTGCAGGCGGCGTTGCTTGTCCCAGGCGCGTGCCAGGGTGCCGGCCACCAGCAGGGCGATGACCACCGATAGCTGCAGGGTGTCCGCCAGGGCCACGGCCGCGATGATGAGCGCGATGGCGCCGATGGTCTGCGTGCCGTGGGCGGGGCGCAGGCGTGCCAGCAGGGCCAGCACGGCGAGCGCCAGCACGGCACCGAGTACGACGGAGCCCGCGATGAGGTAGAGGGGATGCAGCAGGCCGATTTCCAGGTGACTGGCGTCGGTGATGTGCTGGAAGGCGTACACCATGCCCACCGCGATGAAGGACATGGCGCTGTTGAGGGCGGCCAGCAGGTGCAGGCGTTCGGTGATGGGGCCGCGCGCAGAGGCGTCCTTGCAGACCGACAGCACTACGGCCGGGCCGGTGGCGCAGGCCAGTGCGGCGGCCAGTACGGCGACCGGGCCGGGTACGTCGATGAAATACAGGATGCCGGCTGTCAGCAGGAAGGCCAGGCCGGCTTCCGCCACGCCGGTGGCGAGCAGCCAGGGATTACGGCGCAGCCAGCCGAGGTCGATGCGCTGGCCCAGTTCGAACAGCAGCAGGCCGAAGGCGACGGTGAAGAAGGGGCGCAACCGCTCGAAGATGTCCGGCGCCCACTGGCCGCCGAGCTGCGGACTCAGCAACAGGCCGGTGAAGACATAGCCGGAGATGCGCGGCAGGCGCAGGCGGTGGGCCAGTTCGCCCAGCAACACGGCGACCAGCAGCGTGGCGCCGAACCACAGCAGGTTGCCGAAGGCGGGTGGCCAGGCCGGCAGGAAGAAATACTCGGACATTGTGCGGGACCCTCCCGGGACAGGCATCGGTATCGGCCGGAGCTGGTCTTGTGCGGGGGGAGCCGCAGCAAAGGCACCGGACGTTCTTTGGATTTATGGGCCGTCCGTTGAGCGGACGATATCTGATCGATGCGTGGTCGATGCAGTGTCGATGCATTGGTTTGTCGCCCCGGAGCGTCGATGAGTTCCGTACAGCGCACCAGAGCGGTCGAGACAGCTGCCCCGGATCAACCTAGAATCAGGGCCTGGCGCAGCCCGCCATGGCGGGCGATGCGCAGCATGATCCCCCCATGTTTCATTCCGGATGCCTCAGTGAATACCCTCACCAGCCTCACGATCACCCGCCCAGACGACTGGCATATCCACCTGCGCGACGGCGCCGCCCTGGCGCGCACCGTGCCGGACGCCGCACGCCGCTTCGGCCGTGCGATCGTCATGCCCAACCTGAAGCCGCCGGTGACCACCGTGGCGCTGGCCGCGGAATACCGTTCGCGCATCCTGGCCGCGGTGCCGGACGGTCTCAAGTTCGATCCGCTGATGACGTTGTACCTGACAGACAGGACCGAGCCGGACGAGATTGACCGGGCGGCAGACAGCGGTTTTGTCCATGCGGTGAAGCTGTACCCGGCGGGAGCAACCACCAACTCCGATGCCGGCGTTACCGCGATGGAGCGGGTCTATCCAGTGCTGGAACGGATGGAAAAGCGCGGGGTGGTGCTCTGTGTGCACGGGGAGGTGACCCATGCTGATGTTGACGTCTTTGATCGCGAGCGTGTTTTTATTGATCGCGTGTTCGCGCCACTTGCGCAGAAATTCCCCGGCCTACGTACGGTCTTCGAGCACATTACGACGCAGGATGCGGCGGCGTTCGTGAGCGAGGCAGGCGACAACATCGCCGCCACCATCACGGCCCACCACCTGTTGCTCAACCGCAACCACATGCTGGTGGGCGGCATCCGCCCGCATTACTACTGCCTGCCGATCCTGAAGCGCGACACGCACCGCAAGGCGCTGGTCGCGGCGGCCATTTCCGGCAACCCGCGTTTCTTCCTGGGCACCGACTCCGCGCCGCATGCGCAGAGCACCAAGGAGGCGGCCTGCGGCTGCGCCGGTTGCTACACCGCGCATGCGGGCATCGAGCTGTACGCAGAGGCCTTCGAACAAGCGGGCGCGCTGGACAAGCTGGAAGGCTTCGCCAGCCATCACGGCCCTGACTGGTACCGCCTGCCGCGCAACCCGGACCGCATCACGCTGACGCGTGAAGACTGGGCCGTGCCGGCCACCATTGACTACCTGCCGGGCGACCCCATCGTGCCGCTGCGTGCCGGCGAGCACTGCCACTGGAAGCTGGCCTGATCCAGCTGGAACAACCCATCACTGCATCCCGAGGATCCACCACCATGCGTCGCGCCCTGATTGTCCTTGCTGCGGTCCTGCTGTCGGGCTGCGTGAACGAAGGGGCGTCGTACATGGTGGCGGATGACCCGCATCACTCCATTTCGCTGCTGCGCGAGCAGCGCTGGGTGTGGGAAAACAGGATCGAGCAGCACGTGGTGGTGGCGCGCTATCCGGACTGCCAGTCGCGCTACGACATCCCCAGCGGGGTGAAGGGCAGCGTGCAGATCGAGCTCTTCGAAGCGCGGCCCATGCTGTACGTGCTGCACCAGGGACGCGACTGGTTTGCACTGGGCACCGAGGAGTGCAGGCTGCAGAAGTTCGACGCACCGCCCGATGCTGCGGATCTGCGGGCGCTTGGCAGCTTCCGTTACCAGAATGACCAGCTGAGCTTCGTCGCTGCCAAGGCGCAGTGACGCTGGCGTAAGGTGATATCGACGTCAGCCGCTGATGAAGCGGCTGACGTCGATGCCCCACTTCTTGGGGTCCTCGTGCGCCACGATGCTGTCGGCGCCGCCAAAACCCATCCCGCGTGACAGGTCCAGCTCGTAGGGCTCGACGGGGGCGTTGCTCTTGGTGCTGAAGACGATCTTCAGCAAAGGCTGCAGCAGGTTCTTCTCGTTCTGCTGCAGCACGACGCCCAGGCGGCCGGATTCCAGCCGCACCAGCGTTCCCACCGGGTAGATCCCCACGCAGCGGATGAAGGCCTGCACCAGCGTCGGGTCGAAGTGGTGGGCGCTCCATTCGTGCAGCTTGCGTAGCGCATCGGTGGCCGGAATGCCGCGGTGGTAGCAACGGTCGGCGGTGATGGCGTCGTACACATCCGCGATCGCTGCCATGCGTACCACCTGCTGGATCTTCTCCGGCGGCAGGCCATCCGGATATCCCTTGCCGTCCATGCGCTCGTGGTGATGCAGCGTGATGTCCAGCGGGATACCGCCCACTTCCGGCGTCTTGCTCAGGATGTCGTAGCCGTCGCGCGGGTGGCGCTTGATCACATCGAACTCGGCATCGGTCAGCCGACCGGGCTTGTTCAGGATGTGGTCCGGCACCAGCGCCTTGCCGGTGTCGTGCAGGAGGCCGCCCATGCCGACGAGATGGGTGGTCGCGTCGTCCAGCCCCACGCTGCGCGCAAAGGCGACCAGCAGCGCGCAGACGCTGACGCAGTGCAGGAAGGTGTAGTCGTCCTTGTTCTTGATGGTCAGCAGGCCGACCAGTGCGCCGCCATTGCGCAGGATCGAGTTGGTGATCTGTTCGACGATGCCTTCGGCCTGCTCAACCTCCACCGCGCGACCGAGGCGGGCGTCCGCCATCACGTTGCGCACCAGCGCCTGGGCGCGGCTCTTGACCGCCGTCGCACGTGCCATTTCCTCGGCGGTGCTGACGCGGATGACCGGTGCCGGGGCGTCCTGGGCGAGCTTGATGATCTCCTGCTGCAGGCTTTCGCGGACTTCCGCCTCGGTGGGCGCGTCCGGTGCGTCCAGGCCGCGCTCGGTATCGATGTAGACGTGGTGGATGCCGGTGTCGACGATCTTGGCGATCTGCTTCTCGTCCGACACCTTGAAGCTGGAGCGCAGGAAGGGGTGGGTCAGCCAGTCGCAGTCCAGTTCCTGGACATACATGCCGACACGCAGTGCTGAGACGGGAATCTTCTTGATCATGGCGGGTTCCTGGCTACTCAGGCCTTATCGGCCTGACCCACGCCGGGCTGAATGCCTGACAACCCGCGCGGACACACTCTGCGCAGAACAGCGGCCGCCCATAACTCCGTACAATGCGCCCCGGAAGTCCGCCAGGCAGTCGCTGCATGCGTTCGCATGTGGAGGAAAGTCCGGGCCCCGCAGGGCAGGATGCCGGCTAACGGCCGGGCGCCGTGAGGCGACGGAAAGTGGAACAGAAAGCAAACCGCCGATGGCGGACCGGGCTTCGCGGCCGCAAGGCCGCAAAGTCTCTTCCAGGGGCAGCAGTGTCCTTGGCACGGTTCGATCAGGTAAGGGTGAAACGGTGTCAGGCCGAGCGTGAGCGAGGGCTGGCGCATTGCGCGAGCAATGCGGGGTAAGAGCCCACCGCAGGACTGGCGACAGGACTGGCACGCTAAACCCCATCCGGGGCAAGGCCAAATAGGGGGGCGTCGATGCGGCCCGCAGAGCCCCCGGGTAGGCTGCTAGAGCGGCACAGCAATGTGTCGCCCAGAGGAATGACTGCCCCGTAGCCGCAAGGCTGCGCGACAGAACCCGGCTTATCGGCGGACTTCCCTCCCGATTTTTCTCTCGCTTGCCGCGCCGCAAGGCGCCGGCACGGCTTCGCCATGCCTCCTGGCACCCTTTTCCACGCCTTCCCGGGCGCGCCCGCCGCCCACTCCCTCCGGTCGTCGTAAACCCCTGTCCTTACGGGCTTTCCGCCATGCGGATCGCTTGACCGTGTTTTTTGTTTTCACTAGAGTGGTGAAAAGTGGTGTGAAATGGGTGAAAGTGGGCAAAAGGTGGTGCGGGGCTGAGCTCCGGACGCTTTTGAGCGCTTCCCCGACAACAAGGAATCAGCGAGCGAAATGTTTCAGGGTGCAGCCATGGTCAGTCTCGATGCGAAAGGACGCCTCGGCGTTCCTGCGCGGCATCGCGACGCCCTGGCCGCAACCTGCGGCGGCTGCCTGGTGCTGACCGCTCACCCGCACAAGTGCCTGGCGATCTACCCGGAACCGGCGTGGACGCCGATCCGCGACCAGCTCACCGCACTGCCCAGCCTCGGCGATCCGCGCATCGCGCAGGTCAAGCGCCTGCTGGTGGGTTTTGCGCGCGAGGAAGAAATGGATACCGCCGGCCGCGTGCTGATCGCGCCGGAGCTGCGTGACTGGGCCGGGCTGGAAAAGCAGGTCTGGCTGGTCGGGCAGGGCAAGGGCTTCGAGTTGTGGTCGGACGAACGCTGGCGTGCCCAGCAGGACGAGCTGCTGGTGCAGCTCAGTACGGCCGGCATGCCGCCGGGGCTGGAAAACCTGTCGCTGTGAGTGGGGGTTTCAGTCACGTCACGGTGCTGTTGCAGGAGGCGGTCGATGCGCTGGCGATTCAGCCCGACGGTCTTTATGTCGACGCCACCTTCGGTCGCGGCGGTCACAGCGGCGCGGTGCTGCGCAAGCTGGGCAAAGCGGGCCGGCTGGTGGCTTTCGATCGCGATCCGCAGGCCATCGCGGTGGGGCGGGCGCTGGGTGATGAACGTCTGACGCTGGTGCACGAGCCGTTCTCGGCGCTGGATGAAGCCCTCGATGCCGCTGGCATCGATCAGGTGGATGGTGTGTTGATGGACCTGGGTGTGTCGTCGCCGCAACTGGACGACCCGAGCCGGGGAATGAGTTTCAGGTTCGATGCGCCGCTGGACATGCGCATGGACACGACCCGTGGCGAAAGTGCTGCGGAATGGCTGGCCCGCGCGAGCGTGGCCGAAATCACGACAGTAGTGAGGGATTACGGTGAAGAACGGTTTGCTTATGCGATTGCAAAGGAGATTGCAGCTGCTCGGCAAGGGCGGGCTGTTGCAACCACTGGACAACTTGCCGCGATCGTGGAGGCGGCCGTCCGCACACGCGAGCCGGGCCAGCACCCGGCGACGCGCACCTTCCAGGCTGTACGGATTTTCGTTAACCGGGAGCTTGAGGAGCTTTCGCTGACGTTGCCACAGGCAGCGCGGCGACTGAAACCGGGAGGCAGGCTGGTGGTCATCGCATTCCACTCGCTGGAGGACCGCATCGTGAAGCGCTTCATGCGCGATCACTCGCGTCCGCCCGCGTTGCCGCGTGGCCTGCCGATCCGCGAGTCGGAGCGTCCGCGTCCGCCGCTGACGCTGGAAGGCGATGCGATCCGCCCCTCGGCGGCCGAAGTGGCCGCCAACCCGCGCGCTCGCAGCGCCATCATGCGCATCGCCGTGCGCAACGAGGCGCCCTGGCTGGATCTCGGCCGGGCGGAGGCCTGAACGATGGCACGCCTCAACGTCCTCTTCGTCGTGTTGCTCGTCGCCAGCGCCCTTGCTGCCGTGTCGATGCAGCACCAGTCACGCAAGCTGGTGGCCGCCATCGAGCGCGAGCAGAACCGTGCCCGCGCGCTGGACGTCGAGTGGGGGCAGTTGCAGATCGAGAGTGGTACCTGGGCAGCACACGCGCGGGTAGAAAAAATTGCGCGTGAAAAGCTGGCCATGGTGACGCCCCAGCACCAGGCCCTCGTCACGCTGGACAGCATGCCGCAGCAGGATGCGGCACAGGGAGGCACCGGGCGATGAAGCGCAATTTCACCTTCAACCACAACCCGCTGCTCTGCGAGCGCCTGCCGGAATGGCGGGCGCGTTTCGTATTGGTGGCCCTGCTTCTGGGGTCCTTCGCACTGGCCGGTCGCGCGATGTACCTGCAGGGCGTGAATACCGAATTCCTGCAGACCAAGGGCGAAGCCCGCTACGCCCGCACGCTGACGATGCCGGCCAACCGCGGTCGCATCCTCGACCGCCATGGCGAGCCGCTTGCGATGAGCACGCCGGTCAAGTCCATTGCAGCGATTCCCGACGCCGCCGACCTCAACCAGCAACAGGTGCGCGACCTCGCGCGCGTGCTGGAAATGGAGGCGAGCGAAATCAACCGCCGCCTGGCCAGCGAGCGCGATTTCGTGTTCCTCAAGCGCAGTGTGTCGCCGGCCGTGGCGCAGCGCGTGGCCGACCTCAAGCTGCCCGGCGTGCGCGCCGAATCCGAATACCGCCGCTACTACCCGGTGGGCGACGTGACCGCGCACGTGGTCGGCTTCACCAGCATCGACGACCGCGGCCAGGAAGGCATCGAGCTGGCGATGGACCAGCAACTCATCGGCAAGCCCGGTGCGCGTCGCGTCATCCACGACCGCCGTGGCCAGATCGTCGAAGACGTGCAGTCCATCCGCCTGCCGCAAGACGGCCGCGACATCGTGCTGTCGCTGGACGCCAAGATCCAGTACCTGGCGCACAGTGCGCTGAAACAGGCGGTGCAGCAGCACCAGGCGAAGGCGGGTGGTGTAGTGGTGCTGGACGCCAAGACGGGCGAAGTGCTGGCCCTGGTGAACAACCCGACCTATAACCCGAACAACCGGGTCAAGCTGACCGGTGCGCAACTGCGCAACCGTGCGCTGACCGACAGCTTCGAGCCTGGCTCCACGATGAAGCCGCTCACCGGTGCGCTGGCGCTGGAAATGAACAAGGTACGTCCGGACTCGCTGATCGACACCAACAACGGTCGCCTGACCATTGAAGGCGCCACGATCACCGACGCGCATCCGCACGGCATCATGAGCGTGGCGGAGATCATCCAGAAGTCCTCCAACGTCGGTTCGGCCAAGATGGTCCAGGACATCAAGCCCGAGCAGATGTGGAACATGTTCGACGCGCTCGGCTTCGGTTCGCCGCTGGGAACCGGCTTCCCGGGTGAAGTGGGCGGTCGCCTGCGTCCGTGGAAGAACTGGCGTCCCATCGAGCAGGCCACCATGGCGTATGGCCATGGCATTTCGGTCACCTTGATGCAGATGGCGCATTCCTACCAGGTGTTCGCGCGCGGTGGCGAGTTGCTGCCGCTGTCGCTGACCCGTGTCGATGCGCCGCCGCTGCACGGCAAGCAGGTGTTCAGCCCGGAGGTGACGAAGCAGATGCTGGCCATGATGGAGACCGTGACGCAGGAAGGCGGCACGGCACCGCAGGCCCAGGTGCCCGGTTACCGCGTGGCCGGCAAGACCGGTACCGCCTACAAGGTGGAAAGCGGTCGTTACGCCAAGAAGTACGTGTCGTCCTTCGTCGGTCTCGCACCGGCTTCAGATCCGCGCCTGATCGTCGCAGTGATGATCGATGAACCTTCGGTCGGTGGTCACTACGGTGGTGGCGTGGCCGGCCCGGTGTTCGCGTCGGTCATGGGTGGTGCCTTGCGCAGCATGGGCGTGCGGCCGGATGCGCCGGCAGCACCGCAGCAGCTTGCCCGCCAGAACGCGACCCGTCCGACCGGAGACGCGATGTGATGCAGAACCCGTCGCTCGCCAGTGCCCTGCTGAACCTGCTGCACGCCGAAGGCATCGTGCCGAAGCGCGTCTGTGCGGATTCGCGCATGGTCAGGCCCGGCGATGTCTTCCTGGCCTATCCCGGCCATGCAGTCGACGGCCGCCGCTTCATTGCTGACGCAGTGGAGCGTGGCGCGGTTGCCGTGCTGTGGGAGCGTGACGGCTACGAGTGGGACGCCAGCCTGAACGTGCCCAATGTGCCGGTGGACCAGTTGCGCTGGATGGCGGGCGAGGTGGCCGACGAGGTATTCGGCCGCCCCAGCGAACACATGTTGACCGTCGGTGTGACGGGCACCAACGGCAAGACCTCGGTAACGCAGTGGCTGGCCCGCGCCTTCGGTGTGCTGGGCAAGAAATGCGCGGTCATCGGCACGCTGGGCATGGGCTTTCCCGGTCGCCTGAACCCGTCGTCCAACACCACGCCGGATGCCATCCTGCTGCAGGAGCAACTGGCCCGCTTCCGTGCCGAAGGCGCACAGGCGGTGGCGATGGAAGTGTCGTCCATCGGGCTCGACCAGGGACGCATCAACGGTTGCCGCATCGACATCGCGGTGCTGACCAATCTGACCCGCGACCATCTCGACTACCACCAGACCATGGAGCGCTACGCCGCGGCCAAGTCGAAGCTGTTCGACCGCCCCGAGCTGAAGACCGTGGTGCTAAACCTTGACGACTTGATGGGCGTGTCGCTGGCGCGCCGCCTGCAAGGACGTGGCATCGAGGTCGTCGGCTACACCCTGATTCCGGACAACGCCCTGGCCGCACCGTCTTCCCGCGTGCTGGTGGCAGAGCACCTGCGCACGACGCCTACCGGCCTGCGCTTCACGGTCGTCTGTGGCGACCAGCGCGCGGAGGTCGCCGTTGCACTGGTGGGGCAGTTCAACGTCTCCAACCTGCTGGCCGTCGTCGCAGTACTGATGCAGGCGGGATATACCCTGCAACAGGCCGTCGACACGGCCGGCGACCTGACTCCGCCGGAAGGCCGTATGCAGACCGTCGGTGGCGTCGGTGAGCCGCTGGTGGTGGTCGACTACGCCCACACGCCGGATGCACTCGAACAGGCGCTGCTCGCACTGCGCCACACCGCGATGTCGCGCAACGGCAGCCTGGTGTGCGTCTTCGGTTGCGGTGGTGACCGTGATCCCGGCAAGCGCCCGTTGATGGGCGACGTGGCGGCACGCCTGTCGCAGCGCGTCGTGGTGACCAGTGACAACCCGCGCAGTGAAGACCCGCGCGCGATCATCGATGCGGTGCTGAAGGGCGCTCCGGATGCACTGGTCGTCGAAGACCGCAGCGAGGCGATCCGCAGCACCATCGCCGGCGCGGACGCCAACGATGTGATCCTGATCGCCGGCAAGGGCCACGAGAACTACCAGGAGGTGCGCGGCGAGCGCACCCATTTCAGCGACGTCGAGCAGGCGCGTGGGGCCCTGGCGGCCTGGAACCGCGCCCAGGAGCAGCGTCCATGATGAATCTCATCGAAGCCGCGCAAGCCACGGGCGGCGTGCTGACCGGTAGCGACGACAGCTTCGAGGATGTCGGCACCGACACCCGCGGTGTGCTGGCGCGCACCCTGTTCGTCGCGCTGCGCGGCGAGCGCTTCGACGGCCATAGTTTCATCGCCCAGGCGGCCGAGGCTGGCGCCGCAGCGGCGATGGTCGAGCGTGACATCGCCGTGGAAGCGCCCCCCGGTTTCCCGCTGCTGAAGGTCGACAACACGCGGCTTGCGCTGGGCCGCCTTGCCGCGCACTGGCGTCGCAAATTCAGCCTGCCGGTCATCGGCGTAACCGGTAGCAACGGCAAGACGACGGTCAAGGAAATGTGCGCTGCGATCCTGCGCGCCGCCTGGCCGGGCGAGGGCGCGGTGCTGGCTACCCAGGGCAATCTGAACAATGACATCGGCCTGCCGCAGATGCTGCTGCGCCTGACCGCCGGCCATCGCGCGGCGGTGTTCGAGATGGGCATGAACCGTCCCGGCGAAATCGGCTACCTTGCCAGCCTGGCCGCGCCGGGCGTGGCCGTGGTGACCAACGCCCAGCGCGCCCACTTGGCGGGAATGGGCGAACTGGCTGCCGTGGCGACCGAGAAGGGCGCCATCTTCGGTGCGCTGGATGCGCAGGGCATCGCAGCGATCAACGCCGACGACACGCATGCTGCGTTGTGGCGGCAGCTGGCGGGCCCGCGTCGCATCGTCACCTTCGGACTGACGCCGGATGCCGATGTGACTGCCACGCACGAACCGATGAATTTCGGCAGCCGCATCGCACTGCGTTCTCCGGCCGGCGAGGCGAGCATCGCGCTGCGCGTGCCGGGCGTGCACAACGTGCGCAACGCACTGGCTGCTGCAGCGACCACGCTGGCTGCCGGCGTGCCGCTGGCCGCTGTCGTCGCCGGGCTGGAGGGATTCGGCGGCGCCAAGGGGCGCCTGCAGATCCGCGCCGCCAACGGTGGTGCAGTGCTGCTCGACGATACCTACAACGCCAATCCGGATTCCGTGCGTGCCGGCATCGATGTGCTCGGTTCAGCGGCGGGGCGCAAGATCCTCGTGCTGGGTGACATGGGCGAGATCGGCGAGATGAGCGCGCAATACCACGACGAAGTCGGCGGCTACGCCAAGAGCCAGGGTGTGGACCAGTTGCTGGCTCTGGGTGATCAGAGCGCGCTGGCGGCTCGTAACTTCGGCGTCGGTGGCGAGCACTTCGCCAGCGTCGACGAACTGGTGACCGCACTGCGTCCGATGCTCAAGCCGGACGTGGTGGTGCTGGTGAAGGGTTCGCGCTTCATGCGCATGGAGCGAGTCGCCGATGCGGTGGCCCTCCCCACAACCGAAACGAAGAACTAGATACATGCTGCTCGAACTCGCCCTCTGGCTTGGCCAGGACATCCGTGCCTTCAACGTGTTCGGCTACATCACGCTGCGCACGATGCTGGCGGCGCTGACCGCGCTGGTCATCTCCTTCATCTTCGGGCCAGGCGTGATCCGCTGGCTGGCCGCCAAGAAGATCGGCCAGGCAGTGCGCGATGACGGCCCCAAGTCGCACCTTGCCAAAGCCGGCACGCCCACTATGGGTGGCGCGCTGATCCTCATCGCGGTGGCGATCACCATCCTGCTGTGGGGCAACCTCGATAACCGCTACGTATGGGTCGTGCTGTTCGTGACCCTCGGCTTCGGCGCGGTGGGCTGGGTGGACGACTGGCGCAAGGTCGTGCATCGCGACCCCAAGGGCCTCGCCTCGCGCTGGAAGTACTTCTGGACCTCGCTGATCGCCGGTGCCGCGGCGATCTACCTCGGCTTCAGTGCCGACTTTCCGGCGCAGACCGAGTTGATCGTGCCCTTCTTCAAGTCGGTGGCCTATCCGCTGGGTGTATTCGGCTTCATCGCGCTGACCTATTTCACCATCAACGGCACCAGCCACGCGGTGAACCTCACTGACGGCCTCGATGGCCTGGCGATCATGCCCACCGTGATGGTCACCGCCGCGCTGGCGATCTTCGCCTACGTGGCGGGCCATGTCGGTTTCTCGAAGTACCTGGGCGTGCCCTACATCGAAGGTGCCGGCGAGCTGGCGGTGCTGTGCGGCGCCATCTGTGGCGCGGGTCTGGGCTTCCTGTGGTTCAACGCCTACCCGGCGGAAGTCTTCATGGGCGACGTCGGCGCGCTGGCGCTGGGTGCGGCGATGGGCTGCATCGCGGTGATCGTGCGGCAGGAGGTCGTGCTGTTCATCATGGGTGGCCTGTTTGTTGCCGAGACCCTGTCCGTGATGCTGCAGGTCGCGTACTTCAAGTGGACCGGCGGCAAGCGCATATTCCGCATGGCGCCGCTGCACCACCACTACGAGCTGGGTGGCTGGAAGGAAACGCAGGTGGTCGTGCGCTTCTGGATCATCACCCTGATGCTGGTGCTGTTCGGTCTCTCCACCCTCAAGCTGCGCTGACACCCACCACGCATAAACGCACATGCAGGCGCTGACACTGATTCTCGGACTGGGCGAAAGCGGGCTGGCGATGGCCCGCTGGCTGTCGCGTCAGGGGCACGCCCTGCGTGTCGCCGACTCGCGCGCGCAACCGCCGGGTGTCGAGGATCTGCAAACCAGCGTGCCGGCCGCGACATTGCACGCCGGCCCCTTCAGCGACAGCCTGCTCGATGGCGTCAGCCAGGTGGCGCTCAGCCCGGGCCTGTCCATCGACGAACCGCTCGTGCGCAAGGCGCGCACCCTGGGCGTACCGGTGGTGGGGGAGATCGAACTCTTCGCGCAGGCCCTGCCGACACTGGATAAGCCGGCGAAGCTGCTGGCCATCACTGGCACCAACGGCAAGACCACGACGACCACCCTGACCGGCGAGCTGGTGCGGGCCTGTGGGCTGGACGCTGCCGTGGCGGGCAACATCTCGCCCTCGGCCCTGACCGAACTGATGCGTCGTATCGATGGCAAGTGCCTGCCGGATGTGTGGGTACTGGAGCTGTCCAGCTTCCAGCTGGAGAGCACGGCTTCGCTGCGCCCGGATGCCTCGACCGTGCTGAATGTCAGCGACGATCACCTCGACCGCCACGGCAATCTGCAGACCTATGCCGGTGCCAAGACCCGCATCTTTGCGGGTGATGGCGTGCAGGTGCTGAACCGTGACGACGCCCTCGTGCACGACATGGCGCTTGCGGGTCGCCGCGTAGTCAGTTTCGGCCTGGATGCTCCGGCCGGCGCGGACTATGGCGTACGCGACGGCTGGCTGGCGCGCGGTGGCGAGGCGCTGATGGCAGCTTCCGAACTGCAGCTCGCCGGTCAGCACAACGTGGCCAACGCGCTGGCCGCACTCGCGCTCTGCGAAGCCATCGACCTGCCGCGTGCAGCCCTGATCCGGGCCCTGCGCGAATTCCGCGGCCTGCCGCATCGCGTCGAGCGGATCGCGCGTCGGGGTGATGGGGTGGAGTTCTTCGACGACTCCAAGGGCACCAACGTGGGCGCCACCCTGGCTGCCGTGCAGGGCATGGGCCGCCCGGTGGTGCTGATCGCCGGTGGCGACGGCAAGGGGCAGGATTTCGCGCCGCTGGCGCCGGCGCTCGCGCAGCACGCACGCGCGCTGGTACTGATCGGTCGCGATGCACCGTTGATCCAGTCCGCCGTGGCCGGCAGCGAAGTGAAGGTCCTGCATGGCAGCGACATGGCCGATGCCGTCCGTGCCGCCAGTGCCGTGGCGCAGGCGGGCGACGCCGTGTTGTTGTCGCCGGCCTGTGCCAGCTTCGACATGTTCCGTAACTATGCCCACCGCGCGCAGGTCTTCTGCGAAGCGGTGTGGGCGCTACCGGGAGTGGAGCGCGCATGAAGGCGCTGTCACTGTTCAACCAGTTCAACGACTGGCGCCGCAATGTCGGCGCCTTCGACAATCGCGCGACCCATCGCGCGGTGGGCCGACTCGGCGGTGCCAGCCATCAGGAGCGCGAGCTCGACGCACTGTTGTTCTGGTCCGCGAGTGCGCTGCTGCTGTTCGGTCTGGTGATGGTCTATTCGTCGTCGATCGCGTTCGCCGAAGGCAGTCGCCTGTCCGGCCACCAGTCGCACTTTTTCCTGTTGCGTCATGCGGTGTTCCTGACGATCGGCGTGGTGGCCGGCACGGCGGCCTTCCAGATGCCGGTGCGCATCTGGCAGCAACTGGCGCCGACCCTGTTCTTCATCGGCATCGTGCTGCTGGTGCTGGTGCTGATTCCCGGTATCGGCAAGGAGGTGAACGGCGCCCGGCGCTGGATCGGCCTGGGCCCGATCAATATGCAGCCTTCCGAGTTGATGAAGGTCTTCGTCGCGCTCTACGCCGCGGATTACACGGTGCGCAAGCTGCCCGACATGTCCAGCTTCAAGCGCGCCTTCCTGCCCATGGCCGGCGTGGTGCTGCTGGTGGGCGCGCTGTTGCTGCGCGAGCCCGATTTCGGCGCCTTCGTCGTCATCACCTGCATCGCCTTCGGCATCCTGTTCCTCGGCGGCCTCAACGCACGCATCTTCGCTTTGCTGCTGGTCGTCGCCCTGCTGGGTTTCGCGGTGCTGGCGATCACGTCGCCTTATCGACTCGAGCGCCTGGTGAACTTCGTCGACCCCTGGAAGAACGAACTCACCAGTGGCTACCAGCTCACCCATGCGCTGATCGCCTTCGGCCGTGGCGAATGGTTCGGCGTCGGTCTCGGCGCCAGCGTCGAGAAGCTGTTCTACCTGCCGGAAGCACATACCGACTTCATCCTCGCCGTGGTGGCGGAGGAACTCGGCTTCGCCGGCGTGATGACTGTGGTGGTCCTCTTTGCCGTCCTCGTGCAACGCGCCTTCGCCATCGGTCGTCAGGCGCTTCACATCGATCGTTTCTTCGCCGGTCTCGTCGCCCAGGGCATCGGCCTGTGGATCGGGGTGCAGTCCTTCATCAACATGGGCGTGAACATGGGCCTGCTGCCGACCAAGGGCCTGACCCTGCCGCTGATGAGTTTCGGTGGCTCCGGCATCGTCGCCAACTGCATCGCGCTGGGGATTCTTCTCCGCATTGATTGGGAGAATCGACAGGTCATGCGAGGAGGGGGCGCCTGATGCCCAAGTTGCTCGTCATGGCGGGTGGGACTGGCGGGCACATCTACCCTGGCATTGCCGTCGCCGAAGCCCTGCGTTCCCGTGGCTGGTCCGTGGCCTGGCTGGGCAACGCCGAGGGCATGGAAGCCCGCATCGTTCCGCAACAGGGCTACGAAGTGGCCTGGGTGCAGTTCTCCGCGCTGCGTGGCAAGGGTCTGCTGCGCATGCTGTTGCTGCCGGTCAACCTGTTGCGTGGCTTCTGGCAAGCCCTCTGCGCGCTGCGTCGTGTGCGCCCCGACGTGGTGCTCGGCATGGGAGGCTACGTTACCTTTCCGGGCGGCATGATGGCGGTGCTGGTCGGCCGGCCACTCGTCGTCCATGAACAGAACTCTGTGGCGGGGCTGGCCAATCGCGTGCTGGCTGCCGTGGCAGACCGCATCGTCAGCGGATTCCCCGACGTGCTGAAGGATGCGCAGTGGGTGGGCAACCCGGTGCGCGTCGACATCGCCGCCTTGCCTGCTCCCGCCGAGCGATTCGCCGGCCGTAGCGGTCCTTTGCGGGTGCTGGTAGTCGGTGGCTCGCTGGGAGCGCAGGCGCTGAACGAAGCGGTGCCGAAAGCACTGGCCTTGCTGCCGCCGGCGCAGCGTCCGCTGGTGGTGCATCAGTCCGGCGAGAAGCAGTTGCCCATCCTGCAGCAGGCTTACGCTCGCGCAGGGGTAGAAGGCGAACTGGTGTCCTTCATCAAGAACATGGCCGAGCGCTACGCCGAGGCGGATCTCGTGATCTGCCGTTCCGGCGCGCTGACCGTCGCCGAGCTGGCGGCCGCCGGCATCGGTAGCGTGCTGGTGCCCTTCCCGCATGCGGTGGACGACCACCAGACCGGCAACGCGCGCTTCCTGTCGGAGCACGGGGCGGCCGTCCTGTTGCCGCAAACCGAACTGAGCCCCGCGCGGCTCGCGCGCCTGCTTGGCGACCTGGACCGCGCACGTCTGCTGGAGATGGCGCAGGCCGCCCGGGCGCAATCGCGGCCCACGGCAGCCGAGGCTGTGGCGAGCATTTGCGAAGGGTTGGTGAAGCCATGAGCGGATTCGAGTCCGGAACCGAAAATATTCCGGCCGGCCGCTCAGCCAGCAGGCAGGCCGTGGAGAGCGTCGGTCGCGCAGCGTCAAGACGTGAACTGGCCGACGATTTCTGCAACACTGCGGCCCGCTCGCGCGTGCGCGCGAAATGCCTTGCCGGCCTGCGTATCGCGGGTGCCGGCAAATCCGCCTCAGTCCTGTCCCAAGATCCGAACATGTCCGCAGCAGTTTTCCCGTCGTGCGCCCTCAGCGGAGGCCGCGCATGAAGCACAAGGTCCGTCACATCCATTTCGTTGGCGTCGGTGGCGCCGGCATGAGCGGCATTGCCGAAGTGCTCGCCAACCAGGGCTTCACCGTCAGCGGTTCCGACCTCGCGGCCAGCGCCACCACGCGTCGTCTCGAGGCGCTGGGTGTGCGCGTCCATATCGGCCACGATGCCGCCAACGTGCAGGAGGCCGATGCCATCGTGACCTCCACCGCCGTGCGTGGTGACAACCCCGAGGTCATCGAGGCGCGCCGCCGCCAGTTGCCGGTGGTGCCGCGCGCCCAGATGCTGGCCGAGCTGATGCGCCTGAAGCAGGGCGTGGCGATTGCCGGTACGCACGGCAAGACCACGACCACCAGCCTGGTGGCCAGCATCCTCGCCGAAGGAAACCTGGACCCGACCTTCGTGATCGGTGGCCGCCTCAATTCCGCGGGCGCCAATGCGCGGCTGGGTACCGGTGAATTCCTCGTGGCCGAGGCCGACGAGTCGGATGCTTCCTTCCTGTTCCTGAGCCCCGTGGTCTCGGTCGTCACCAACATCGACGCCGACCACATGGAGACCTACGGACACGACTTCGCGAAGCTGCGCCAGTCCTTCGTGGATTTCCTGCACCGCCTGCCGTTCTACGGCGTGGCCGTGCTGTGCGTGGACGATCCGCATGTGCGCGAGATCATTCCCTTCGTGTCCAAGCAGATCGTGCGCTACGGCCTGGCCGAGGATGCGCAGGTGCGCGCCGAGAACGTGCGCGCCGTCGGCACCCAGATGCACTTCGACTGTGTGCGTCGCAACGGTGAAGTGACGCGCATGCAGGTGGTGCTGAACCTGCCCGGTGTGCACAACGTGCAGAACGCGCTGGCCGCGATTGCCGTAGCGACTGAGCTGGGCGTCAGCGATGAGGCCATCTGCAAGGCGCTGGCCGAGTTCCACGGCGTGGGCCGTCGCTTCCAGCGCTATGGCGAAGTGAGCCTGCCGGCCGGCGGTAACTTCACGCTGATCGACGACTACGGCCACCACCCGGTGGAAATGGCGGCGACGCTGGCTGCCGCCCGCGGCGCCTATCCGGGCCGCCGCCTGGTGCTGGCTTTCCAGCCGCATCGCTACACGCGTACCCGTGACTGCTTCGAGGACTTCGTCCGGGTGCTGGGCACCGTGGATGCACTGGTCCTCGGCGAGGTGTATTCCGCGGGCGAAGCGCCGCTGGTGGCGGCGGACGGTCGCTCGCTGGCGCGTGCGCTGCGCGTCGCGGGCAAGGTCGAGCCGGTGTTCGTGGAAGACGTGGCCGAGTTGCCGGCCCGCATCCTGGAAGTGGCCCAGGACGGTGACGTGGTGCTGACCATGGGTGCCGGTTCCATCGGTGGCGTGCCTGGCAAGCTGGCCAGTGCGGAAGCGTGAGACACGAGATGAGCCAGACGCAGAAATTCGGAAAAGTCGCGGTCCTGATGGGCGGTCATTCGGCGGAACGCGAGGTCTCGCTGATGTCGGGCGGTGCTGTGCTGGCTGCGCTGCAGTCGCAGGGCGTCGACGCGCATGCCTTCGACCCCGCCAAGCGTCCGCTGGCAGAGCTGAAGGCCGACGGCTTCGAGCGCGCCTTCGTCGCGCTGCATGGTCGCGGTGGTGAGGACGGCTCGCTGCAGGGCGCCCTGCAGTGGATGGGCATCCCCTATACCGGCAGTGGCGTGATGGCTTCGGCCATCTCGATGGACAAGTGGCGCACCAAGCTGGTGTGGATCGCCGCCGGCCTGCCGACGCCGCGCTTCCGTATCCTCTACGCCGACACCAACTGGGATGACGTCGCCCGCGAACTCGGCCTGCCGATTTTCGTGAAGCCGGTGCATGAAGGCTCCAGCGTCGGCGCCACCAAGGTGACCGAAGCCGGGCAGCTGAAGGCTGCCTGGGAACTGGCGGCGCGCTACGACAGCCTGGTCATCGCCGAGGAGTTCGTCGATGGCGAGGAGCTGACTGCACCCTTCCTCGGCGACCAGGCCTTGCCGCTGGTGCGCATCGTCGCGCCGGGTGGCAACTACGACTACCAGAACAAGTACTTCACCGACGTCGTGCAGTACCACTGCCCGAGCGGCCTGCCGGTTGAGCAGGAGGCCGAGTTCCAGGCGCTGATCCTGCGCGCCGCCCAGGCGTTGGGCTGCCGCGGCTGGGGCCGTGCCGACCTGATGCTGCGCGATGGCAAGCCCTACCTGCTGGAGATGAACACTGCGCCCGGCATGACCGGGCATTCGCTGGTGCCGATGTCTGCACGTGCCGCCGGCATGAGTTTCGAACAACTGTGCCTGCGCATCCTGGAGCTGGCGAGCCTTGACTAAGACGCCTGCTTTCGGCCGCGGCAACACCGGTTCGCCCAAGGGCAAGCCGGGTGCTGCGCGCACGGCCGAAGGCGGGTTCTGGCATCGCCCGGAACTGATGAACCTGGTGGCGGATGTGCTGTTGCTGGTCGCCTCTGTCGCCATCGGCTACGCCGTCGTGAAAGCGGTCGCACGCCTGCCGGTGTTCGGCCTGCAGGAGATCGTTGTCACCTCGCCGCTGGGGCAGGTGACCGGTGCGCAACTGGAATACGCGGCCAGCTCTTCCTTGCGCGGGAACTTCTTCACCGTCAATCTGGAAGACGCCCGTACGGCCTTCGAGAAGCTGCCCTGGGTGCGCAGTGCGCAATTGCGTCGGGTGTGGCCGGCCACCGTCGAACTGAGCCTGGAAGAACATGCCGCCGTCGCTTACTGGCGCGGCTCCGAAGGCGACATGCGCCTCATGAATACCGAGGGCGAAGTCTTCGACGCTGCCAGCAACGCCGACATGCCGGTCTTTTCCGGCCCGCTGGATCGCGCCCCGTCCATCCTCGCGCGCTATCGCGAATTCGACGAGATGTTCAAGCCCATCGGGCGCCATGTCGCAGGTGTCGCGCTGACCAGCCGCATGGCCTGGCAGCTGCGCCTGGACGACGGCATGGTCATCGAGCTGGGCCGCGACCAGATCAAGGCGCCCATCGACGACCGCCTCAAGCGCTTCATCGCCAACTACCCCCGGATGCAGGAAAGACTGGACCACCGCGTCGCGGTGGCGGACCTGAGATACCCCAGCGGTTTCGCCGTCAGGCTGGCTGCTGCACCCAAGGAAAAGAAATGAGCAGGGACAGCAAGGATCTGATCGTCGGCCTCGACATCGGCACCTCCAAGATCACCGCCATGGTCGCCGAGTTGCGACCCGACGGCCGCCTCGAAGTGGTGGGGGTGGGCACTCATCCCGCCAGCGGCCTCAAGAAGGGCGTGGTGGTGAACATCGAGGCGACGGTGGATGCGATCAGCCGCGTGGTGCAGGAGGTCGAGCTGATGGCCGACTGCAAGATCCGCGACGTCTACACCGGCATCGCCGGCAGCCATATCCGCAGCTTCAACTCCAACGGGATGGTGGCGGTGAAGGACAAGGAGGTGTCGCCGCTGGACGTCGAACGCGTGATCGAAGTGGCGCGCGCGATGCCGATCCCGGCCGACCAGCAGATCCTGCACATCCTGACCCAGGAATTCATCATCGACGGCCAGGACGGCGTGCGAGAGCCTATCGGCATGAGCGGCGTGAAGCTGGAAGTGAAGGTGCACATCATCACCGGCGCCGTGTCTGCTGCGCAGAACCTGCTGAAGTGTGTGCGCCGCTGCGGCCTGGAGGTCGTCGACCTCGTACTGCAGCCGCTGGCTTCCAGCTTCTCCACCCTGTCGGAAGACGAAAAGGAACTGGGCGTCTGCCTGGTGGACATCGGCGGTGGCACCACCGACCTCGCGGTATTCACGCAGGGTGCGATCCGTCACACGGCGGTGATTCCCATCGCTGGCGACCAGATCACCAACGACATCGCGATGGCCCTGCGCACGCCGACCGCCGAGGCAGAAGAAATCAAGCTGCGCCACGGCCTCGCCATGCAGGCGCTGGTCGACCCGGCCGAGATGATCGAAGTACCCAGCGTGGGCGATCGCCCGCCGCGCAAGCTGTCACGCCAGGCGCTGGCCGACGTGATCGAGCCGCGCGTCACCGAACTCTACGAGCTGGTGCAGGCCGAACTGCGCCGCAGTGGTTACGAGGAACTGCTGTCCTCGGGGCTGGTCCTCACCGGGGGTACCGCCCAGCTTGCAGGCATCTGCGAACTTGGCGAGGAGCTGTTCCACCTGCCGGCGCGCATCGGTACACCGGTCTACACCGGTAGCCTCGCCGATGTGATCTGCCAGCCGCAATACGCCAACGTGATGGGCCTCGTACTCGAAGGAGCAGCACAACGTCGACGTGGCATTCAGGCACGCGAAACACGCAACGTGAAGCAGATGTTTGCGCGTATGAAATCGTGGCTGGAAAAGAATTTTTGAGCTGGATTTTTCGTTTCTGACGTACTTGAGTACGTGCAGGTGAAATTGTTCTGCAATGCTTGTGCGCAGACGGGATATTTAGTAGTAGACTTCGCCGCTAATACTAGATTTAGGGGGTCGGTGCAACTGCGCCGGTCTCCGATCAGCGGCACATTTGAGGCCACTCAGGCCAAGGGGATGCATCCATGATCGAGATCGTTGAGAAGGAAGCCAGCGGTACCGTCATCAAGGTGATCGGCGTCGGCGGTGCCGGCGGTAACGCGGTCGATCACATGATCCGCGAAGGCGTCCAGGGTGTGGAGTTCGTGTGCTCCAATACCGACGCTCAATCTCTCAAACGTTCTCTCGCTCCCGTCAAACTCTCCCTCGGCAAGACCGGCCTCGGCGCCGGTGCCAAGCCGGAAGCCGGCCGCGCTGCGGCGCTGGAAGAGCGCGAGCGCATCGCCGAAGCGCTTGAAGGCGCACACATGGTGTTCATCACCGCCGGCATGGGCGGCGGCACGGGCACTGGCGCTGCGCCGGTGGTGGCGGAAGTGGCCCGCGAGATGGGCATCCTGACCGTTGCCGTGGTGAGCAAGCCCTTCGACTTCGAGAACCGCATGCGCGTCGCCGATAGCGGCATCGAGGAGCTCTCGAAGCATGTCGATTCGCTGATCGTCGTGCTGAACGACAAGCTGATGGAAGTCTATGGCGAGGAAGCCAGCTGCGAAGACTGTTTCCGCGCAGCCGACGAAGTCCTGCGCAAGGCCGTCGGCGGCATCGCCGAGATCATCAATGTGCCGGGTCTGGTGAACGTCGACTTCCAGGACGTCCGTACGCTGATGGCCGAGATGGGCCGCGCAATGATGGGTTCGGCTGAGGCAGCGGGTATGGATCGCGCCCGCATCGCTGCCGAACAGGCCGCCGCCAGCCCGCTGCTGGAAGGTGTGGAACTGGCTGGCGCGCGCGGCGTGCTGGTCAACATCACCGCCAGCCGCTCGCTGAAGATGTCCGAAGTGCGTGAGGCCGTGCAGACCGTGCGCGCCTTCGCTGCCGAAGAAGCCACCGTGTTCTACGGCACCGTCTTCGACGAGACGATGGAAGACCGCATCCGCGTCACCGTGCTGGCTACCGGCCTCGGCACGCGCCGCGCCGTCGCTGCCCGTCCGGTGATGGTGGTCAACAAGACCGGTACCGACAACGTCGGCATGGAAGTGAATTACGGCGACCTGGAAATGCCCGCCGTGATCCGTCGCCGCGACACCCGCACCACTGTCGAGGCGATGAGCGCCAACGGTTTCGGTACCTACGACATTCCTGCCTTCCTGCGCAAGCAAGCCGACTGAGGCAGGGAAGGTCAACGAGAAGGGCGCAAGGGCCGTTAAGCGGGCCTTGCGCCCTTCGCTTTTTTGGCCACAGACGCGCATGGACTATCGGGCCGATTGGCGCCACAGCGCATGGGCCCGGTGGGGCCGGGTGCTAAAATCGGCCCCCGATCGGCCCCCGAAAACGGAATGATTTCAAGAATATCAGCAGCATGATTCGCCAGCGCACCCTGAAGACGATTGTTGAAGCCACCGGCGTCGGCCTGCATGGCGGCGTACGCGTGCGCCTGCGCCTGCGGCCTGCTGCACCGGACACCGGCATCGTCTTCCATCGCATCGATCTCGATCCGCCGGTCAGCCTGCCCGCCGACCCCTACGCGGTGTGCGATACGCGCATGTGCTCCGGCCTCGAGAAAGGTGACGCCAAGGTGCGCACCGTCGAGCACCTGATGTCCGCCCTGGCGGGGCTCGGCGTGGACAACTGCCACGTCGACATCGACGCGCCGGAGATTCCCATCCTCGACGGCAGTTCGGCGCCTTTCGTCTACCTGCTGCAGAGTGCCGGCTTCGAATTCCAGGATGCGCCGAAGCGCTTCCTGCGCGTGAAGAAGCCGGTCGAGTACCGCGAAGACGACAAGTGGGTGAAGCTGGAACCCTACGACGGCTATCGCCTGAACTTCGCCATCAAGTTCAACCACCCGGCCATTGACCGCACCAGCACCGAGGTGACGGTGGACTTCGCCAGCCAGGACTACGCGCGCGATGTCGCACGTGCCCGCACCTTCGGCTTCATGCAGGAGGTGGAGGCCATGCGCAACATCGGTCTCGCCCAGGGCGGCAGCCTGGACAACGCCATCGTGATGGATGAGTACCGTGTGCTCAACGCCGACGGTCTGCGCTATGCCGACGAGTTCGTGAAGCACAAGGTGCTGGATGCCATCGGTGACCTGTACCTGTGTGGTCATCTGCTGCTGGCCAGTTACAGCGCCTACAAGTCGGGACATGCGCTGAACAACCAGATCCTGCGCGTGCTGCTGGAAGACAAGGAGGCCTGGGAGGTCGTGACCTTCGAAGATGCGGCTGCCATCCCGGCGCCGCTACAGGGCCAGATCGCCTGGCAGGGCGCCTGAGCGTCGATGCTGATCCTGCGTTTCGTCGGGCTGATCCTGCTGGTGGCCATTGCGGTCTGCGCCGCGGCCTATCTTTTCACCCGTGACCGTCGCTACCTCAACTGGGCGTTGAAGACGTTCAAGGTAGGCGTGGCGGTTGCGCTGGTGTTCCTGGCGCTGATGGTGCTGGAGCGATTCCTCGCTCCGATGGTCTGATCGCGCGCCTTTGCCGGTGCGCGTCTGGCGACATTCTGTTCAGCGCGACTTCGCGATCATCTCGCCCAGCGCGCGGGCCAGCGCCGAGTCTTCCTTCAGCGAAGACTGCAGGTTCTGCAGCGATTGTTTCCCGCCCTGACCGATGCTGCGCGGCGACACCGCCTCCGCGGGCGGTTCCGCCATCTCACCGCGGGCGCGTACGCGGATGCGGATACCCGTCACCGGCTCACCAGCGTTCTGCAGGGTCGTCAACAAGGTGGGTACGCTGAGCTTGAGGCGGGCGGCCAGCGCAGCGGAGCTGACATGCAGCGCCAGCTCGCCGTCCTGCAGGTTGGCGACTGCCACACGGCCGCGATTGGCGCGCGGCAGCACCTGATCGACCGTGCGCTGCATGCGCACCAGACGCGCCGCGTGGTCGCGCAGGCGTGTCAGCGCATCCGAGCCCCCCAGTACGCGTCCGATCGGACTTGCATTCACGCTGTCACATCCCCATCTGAAAGTTTCTTGCGCCCTGTTGCGGAGCATCATCCCGCGCGGCAAGGCACCATGAACGGGCATGCTAGAATGCCCGACTTTTCCGTGCAAGCGCCTTGTTTTGAAAGCAAGTTTCGCGAGCACAAATTTCTTCAGCTCTCACTTCCGTCCCGACATGATCGCAGGCCTGCTCAAAAAGGTATTCGGTAGCCGCAACGACCGGCTGGTCCGACAGTACACGAACAAGGCGCGCGCCATCAGCGCCCTCGAGCCACAGATGCAGGCCCTCTCCGACGAGGCCTTGCGGGCCAAGACGGACGAGTTCAAGCAACGTATCGCCAGCGGCACCGCGCTGGACGAACTGCTGCCCGAAGCCTTCGCTGTCGTCCGCGAAGCCGGCAAGCGCGTGCATGGCATGCGCCACTTCGACGTGCAGCTGGTGGGCGGCATGGTGCTGCACGAAGGCAAGATCTCCGAAATGCGCACCGGTGAAGGCAAGACGCTCACCGCGACGCTGCCGGTGTACCTCAACGCGTTGACCGGCAAGGGCGTGCACGTGGTGACGGTGAACGACTATCTCGCTGCTCGCGATGCGGACTGGATGGGCCGCATCTATCGCTTCCTCGGTCTGTCGGTGGGCGTGATCCTGTCGCAACAGCCTAACGAGGAGAAGCAGGCAGCCTATGCTGCCGACATCACCTACGGCACCAACAACGAATTCGGTTTCGACTACCTGCGCGACAACATGGAGTACCGTCTGGAGGACAAGCGTCAGCGCGGCCTCCACTACGCCATCGTCGACGAGGTGGACTCCATCCTGATCGACGAAGCGCGTACCCCGCTGATCATCTCCGGCCAGGCCGACGACCACACCGAGCTGTACCTCAAGATGAACGGCGTCGCGCCGCTGCTGACCAAGCAGGAAGGCGAGGGTGACGATGTCACGACGCCGGGCGACTTCACCGTCGACCTCAAGGCTCACCAGGTGCTGCTGACCGAGCAGGGCTACGAGAAGGCCGAGGAAATCCTGTCTCGCCTGGGCATCCTGGGCGAAGGCGCCAGCCTGTACGACCCGTCCAACATCCTGCTGATCCATCACCTGTACGCGTCGTTGCGCGCGCACAACCTGTACCACCGCGACCAGCACTACGTGGTGCAGAACGGCGAGGTGGTGATCGTCGACGAATTCACCGGTCGCCTGATGGCCGGTCGTCGCTGGTCCGAAGGCCTGCACCAGGCTGTCGAAGCCAAGGAAGGCGTGGCCATCAAGGCCGAGAACCAGACCCTGGCCTCCATCACCTTCCAGAACTACTTCCGCATGTACGGCAAGCTCGCCGGCATGACCGGTACGGCTGACACCGAAGCCTACGAGTTCCACAACATCTACGGTCTGGAGACGGTGATCATCCCGACCAACCGGCCGATGGTCCGCAAAGACCAGAACGATCTGGTGTACCGCACGGCGCAGGAGAAATACGACGCCATCATCGCGGACATCAAGGAGTGCCACGGTCGTGGCCAGCCGGTGTTGGTGGGTACCACCTCCATCGAGAACTCCGAGCTGCTGGCGCAACTGATGGAGCGCGAGAAGCTGCCGCACCAGGTGCTGAACGCCAAGCAGCACGCCCGCGAAGCCGACATCGTCACCCAGGCCGGTCGTCCCGGTGTCATCACCGTCGCCACCAACATGGCCGGTCGTGGTACCGACATCGTGCTGGGCGGCAGCGTCGAGAAGCTCATCGCTGCCCTGAAGGAAGACGAAACCGTGCCGGAAGCCGACCGCGAAGCCAAGGCTGCCGCGCTCAAGGCCGAATGGCAGGTGTTGCACGACCAGGTGCTGGCTGCCGGTGGCCTCAAGATCATCGGCACCGAACGCCACGAATCCCGCCGTATCGACAACCAGCTGCGCGGCCGTTCCGGCCGTCAGGGCGACCCGGGCGAGAGCCGCTTCTACCTGTCGCTGGACGACCCGCTGATGAAGATCTTCGGCGGCGAGCGTCTGGCGGCCATCATGCAACGCCTGAAGATGCCGGAAGGCGAGCCGATCGAGGCCGGCATGATCAACCGTTCGCTGGAGTCCGCCCAGCGTAAGGTCGAGCAACGCAACTTCGACATCCGCAAGCAATTGCTGGAATACGACGACGTCGCCAACGACCAGCGCAAGGTCATCTACCAGCAGCGTAACGAGCTGCTGGAAGCCAGCGATATCTCCGAGACCGTCGTCGCGATGCGCCAGGGCGTGCTGAGCGACCTGTTCCGCCAGTACGTGCCGGCGGAGTCGGTGGAAGAGCAATGGGACCTCGCCGGCTTCGAGCGTGCGCTGGAAGGCGAATTCCAGATCAAGCTGCCGGTGGTGGAGTGGGGCAAGAACGAAACCAACCTGTCCGACGAAGACATTCTCGCGCGCGTCATCGAGCACGCCGACAAGTCCTACGCCGACAAGGTCGCACTGGTGAACCTGGACGCCTGGCAGGGCTTCGAGCGCAACGTGATGCTGAACAACCTGGACCAGCACTGGCGTGAGCACCTGTCCGCGCTGGACCATCTGCGTTCCGGCATCCACCTGCGCAGCTACGCGCAGAAGAACCCGAAGCAGGAGTACAAGCGCGAAGCCTTCGAGCTGTTCGACCACCTGCTGACCACCGTCCGCAACGATGTCACCAAGCTGCTGCTGACGGTGCAGGTGCGCAACGAAGAGCAGATCGAGGAAGTGGCCGAGCAGCACCCGGGCGTCGACAACGTGCAGTACCACCACGCCGACTATGACGAGGCCCTGGCCGCTGCCGCGACGGCGGGCAAGCAGCCGCTGCCGCAAGGCGCGGGGCTGCCGAAGGTGGGGCGCAACGATCCGTGTCCCTGTGGATCAGGCAAAAAATACAAGCACTGCCACGGGACACTGGCCTGAGTTTCAACTGAGGCTACTGCGCGGATCAATCTGGAAACTGTGATGCTCACCGTACTGCTCGTACGGTTGCGCTTCTCGTTTCCACCTTGAGCCGCTCGCTACGCTTTCTGCCAGTGTCCGGCGGTGAAGTGGAGTGAAGGAAAGAAAGGCCAACCTCAGGGTTGGCTTTTTTCGTTTACAGCGGCGATGGGTGTCCGCGGGCAGAGCCTGCCTGCGAGGCCGTGCCGTTCTCGTCTTAGCAACTTCTTGACACCCACCTCCCCACTCTTAGCCCTGTCTTGATGCCGCCATTCCCAGAATCCGGAACCTGATCGTTCCGACACGGGAGGTGTCATGGATCTCGTCTACCTGCTGCTGGCGCTGGGCTTCTTTGCCCTCAGCGCGGCGCTTGTCCCGGCCTTCGAGAAGCTGCGGAGGCGCAAGTGAGCACGCTCTATCTGATCGCGCTGATCGCAGCGCTGGGCGTGTTCGCCTGGCTGGTCCTCGTACTCTTCTTCCCGGAGGACTACTCATGAGCAACGCTTGGATGCAATTCGGGCTGTATGCCCTGGTCCTCACCCTGCTGGCCTGGCCGCTGGGGCGCCACATGGCGCAGGTGTTCGAAGGCAATGTGCCGGTGTTCATGCGCTGGCTGCGTCCGCTGGAGCGCGGTATCTACCGCCTGGGTGGCGTAAGCGAGGACGAGAACATGAGCTGGCAGCGTTACGCGCTGGCCTGCCTGCTGTTCAACTTCCTCGGCTTGCTGGTGGTGTATGCGCTGGCGCGCCTGCAGGCGGTGCTGCCGTTGAACCCGGCTGCCATGGTCGGCACCACGCCGGACCTCGCCTTCAACACTGCCATCAGCTTCGCCACCAACACCAACTGGCAGGCCTATGGCGGCGAGACGACGATGAGCTATCTCACCCAGATGCTCGGCCTCGGCGTGCAGAACTTCCTGTCGGCCGCGGTCGGCATCTCGGTGCTGATCGCCTTGTTGCGTGGCTTCATCCTGCGTGAGTCGCGTGGCATCGGCAACTTCTGGGTCGATGCGGTGCGCTCCACCGTGTACGTGTTGATGCCCCTGTCCATCCTGCTGGCCGTGACGCTGGTGGGGCAGGGCGTGGTGCAGACCTTCGCGCCGTATCACGAGACGCAACTGGTACAGCCGGTCGAGATCAGTCAGCCGAAGCTGGGTGCAGATGGCCAGCCGATGACGGATGCATCCGGCGCGCCGGTCACCGAACAGGTCACCGTCACCACGCAGACCATCGCAGTCGGCCCGGCTGCTTCGCAGGTCGCCATCAAGCAACTGGGCACCAACGGTGGCGGCTTCTTCAACGTGAACTCCGCACACCCGCTGGAGAACCCCACGCCGTTGTCCAACTTCCTCGAGCTGCTGGCCATCCTGCTGATTCCGGCCGCGCTGTGCTTCACCGCCGGCATGATGCTGAAGGACGGTCGCCAGGGCCGCGCATTGTTCGCCTCCATGGCGGTGGTGTTCGTCGCGCTGCTGGCGGTGTGCTTCACCGCCGAGCAGGCCGGCAACCCGTTGTTCGCGAAGATGGGCCTGGATGTGCAGGCCAGCGACGTGCAGGCGGGCGGCAACATGGAGGGCAAGGAGACGCGCTTCGGTATCGCCAACTCCACGCTGTGGGCGACGGCGACGACCGCTGCCTCCAATGGCTCGGTGAACGCGATGCACGACTCCTTCACGCCGCTGGGCGGGCTGGTGCCGATGTGGCTGATGCAGCTCGGCGAGGTGATCTTCGGCGGCGCAGGTTCCGGCCTCTACGGAATGATCGTCTTCGCACTGGTGGCGGTGTTCGTCGCCGGCCTGATGATCGGCCGCACGCCGGAATACCTCGGCAAGAAGATCGAGGCCTTCGAGATGAAGATGGTGGCCATCGCCGTCCTGGTGCCGTGCATCACGGTGCTGGCAGGCACGGCGATCGCCGTGGTGCTGGACGTCGGTCGCGCGGGCGTGGCCAATCCGGGCGCGCACGGGTTCTCGGAAATCCTCTACGCGGTGTCTTCCGCCGGCAACAACAACGGCAGCGCCTTTGCCGGCCTGTCTGCCAACACGCCGTTCTACAACACCCTGCTGGGCTTCGCGATGCTGTTGTCGCGTTACTGGCTGATCGTGCCGGTGCTGGCGATCGCGGGTTCCCTGGCGGCCAAGCAGCGCGTGCCGGAGACGGCAGGCACGCTGCCCACCCATACGCCGCTGTTCGTGGTGCTGCTGGTCGGCACGGTCATCATCGTCGGTGCGCTGAGCTTCCTGCCCGCGCTGGCGCTGGGGCCGATCGTCGAACACCTGCAGATGTGGGCCGCCCGTTGAGCGCCGCGACAGACAGAAACGAGGACTGATTCATCATGCAAGCAAGGCAAAAAACCTTCGACCGGAAGCTCATGCGCGAAGCTGCCGTGGTCGCCCTCAAACGCCTGACGCCGCGCCACCAGTTGCGCAACCCGGTGATGTTCGTGGTGTGGCTGGGCAGCGTGCTCACCACCGGCCTGTTCCTGCAGGCCTTGTCGGGTGAGGGTGATGCGCAACCGGGCTTCATCCTGGCGGTGTCGCTGTGGCTGTGGTTCACCGTGCTGTTCGCCAACTTCGCCGAAGCCGTGGCGGAAGGCCGCGGCAAGGCACAGGCCGCCGCATTGCGTGGCCTGCGCCAGCGCGTCAATGCCAAGAAACTCTTCGCCCCCCGCCACGGCGCCGAATGGGAATCCGTGTCGGCCGACAGCCTGCGCAAAGGGCAGACGGTGCTGGTGGAAGCCGGCGACGTGGTGCCGGGCGATGGCGAAGTGCTGCAAGGCGTGGCGTCGGTGGATGAATCCGCCATCACCGGCGAATCCGCACCGGTGATCCGCGAAGCCGGTGGTGATTTCTCCGCGGTCACCGGCGGCACCCGCGTGTTGTCCGACTGGCTGGTGGTACGCATCACGCGTGACCCGGGCGAGTCCTTCCTCGACCGCATGATCGGCATGGTGGAAGCCGCCAAGCGTCAGAAGACGCCGAACGAGATCGCGCTGACCATCCTGCTGGTGGCGCTGACGCTGACCTTCCTGTTCGCCACCGCCACACTGCTGCCGTTCTCGCTGTTCGCGGTGGATACCAGCGGCAGCGGCATGCCGGTGAGCGTCACCGTGCTGGTCGCGCTGCTGGTGTGTCTCATCCCCACCACCATCGGCGGTCTGCTGTCCGCCATCGGCGTCGCCGGCATGGGCCGACTGATGGAGCGCAACGTGGTGGCAACCAGTGGCCGTGCGGTGGAAGCCGCGGGCGACGTGGACGTACTGCTGCTCGACAAGACCGGCACCATCACCCTGGGCAATCGGCAGGCCTCGCGCTTCGTGCCGGTTGCCGGCGTGACCGAGCGTCAGCTGGCCGAGGCAGCACTGCTGGCTTCGCTGGCCGACGAAACGCCGGAAGGTCGCTCCATCGTCACCCTGGCCAAGCAGTCGCTGCAGCAACGTGGTCGTGACCTGGCGCCGATGAGCCAGGCCGAAGGCGCGAGCTTCGTGCACTTCACCGCGCAGACCCGCATGAGCGGCATCGACTGGCAGGGCCGCAGCATCCGCAAGGGTGCCGCTGATGCCGTACGCAACCACGTCAAGACCTGGGGCGGCCAGTGGCCGGCCGCGCTGCAGACCATCGTCGACGACATGGCGCGTGGCGGCGCGACGCCGCTGGTGGTGTGCGAAGGCACGCAGGTGCTGGGTGCAGTCGAGCTGAAGGACATCGTCAAGGGCGGCATCAAGGAGCGTTTCGCCGAGCTGCGCCGCATGGGCATCAAGACGGTGATGATCACCGGCGACAACCGCCTGACCGCTGCGGCCATCGCGGCCGAAGCGGGTGTCGACGACTTCCTCGCCGAAGCCACGCCGGAAGCCAAGCTCGCGCTGATCCGCGAATACCAGGCTGGGGGCCGCCTGGTGGCGATGACGGGCGACGGCACCAACGATGCACCGGCGCTCGCGCAGTCCGACGTGGCGGTCGCCATGAACACCGGTACGCAGGCCGCGAAAGAGGCCGGCAACATGGTGGACCTGGACTCCAACCCCACAAAGCTGATCGAGATCGTCGAGACCGGCAAGCAGATGCTGATGACGCGCGGCGCGCTCACCACCTTCTCGATCGCCAACGACGTCGCCAAGTATTTCGCGATCATCCCCGCCGCCTTCGTCGGCATCTACCCGGCACTGGGCGCGCTCAACGTGATGGGACTGGCCACGCCGGACTCGGCCATCCTGTCGGCGGTGATTTTCAATGCCCTCGTCATTGTCGCGCTGATTCCGCTGGCGCTGAAGGGCGTCGCCTATCGCCCGCTCGGTGCGGCCTCGATCCTGCGCCGCAACCTGCTGGTGTACGGCCTGGGCGGTCTGATCGTGCCCTTCATCGGCATCAAGCTCATCGACCTCGTCTTGGTCGGCCTCGGCCTGGCCTGAGGCATTCGCTGGAGATACAAGCATGTTTCAAGAACTGAAGACCTCCGTGCTCCCGGCCGTGCGCCTGCTGCTGGTGCTGAGCGTGCTGACCGGTGTGCTCTATCCCTTGCTGGTGACTGGCATCGCCCAGGGCGTGTTTCCCTCGCAGCGCGAGGGCAGCCTGATCGAGCGCGACGGACGTATCGTCGGCTCCACACTGATCGGCCAGCCCTTCAGCGACCCGAAGTACTTCTGGTCGCGTCCGTCGGCCACCGGGCCGATGCCGGACAACGCCGCCGCGTCCAGCGGCAGCAACCAGGGCCCGCTCAACCCGGCGCTGGCCGAGGCCGTGCAGGGCCGCATCGACGCGCTGCGCGAGGCCGATCCGGACAACAAGGCGCCGATCCCGGTGGATCTCGTCACCGCCTCCGGCAGCGGCCTGGACCCGCACATCAGCCCTGCCGCCGCGCAGTGGCAGGCAGGCCGCGTGGCGCGGGCTCGTGGGCTGGAAGCCGCACGCGTGGCACAGCTGGTGACGGAATACACCGAAGGGCGTCAGCTCGGTCTGCTGGGTGAGCCGCGCGTGAATGTGCTGCTGCTCAACCTCGCCCTGGACGCACTGAAATGAGCGGGCGACGAACGATGGCTAGAACGCTGACCGCAAGACTGACAGGTGAGGCCCTGGCCGCCACGGCGGCCAACGATGAGAGAAGGAATGATCATGGACGAGTGGTGGCCCGCGCTGCTGGCCTTTCTGGGCTTCGTCGGCTGCATGGCCGTGGTGTGGCTGATAGTGGCGGGCGTAGTGCACCTGGAGTGCAGGCGCCATGCGCGCCGACGTGCGACGCAGATGCAGCCAGCGACGGCGCGGCGAGGCTGGCAGACGCGGCAGGAGCACGTCCGTTGAACGCGCTCAGCGTAGGCGTGACAGCCCGGCAGGGTTGCTGCGTGGCCGTGGTCCGACAGGACGGCGAAGAGCTGGCGAGCCTCAGCGTGCCTGCCAACGCAGAAGGCGCCAGTGTGCTGCGCGCCTACCTGCAGAAACTGCACAGGCCGGTGCGTTTCGCGGTGAGCAGCAGCGCCTTCGGTTTCGTGCTGGCGATGGGCGACGCGGTGGCACGCGAAGTCATGCTGGTGGCGAGCTCGGTGGCGAACCAGCCGGCAGCCCTGGCGCGAATCGCCGAGCGCATGATCTGAGGTCAGGCGCTCTTTCGCCCAGCACGCCTTCGTCATGCCCTGGCACCGATGCCCCGTCTGCGGTTGTGAACACCGTGTCAGCGATGTGGCCCACCGTCTGGCCTGCGGCCGCGTGCTGACCTGCAGCCCGGCCTGCAAGCTGCGTCGTCGCCAACAGGTGCTGGCCAGCGCGTCGGTGCCTGCGCTGGCACCACCGACTTCACCTATCATCCGCCAGACAGACGACACGGGGGAAGCGCGCCATGAAGTCGAACTATGAGGTGCACGAAGGCGGGCTGCGGCCCTGCGAGGAAGGCGCCGGGCTGATCCGGGTGTTCGTTGCGCCGGGGCGGGAGGAGCGCAAGGAGTTGATCGAGGTCTTCGGCCTCGATAGCTACGACCTCGACGCCGCGCTGGACCCGGACGAGATCCCCCGCCTGGAGGTGAGCACCGCCGGCACCACGATGATCTGGAAGCAGCCGAAGAACGTCTCGGTCGGTGCCCAGCTGCGTTTCGATGTCGGCTCCGCCGGCCTGTTCCTGCGGCCCGGCGCGATGGTCCTGGTGACCTCCGAGGACCACGTGCCTTTCGGCGAGCGCGAGTTCCGCAGCGTGCGTGATGCCAGCGACATGCTGTTGAAGATGCTGCTGCACACGGTGCACCACTTCCAGGGCCACCTGAAGGTCATCAAGCAGATCACCGCCGAACTGGGCACCAAGATCAACGTGTCGATGGAGAACCGCTACTACCTGCAGATGATCGCGCTGTCGGAGAGCCTCATCTATTACATCGACGCGATCGAAGGCAACGTGGCGGTCATCAACAAACTGCGTGCCGCGGCCGACCGGCTGTCGTTCACGCCTTCGCAGGTCGACACGTTGCACGACATCCTGCTCGACACGCAGCAGTGCGTGCGCCAGGCCAACATCTACAGCGACGTGCTGTCCGGCCTGATGGATGCGCGCGGCAACGTCATCAACACCAACATCAGCGTGCTGCTGAAGAACCTGACGCTCATCAGCGTCATCTTCCTGCCGCTCAACCTGCTTGCCAGCATCGGCGGCATGTCCGAGTTCAGTACCTGGACACAGCATGTCGACTGGCGCATCGCCTACGCGGCCTTCGTGCTCGGCATGGCGGTGGTCGGCTGGTGCACCTGGATGCTGCTCACGCGCGTGCTCAACCGGCGGGCCGGCGAGCAACCGCGCCGCCGCCCCTGGCGCTGGTTGCGGCCGGCGCGCTGAGCCGCAGCAAGCCAACGCAGGCCCGACATGGCCCATACAGGAACACGAATGCCACTGGATTCAAGCACCCGCCCCGACCCCGATGCGCTGCTGGCCAGGCTGGATGCCGAGGCGCGCCTGGCTGCGCGCGGCAAGCTGAAGATCTTCTTCGGTGCCAGTCCCGGCGTGGGCAAGACTTTCGCCATGCTGGCCTCGGCACGCGTGCTCGCTGCCAATGGCATCGACGTGCTGGTGGGCGTGGTGGAAACCCACGGCCGTGGCGAGACGCAGGCGATGGTGGAGGGGCTGCCGCTGCTGCCGCGCCGCGAGGTGGAATATCGTGGCCACCGCTTGCAGGAGTTCGATATCGACGCCGCGCTGGCGCGTGCGCCGGCGCTGATCCTGATGGACGAGCTGGCGCACTCCAACGCGCCGGGCAGCCGCCATCCGAAGCGCTGGCAGGACATCGAGGAACTGCTGGCGGCGGGCATCGATGTTTTTACTACAGTGAACGTGCAGCACATCGAGAGCCTCAGCGACATCGTCGGCGGCATCACCGGCGTGCGCGTATGGGAGACAGTGCCGGACCATGTCTTCGACCGTGCCGACGAGGTGGTGCTGGTCGACCTGCCGCCGGCCGAACTGCTGCAGCGTCTGCGTGAAGGCAAGGTCTACATCCCGCAGCAGGCCGAACGCGCGATGTCCAACTTCTTCCGCAAGGGCAACCTGCTGGCCCTGCGCGAACTGGCCCTGCGCCGCACCGCGGACCGGGTGGACGACGACGTGCGGGCTTATCGTCGCGAGAAATCGGTCACTGCCGTGTGGCCCACGCGCGACGCGCTGCTGGTCTGCGTAGGCGGGCAGGGCGGCGAGAAGCTGGTGCGCAGCGCAGCCCGCCTTGCCGCGCAGCTGGAAGTCCCCTGGCATGCGGTGAACGTCGAGACGCCCGCCATGCAGCGCGCTCCCGAGGCCGAGCGCATGCAGGTCTTGCGGGCGCTGCGGCTGGCGCAGGAGCTGGGCGCCCAGACCGCCAGCCTGACCGGCCACGATGCCGCCGGCGCAGCGGTGGCCTACGCCCGCGAACACAACCTGGGCAAGCTGCTGGTCGGCCGCAGTCGTCCCTCGCTGCTGGCCTTCCTGCGCCGCCGCGGGCTGACTGCGAAGATCGGCCAGCTGGCGGGTGATCTGGACGTCATCGAGGTGGCCATCCCCGACGACAGCGACGCGGACGCTGCCGCTCACCTGGCCGCCTGGCGTGCCGGGATCGAAGGCTCCTGGCGCGGCAAGTGGCGGCAGTACGCGTGGACGGCTGCTGGGGTCGCGCTGGTCACCGCGCTGGCGACACCGCTGCTGGAATTCATCGAGCTCACCAACATCGTGATGCTCTTCCTGCTGGCGGTGGCGGTGTCCGCGCTGTGCTTCGGGCGCGGGCCGGCGGTGCTGGCGGCTTTCCTGTCGGTGGCGGCCTTCGACTTCTTCTTCGTCCCGCCGCGACTCACCTTCGCGGTCAGTGACGTGGAGTACTTCGTGACCTTCGCGGTCATGCTGGTGGTGGGCCTGCTCATCGGCCAGTTGACTGCACGTCTGCGCTTCGAGGCATCCGCCGCACAGGCGCGCGAGCACCGCACACGCATCCTCTACGAAACCGCGCGCGAACTGTCGGCGGCGCTCACCGTGGAGGAGGTGGAGAGTGCCGGCGAGCGCTTCGCCCGCCAGGGCATGGCTGCGCAGGCCGCCTTGCTGTTGCCGGACGATGACGGCCGCATCCAGCAAGGCGGGGAGGCGGCGGGCGCCGCCGCTGCAGGCGGTAGCGCTTTTGCCGACACCGCCATCGCGCAGTGGGCTTACGACCACGGCGAGCCCGCCGGTCGCGCTACCGGCACGCTGCCTTCGTCGCCCTTGCTGTATGTGCCGCTGCGCGCGCCGATGCGCACGCGCGGCGTACTTGCCCTGCGCCCTGCCGACGAAGAGGACCGCAGCTGGGCGGTGGCGCCGGAACAGCAGCGCCTGCTGGACACCGGGGCATCGCTGATCGCCACCGCGCTGGAGCGGGTGCATTACATCGCTGTCGCGCAGGACGCGCTGGTCGACATGGAGTCCGAGCGCCTGCGCAATTCGCTGCTGGCTGCGCTGTCGCACGACCTGCGTACGCCGCTTACCGCGCTGGTGGGACTGGCCGACACGCTGGTGCTGACACCGGCGCGGGAGGAGGCGCTGCAGGCCGAACTCGCGCACAGCATCCGCGATGAAGCCCTGCGCACTTCGGCACTGGTGAACAACCTGCTGGACATGGCGCGCCTGCAGTCCGGCAAGGTGGCGTTGCGACGCGAGTGGCAATCGCTGGAGGAAACCGTAGGCGGGGCGCTGAAGTCGCGCACCGGCGCGCTGGCCGGACATGCCATCCGGGTGAGCCTGCCGGAGGACCTGCCGCTGGTGGAGTTCGATGCCGTGCTGATGGAGCGCGTGCTGACCAACCTGCTGGAGAACGCCGCGAAGTACACGCCGCCGGGCAGCATCATCGAGATCGGCGCGGAGGCATTGCCGGAACGCCTGCGCGTGTGGGTCGCCGACAACGGACCGGGCCTGCCGCCGGGGCGGGCTGAGCGCCTGTTCGGCAAGTTCACCCGTGGCCACGAGGAGTCGGCCATCCCAGGTGTCGGGCTGGGGCTGGCCATCGTGCGGGCGATCGTGGAGACGCACGGCGGCAGCGTGCGGGCTGAGAACGTGACGGACGCGCAGGAGAATGGTGGCGGCGACACACAAGGCGCGATGCGCGGTGCCCGCTTCGTCTTCGAGCTGCCGCGCCGTGAAGCACCACAATTGCCGGAAGAGTCGCCACAGGAGCCTTCATGATCAATGCCGATACGCCTGCGCCCAACATCGTGCTGGTGGAGGACGAACAGCAGATCCGCCGCTTCGTGCGCACCGCGCTGGAAGGCGAGGGCTGTCATGTCTTCGAGGCGGAGACCGTGCAGCGTGGTCTCATCGAAGCCGGCACGCGCAAGCCGGACCTGCTGATTCTCGACCTGGGCCTGCCGGATGGTGACGGGGTGACGTTGATCCGCGACGTGCGTGGCTGGTCGTCGCTGCCCATCCTCGTGCTCTCCGCGCGCAGCGACGAGCGCGACAAAGTGGAGGCGCTGGACGCCGGTGCGGATGATTTCCTGACCAAGCCTTTCGGCGTGGCCGAATTGCTGGCGCGGGTGCGGGCGCTGCTACGTCGCCACCGTGCCGCGACGGACAATTCGCCGCTCACCAGTTTCGGTGGTGTGACGCTGGATCTGGCGCGGCGGCTGGTGACACGCGACGGCGCAGTGGTGCATCTGACGCCCATCGAGTACCGCCTGCTGACGGTGCTGGTCGCCAATGCCGGACGGGTACTGACGCACCGACAGTTGCTGGCCCAGGTGTGGGGGCCGGGCCATGCGGAGCACAACCATTACCTGCGGGTGTATATGACCGGCCTGCGTCGCAAGCTGGAGGCCGACCCGGCGCAGCCGAAACACCTGCTGACCGAGACAGGGGTGGGTTACCGCTTCAGTCCCTGAACTGCCGCAAGCCATCAGGCGGCCTGCTGCAGCATGTCATCCAGCTCTACGGGCAGGGCGCGCTGGACGAGCCGGAAGTCGTCCGGCACGAGGCAGTGTCTGCCGTGCTGGCGTTGGACCATGTTCCAGTGTTCGCAGGCGTCATCCCATTCCCGACCATCTACACCGGCTTGCCAGTCGCAATCGCTCAGGGTGTTGCGCAGTTCGTCATCGAACATTGCGCAGAGTGACTGGATGACCTGGTGTTGTTCGTCGAGGACGATGAGTTCCTGGCCGCTCTGGGAGGAGATCAGATAGGTGGCTGCCATGGCGTTTCCCTCTTCAACTGCTTTGCTGCAAAACGACTTGTGGATGCTAACGCAGGAGGCCTGCTGGCAGGGATAGAAGGTTGTAATGGCGGGATGAGCGGTTGACGACCCGGCAGCGTAGGAGGGGGCTGACAGGCTGTAAGGAACCCGCAAGCGACCGTCTGGCAAGGCTTTGCCGCGGATCGGACTTGGCGCCGACGGGTTCGCCGGCCCGGGCAGGTTCGTGTCGGGCTTGCAAGCCCGTGTTGCATTCGCGCAAAACCTGCCCGGTCATGAGACGTCAAATCCCGGCGGTGTAAGGGACTTCGTCCGGTCGCAGGAGTAATCTGCGCTCCCCGACTGTCCCCCGGAGCTTCACCCCATGAGCCAGGCCCATGGTGAATCGCAAAGCCTGCGCGTGCTGACCCTTGCCGCGCTGGGTGTCGTCTTCGGCGACATCGGCACCAGCCCGCTGTATGCGATGAAGGAAGCCTTCGCGCAGACCCACTTCGAACTGGAGGTCTCGCCGGAGAACGTGCTGGGCATCCTGTCGATGATGGTGTGGAGCCTGCTCGTCATCGTCACCTTCAAGTACGTCATCGTCGTGTTGCGCGCCGACAACCACGGTGAAGGTGGTGTGGTGGCCTTGATGGCGCGGGTGGTGGAACAGTCGAAGGACCGGCCGAAGAAGAAGGTGCTGGCTATCGCGCTGGGCCTGTTCGGCGCCTCGCTGTTCTATGGCGATGGCGTCATCACGCCAGCCATTTCGGTGCTGTCGGCCGTGGAGGGGCTGGAGGTCGCCACGCCGGCCTTCAAGCCCTATGTGCTGCCGGTGACGATAGGCATCCTCACGGCGATCTTCTTCGTGCAACGCTTCGGCACCAGCAGCGTCGGCCGCTTCTTCGGGCCGGTGGTGGCAGTCTGGTTCGTTGCACTCGCAGCGGTCGGTATCTACAACATCGCCCAGCATCCCGACGTGCTGCTCGCGCTGTCGCCGCACTACGCGGCCATATTCGCATGGCATCAGCCCGTCACTGCGTTCTTCGCGATGGGGGCGGTGCTGCTGACGGTGACCGGGGGTGAGGCGCTGTATGCCGACATGGGCCACTTCGGCAAGCGGCCGATCCGGCTGGCCTGGCTGTGCCTGGTGCTGCCCTCGCTGCTGCTCAACTACTTCGGCCAGGGCGCGTTGCTGACCTACGAGCCGGAGGCTGCCCGCAATCCGTTCTTCCTGGCCGTGCCGGACTGGGGGCTGTATCCGATGGTGGCGCTGGCCACGGCGGCCACTGCGATTGCCTCGCAGGCGCTGATCACCGGGGCCTTCTCGGTCACCCGCGAGCTGATCCAGCTCGGCTACTGCCCGCGCATGACCATCCGCCACACCTCCGGCCAGCATATGGGGCAGATCTACCTGCCCTTCGTGAACTGGTCTCTGTTCGTGCTGGTCATCGCCGTGGTGCTGGGCTTCCGGTCGTCCTCCGCACTGGCGGCGGCCTACGGCATCGCGGTGACGATGACCATGCTGGTCACCACCGTGCTGGCCTTCTCGGTAGCGCGCCGCGACTGGAACTGGTCCAACCCCTTCGCGCTGACGGTGTTCGGTCCGCTGCTGGCCATCGAGCTGACCTTCTTCGGTGCCAACACCCTGAAGATCGCCGATGGCGGCTGGTTCCCCATCATCTTCGGCGGCACGATCTACTTCATGCTGTCCACCTGGCGGCGCGGCCGCATGCAGCTGGCTGACCGCATGGTGACCGACAGCGTGCCGCTGGAACCCTTCGTGCGCATGATCGAGCACGAGAACATCGCCCGCGTGCCGCATACCGCGGTGTTCCTCACGCCGCGCCCGGAGCAGGTGCCTAACGCCTTCCTGCACAACCTGAAGCACAACCTGGTGGTGCACGAGACGGTCATCTTCCTGACCGTCAACTTCCTGCCGGTGCCGCGTACGCCGGATTCGCAGCGCGCACTGGTGGAGCGCGTCTGCCACAACATGTACCGCGTGAAGCTGTACTTCGGCTTCATGGAACGCCCCGACCTGCCCGCCGCGCTGGAGTGGGTGGAAGAGCAGGGCCTGCCGCTGGACCCGCAGGCCGTGTCCTACTTCGTCAGCCGCGAGACGCTGCTGCCCGCACCCGGCGAAGGCATGCCGATGTGGCGCGAGCGCCTCTTCGAAGTGATGTTCCGCAACGCCACGCCGGCCTCCAACTTCTTCAACCTGCCACCGGGGCGGGTAGTGGAGCTGGGGAGTCAGGTGGCGATCTGAGCAAACCCATCCCGCCGCGCTGGTCTCCTCCCACCTGCGCGGCGTCCTGCTGCGCTGGCTGCAGCCGGCTTCCCTGATACTCCATTTCATTTGCCCAGATAGTCATGAGCCAGGCCTTCATCGCTTCGTTCACCGGCACGGCCGTCGAGTTCTTCGAGACGATTGCCATCGCTTACGCGATCATCCGCGCCGGCTATCCGCGCGAGGCGATTTCGGCAGTGGTGATCGGCCACGTGCTGGTGTTCATCGCGGCCGCATTTCTCTTCCCGCTGCACGACGTGGTGCCGGTGTTCTGGCTGCGCCTTGTCGCAGCGCTGCTGCTTACCGCCATGGGCCTGCACTGGACGCAGAAATCGTTGCGGCGCCTGTGGGCGCACAAGCGGCCGCGCTGGGCGGAGGACCCGCTGGGCAAGCTGCATGTCACGCCGAATGCGGCAGTAGCAGGTGCGGGTGGCTTCTCGATGTTCGTGTTCTTCGTGATGGGCAAGAGCGCAGTGGTGGAGGCGGCCGAGATCCTGCTCGTCATCTTCCCTGTGGCGGCCGCGACGGCGGCCTGGGGCCAGGTCATCCTCGGCGTGGCCGCCGGCATGGCGGTGGTGTCGGTGCTGGCCTTCCTGCTGCATGGTCAGTTGAAGAAGGTGCCCGAGGTGAAGCTCAAACTGGTCATCGGCCTGGTGCTGCTCGCGCTCGGCCTGTCCTGGCTGTACGAGGTGTACGAGGAATACGGGCACGCCCTGGGCGCACAGTAGGACGCTGCCGACATCCGGACTGGCGGGCGTCTCATTTGCTGGCGCGCCACCACCGCATAGCCTGAAAGCTCCCATAGCTTTCTGCGCGGTGGCGGTCATGGCGGCATCCAGCAAGGCAACATCGAGCAAGCGCGCCCTGTGGAAGGGCGCCATCTCCTTCGGTCTGGTCCACATCCCGGTGTCGCTGCATCCGGCGACCTCCGAACACGGTCTCGATTTCGACTGGCTGGACAAACGCACGCTGGACCCCGTCGGTTACAAGCGCATCAACAAGCGCACCGGCAAGGAGATCACCGCCGAGCACATCGTGAAGGGGCTGAACGTCGGCGGCGACGAATACATCGTGCTGTCGCCCGACGAGATAGAGACCGCTTACCCGAAGACCACGCAGACCATCGAGATCGAGTCCTTCGTGCCGGTGAATGCGGTGCCCTTCGTGTATCTCGACCGGCCGTACTACATCGCACCCGTCGGGCGTGGCAGCAAGGTGTACGCACTGCTGCGGGAGGTGCTGCTGAAGACACAGCGCATCGGCATCGCCCGTGTGGTCATCCAGACGCGTCAGCACCTTGCGGCGCTGGTGGCGACCGACACCGCCCTGGTGCTGAACCTGCTGCGCTGGAACGACCAGCTGCGCTCTATGGCGGACCTCGATTTGCCCGCGAAGGGCGTGAAGGGTGCCGGTATCACCGAGCGCGAAATGCAGATGGCGACCCAGCTCGTGGAGGACATGAGCGGCGACTGGCAGCCCGACGATTACAGCGATTCCTTCAAGGACCAGATCCTCGCGCTGGTCGAACGCAAGAAGAAAGCCGGCAAGACGCGCACCGTCACCAAGGTGGAGCCCGTCGAGAAGGAAGAGAGTGGCGGCGCGCAGATCTACGATCTGACCGAGATGCTGAAGCGCAGCCTCGGCAAGCGTGGCGGTGGTGAAGCAAAGCCGGCAGCGGCGCGCACAAGTTCGCGCGCAAAACCCGCCGCCAAGTCCACGCCGAAGGCCACCACAAAAAACAGTCGCTCCACTGCCAAGGCAACCACGCGCAAGCGCGCAGCCTGAGCTGGAAATGAGCGGCCATGGCGCGCACCGACCCCCTGCATCGCTACCACGCCAAGCGCAACTTCGCGGTGACCACCGAGCCGCAGGATGGCGGTGAAGCCAATGAACACGCCTTGTCCTTCGTCATCCAGAAGCACTGGGCCAGCCGCCTGCACTACGACTTCCGCCTGGAGCTCGACGGGGCGATGAAGAGCTGGGCCGTGCCCAAAGGGCCGAGTCTGGACCCGCAGGACAAACGCATGGCGGTGCATGTCGAGGATCATCCCATTTCCTACAACAGCTTCGAGGGCACGATCCCGCCGAAGCAGTACGGTGCCGGCAAGGTCATCATCTGGGACAAGGGCGTGTGGGTGCCGCTCGAAGACCCGCGCAAGGGCTACAAGGCCGGCAAGCTGAAATTCGAGCTGCGCGGCCACAAGCTGCACGGCCACTGGGCGCTGGTGCGCATGCGCAGCGACGAGAAGCAGGAGCCCTGGCTGCTGATCAAGGAACGCGACGAGCACGTGCGGCCGGCCAGCGAATACTCGGTGGTGGATGAGTTGCCGGACAGCGTGGCGCGCGTGTCGACGAAGTCCGCTGCTGAGAAGAAGGCAGCGAACAAGGCACCTGTCGCAGCGCGCGGTAAAGCCGGTCCGCGCACGCGGCAGGCATCGAAATCCGCACGTGCGCTGACCACCGCGCTCGAAGAGGGCGCATCGCCCGCAAGCGCATCGACACCCGCTGCAACAAGACGCAAACGCCTCGCGCTGCCGGAGGGGGCGGAGCCGGCCGAGTTGCCGGCGACCTTGTCGCCGCAGCTCGCCACGCTGGTGGATCGCCCGCCCGCCGATCCGGCCGACTGGTTGTATGAAATCAAGTTCGATGGCTACCGCATGCTGGCTCGCATCGAGGGGCGGGAGGTGCGCCTGCTCACCCGCAACGGCCACGACTGGACGGAACGCCTGCCCGCACTCGCCGACGACTTGCGTCGGCTGAAGCTGAAGCCGGGCTGGTACGACGGTGAGATCGTGGTGCTGAACGACGAGGGCGTGCCGGACTTCCAGGCGCTGCAGAACGCCTTCGACACGGCCTCGACGCGACAGGTGATGTTCTTCCTGTTCGACCTGCCGTTCCACGATGGACACGACCTGCGTGGCGTGCCGCTGGAGCAGCGACGTGCGGTGCTGGCACGCGCGCTGGACCGCAAGCTGTCGGATGCCATCTGCCTCAGCGAGGTGTTCGCGCCGGAGACTGGCGACATCGTCGGCGCGGCGTGTCACATGGGGCTGGAGGGTGTGATCGGCAAGCGCCGTGACTCGCTGTATGCATCGCGTCGCAGCAGCGCCTGGATCAAGCTGAAGTGCGGCCACCGGCAGGAGTTCGTGATCGCCGGCTACACCGACCCTCAGGGCTCGCGCAGCGGTTTCGGTTCGCTGTTGCTGGGCGTGCATGACGCGCACGGCAAGCTGCAGTACGCCGGCAACGTCGGCAGCGGCTTCGACACGCGCCTGCTCGGCGAACTGCATCGCAGCCTGCAGGCACTGGCGACGGACAAGCGTCCCTTCGCTGGCGCGACGGGCATCGACCGCAAGGCGCACTGGGTGAAGCCGAAGCTGGTGGCCGAGGTGTCGTTCGCGGAATGGACTGCTTCGCATCATGTACGGCAGGCGGTCTTCCACGGCCTGCGTCACGACAAGGAGGCCAGGGTGATCGTTCGTGAAGAGGCGCGTCGTGCGCCGGTGCAGTCGCGGAGTGCGCGGCACTCGAGTAACTCACACAAGGGGGCCGCGGCAAAAAACGCGGCGTCCGTGGCAGGCGCAGCCCTGCAGGGCACCTTGCCGTCCGGGCTGCGCGTCACGCACCCGGAACGCGTGGTGGACGCCAGCAGCGGCATCACCAAGATCGAACTGGTGCGTTACTACGGTCTGGTCGCGCCGCTGATGCTGGAGCACCTGAAGGGCCGCCCCGTATCGCTGGTGCGCGCACCGGACGGCATCGGCGGCCAGCTGTTTTTCCAGAAGCATGCGCAGGCCGATTCGCTGCCGCACGTGAAGCTGCTTGACCCCGCACTCGACCCGGGCCACGAACCGCTGCTGGAAATCACCAGCGCCAGCGGGCTGCTGTCCGCCGCGCAGATGAACGTGATCGAACTGCACACCTGGAACGCAGTGAAGACCGCCATCGCGAAGCCGGACCGCTTCACGCTGGACCTCGATCCGGGCGAGGGCGTGACCTGGCGTGCCGTGCAGCAGGGCGCCGGATTGGTCCGCGTGCTGCTGGACGAACTGGGCCTGAAGTCCTTCCTCAAGACCAGTGGCGGCAAGGGCCTGCACATCGTGGTGCCGCTGCGTCGCGAGTTCGGCTGGGACGAGGTGAAAGGTTTTTCGCAGGCGCTGACGCGGCACCTCGCGCAGACCCTGCCCAGGCAGTTCGTGGCGAAGAGCGGGCCGAAGAACCGGGTTGGCAGGATCTTCGTCGACTACCTGCGCAATGGCTTCGGTGCCACCACGGTGGCCGCCTGGTCGCTGCGGGCACGTCCGGGCATGGGCGTGTCCGTGCCGGTGGGCTGGGACGAACTGGCGGGCCTGAAGGCGGCGGACCAGTGGACGCTGCGCAACATCCATACGCGTCTGGACGTGGGCAACACGCCCTGGCAGGACTACGCGAAAAGCGCCCACCGGCTGGGCCCGGCCATGAAGAAACTGCAGGCGGCGATCGGGGACTGAGCGCTCTGCGGGGCGGGCAGTCAGGCGCCACAATTGTTTGCCTGTGCGACCAAATCCCGCAGCCTCAAGGCCTGTCGGGCACTTGCCGTTGACCCGGCCATGACGTGGGCCTTCCGCATGCCTGCGCAGGGACGGGGACAGACAGAACACATGAAAGCAAGGCTGGATCTGCAGGGCTGGGTGGAGCGCATCAAGGACCAGGACATGCCGGTCTTCGGGCGCACCGTGCAGACCGTGCGTGCGGTGACCGCCGACGAGAACGCTTCGGCTGCTGCGTTGGCACAGGCCATCCTGCAGGATGCGGCGCTGACCACCAAGGTGCTGAAGCTCGCCAACAGCGTGCTGTTCAACCCGTCGCGCCAGCCGATCAACACCGTCAGCCGCGCTATCGTGTTGCTGGGCTTCAACGTGGTGGGCGATCTGGTGTTGTCCATCCACCTCATCGACGCCTTGTTGTCGGGCGGCCTGCGCGAGCGGGTGGCGGCCGATATGGCGCGCTGCTTCCATGCCGCCGTGCAGGCGCGCACGGCAGCCATGCTGCGCGGCGCGCAGGACGCCGAAGAGGTTTTTGTGGCGGCCCTGCTGGGGCGTGTCGGCGAAATGGCCTTCTGGTGTTTTGGTGGCCAGGTGGCGCGCGAGCTGGACCAGGCCATGAACGACGACCCGGATTCGCGTCCGGAAGACCTGCAACGGGACATCCTGGGCTTCAGCCTGCGTGCGCTGAGCCTGGAGCTGACCCGGGCCTGGCGGCTGGGCTCGCTGGTGGAAGGTGCGCTCGTGCCGGGCACCAATCCGGACTCCTCGGAGGCCGCCATCGCGCTCGGTTACCGCCTTGCGGCCGCGGTGGAGCAGGGCTGGGATTCGCCGCAGGCGCTGGCGGCGCTGGCGCAGTACGCCGAGTTCGTCGGCCAGCCGGCGACGGAGGTTGCGGCGGCAGTGTCCGCCAATGCGACCGACGCGGCACGGGTGGCGGCGCAGTTCGGCGCCGAAGATGCCGCAAGGCTGATTCCCATCCCGCCCAAGGGCCTCGGCGTGGATATCCAGGCGGAAGCGGCCGACCCGGGGCCGGACCCGCTGCTGCAGCTGCGCATCCTGCGCGACCTGTCGGCGCTGGTGGCGGGGCGCCCCTCGCTCAACGACGTACTGCAACTGGTGCTGGAAGGTATCTACCGTGGCCTCGGCATGGGCCGCGCGGTGTTCGCGCTGCAGAGTGCCGACCGCCTGCAGGTGGTTGGCAAGGCGGCGCTGGGGCGGGGTGCGGAGACGCTGGTGCGACGGTTTTCCTTCGCGCTGGACGGTACGTCCGGCGACATCATCAACGAGGTGTTCGAGCAGCGTCGCAACCTGTGGCTGAAGCCTGACATGGCCGAGCGGGTGAAGCCGGAGCGACTGGTGCGGGTGACCGGTTGCGAGGAAGGATTCCTCGCCGCCATCGTCACCGGCGGGCGGGTGATCGGTGTGTTCTACGCGGACCGTAGTGGCGCGCCGCTGGACGAGGAAGGCTGGCAGGGCTTCCAGCATTTCGTGCAACAGGCCGGCCTGTGCTTCGAGCACGTGGCGGGCAAGGGCAAGCGCCAGCAGTAGTCGCCTGTGCCGAGCTCCGACGCTCGGGAAGTGCGCCAGGTACGTGCGTCAGGCAGGCGTGTCAGGCGGGGGTGGTTGCGCTATCGCTCTTGCGCCGGCCAATGACCGCGGCGTGGCCCTGCGCATCCGCCCATTCCATGATCACGGTCTGCAAGGCATGCGGATCGGACGGCTTCATGAAGTGATGGTCGAAGCCGGCTTCCTTCGCCATCGCCTGGTCTTCCTTCTGGCCGTAGCCGGTCAGCGCGATCAGCAACAGTTCGCGCGTCGGCGGCTGGTTGCGCAAAGCCCTCGCGACTTCGTAGCCGTTCATGCCCGGCAGCCCGATATCCAGCACCACGACATGCGGCGAAAAGGCCTCGACACAGGCCAGCGCCTGCCTGCCGTCGCCGGCGATCCGCACCTCGTGGCCTTCGAGTCGCAGGAAGGCGGCCACGCTCTCGGCGGCATCGTTGTTGTCGTCCACGACGACGATGCGCGCGCCGCGCCCTTCCTGCGTCGCGATCCGCGACCCCTGCACCAGCACGACGTCCGCGCCATTGTCGATGGTGTGGGCGGGCAGGGTGACGACGAACTCCGCGCCGCGACCGATGCCCTCGCTGCTGGCCTGCACCGTGCCGCCGTGCATCTCGACGAGGCGCTGCACCAGGGTCAGGCCGATGCCCAGTCCGCCCTGTGAGCGGTCCAGCGATCGCTCGCCCTGGGCGAACAGATCGAAGATGCGGGGCAGCAGGGAGGCGTCGATGCCGATGCCGTTATCACGCACGCGCAGCGAGACCGAGCCGTCTTCCACGCTGGCAGAAATCTCGATGTGGCCGCCATCGGGGGTGTATTTCGCGGCGTTGTTGAGCAGGTTGGACACTACCTGCGCGAGTCGCGCGAAGTCGCCGCGCAGCCACACCGGCTCTTCCGGAATCAGCACGGTGAGGTCGTGCTTGCGCGTCTCGAGTAGCGGCCGCACGGTCTCGACGCCATGGGCCATCACGTTGCCAAGCTCTACCGCGTCGTTCTTCAGCGCGATCTTTCCCTGGCTGATGCGTGATACGTCGAGCAACTCCTCCACCAGCCGCGCGAGGTGGGTCACCTGGCGGTCCACCACGTCGCGTGCCCAGGTCAGCGCGGGCTCGGGTGGCGCGAGGCGACGGATGATCTCCACCGCGTTGCGGATCGGCGCCAGCGGGTTGCGCAACTCGTGCGACAGCATGGCGAGGAACTCGTCCTTGCGGCGGTTGGCGTCCTGCAGGTTTTCCTCGGCCTGGCGTGACTTGATGATCTCCTGCTGCAGGCTGCGATACAGGCGTGCGTTGTCGAAGGCGATGGCCGCGCGGCTCACCAGTTCGTCGATGGTGGCAAGGTCCTGCGGGGCATAGGCCGGCGAGGGGCGCGTGTTGGCCAGCGCCAGCAGGCCGAGGGCGCGATCGCCGGAGCGGATCGGTACCAGCAGCAGGTTGCGCAGGTCGTTGCGCCACAGCTCGTCGGGCGTGGCCGCACCCGTCAGCGGGTCGACCTCCAGCTGGATGGTGGTGTCGTCGCGCAGGTGCTGGCGCAGGATGCCCACGACATGAGCAGGCAATCCCTCGAAGGGCTGCACGACGCTGGTACGCGCCGTGGCGGTGTCGCTGCCGGCGTGGCGGATCAGCATGCTGGCAGGCTGGTCGTCCATGTCCAGGTGCAGGATCGCCAGGTCCGCCATGGTGGGGGCCACCAGTTCCAGCAGCTTGTGCATGGTGGCCAGCGGGTCCAGCGAGGTGCCGAGGTCGCGGCTGGCGCGTGACAGGAAGTTGGCGCGTCGGGTGGCTTCCTCTGCAGTGCGGCGGGCGGACTCAGCCTGCATCAGCGCGATGCGCTCGTCGGCCAGCCACTGGCTGCGCCGCTGCATCTCGTGCAACTGCACGAAGACCATGACCTTGCTGCGCAGGACTTCCGGTACCACCGGCGACAGGATGTAGTCCACCGCGCCCAGCGAGTAGCCGCGCGCGGTCTGCATCTCGTCGGCGAAAGCGGTGATGAAGATGATGGGCGTGTGCGCCGTGCGCTTGTAGCGCCGGATCATGCTGGCGGTTTCCAGCCCGTCGATGTCGGGCATGTTCACGTCGAGCAGGATCACCGCGAAGTCGCGCTGCAGGATCTCGCGCAACGCTTCGGCGCCGGAATGCGCCATGACGAGGTTCTGCCCCAGGTCTTCCAGCACCGTCTTGAAGACCAGCAGCTTCTCCGGCATGTCATCCACGATGAGGATGTTGGCGGGAGGGAAGGCCTGTTCGGCGAGCATGATCGGCTCCATGGCGCGGGACGATTCAGCGAAGGGTCAGCGGTACAGCCAGCCGCGCAGCACCGATAGCAGGTGCACCGTGTCGACCGGTTTGGACAGGTAGTCCCAGGCACCGGCCTCGATGCACTTCTCGCGGTCGCCCTTCATGGCCTTGGCGGTCACGGCGATCATCGGCAGGTCGCGGCCTCTGGGAAGTTTACGGATCTCCGTCATGGTCATGATGCCGTCCATCTCCGGCATCATGATGTCCATCAGCACGATGTCGATGTCGCTGTTCTGCTCCACCAGTCGGATCGCCTCGCGCCCGTTGTTGGCGGACACCACGTTCATGCCCTGTTCGTCCAGCACGGTGGCCAGCGCGAAGATGTTGCGCATGTCGTCGTCGACGATCAGCACCTTGCGACCCGTGAGCACCTGGTTGGAGGCGTGCAGCAGCTCGATGGCGCTCAGTTCCTCCGCCGACATGTCATCGATGCTCCGGTGCAGGAAGAAGGAGATGTGGTCCACCAGCCGCGCCAGCGAGTGGGCGTGGCGCAGCGCGAACACACCATCGCCGCCTTTCCAGCCGAGGTCGGACACGCTGTCCGCGTCGAAGGCGGCATTCGCGTCGGCCTCCGCGTCACCGTCGGCTACCTCGCTCTCCTGGAACAGCACGACCGGCAACTGGCGTGTCAGCGCCCAGCCGTCCAGTGCGTCCAGCACATCCTGCGGGCCCATGCCGCCTACGCGCTGGTCCACCACCAGACAGTCGATGCTCTGGCTGCCCAGCGCCTGGCGTGCGCTGGCCGCGTCGGGCGCGACGTGCAGCACCACGTTGTCGTCCGGGAAGCGGCCGGCCAGTTCGTTGCGCAGGGCCGTGTCGGGTGACACCAGCAGCAGCTGGCGGGTGTCGCGCGTGCAGAACTCCTTCAGCTGGGCGACCGCGGCATCCACCACGTCGCGCGACTGCAGCGGCTTGGTGATGAAACCGATGGCGCCGGAGTTCAGCGCGCGCTCGCGCGAGTCGTCGGTCGACACCACGCAGACCGGCATGTGGCGGGTGCTGAGGTCGGCCTTGAGGCGGTCGAGGATGCGCCAGCCCTGCATGTCGGGCAGGAAGATGTCCAGCGTGATGACCGCGGGCTGGTACTCCTTGGTCATCGCCAGACCGGCCGCGCCGGTGGTGCTGACGATGCCCTTGAAGCCATTGTCACGGGCGGACTCCAGCAGCACCTTGGCGAAGCTCAGGTCGTTCTCGATGATCAGCAGTACCAGATCGTCCGGCGCGATGTCGTCGCGGTCGTCGCCGGCTTCGTTGATGAACTCGCTGATCAGCATGTCGGTGCCGGCTACCGCTTCCACTTCCTGTACGGGTGCAGTGCTGCGGTTGGCGGGGGAGGCGTCCGTGCGTGCCTCGATGGTCTGCGGTGCGTTGGGGCGCGCGCGACTCACGCGGCCGGCATAGCTCTGTGGCAGGTACAGCGTGAATACGCTGCCGTGTCCGGGCGAGCTGATGAGCTTGATCTCGCCACCGAGCAGCCTGGCCAGTTCGCGACTGATCGCCAGGCCCAGGCCGGTGCCGCCGTACTTGCGGGAGGTGGAGCCGTCCGCCTGCTGGAAAGCCTCGAAGATGATCTGCTGCTTGTCGGCCGAGATACCGATGCCGGTGTCCGCGACCGAGAAGGCGACGACCTCGGCTGCGCGGTTGAGCTCATCGTTCTCCGGCGACCAGCCGTGCATGACCGGCGCTACCGTGAAGCGCACTTCGCCGACGTGGGTGAACTTGAAGGCGTTGGACAGCAGGTTCTTGATGATCTGCTGCAGGCGCTTGATGTCGGTAAGGATGGTCTTGGGCAGGCCGGGTTCCAGTGCCACCTTGAAGTCCACGTGCTTGCCGTCTGCGAAGTGGCTGAAGCTACGTTCCACGTAGCGGTTGAGGTCCTCGGGGCGCAGCTCGCTGATGTCCACCGCCACCGTGCCGGATTCGATCTTCGACAGGTCGAGGATGTCGTTGATCAGCGCCAGCAGATCGTTGCCGGACGCGTGGATGGTCTTGGAGAACTCCACCTGCTTGCCGGTCAGGTTGCCGTCGGCGTTCTTGCACAGCTGGTCGGACAGGATCAGCAGCGAGTTGAGCGGCGTGCGCAGCTCGTGCGACATGTTGGCGAGGAACTCGGACTTGTACTTGGAGGTGAGGGCGAGCTGTTCGGCCTTTTCTTCCAGCGCCTGGCGGGCCTGTTCCACCTCGGTATTCTTGCGCTCCACCTCCTGGTTCTGGTGGGCGAGCAGGCGGGCCTTTTCCTGCAGTTCCTCGTTGGTGGTCTGCAGTTCCTGCTGGCGGCTCTGCAATTCCTCGGCCAGCGACTGCGATTGCTTCAGCAGGTTCTCCGTCCGCGTGTTGGCCTCGATGGTGTTGATCACGATGCCGATGGATTCGGTGAGCTGATCGAGGAAGGCCTGGTGGGACGGATTGAAGCGTTCCAGCGAGGCCAGTTCGACGACGCCACGCACCTCGCCTTCGAACACCACCGGCAGTACCAGCACGTCCAGCGCGGCAGTGTCGGCAAGGCCGCTGGCGATGCGGAAGGCTTCGGACGGCACGTTGGTGAGAAGGATCTTCTCCTTCTCCAGCGCGCACTGGCCGACCAGGCCTTCACCGAGGCTCACCTCCTTGCCATGCGAGGGCTGGCCGCCGGAGGCGTAGCTGGCGAGCAGCTTGAGGCGTGGTGCCTCGGTGGTGGCGTTCAGCACGTAGAACTCGGCCTGGTGGGCACCGACCACTGGTGCGAGTTCGGACAGGATCAGCTGGCCCACGGTGACCAGATCCTTCTGGCCCTGCAGCATGCGCGAGAACTTGGCGAGGTTGGTCTTCAGCCAGTCCTGCTCGGTGTTCTTCTGCGTGGTGTCCTTCAGGTTGCGGATCATCTCGTTGATGGTGTCCTTCAGGGCGGCCACTTCGCCCTGGGTGTCCACCGTGATCGAACGCGTCAGGTCGCCCTGGGTCACCGCGGTGGCCACTTCCGCAATCGCGCGCACCTGCGTGGTGAGGTTGGCCGCGAGTTCGTTCACGTTTTCCGTGAGGCCCTTCCAGGTGCCTGCGGCACCCGGTACCTTGGCCTGACCGCCGAGCTTGCCTTCCACGCCCACCTCGCGCGCCACCGTCGTCACCTGGTCGGCGAAGATCGCCAGCGTGTCGGTCATGGAGTTGATGGTGTCGGCCAGCGCGGCGATCTCGCCTTTTGCCTCCACGGTGAGTTTCTGCTTCAGGTCGCCGTTGGCCACGGCAGTCACCACCTTGGCGATACCGCGCACCTGCGAGGTGAGGTTACCGGCCATGAAGTTCACGTTGTCGGTAAGGTCCTTCCAGGTACCTGACACGCCACGCACTTCCGCCTGGCCGCCGAGGCGGCCTTCGGTGCCCACTTCCCGCGCCACCCGCGTCACTTCCGCGGCGAAGGAGGAGAGCTGGTCCACCATGGTGTTGATGGTGGCCTTCAGCTCCAGGATTTCGCCCTTCACGTCCACGGTGATCTTCTTGGAGAGGTCACCGGCGGCCACGGCCTTGGTCACGTCGGCGATGTTGCGCACCTGTGAGGTGAGGTTGGAGGCCATGGAGTTCACCGAGTCGGTGAGGTCCTTCCAGGTGCCGGCCACGCCCTGCACGTCAGCCTGACCACCGAGCTTGCCTTCCGTACCCACCTCACGCGCGACCCGCGTCACTTCCGCGGCGAAGGAGTTGAGCTGGTCCACCATGGTGTTCACGGTGTTCTTCAGTTCAAGGATTTCGCCCTTCACATCCACGGTGATCTTCTTGGAGAGGTCACCGGCGGCCACCGCTTTCGTCACGTCGGCGATGTTGCGCACCTGCGAGGTGAGGTTGCCGGCCATGAAGTTCACCGACTCGGTGAGATCCTTCCAGGTACCGGCCACGCCCTGCACGTCGGCCTGGCCACCGAGCTTGCCTTCGGTGCCGACCTCCCGCGCGACCCGCGTCACTTCCGCGGCGAAGCTTCGCAATTGGTCCACCATGGTGTTGACGGTGTTCTTCAGTTCGAGGATCTCGCCCTTTACGTCCACGGTGATCTTCTTGGAGAGGTCACCGGCGGCTACGGCTTTGGTCACGTCGGCGATGTTGCGCACCTGCGAGGTGAGGTTGCCGGCCATGAAGTTCA
>JAVHYF010000029.1 GCA_031119205.1 Moraxellaceae bacterium | reverse complement strand
GCCGCGCAGGAAATCAGCAGCGTGGCCGGCAACTCGGTGAACCTCGCCGAGCGTGCAGGCGCGCTGTTCTCGGACCTGGTGCCTTCGATCACCCGCACCGCCGATCTGGTGCAGGAAATCTCGGCCGCCAGTCGCGAGCAGAGCGCAGGGCTGGAGCAGATCAGCACCGCCGTGAACCAGGTGTCCGAGACGACGCAGGCCAATGCATCCGCCTCGGAAGAGCTGTCCTCCACCGCGGAGGAAATGAGTTCGCAAGCCATCAGCCTGCAGCAGACCATGCAGTTCTTCCGCACCGATGCAGATACGCAACAACGCGGCAGGCCGGCAGCACGTCCCGCCGCGCGCCCGGCTGGCCGCAGCAACGCGCCGTCGCGTGCGGCGCACCACGCGGACAGTGACATCGACGAGTCCGCCTTCGAGCGCTTCTGACATGCGCGCGCACAACACGAACAACTGTTCCGGACATTGCGAGGAGCGCCACTCATGAGCAGCCCCAACCTGCCGACCAGCGCTGCCAGGCCGCAGAACGGCCTGACCGCGCTGGGCACCCAGCAGTACCTGACCTTCACGCTCGGCAACGAGCTGTTTGCCCTGCCCATCTCGCCGATCCGCGAGATCATCGAGTTTCCCGGCCTGACGGAGATTCCGCTGACCCCGGCCTTCCTGCGTGGTGTCATCAACCTGCGCGGTGCGGTGGTGCCGGTGATCGACCTGTCGGTGCGCTTCGGCCGTAATGCGACCGGAATCGCCCGACGCACCTGCATCGTCATCGTCGAAGTGAACATCGAGGACAACGTGCACCCGATCGGTGTGATCGTGGACGCAGTCAGCGAGGTGCTGGAAGTCGATCCGACCCAGATCGAGCAGCGTCCGGGCTTCGGTGCCGGCCTGCGCGCAGACTTCGTCGCCGGCATGCTGAACCTCGGAGGCCGCTTCGTCGTAGTGCTGGATGTCAGCAACGTGCTGTCACCGGACGAACTGGAAAACCTGATCAGCGCCGCACATGTAGCACCGGGCTCCGGCCCGGGCGCGCACTGAGCAAAGGCAGGACGACGCCCCACCCGGCCATCATGTTCGACTCCACGCAGGCATTGAGTCCCAGCGCGTATCGGCAACTGTGCACCCTGTTCAAGGAGGCCAGCGGCATCCATCTGCCGATCAACAAGCAGACCCTGATCGCCTCGCGCCTGCGCACCCGCCTTGAACACCTGGGGCTGGCCGACTTCGACGCCTATTGCAGCTACGTGCAGAACCGCCAGCATGGCGACGAGCATCAGCGCATGGTCGACCTGCTGACCACCAACGAGACCTACTTCTTCCGCGAGCCGGCGCATTTCGCGCTGCTGACGCAGTTGATCAAGGGTCCGCTCAGCCAGGGGCCGCTGCGTGTCTGGTCGGCCGCCAGCTCCAGCGGGGAAGAGGCCTACAGCATCGCGATGACCCTGGCCGAGCAGCGCGAGGATCCGAAGTGGGAAATCGTGGCGAGCGACATCTCGAGCCGTGCGCTGGCGCGGGCACGACGTGCCCTGTATCCCCTGCAGCGCATCGAGAACATGCCATCCGGCTACCTGCAGCGCTATTGCCTGCGCGGCAAGGGCGATTACGCAGGGCACTTCCTGATCGACCGCAGCCTGCGCTCGCGGGTGCAGTGCATGCCGCACAACCTGACGCATGACGGCACGGCCATGGGCCTGTTCGACGTGATCTTCCTGCGCAACGCGCTGATCTACTTCGAGCCCGACGCCAAGATGCAGATCCTGGAACGCATGTGCGAGCGCCTGCGTCCGGGCGCCTACCTCTTCGTCGGCCACGCCGAAGCCCTGCATACCCACGACTTGCCGCTGCAACGCATCGGCAAGGCGGCATACCGGCGTGTCCACAACGCCGGCACACGATAGACGGACGCCGAACGCCCCGACATGGCAGTCATCAACGTATCCCCCGGCCAGATCGCGATCGGCCACAGCAAGGACGAGTTGCGTACGCTGCTCGGGTCCTGCGTGGCCATCACGCTATGGCAACCGCAACGACACGTCGGCGCCATGTGCCACATCGTGCTGCCGGCCCGCAACCTGCCACCGGGCCGGCGCGGCCTCGATGCGCGCTTTGCCGACGAGGCCTGGGTCAAGATGAGCGTGGCGCTGGCCGCCCAGGGCGTCGCGGCGGCAGACTGTGAATGCAAGGTTTTCGGCGGCGCCCGCGTGTTCTCGCACGAATTCGCCAACATGGGCGCACGCAACGTCGCCTCCGTGCGCGCGCTGCTGCACAACGTGGGCGTGCAGATCGCCAACGAGCACGTCGGTGGCAATGGCTATCGTGAGCTGCGCTTCGACATCCTCACCGGCGATGCGTGGATGCGCCATCGCAGTGCCCACTTTCCCAAATCCCTGAGGGAGACGACTCCATGATCCGTGTAATGGTGGTGGACGACTCGGCAGTGGTGCGACAGGTGATCCAGGAGGTCCTGAAGCAGCATCCGGACATCAAGGTCATCGCCACGGCATCCGATCCGATCTTCGCGCTGGCCCGCATGCAGCAGGAGTGGCCGGACGTCCTCGTACTCGACGTCGAGATGCCGCGCATGGACGGCATCACCTTCCTGAAGCAGATCATGCAGCAGCGCCCGACACCGACCGTCATCTGCTCGTCGCTGACGGAGAAAGGCGCGCAGATCACCATGGAAGCGCTGGAAGCCGGCGCCGTCGCCATCATCACCAAGCCGCAACTGGGCGTCAGCGACTTCCTGCGTGGCAACGACGATGAGCTGGCCGCTGCCATCCGCGCTGCCGCCGCCTCCAACCCGCGTCGCCTGCAGGTACGTCAGGTCGCGCCCAAGCTGTCCGCCGATGCAATCCTCGCTGCGCCGACGGCCTCCAAGGCCATGGCGCGCACCACCGAGCGCATCGTCGCCATCGGCGTCTCCACCGGTGGCACCCAGGCACTGGAAGTCGTACTGCCCGCCCTGCCCCGCACCTCGCCCGGCCTGGCCATCGTGCAGCACATGCCGGAGAAATTCACCCGCAGCTTCGCCGACCGCCTCAACACCATGTGCCAGATCGAGGTCAAGGAAGCCGCCAACGGCGACCGCATCCTGCCCGGTCGCGCACTCATCGCGCCCGGTGGCCGCCACATGATGGTCAAGCGCAGCGGCGCGCAATACCTGGTCGAGGTTGTGGACGGCCCGCTGGTGTCGCGGCACCGGCCATCGGTGGACGTGCTGTTCCGCTCGGTCGCCAAGAGCGCCGGCCCCAATGCGCTTGGCATCATCATGACCGGCATGGGCGACGATGGGGCGCGGGGCATGAAGGAGATGCAGGAAGCAGGCTCCCACACGCTGGCGCAGGACGAAGAGAGTTGCGTGGTCTTCGGCATGCCGAAGGAGGCCATCAAGCACGGCGGCGTGAAGGACGTGGTCGGTCTGGACGCCATTCCCGAACATATCGTCCGCTACGGACGCTGATGGCACGAGCGCAAGCATGTCACTTCCACAGAAGCTGATGACAGGCGGTGTCCTGGTGGTGGACGACAGTGACGTCCAGCGCGCCTACACCGTGGATGTCTTGCGCAAGATCGGTATCACCCGCATCGCCGAAGCCAACGACGGTTACGTGGCGCTGGCACGGTTGCAGACACTGTCGCCGATGCCCGCGGTCATTGTCGTCGACCTGGAGATGCCGATGATGGACGGCATCGAACTGATCCATCACATTGCCAGCCTCGACAGCCAGCCGGCGCTGATCGTGGCGAGTGGCCGCGAGTCGATGATGCTCGATTCGGTACAGGCGATGACCCACGCGATGGGCCTGCCCATGCTCGGCGCACTGGCCAAGCCGGTGACGGAGGCCGGCCTCGCGCGTCTGCTTGCCGGGCTGGAGAACCTGTTTCCAGGCATCCCTGCCACACCCGGCCCGAAAGCCGTGCAGGTCGACATCGCCGATCTGCGCAATGCGCTGGCGCGCGACCAGATCGTTCCCTTCTTCCAGCCCAAGAGCAGCCTGCACCTGCATCGTGTGCAGGGCGCCGAAGCGCTGGCGCGCTGGGTGGTGCCCGGCCAGCCGCCGATTCCGCCGGCAAGCTTCATCGAACTGGCCGAGCGCGAAGGCCTGATGCCGGATCTCACGCTGACCATCCTCGACAAGGTGCTGGTCCGCCTCAAAGCCTGGAGCAACAGCGGCAGGCATCTCTCCGTAGCCATCAACCTGTCGCCGACTTCACTGGGCGACAAATTGCTGGCCGACGCCATCATCCAGCGTACAGAGGCCGCCCAGATCGACTCCCATCAGATCGTGTTCGAGGTAACCGAGAGCGCGATGATGCAGGAGAGCAGCGCGCTGCGAACCCTGCTGCGTCTGCGCCTGCGTGGCTTCGGGCTGGCCATCGACGACTACGGCACCGGCTTTTCGTCGATGCAGCAGCTGTCGCAGGTACCCTTCTCCGAACTGAAGATCGATCGATCGCTGGTCGACGGTGCCCACCGCCGTCCGCACCTGCGCACCATCCTGGAGTCCGCCATCGAGATGGGCCACCGCTTGGGCATGACCACGGTGGCCGAGGGCGTGGAGACCCGCGAAGACCTGGCACTGCTGCGCGACCTCGGCTGCAACCTGTGCCAGGGCTACCTGATGTCGCGCCCCGTTCCGGGGGACGAACTGCCGGCGGTCATCACCGAAGTGGAAGCCCGCCTGCCCACACTCTGACACCGGCCCTGCTTGGTTCGCTCACTCGCCGTCGGCGATCTGGCGCACCTTGTAGCCGCGAGCAGCCAGCAAGGCGGGCAGCCCCTTGTCGCCGATCATGTGACCCGCGCCAACAACGACGAACACTGTGTCACCGCGCGCGAGCCATTGCGTCAGTGTCACCACCATCTCCTCGTTGCGACGGTCCAGCAGCGCTTCGCGCCATGCTGAATCACCAGACATGGTCTCCGTCATCACGGCATCCAGTGCCGCCATATCGCCGCGCTGCCATGCAATCCGCATGCGATCGAAGTAAGGCTTCATCTGGTTGCGTTCGACGAGTTGCAGGGCAAGGCGCAACTGCTCCATCTGCTCTGCTTCGCTACCGCCCGTGAGCGCCGCGAGCTGGCGCTCCGCGGTCTCCAGTTCAAGCACGCGCTTGCCGGCTTCGCGGGCACGCGACACGAACCACATGTCGATGCCCTGGGTCGCAGAGTAACCCTCGCGTTCGGCCGCCATCAGCGTGATGACGGTAGCCGCCATCCAGGGCTTCATGCTCATCAAGACCTCACCCGGCAGGCCCAGGCGCGCCATGACCTGCTCGTAACGGCGGCGCTCGGCACTGCTCATGCCGTCACTCAGGCTCTGTCCGGCCGGCAGCTGCGCTTCCTTCATCATCCGCGCCGACACGTCCGGATTCAGTGGATCCAGTTCCACGGCAAGTGCAGGCGCTGCTTCGAAGCGGCGTGTGATGCTGCCCGACAAGGGATAGCAGACGTTGCCACAGACGTGGATGGAACCGAACAGGTACACTTTGCCGCGTGCGCCTCCAGCGGTCGGCGTCACCTCCCACAGGGACAAGCGCTCACCCGCTGCCTGAACCCCGGCAGCGCATACGAGCAGCCAGACCACCAGCAGCGCCCGCCATCCCGACATTCTGTTCATGCATCCATCCTCTTCTGTGTCCTCGCCAGCATCGCCATTGAAAGCCGGCTCACCGCTACGCGCGGCCATGCTCATGGGCCCTACCGCCAGCGGCAAGACCGCCGCCGCGCTGGCTCTGGCGCGCAGTATGCCGGTGGAAATCATCAGCGTGGACTCCGCGCTGGTATTCCGCGACATGGACATCGGCACCGCGAAGCCTGACGCCACCGAACTGGCACTGTGTCCACACCACCTCATCGACATCGTGAGTCCGGAAGAAGCCTACTCGGCCGCCAGCTTCCGCGACGATGCACTGCGCCTGATCGGTGAGATTTCATCCCGCGGCCGCCTGCCACTGCTGGTGGGCGGCACCATGCTGTACTTCAAGGCGCTGCGCGAGGGCCTGTCCGACCTGCCGCAGGCAGACGCCGCGCTGCGCGCCGAGATCGACGCGCTGGCCGCGCAGGGTGGCTGGCCCGCAGCCCATGCGGAGCTGGCGCGACTGGACCCGGAAGCGGCAGCGCGCCTGCACGCCACCGACGCGCAGCGCATCCAGCGTGCGCTGGAGATCGTGCGCCTCACCGGTCGTCCGCTTGCCGAGAGCTATGCGCGCCGCGAAGAGTCCGGCCCCGCGGTCGACTACCTGCCGATCGCGCTGCAGCCCTCGGATCGCGCGGTACTACATGCCGCCATCGAACGCCGCTTCGACGCCATGCTCGCCGCCGGGCTCGAAGACGAATTGCGCTTCCTGCGCTCGCGCTACACGCTGTCGCCTGGCATGACCTCGATGCGCTGTGTCGGCTATCGCCAGATGTGGGAATACCTCGAAGGCGAAGTCGATGCCGCAGGCATGCGCGAGCGCGGCGTTGCCGCGACCCGTCAGCTCGCCAAGCGACAGATCACCTGGATGCGGCAGTTCCGCGAGCAATGGCCCGACCTGTTGGAGATCGACAGCCTGCAAGGGGATGCGGTGACGCAGGTGGAAGCAGCCGTAAAGGACTGGTGGGCGCGCTGAGTTGCCGCGGGAACGGCCTCAGCCCGCCATCCTCGAGATGCCCATGAACAGCAGCACCACGACGTAGAGCACGACCGTGCGCCGCACCAGGCCTACCGTGCTTTGCAGGAAGTCGACGTCCGCTTCGTCGCCGGCGCCCAGCTCGGGACGTTCGACGATCTCGCCGCTCTGGTGAATCGGCCCGCCCAGGCGTACGCCCAGGGCACCGGCGCCGCTGGCAAGCAGGATGCCTGCATTGCGGTCCGACCAGCTCGTCGATTGCGTGCGCCAGCAGTAAGCGGCATCCTCGAAGTCACCGACGATGGAGAATGCCATCGCGGTAATGCGCGCCGGCAGCCACTCGACAACGTAGAAGGCCTTGCGCGCGAACTGGCCGAATTCGCCGATCTCGTGGTCCTTGCGCTCCCCCCAATGGCGGGACAGGAACTCGGACATTCGATACAGCACCGCGCCGCTGGGGCCGGGCAGGATCAGGAAAACGATGAAGATCGCAAAGACCTGGCGGTGGGCACCAAGCAGCGCCTCCTCGATGGTCAGGCGCGCCACTTCGTTGCTCGGGCTGCGGTCATGCAGGTGTTTGCGCCACAATCCGATCAGTTCGCGGGCACGGTCCAGCTCATGCGCTCGCAGCGCGGCATGGATGCGCGTAAAAAAGTGGCTGGCGTGACGGAAGCCAAAGGTGTAGTAAAGCACCGCTACATTGAATGCCATGGCCAGCAGCGGGCTGACGGTATACAGGAAGAAATGCAGTAGCGCCGTGAGGATCACCGGCGGCAACACCATCAGGCACCATGCCAGCACCCCGTGAGCCGCACGACCGTCATTGAAGCGGTCCTCGAAAAAACGGCTGAGGGCCACCAGAGGCTGGTGCAGGAAACGGGCCGCGTTGAACGGTCGGAATTGCTCCAGGGCGAGCGCCAGGACGAGGGAGATCAGCGTCATGCGAGCGGGGTGGATTGTCTGGCAAATGCGCCAGCGTGGCTCTTGAAGGCCATGAACGATAGCACATCACCTTCCGGAAGGCGCTCGACCGGGGTCAGGCCGCGGTCCCGGAGTAAGCCGCATTTCTATTACTTTAGTAATAGTTTTCACGCATCGCTCGTTGCGCCGCAGCCCGGTATCCTCGCTGGCCGTTCCTGCTTGTCCCAATCCGGAGGAGAGGTTTCTTGCTGAGTGTTTTCTTCCGCCCTGTGAACACGGGACGCGCACTGCGCTGGCTGTGGAGTGCCTGCATCCTGTCCATGGCGATCTGGTTCCTGCCGACGGCCCAGGCCATCGCGGCCGGCACCGGCAACGAACTCGCGCTAAGCGTCATGGCCGAGCAGGATCTGCTGCACAAAGGCCGGCTGTTCCGTGCTGGCGCGGGCGACAGCTTCCCTGCCAATCGCGAAGAGCTGGCCGGCTGGCTGGCGCGCCAGCAACCTGCCGAGGGCGTCAATCTGCTTGGTGGCGACTACTGGCTGTATCTGGAAATCCGCAACGACACCGCACCGACGGAATGGGTGCTGGATGGCAGCAACACGCTGATCGACCGCCTGGAGGCACGCATCTATGCCGAAAGCGGTCGCATGCAGTCCATCACCTCCGGCTACCGCAACCGCCACCCCTTCATGCTCCATTACGGCCAGCATGTCTATCTGGAGCCGGGTGCCAGCAAGCAGGTGCTGATCCGCTTTGCCAGCCCCTATTTCCGTTCCTATCCACGCTTCGAATTCATCGAGGTGGAGGCCTACCGCTACCGCGTGCTGATCGAGAACCTGATCATCATCGGTTGCCTGGGCACCCTGCTGTCGCTATCCATCTTCTACACCTTTGCAGCGTTCTCGACGCAGGACCGCAGCCAGCTCTGGTATGCCGCCTACATGCTCTGCTACGCCGCAGGCTGGGGCATGGTGTTCCACGTGCCGGCAGAGATGCTCGGCTTCCACGACCTGCGCTGGCACTACGTACCCTTCTTCCTGCTGCCCGTGCTGAACACCATGTTCTACCGGGAGTTCCTGCACCTCGGCCGCCACTACCCGAAACTGGAGAAGGCCAGCCGATTCAACCTGGTCGTCCCGCTGTTGCTGCTGCCGTCATGCTTCCTGGCAATGCCCTATGCGCACAGCCTGGCCACGGTGGTCATCACCATCTGGCTGGTGATGGCGCTGGTGTCAGGCATCATCAGCTGGCGCGGGGGTTTCCGCCCGGCGCGCTACTTCGTGCTGGCCTTCGTCGCCCTGCTGGTCCCGGGCCTGATCATCCTGCCGGCAAACGTCGGACTGCTGCCGCAACTGGTCCGCAACGCCGAGCTGTTCACACTGATGGGCGGAACGCTGGACGGTTTGTTGCTGGCCTTCGCACTGGCCGATCGCGTAAAACTGCTGTCGGAACAGAAGGACGCGTATCTCGCGCAGATGAACGAAGCTCTGGCGCTGGCCCACACCGACGCGCTCACGGGTATCGGCAACCGCTATGCCTTCGACCGCCATCTCGATGACCGCTTCGCATTCGGCAATGCCGATGCGGATCACGAACAGCTACTGGTACTGATCGATCTCGACGGCCTCAAGACCATCAACGATCGTTACGGACACAGCGCGGGCGACGATCTGCTGCGCCGTTTCGCGGAGGGGCTAAAGCGCCACTGCGGTGAAGTGGGCGACGTGTTCCGCCTTGGGGGCGACGAGTTCGGCATCATCGCGCGCAGCCAGCACGAGTCACGCCTGCGGGCCAATCTCGCGGATGTCGAGAAGCACCTCGTCGGCGGTGGTTTCACCGAGGCCGGCGTCAGCTACGGCATCGCCTTCGCCCACGAAGCACGGGACGCAGCGAATCTGGTGACCCTGGCCGACACACGCATGTACGAGCACAAATCCGGCCGCAAGCAGATCCGCGCCCAGTCGTGATCGACACCGCAGGATCGCAACAGCACCGAGAAAGAGAAAGGGGCGCCGAGGCGCCCCTTTCTCTTTGTTCCGGGTTCAGCCGTCGCTCAACCGAGGGCTGCGAACACCCGTGCGGTGATCTCGTCCACGCCGCCCAGGCCCGAGATGTTGGCGTAGCGCGGTGCCTTGCTGTCACCTTGCGCCGCCCAGTCGCTGTAGTACTTCACCAGTGGTTCGGTCTGCGCGTGATAGACATCGAGACGCTTCTTTACGACCTCTTCCTTGTCATCTTCGCGCTGCACCAGCGGCTCGCCGGTTTCGTCATCTTTGCCTTCCGCCTTGGGCGGGTTGAAGCGCACATGATATGTACGGCCCGAGGCCGCATGCACGCGGCGGCCGCTCATGCGCTCGACGATCTCGGCGTCCGGCACGGCGATTTCCAGCACCACGTCCAGCGCCACGCCGGAGTCCTTCAGCGCGTCTGCTTGCGGAATCGTGCGCGGAAAACCGTCGAACATGTAACCCTTGGCGCAATCCGGCTGGGCCAGACGCTCCTTCACCAGGTTGATAATCAGCTCGTCAGACACCAGCTGACCGGCATCCATCACCGCCTTGGCGGCCAGGCCCAGCGGCGTGCCGGCCTTCACGGCTGCACGCAGCATGTCGCCGGTGGAAATCTGGGGAATACCGTAGCGTTCCGCGATGAACTTGGCCTGGGTGCCTTTGCCCGCGCCGGGCGGGCCGAGAAGAATGAGTCGCATGGCGTGGTTGCCTCCCTCTTTGGTTTGATGACGGGCGGAGAGAGTCTCAGCCCTGCAGGAAAATCTGGCGGACCCGTTCCAGGTCCTCCGGCGTATCGACACCAGCTGCCGGCGCATGGGCCAGCAGCTCGACGCGGATGCGGTGGCCATGCCACAGCGCGCGCAATTGTTCGAGCATCTCGATGCCTTCCAGCGGCGACGGCGCAAGACGGCCGTAGGCACGCAGGAAACCGGCGCGGTAAGCATACAGGCCGACATGGCGCAGCGCGCCTGTGCCGGCCGGCATCGGCCCCTGCGCGGGCACAGCCTTGCCAAATGCGTCACGCGGCCAAGGCATCGGTGCCCGCGAGAAATACAGCGCGTGGCCCTGTACGTCGCGCACCACCTTCACCACGGCCGGGTTGAGGAACTCCTCAACGCTGTCAATGGCATGCGCTGCGGTCGAAATACTTGCCGACGCGTCGCCAACGAGACTCAGCGCCACCTCACGCACGACGTCCGGATCGATCAGCGGTTCGTCGCCCTGGACGTTCACGACGATGGTGTCGTCGCCCCAGCCCAGCTGGTCCACCACTTCGCCGAGGCGATCGGTACCGCTCGGATGGTCGGCCCGGGTCATCACCACCTTGCCACCCGCCGCACGCACGGCTTCGGCCACGCCGGCATGATCGGTTGCGACCCACACCTCGTCGGCACCGCAAGCAGCCACGCGTTCCATCACGCGCACGATCATTGGCTTGCCAGCGATGTCGGCCAGGGGTTTGGCAGGCAGGCGGCTCGATGCGTAGCGCGCCGGAATGACCAGTTTGAAATTGCTCATCGAAGGACCACGCCGCTCAACGCTGCGCGTCTTCGGCCGACAGCTCGCGCGCTTCGTCGGCCAGCATCACGGGGATGTCGTCACGGATCGGGTAAGCCAGCCGGCACGGCTTGCAGACCAGCTCATGCTCGGCGCGGCGATGTTCCAGCGGCCCCTTGCAGACGGGACACACCAGGATTTCAAGCAGTTTGGGATCCATGCACACGCTCCAGTACAGGCACCAGCGCGGCGTCGGCAATCAGGGCCTCCACCGGCAACACCCACGTGGAGGGCGGCGCCAAAGCCGCGCATTTTATCGCATCCTTCTCGGTCATCAGCAGGGCATCACAGCCTTGCAGGTCGAGATCCGCCGCGACGTAGGCATGATGGTCGGGAAACGCATCCGCCTGCGCAATCTCCAACCCCAGCGCGCGCAGGGTGTCGAAGAAGCGTTGCGGGCGGCCGATACCCGCCACGGCGCGCAGGCGCAGGCCGCGCAGGCTGGCGGCATCGCGTCGTTCCGACGGCGCTGCAAGCCGGTAGAAATCGCCCGCCTGCAATCGCATCGGCGCGATGCGGGGCACTCCCCGGCCCAGCATCGCGGCGGTCTCCAGCGCAATGTCCTCAGCGCCATGCCACAACAGCAACTGGGCGGCCGCCATCCGCGACAAGGGCTCGCGCATGGGCCCTGCGGGCAAGGGCCAGCGGTTTCCGAGCGTAGCGGGGTCCAGCACGATGATCTCGACATCGCGCTGCAGGCGGTAGTGCTGCAGGCCATCGTCGGTGATCAGCACGTCGACGTCGGGGTGCTGCTTCAGCAAGGCACGCCCCCCTGCGACGCGGTCCGGGCACACGAGCACCGGGCACTGCGCGCGTCGCGCCAGCAGTACCGGCTCATCACCGACCACGGCCGGATCGCTGTCGGCAGACACCAGGGTCGGCACCTTCGCCGAGCCGCCATAGCCGCGCGACAGGATGGCCGGCGTCAGCCCTCGTTTGCGCAAGGCCTGCGCCAGCCAGATGACGACGGGGGTCTTGCCGCTGCCGCCCACCGCGAGATTGCCGACCACGACGACCGGCACGGGCAGGCGCCATGCGCGGAAAATGCCGGCGCGATACGCCAGACGCCGCAGCGTGGCGATGGTGAGGAAGAGAACGGACAGCGGCAGCCACAGACAGGCCACCAGCCCGCGCGACTGCCACCAGGCGGGAGCCTGCCGCGCCATGCGCGCTTACTTGCCGGCCTGGGTGGCGAAGGTCACCGAAGAAAGGCCCGCACGCTGCGCAGCCTGCATGACGTCGATGACGCTCTGGTGAGTGGCCTTGGCATCCGCGCTGATGACCACCACCGGCGGCTTCGTGCCTTCCGGTGCGGCGCGGCGCAGCGCGTCGGCAATCGCGGTGATCTCGCGGGCGCCCACCGGCCGGCGGTTCACCAGCACGTCGCCCGTTGCCGTCACGGCCACGTCGATCTCGTTCGGCACTTCGGCGGCGGCCGGCGACTCGGAGGTCGGCAGATTGATCTCCAGGCCGGAGAAGCGCGAATAGGTGGTGGTCAGCATCAGGAAGATGATGATCACCAGCAGCACGTCGATGAGCGGGATCAGGTTGATCTCCAGCTCTTCGCGTGCACGACCCTTGCGGAAGTCCATGGCGGCCTCCTGCTTACTTGGCGCGGCGCTCGCCGTGGATGACTTCCACCAGCTTGATCGCCTGCTGCTCCATGTCGATGACGATGCTGTCGACCAGGGCGCGGAAGTGACGGTGGGCGATCAGCGCCGGGATGGCGATCAGCAGGCCGAAGCCGGTGTTGTACAGCGCGATCGAGATACCGTGCGCGAGCTGTTGCGGGTCGGTACCGCCGGAACTCGGATTGGCCGCGGCAAAGATCTCGATCATGCCAACCACGGTGCCGAACAGGCCCATCAGCGGTGCCACGGCGGCAATCGTGCCCAGCGTGGTGAGGAAGCGCTCGAGGTCATGCGCGACCGCACGGCCGGATTCCTCGATGGACTCTTTCATGATGTCGCGCGGCGCACGCACGTTGCGCAGGCCGGCAGCCAGCACCTGGCCCAGCGGCGAATGCGCATGCACGCGCTGGATGAATTCCTCGCTGACGCCACCCTGACGCAGGTCACCGATCACCTTGTCGAGCAGGCCGGCCGGCACGATGCTGGCGCGACGCAGGGAAATGAAACGCTCGATGATCAACGCCAGCGCGATGACGGAAGCAAACAGCAGCGGAATGATCGGCCAGCCAGCGGCGCGAATGATGTCCAGCACGGGGGGCACCCTCCAAACTTGATCAGCGCGGAACTGTAGCCGTTTGGGTGCAGCGCGGGCAAGCCTTGCCGCCAGCCGGCACTGCCGGGCATCGGCCACCCGGGCCGGGTCGTTCAGGAAGCGTCACCCGCGCCATGCTCCTGCGCCACGTGTGCGTCGACAGTCTGCACCGACACCTGCAGGCTGCCCTGGGCAAGACGCACCTCCAGTGCTGCCCCTGGCGCCACCGCGCCCGCCCGCTTGAGCACGCGACCCTGCGGGTCACGCACGATGGCATAGCCACGCTGCAGGACGGCCTCCGGGTTCAGCGCCTGCAAGCGCGCCGCCTGTCCTGCCACCTGGATTTGCGCCAGCGCAAGGCGACGCTGCATCGCCTGCGTGAGTTGCGTCGCCCGCCATTGCAGGCGCTCGCGCATTACCTGCGGGCGCGGCTGCGCGCCGCGCAGACGACTCCCCAGCATGGCCTGCTGCGTGCGTGCCGCCGTCAGTCTGCGGGTACCGGCCTGTTGCAGACGACGCTGCAGTTCCGCCAGGCGTTGTGCGGCCCGCTGCAGACGCTCACGCGGATGCAGCAAGCGCCGCTGGGCCAGATCGAGACGCTGCGAGGCCACATCGAGCCGCCGCTGCATGGCGCGCTGCAGGAGTGGCTGCCATGCAGGCAGACGCGTCCTCAGCTCGACCCAGCCAGCACTCACCGCCTCTGCCGCCGCAGTCGGCGTGGCCGCACGCAGGTCGGCGGCGAAGTCGCACAGGGTGACGTCGGTCTCATGGCCGACACCGCTGACCACGGGTAACGGGCAGGCGCTCACCGCCCGCGCTACCTGTTCATGGTTGAAGGCCCACAGATCCTCCAGACTGCCACCGCCACGACAGACGATCAGCACCTGCACGCCATCCATGCGGGCACGCGTGCCGGCAGTGGTGATCGCCGCCGCAATCGCCTCGCCCGCCGCATCGCCCTGCACCGGCGTCGGATAGATGCACACCGACATGTGTGGCGCGCGTCGCTTCAGGGTCGCCAGCACGTCACGCAAGGCAGCGGTCTGCAGCGAGGTGACGATACCCACGCCGACCGGGCGCAGCGGCAATATGCGCTTGCGCTCGGCGGCAAACAGACCTTCGGCCTCCAGCTTCGCCTTCAGGCGAAGGAAAGCCTCATACAGGTTACCCAGCCCGGCGCGGCGCACCGATTCCACCGACAGCTGCAGGTCACCACGCGCTTCATACAGCGTGATCTGGGCGCGGACTTCGACCTGCATGCCTTCCTCGAGGCGGAAAGGAAGCAACTGGGCACGGTTGCGCCACATCGCGCAACGGATCTGCGCACCCGGATCCTTCAGCGTGAAATACACGTGGCCGGAGGCGGCACGGACCAGGTTGGACAGCTCGCCGGACACCCAGCCCAGGGGCAGTGAAGACTCCAGCAAACCACGGGTCTGTCGGAGCAGATCCGACACGGAAAGGACAGCAGGCCCGACAGTGTCAGGCCCGGAAACAGGCGCGGGCATGGCCGGAATTCTAGCCGAATCCACATCCTGCCCCGGCGAGGCTGACGACCAGCACGTAAGCGCTTGATCTGCAGTATTGACAGCGGGGAATTTTCGCAAGTCTTTGTTTTATATGAAAATAGACAGCAGCCACTTTTTTCACCAATCTGCAAAAAACCCTTGTGGGAACGCCACTTAGCACTCGCGTACAAAAGCTACCCACAAAGTTGTCCACAGATTTTGTGGATTGTTGATAAGCCTTCGCATCACCGCTCATCCGGACCGGAACTACTGTTGCGGGACATGCCGGATCGCCAGCTCCAGCGGCGCAAGGCGCTGCTAAACTGCCGCCTCGCCAACCGCTGCCGCCCCATGCTGACTGCCCTGCTCCGCTCTGGCCCGACACGCGTCCTCGCGCTGATTTTCGTGTTGCTGTTCGCAGGCATGGTCCTGCCAGGCGTCGCACGAGACCTGCCCGGCAACCTGCCGACACAGCAACGACAGACGCTGCCCCCTGAAGCCCGTCAGACCCTGAGCCTGATCGAGCGCGGCGGCCCGTACCCCTACCGCAAGGACGGCACTGTTTTCCAGAACCGCGAGCGGCGCCTGCCTTTGCAGACCCGCGGCTACTACCGCGAGTACACCGTGCCCACACCCGGCGAACGCGATCGCGGCGCCCGCCGCATCGTCGCCGGCCAGCCCGGCGAGTACTACTACACTGCCGACCACTACCGCAGCTTCAAGCGCGTGGTGCAATGAAGGTTCCAGCATGAGTCCAGCCCCCCGCGAACGACTGCGTACCCTGCTCTCCGACGCCCCCCGCGCCGGCGTCTATCGTGCGAACGACGAAGCAGCACACGAAGCATTCGCCACCGCCGCGAGCCTGCACTACGTCGTGCAACGCATCGACCTCGTCCACGCCACCGACGCCGCCAGTACCCAGACGCTGCTTGGCCGCGCTCTGCAATTCCCGGACTGGTACGGCCACAACTGGGACGCGCTGGCCGATTGCCTGGGCGACATGTCGTGGAACGAAGCCGATGGCTACGTGTTGATCCTCACCCAGCTCGGCCCCCTGCGCACGCAGGACCGCGAAGCCTACGACACGCTGGTGGATGTGCTGCGCGACGCCAGCGAAGCCTGGCGCGAGGGTGGCACGCCGTTCTGGGTGTTGCTGCCCGACGCTGAAGAACTGCCTGCACTGCCCACGACCTGAATACTGCGTCGTGAATTACAAGACACCGGAGTCGGTGCTGGTGCTGGTGCACACGCCAGACCTTCAGATCCTCCTGCTGGAGCGTGCGCGCCATCCCGGTTACTGGCAATCCGTCACCGGCAGTCTGGAAGCCGGCGAAGCACCGCGCGACACCGCACGGCGCGAACTGTTCGAGGAGACCGGCATCGATGTCGCCGCCTCATCGCTGCAGGACTGGCGGCTCGCCAACCGTTTCGAGATCCTGGAACTATGGCGCCACCGCTACGCGCCCGGCGTCACCCATAACCTGGAACACGTGTTCAGTCTCTGCGTGCCGGACGCCGCGCCGGTAACGCTGGCGGAGGGTGAGCATCGCGACCAGCGCTGGCTGCCTTGGCAGGCAGCAGCGGAACAGTGCTTCTCATGGACCAACCGCGATGCCATTGTGATGCTGGCGCAACGCGGCGGAAAGCACTGAGGTTTCGCTGAGCGTCGGCTGAGTCCCGGTTGAGCCTCAGTCGTCGTTGATCGCCTGGCCAGGAAACAATACGTCGGTGAAGCCGAAGCGCGAGAAATCGCGTATGCGCATCGGGTAGAGGATGCCATCGAGGTGGTCGCACTCGTGCTGCACCACGCGGGCATGGAAGCCTTCTGCTACGCGGTCGATCGCCACACCATCCGGATCGAAGCCGGTGTAGCGCAGCTTCGTGTGCCGCGGCACCATGCCGCGCAGGCCGGGCACCGACAGACAACCTTCCCAGCCGTCTTCCATCTCGTCAGACAAGGGCGTCAGCACCGGATTGATGATGACCGTGCGCGGCACGGCCTCCGCGTCCGGATAGCGCTCGCTGCGTTCGAAACCGAAGATCACCAGGCGCAGGTCGACGCCGATCTGCGGTGCGGCCAGTCCGACACCGCCAGTCGCGTGCATGGTGTCGAACATGTCGACGATCAGCTCGCGCAACATCGCGCCACCGAATTCCGCCGGATCGACTTCCTGCGCGCGCCGCAGCAGGCGCGCGTCACCCATGCGCAGGACTTCGCGGATCATTCCGCGTCGGCGAGGTGCTGCAGGATCTGATGCACCTCTCCCATCGCCACGTTGAGCACGGCGCCGAACTTCTCGATCGCTACGCCCTGCGCGCTGTCACCGCGGCCTGCCGCCCAGTTGGCCACCACCGCGATGGCGGCGTAAGGCATGTCCAGCTCGCGCGCCAGCACCGCCTCCGGCATGCCGGTCATGCCCACCATGTGTACACCGTCGCTCTCGTAGCGGTTGATCTCGGCGGCGGTTTCCAGGCGCGGTCCCTGTGTCGCGCCATAGACACCTCCGTCCTTCACGCTCAGGCCGGCTTCGGCAGCGGCCGTCAGCAAGCGCGCGCGCAGCGGCTGATCGTAAGGCGTGGTGAAATCGATGTGGCGCACAGGGGTGTCGCCGCCTTCGAAGAAGGTGTTCTTGCGGCCCCAGGTGTAGTCGACGATCTGGTCCGGAATCGCCAGCACGCCCGGCGCCAGGTCAGCGCGGATGCCACCGACGGAAGCCACCGACACGATGGCCTCGGCGCCCGCCTGCTTCAGCGCCCAGATGTTGGCGCGGTAGTTCACCACGTGCGGCGGAATCGTGTGTCCGTAACCATGGCGTGCGAGAAAGACCGTCTGCTGGCTGCCGACGTGACCGAACAGCAAGGGCCCCGACGGATCGCCGTAAGGCGTACGCACCACCTGGCGGTGCTGGACGTCGAGGTTGGAGAGTTCGGACAGGCCACTACCGCCAATGATTGCAAGCATGCTGTTGAAGGCTGTGAAAAATCGGTGAAACGATGGTAGCACGGGGTTTGCAGCCCCTAGGGTTTGCCACTCTTGCATGCTAGAATCGCGGGCTTTTTCAAAGACTTGAGCCCCGCCCCATGAGCCGTTCCATCCGCAACATCGCCATCATCGCGCACGTCGACCATGGCAAGACCACGCTGGTCGACCAGCTGCTTCGCCAATCCGGTACCTTCGCCGCGCACCAACAGGTGGCCGAGCGCGTGATGGACAGCAACGACCTGGAAAAGGAACGTGGCATCACGATCCTGGCCAAGAACTGCGCCATCCAGTATGGCGACACCCACATCAACATCATCGACACCCCCGGACACGCCGACTTCGGTGGTGAAGTCGAACGCGTGCTGTCGATGGTCGACGGCGTGCTGCTGCTGGTCGACGCGGTCGAAGGCCCGATGCCGCAGACCCGCTTCGTGACCCGCAAGGCGCTGGCCATGGGCCTGAAGCCGATCGTCGTGATCAACAAGATCGACCGTCCCGGCTCGCGTCCGGACTGGGTGATCAACCACACCTTCGACCTGTTCGACAAACTCGGTGCTACCGAAGAGCAGCTCGACTTCCCGGTCGTGTACGCCTCCGCGCTGAACGGCTTCGCCATGCTGGAAGCCGACAAGCCGGGTACCGACATGAAGCCGCTGTACGAAGCCATCCTGAAGCACGTGCCGCAACCCGACGTGAACTCGGAAGGCCCGCTGCAACTGCAGGTCTGCTCGCTGGACTACTCCACCTACATCGGCCAGCTGGGCATCGGCCGTATCAAGCGCGGCCGCATCCGCCCGAACCAGGAAGTCGTCGTGATGTACGGCGACGAGAACCGCGGCAAGGCCAAGGTCAGCCAGGTGCTGACCTTCAAGGGCCTGGAGCGTTCGCAGGCCGAGTCCGCCGAAGCCGGCGACATCGTGCTGGTGGCCGGCATCGACCAGGTGAACATCGGCGTCACGATCTGTGATCCGGACAACCTCGACGGCATGAAGCCCATCGCCGTCGACGAGCCGACGCTGACCATGAACTTCATGGTGAACAGCTCCCCGCTCGCCGGCCGCGAAGGCAAGTTCGTCACCAGCCGCCAGATCCGCGAGCGCCTGGAAAAGGAACTGCTGAAGAACGTCGCGCTGCGCGTGAACTACACCGACGACTCCGACGTATTCGAAGTCTCGGGCCGTGGCGAACTGCACCTCACCATCCTGCTGGAAAACATGCGCCGCGAAGGCTACGAACTGGCGGTCGGTCGCCCGCGCGTGGTGTTCAAGGACATCGACGGCGTGAAGTGCGAGCCGTATGAAATGCTCACCGTCGACGTGGAAGAAGACCACCAGGGCGGTGTCATGGAAGAACTGGGCCGTCGCCGTGGCGAACTGCAGGACATGCAATCCGATGGCAAGGGTCGTACCCGCCTGGAATACCGCATTCCGGCCCGCGGCCTGATCGGCTTCCAGGGCGAGTTCCTGACCCTGACGCGCGGCACGGGTCTCGCCAGCCACGTCTTCGACGACTACGGCCCCATGGCCGGCCAGATGTCGGAACGTCGCAACGGTGTGCTGATCTCGCAGAACGACGGTGCCGCCGTGGCCTACGCCCTGTGGAACCTGCAGGATCGCGGCCGCATGTTCGTCAGCCACAACGACCCGCTGTACGAAGGCATGATCATCGGCATCCACAGCCGCGACAACGATCTGGTGGTGAACCCGATCAAGGGTAAGCAGCTCACCAACGTGCGCGCCTCGGGCACCGACGAAGCCGTGCGCCTGGTACCGCCGATCCAGCTGACACTGGAGTCCGCCATCGAATTCATCGCAGATGACGAACTCGTCGAAATCACTCCGAAATCGATCCGACTGCGCAAGCGCTTCCTGAAGGAGCACGAACGCAAGCGCGCAGCGAAGGCAGAAGAGTAAGCGGCATCCTTCCGGGCGGTTCCCGAACCGCTCCGGAAAGCACACCAAAAAGGCCGCGCGGTCGATGCCGCGCGGCCTTGTCGTTTTCCGAGCCTATTGTTTTTCACTCGCACAAAACAAGGTTTTGACTTGCCGGTTTTCACGGCCAAGCATCTTTCCTTCTCCCATCATCGCAATCGCTTGATTGCGCACCACTCGCCCGGAGTACCAGCTAGAGAAAGGATCCGGGCGCACCGACGCCAGGAGGCGGCCCGCGCATACAAACACCAAAAACAGTTTTTACGACAATTTCTGCACGTTTTGCCGCAGTGCAAATTGCAGTCGTTATTTAGTTCGTTCACGCTTCGAACTGTTGGCAGGTTTGCTCGAAGTCCAGGGAGGCGGCGGGCGATGCACTGAACCTGCTGGCTATAAGACTTCCAACAGGAGACAACAAGTCATGAAGTTCAAGCTTCTCGTCGGCGGCCTGCTGGCTGCCATGGCGTTCTCGTCGCACGCAGCAACCGACTACCCGTCCGGCTACACCAAGTGCGCCCAGAACACCGGCGCCACCTGCTCGTTCAGCGGCACCCGTTCGGTCGCTCTGGGCAAGGCCGGCAGCTTCGTCTACGGCACTTTCACTACGAGCGTCGCCTGCAAGAGCTCGAACTTCCCGAGCAACAGCTTTGCTTCGTCGGCCTGGTGCTCCTACGCCGGTACGACTTCCAGCTCCTCGTCGTCTTCCTCGTCGAGCTCGTCGTCCTCCAGCTCCAGCAGTTCCTCGTCTTCGTCGAGCTCGTCCTCAAGCTCCTCTTCTTCCAGCTCTTCCTCCTCCTCGTCGAGCTCCAGCTCCTCCAGCAGTTCTTCGTCCAGCGGCGGTTCGTCGTCGGGCAGCGGTGCCTGCGTGGCCGGCGCCACCATCAGCAACACCACGGTGGATTGCGGTGGCAAGACCATCGGCCTGTCCTGCAAGGGCGATGACGAAAGCCAGCCGCCGGTGCTGACCCTGAACAACGCCACCGTGAAGAACGTGCGCATCTCCGCCACCGGCGGCTCGGATGGCATCCACTGCACGGGCGGTACCTGCAATCTGGAGAACGTGGTGTGGGAAGACATCTGCGAAGACGCTGCCTCGATCGGCAACGCCATGCGCGGCGTCACCATGAACATCAAGGGTGGCTCGGCCTTCAACTCCGCCAGCAGTGGCGTGGGCGGCAAGCCGGACAAGATCTTCCAGAACAACGGCCGCAACACCACCATCAACGTGAGCGACTTCACCGCGCTGGGCGAACACGGCAAGCTGGCACGCTCGTGCGGTGACTGCACGGACAACGGTGGCCCGCGCTACTTCAGCTTCAACAACGTGACGGTGAACGCGAAGGTCGGTTCGATCATCGGCGTGAACCGTAACTACGGTGACAAGGCCACCATCCGCAACATGAAGATCAAGGACTACAAGTCCGGCAGTCCTAAGGTTTGCGAAGAGTGGAAGGGCATCCCGAAGGGCGAAGGCTCGACCGAGAAGTACGGCGAGTTCTGGGGCACCCAGTACTGCGACGTAGCCAAGACCGACGTCAGCGCACTCTGATCATCACCGTTTCACAGCAGTGCCTTCAAATGGCCGGCCTTGCGCCGGCCATTTTTCTTGTGCAAAGCATGTTTGCCCTGCACTTCGTCGAATCCGACATTCATCACGAATTCAATGATTTGTGTCGCAATGCAAATTGACCTACCCCTTTAGTTCGTCCAATCTTCGAACTGCCAGCGTTGAAAGCGGGACCTGAAGCAGGAAGCAAGGTCGGCTTCATGAGAATCCCGTGTTGGCATAACAAACATCCAATTAGGAGACAGCACTCATGAAGTTCAAGCTTCTCGTCGGCGGCCTGCTGGCTGCCATGGCGTTCTCGTCGCACGCAGCAACCGACTACCCGTCCGGCTACACCAAGTGCGCCCAGAACACCGGCGCTACCTGCTCGTTCAGCGGCACCCGTTCGGTTGCCCTGGGCAAGTCCGGCAGCTTCGTCTACGGCACCTTCACCAACAGCGTCGCCTGCTCCAGCAGCAACTTCCCGAGCAACAGCTTCGCTGCCTCGGCCTGGTGCTCCTATGCTGGCTCCACCTCCAGCTCCTCGTCGTCCTCGTCTTCGTCGAGCTCGTCGTCCTCCAGCTCCAGCAGCTCTTCCTCTTCTTCGTCGTCCTCGTCGAGCTCCAGCTCCTCGTCCAGCTCCAGCAGCTCTTCGTCGTCCAGCTCGTCCTCGGGCGGCTCGTCGGGTAGCGGCTCGTGCGTGGCCGGTGCAACCATCAGCAACACCACGGTGGACTGCGGTGGTAAGACCCTGGGCACGTCGTGCTCCGGTGGTTCGGAAAGCCAGGCAGCTGTGCTGACCCTGAACAACGCCACGGTGAAGAACCTGGTGGTGAGCAGCAAGGCAGCTGACGGTATCCACTGCAAGAGCGGCAACTGCCGTCTGGAAAACGTGGTGTGGGAAGACGTGTGTGAAGACGCTGCGTCCAACCTGACCGAAGGCGGCACGCTGACCATCTCTGGTGGTTCGTCGAACAACGCCGACGACAAGGTGTTCCAGCACAACTCGAAGAACAGCACCACCGTCATCGAGAATTTCACCGTCAAGGGCAGCAACGGCAAGCTGTGGCGCTCCTGCGGCGACTGCTCGAACAACGGCGGCCCGCGCTACGTCAACATCAACAACGTGACCATCGAAGGCTCGGTCGGCGATGTGGTCGGTCTGAACCGCAACTACGGTGACAAGGCCACCATCCGTAACCTGAAGATCAAGGGTTACAAGTCGGGCAGCCCGAAGGTTTGCGTCGAGTGGAAGGGTATCGTCAAAGGTAACGGCTCGACCGAGAAGTACGGCGAGTTCTGGAACACCACGAACTGCAACGTCAGCAAGTCCGACGTGACCGCATTCTGATCGACACCCGATCACGGGCCGGCTGACCCCCGGCCCGCTTTGAACAAGCCGACGCCTGTGCGTCGGCTTTTTTCATATGTGCTGCCAGTTCAGAAGGCGCGGCTGCGGGAGACGACTCAACCGTAGCGACGCGCGTGGTCCTGCAGCACTTCCAGGAAGGCCATGCCGTAGGCATCCAGCTTGCGGTCGCCGACGCCGGACAGTTCGTACATCGCCTCCAGGCTCATTGGACGTTTCTCCAGCATCTGCTGCAGGGTGGCGTCGCCGAAGATGATGTAGGCCGGCACGTTCTGCTCTTCCGCCAGACGACGGCGGCATTGCCGCAAGGCGGCCCACAGCGCGCGCGCCTCATCGGATTCGAACTCGATCTGCTTGCGCACCGTGGTCGCACTGCTGGGCGCACTTTCGCGCACCTTGCGTGCAGTGAAGACGGCTTCGCCGCGCAACACCGGCCGACAGGCATCCTGCAGCAGCAAGCCGCCGTGTTCGTTCACACCCACCATGCCCTGCGCCACCAATTGACGCAGCAAGGTGTTCCATTGCGTATCGCTGATCGACTTGCCGATGCCGAAGGTGCTGAGTTGCTGGTGCTGACGTTCGGTGACCTTGGCCGTCGCGCGGCCGATCAGGATGTCGATGAGATGTCCCGCGCCATAGCGCTGACCACTGCGGTAGATGGTGGACAGCGCCTGTTGCGCGGCTGTGCTCGCGTCCCAGGTTTCCGGCGGCGTCAGGCACATGTCGCAGTTGCCGCAAGGCGTGCTGTCCTCGCCGAAGTAACGCAGCAGCACCTGGCGCCGGCAGGCCGGCGCTTCGCAGTAGCCGAGCAAGGCATCGAGTTTTCGACGCTCGACGCGCTTCACTTCGTCCGGCGCTTGCGATTGCTCGATCATCTCGCGCTGGAGCACGAGGTCCTGCAACCCATAGGCCATCCACGCATTCGACGGCAGGCCGTCGCGGCCGGCGCGGCCGGTCTCCTGGTAATAGGCTTCCAGCGACTTGGGCAGGTCGAGGTGGGCGACGAAGCGCACGTCGGGCTTGTCGATCCCCATGCCGAATGCGACGGTGGCCGTCATGACGATGCCCTCGCCGCGCACGAACTGCGTCTGGTGTGATTCGCGCGTCGAGGCGTCCAGCCCGGCGTGATACGGCAGCGCGCGGATACCCTCGCTTTTCAGCCACGTTGCCGTCTCTTCCACCTTCTTGCGCGACAGGCAGTACACGATGCCGGCGTCACCCTCGTGGTTGGCACGGATGAAACGCAGCAGCTGTTTGCGTGGGTTGTCCTTCTCGACGACGCTGTAGCGTATGTTCGGCCGGTCGAAGCTGGACACGAATACCCGGGCGTCATGCAATGCGAGGCGATCGATGATCTCCTGTCGCGTCGCGGCGTCCGCGGTTGCCGTCAATGCAATGCGCGGCACGCTCGGAAAGCGTTCATGCAGCACCGACAGCTGGATGTACTCCGGGCGGAAGTCGTGGCCCCACTGCGACACGCAGTGCGCCTCGTCGATGGCGAACAGCCCCAGCCTCGCGTTGTCCAGCAGGTTCTGGAAGCGCCCCGTCAGCAGGCGCTCCGGCGCAACGTAGAGCAGGTCCAGCTCGTCGCCGATGAAGGCGCGCTCGACCGCAGCAGCTTCGGACGCCTCCAGCGTGGAGTTGAGGTAGGCCGCCCGCACACCCAGCTGACGCAGTGCCTGCACCTGGTCCTGCATCAACGCAATGAGCGGTGACACGACAATGCCGCAGCCGTCCCGGATCAACGAAGGAATCTGGTAACACAGCGACTTGCCACCGCCCGTGGGCATCAGTACCAGGGCGTCGCCACCCTGCACGACCTGATCGACGATGGCGGCCTGCTCACCGCGGAAAGCGGGGTAGCCGAAGACGTGGCGCAGCGTGTGCAGCGCCGGGGGAAGCAGCTCGGTATCCATGCGGCCGCTATTGTAAGCGGGCCACGCACCGTGGCCCGCGACAGATGTGGTTCAGGCCTGCGTCGCCCGGGGCCTTCAGCATTCGGCTGCGGAAGCGCTCCACCTTTCCACCCGGCGCAGCGTCCCGCTTGCTGACCGCCGATGGTTTTCAGCGAGCGGCCAAGCCCGGCAGGCGTGAAACCGGGGCGGCCCCGAGCAACAGGCCGAGCCCCATGGCCCCGACGACCAGCAGTGCCTGCAGAAGACCCGAGAAGGTCTGCGAGATCAGCACCAGGTCTGCCCCACGGCCGGCCATCGCAATCTGCATCGCACCGCCAAACGACTGGAAGAACAGCACGCCAGGCATCATCGGCACCGCGCCGGCGAAAGCCACGGCAGCGAACGGCACGCGCAGGCGACGACTGATGATCGCGCCCATGCAACCGATGGCCAGGCAGGCCAGCAGGGTCGACAGCGGCAGGGACAGGCCCTCCGCCAGACTCACGTAGCGCACGCCATGCCCCACCATGCCGCACAGGATGGACGTCCACAGCACACGCCACGGCGCATTGTAGAAGGCGCCGAAGCCGCAGGAGGCCATGCCGGCCAGCACCACGTCCAGCCATAGCGGAATAGCCTGCGCCGAACCGTGCCAGGGCGGCACGACCGTTGCGCCGAGCACCAGCCAGGCCCCCAGGAAGATCCCGAGCGCCGCTGACAGCAGGATGCCCAGCGCCAGGAACAGCCTCGCCATGCCGGTCTGCAGGTGGTTCTCCAGCGTGTCGTACAGTCCGTTGATGAGATGCGGACCGGGCACCAGCATCAGCGCCGGCACGATGAGGCAGATGCCCGGCGTGCTGGTCCACTCCATCAGGATCACGATGCCGCCCAGCACCGAACCCACGAAGGCGGCCGAGAACGGCAGCGACAGCAGCATCATGTGGCGCTTGCCCATCTCCTGTCGCAGCAGCAGGCCGAGCGCGGAGGAGATGCCGATGACGGTCATGCCGGCCGCGTCTGCCGACAGCAGCGCAGCCAGTGCCGAAGCGGCGAGACCGAAGATGACGGCGAGGATCCAGCGCGGATGCCGCTCCGCCGTGCTCTCCGCCTCCTGCAGGCGACGCAGGCCCTCGGCCACGTCGACCCCGCCGGTTTCGATGGCGTCGAGTATCGACAGCACACGGGCGGCAATGGCGACGTTGATGCGCAGCTCTGCCGTCTGTGCATGCAGGATCGGGCCGTCGGCCACGAAGATATTGAGACTGCGGTAGGCGATGCTGACCTGGACGGAGAGCCCCAGCGTGTGCGCCAGCGACTGCAGCCGCTCTCGCAACTGGTGGGTGCGTACGTTGTAGGTCAGCAGCAAACGTCCCGCGAGTTGCAGCAGCGCGACACGGGTTTCGACAGGGGTTTCGTCCGGGCGGGTCATGGTGGGCGGCCTGCGGGGGCTGGGTGGCGACGGGTTATTGGTTATGCAGGTGCTGGCCAAGGCCGGGACATGCGACCGGAGACGGCCGCCGCGGCACTGCAGCATCCTGACTGCGCCATTCTATGGGTCCGGCAGCCGGCGCGCTTGCGCTGGCTCAGATTGCCCGTTGCGCTACGGTTGGACTCAAGCCGGTCTCAGCCCTTCAGCCCGGCCATCACATCCTGCGCGAAGCACAGGTCTTCCCAGGCCTTGGACTTGTCGGTCAGGTTGCGCAGCAGATAGGCCGGGTGATAGGTCACCACCACCGGCACGCCCATGTACTGGAAGCGGCGGCCGCGCGCGGCGGAGATCTTGATCTCCTCGTTCAGCAGGGTCTGCGCCGCCGGACGGCCCAGCGCCACGATGAGCTTCGGCTGCAGCAACTCGACCTGGCGCGCCAGGTAGGGATGACAGGCTGCGGTCTCATGCGGCTCCGGTGTGCGGTTGCCGGGCGGGCGGCACTTCACGGCGTTGGCGATGTACACATCCTCGCCACGCTTGAGGTCGATGGCCGCCAGCATGTTGTCCAGCAGTTTGCCGGCCTGGCCCACGAAGGGTTCGCCGCGCTCATCCTCTTCCGCGCCCGGCCCTTCGCCGACGAACAGCCAGTCGGCCTGCTGGTCGCCGACACCGAACACTGCCTGCTTGCGCTGCTTGCACAGGCCGCAGGACTGGCAGTCGAGCACCGTCTGGCGCAGTGTGTCCCAGTCCATGCCTGCCACGGCGCTGGCTGCGGCATTGGCGGCCGGCGCAATGGCGGGAGCGACGCCGGGCATTGCCACAGGAGCGACACGCGGTGCCGCTGCCGACGCAGGCAGCGCGACAATCGGAACGGGTTTTGGCGTGCTGGCCGGCTGTATCGATGCAGTTGCCTGCACCTGCGGCGCCTCCATCACTTCGGCCGCACTCGCCTCGGCCGTATCGCCCTCCCGCAGGCGCCACAGCGGCTTGATACCCATCTCGGCCAGCAGGCGGATGCGTTTCGGATCGTGCGGATCACTCATGACTCGCCTCCGTGCCCGTCAGGTCACGACGCAACACCAGCGCGTCCTCGCGACCGCCAACACCGGCATGCCCCGGGTAGTAGCCCTTGCGACGCGCGATCTGCGAAAAGCCGGTACGTGCGTACAAGGCCTGCGCCGGCAGGTTGGAGGGACGCACCTCCAGGAACATCTGGGTCGCGCCGGCACCACGCGCCACCCCGCACAGATGCGCCAGTAGCTGCGCACCCCAGCCCTGCCGCTGGCGGGTCTGGTCGACGCAGATGTTGAGCAGGTGCGCTTCGTCCAGCACCGACATCATCACCGCGTAGCCGACGCGTTCGCCGTCACAGTGCAGCACCCAGCAGCTGTAGCCGGCCTGCATGGAATCCAGGAAATGTCCGCGCGACCAGGGCGACGCGTGCAGGTGATGCTCGACACGTACCACCCAGTCGAGGTCATCCTCCTGCATGGGGGCGCAGACGCAACCTGTGACAACCGCAGATCCGCTCATGCGCGGCCGCCTTGCGCGAGGCGCTCAGCCACGGTCTGCGCCACCTTGTCGCGGACATAGTGCGGCGCTGCCAGTGCAGGGTCGATCCACAGCGCGCGGTCAGTTGCCAGCCGTGCCACGGCGGCAGCGGTCGGCACCGCGCTGGCGTCTTCCACGGTCACGCTCGCGCCAAGCACCTCCGTCAGCGCCGGATAGGCCCGGAAAGCCGTGCCGATGCCCAGCCAGCCCGCGCCTTGCGGCAGCGGCGCCTGATCCGGCGGCACGCAAACCGGCGCGATGCGCTCGATGAGCTGGCCACCCACGCGCTCGTAGGCGGCGACGTAGGCCTCGTTCATGCGCGCGTCCATCGCGCAGTAGATGCGTGGCGCGTCGAACAGGGTAGCCAGCGCCAGCAGGCTGCTGACCGGCGCGACCGGAATCTCCACGCCCAGTGCCAGCCCCTGCGCCACACCGCAGGCCAGGCGCAGGCCGGTGAAAGCACCCGGCCCGGCACCGAAGGCCACCACGTCACAGTCCGCGACGCGCAGGCTGGCGTCGGCCAGCAAGGCGCGCAAGCTCGGCATGACGCTGGCCGAGTGGCCGGCACCGCTGCCCTCCAGCTGGCGGACATGGATCCGGTCGCCGTCCAGCACGGCAACCGACGCGATTTCGCAGGATGTTTCGAGGGCAAGGATGCGCATGGGTCGCCGATTCTACCGCGCCGCATCGATCCGCCCGGCGGCCACTGCGCGCGGCTTGCTCATGGCGGCCGATCCCGCAGGCACAATGCCCGCGCAGCAAGCAGGTCCGCCCACGCCTCAACCCCGATGGAGCAACCGCATGAAACTGAGCCCGCACCCCGACTGCCTGCTGCTGTCCTTCCAGGAGGAACGTGCCCTGCCCTGGATCCTCGACCGCAGCGGGCTCTCGTCCAACGTGAATGCCGCGGTCAGCTGTGCGGGGCATCTCGACGCGGCAAGGCTGCAACGATGTCTCGACGCGGCGGCTCAACGCCATGACGCCATCCGCACGCGCTTCGAAACGGACCCGGGCGGTGGCTTCAGGCGCGTGCTGATCCCTGACGCGCACGCAGCCACGCATTTGACGACGCTGGTGCTTGGCGACACCCCGACCGATCCTGTCGTCGAGCGCTGCCTGGCGGATTTCTGCAACCGCGCTTTCCATATCGAGGACCCGCACTGGTTGCGCGCCATCCTGCTGCACACCGGCGACGGCTCATCGGTGCTCGCCCTGTGCATGCCGCACATCGTGTCGGATGCGGTGTCCATGCGCATGCTCATCACCCAGCTGTGGCGCGACCACGCTGCGCTTGCCCGCGGGCGCCCACTCCCCGATCTCGCCACGCGATGGCAGTTGCGTGACTTCGCAGGCAGCCAGCGCGCCTGGGGCGCCAGCCCGGAGTTCGGGGCCCAGCTCGACGCACTGACTGCGCAGACCCTGCACGGTATCGAAGAAATGCGCGCCGCCCGATCCGCGAGCCTGCTGCGCGACCTCCGGCCACCGGCCGCCAGTCACTCCGTCGCGATCAGGCAGCAGTTGTCGCCGGCGCTGAGCGAGGGACTTGCCCGCCTCGCCCGTGATACCCGCGCCGGCATGTTCAACACCCTGACTGCAGGCGCCAGCCTGGCCTTGGCGCGTTTGTTCCAGCTTCGCCATCTATGCCTGCGCATGCCGTTCTCGAACCGGGCCCTCGCAGGCACCGAGCACATCGTCGGTTTCCTCGCCAACGATGTGCCGCTGTTCATCCGCGTCGATGAAGCGGAGAGCACCCGCGCCTTCATCCGCCACGTCCAGCAGGGCAGCCTGTGGATGATGCGCTCCGGCGCCCTCCCCTGGTCGCTACTGAACGCGCGCCTGCAGGCTGATCCGGTGCTGGCAACCGATGGCAACCCCTTCGACGATTTCCTGGTGAACATCTTCCCGCCGGCCGACGACCTGCTCGTGGAAGACGACCCCGCAGGCGTCTACCGCGCCCGGAAACATCCGCTGTCGCTGAGCGGCTTCACCACCAACATCCTCAAGATATGGATGCACACGGCGAACCACCAGACGGGACTCATCCTGCGGGTGGCCGAAGGGCAGCAGGCGCTGGCGACCGATATCTATCTACCGGCATTCCTGCAGGTATTCGAAGCAATGGTCCTCGCCCCGGACAGGCCGGTGGGCGAGTTACTGGAGGATGCGGCAGCGTGACGGGACGGGCCGCGCGACAGCCCGTCTCCGTTGCTCAGACGATGCCCAGTGACGGGAAGCGAGCGCCCAGCAAGGGCTCGGAGGGCAGCTCCCACCAGCGCTCCATCACCGTCGCGTAAACCGAGTGGAAGTCGATGACATGCTTCAGGTTGCCGCTGTCATCCAGTTCCGCCAGCGAAGGCGTGTGGCCGTACATGCCGCCCTGCACACCGCCTCCGAAGGCGAAGTGAGGCGCCACCGTGCCGTGATCGGTACCGGCACTCTGATTCTGCTTCGGGCGGCGGCCGAACTCGGAGTAGCTGAGGATCAGTGCATCGTCCCAGCGGCCCAGTTCGGTCAGCGCAGACTGCAGTGCCACCACCCCGTCAGCGAACTGCTTGAGCAGGTTGGCGTGGGTACCGAGCTGGTTCTGATGGGTGTCGAACCCCCCCAGGGTGAGGCGCATGACGGCGATGTTCGGCGCACTGGCCAGGGTATCGCAGGCGGCCTTGCAGGTGCGGCCAAAACCGCTGTCGGGGAACACCGTCTTCAGTGTTCGGGTGGTGGGGGTCTTGGTGCCGATGCTGCGGGCGGCCTGCGCGATGTCGCGCTCCACCTTCAGCACATGCGCCAGCGCCCCGCCACCCGGTGTCTGCATGGCTTGTGCCAGGCGGGCATTGCGGTTGAAGGCTGCCGGATCCTGCAGTGCGATGGCGCGCGCGCCACCCGCCACCGGGCCGAGGTCGGCGGAGCCGACCACCAGCGCGTCGGCGGAGAAGTCCTGCGGTGCCGGATACTGTTTGAACACCCGCGTAAGCCAGCCCTGCTGCAGGTACTCGTCACTCTTCGACGCGGTGTCCCAGATCTCGATGGAGCGGAAGTGCGACAGGTTGGGCTGCGGGTAGCCCACACCCTGCATGATCGCCATCTCGCCACCACCCCACAGCGGCATCAGCGGCTCCAGCGACTTGTGCAGCGCGCTCTTCTCGTCCAGCACGATCAGGCCTTCAGGCTTGATGCCGATCTCCGGACGCAGCGCGTAGTACGCCGGGTCGGCATGCGGGATGACGGTATTGAGGCCGTCGTTGCCGCCCTTCAATTCGATGAGGATCAGCAAGCGCTGGTAGCGCCCGGCAGCCGGTGCGGCCACTGCGAGCGTCGGGCTCAGCAGGCTCAGAGCACCCGCCCCGAGGGCGGCAGACAGGAAATCACGGCGTTGCATGCGACGCTCCCTCACTTCAACTGGTAAGCGGGGTCGAGCAGCAGTGCGCGCACCCGGGCATTGTTGTCATCGGCCATCACCATGGTGTCCACCGGCGTCACCGGCAGCAGTACACGTTCGGCATTCAGGCCCAGCGGCTTGAGCTCGGCGCTCCAGCCGGCGAGGTCCACATCCATTTCGCGCACCGCGATGGCGGCACGGCGACGCAGGTCTTCGCGTGACATCGGCACGTCGCTGTCTGCGCTCATGCCGCTCTCCACGCGACGCAGGGCAGCCATCCGCTTCGGGTCGTCGGCACGCGCCAGGCGGTCGAGAAACTGCTTGCGGTCCAGCAACGAGGACGAGTTGATCCACCACTCCCCGCCCGGCCAGCCACGCACGTTGGGCGGCGCGAACAGGTCCTGCCCCATCTGGCGCAGGGTGCGCACGAAGGGCAGCGGGTCGGGCACATCGACCTCCAGCGAACGCAGCGAGCCGACCACGAGGTCGACCGGGGACTTCACGAGCGCACCACGGTTGTCCTGCGCCCAGAAAGCATCGCTGAGAAACAGCGTGCGCAAGGCCGGCTTGATCTCGTAACCAGCGTCACGCAGCACGCCCGCCACTTGTTGCACGCCGGCCTTGTTGACCTGCGCCGAGACGAACTCGCGCCACAGCTTGGTACTGACGAACTCGGCCGTCTCGCGCCGCTCCAGCAACAGCTTGAGCACGTCGTCGCCGTTGAAGTTGCCGCGCTTGCCGAATATCTCCTTCACGCCGGTGTCGTGCTGGTTGGCGCGGAAGAAGAACCTTGCGTTCTCACCGTCGATGTCCCAGCCGGTGAAAGCGCGCGCGGCTTCCTTGATGTCGCGTTCGGTGTAATGCCCTTCGCCGAGCGTGAACAACTCCATCACCTCGCGGGCGAAGTTCTCGTTCGGCTGCGCCTTGCGGCTGTTGCGCGCGTCCAGGTAGATCAGCATCGCCGGGTCCTTGGACGCGGCGGTCAGCAGCTTCGCAAAGTTGCCGGTGGCGTGTTCGCGCAGAGTCAGGTTCTGCTGAAGCATCAGACTGGCGGGACGTACCTTGTCCTGGCTGGACACGAAGTGGTTGTGCCAGAACAGGGTCATGCGCTCGGTGAGCGGCGACGGCGTCGCCAGCATCTCGCCCAGCCACCAGGCACGCAGCTCCACGCCACGTACGGTGTTCACGCGGTTGGCGTCGCGGCGCTGCTGTTCGCTCATCGTGCGCACGATGCGGTAAGGCACGAAGTCGTCGAGCTCATCCGGCCAGGCGGTGACCGGGGCGGTGCGCGTGCCGGCCAGGATGCGATCCACCGCCTCGCTGCGCGAAAGCTTCGCGTAGTCGGCAATCTGGTCGGGGGTGGGTGCAAAGCCGCTGCGGGTCAGCAGGTGACGTGCGTCGTCCGGCCCCATGGGGCCGCTGACCGCAGCGTGGACCAGCGAGGAAGCCAGCACGCCCAGACCGACAAGCAGGCAGGCCGCAGCACGGCCAAAAAAGCTTCGGGACAACATGTGACGCACCCCTTTTTCTAGCTATCCGGCCATCACGACACCGATGTCGTCGCGCCAGGGCAAGCTGTTCTTGTCAGTCACGATACGCATCCCGCACGTCGCGCCGCAATTGCCGTCTTTCCTCAGGCGACAACCGGCGCATCGGCTCGCCGCGTTCGGGGGGCTGGAGGCGATCACGCGGCCCGTTGCGGTCATCTCCGCGGCCGGGTGGCGCCTGACGCATACGCTCGCGGTCCCGCTCACGATCCCGTTCAAATTCGCGTTCGAACTGACGCTGGCGCTCCATCTGCTGGCGCATCCGTTCGTTCATCTGCTCGCTCATTTGCCTCGCTTCGCGCATGCGGCGCTCCATCAACTCCTGCCGCAAAGCGTCCCGATCGGACGGCGACATGCGCTGGATCGGCTCGCGACGCTCACGATCGCGATCCTGCCGCGGCGCAGGCTGAGCCAGCGCAGTCGGACTCGCAAGCCCGCCGCCAAGCAGCAGCACAGCCATAGCACACGACAGGAATCGACGACCGGGCAAGCTCATGAACTACTGACGACGCTCTGCGTCGTGCTTCTCCTCGTAGATGTTGGCACTGGCCTCGCGCTGGTCACCACGCAGGTCCTGCCGCTCGGCCCGCGTGAGCACGCCGTCGGCGCGGTAGGCGCGTTCCTCGCTGCGAATCGCCCGGCGCTCCGCGCCCAGCGTCTGCGCTTCACTGCGGGTCAGTTCACCACTGCGCACGCCCTGCGCGATGCGATGCCCCTGGCGGTGCTGCGACGCATCGACGGCCGGCGCAAGCGTGCGTCCAACCACCTGCGCATCGTGCTTCTGATTGTAAATCTGGCGGTCCAGCCGGTTGGCATCGTTGCGCAGGTCGGCACGCTCGGCAGCATTGATGCGGCCATCGCTGGCGTAGGCCTGACGCTCGGTGCGCAAGGCCTGCTGGCCCGCTTTCAAGCCACGTGCTTCACGGGCCGTCAGGCTGCCGCTGGCGACGCCCTGGGCGATGCGCTCGCTGCGCGTGTGTCGCTCGGAAGCCTGTGCTGGCGCGGCGGCCAGCGCGATGAGCGCCAGGATGAAGAGACTCATGGCGGGCTTGTCCTGCTGGCGAGTTGCGGTGCTGTCCATGCTGCGATCCTCCACGTATGCGGCCCGGCGCGATTGCCGTGGAGCCATGTTCCGCGCCGGCTGTAAGGTCTTTGTTGCCTGCGGAGCGACTTTGTAAGCGCATGTAATCAGTCGGCTTTTTTGCAACATCCGGCAACGCCTTGGCCTCTGCCGGGCTGACAGTGGCGCGCCGGCTCATTACGATAGGCCACATGGAAAACACCAAGACCCGCGACAAGCACCGCATCCTGGTCGTCGACGACGACGCACGCCTGCGCAGCCTGCTGGACCGCTACCTGGAGGAACAGGGATTCGCCGTGAAGGCGGTGCCCGACGCCGCGCAGATGGACAAGGCCCTGTCCCGCGAGCACTTCGACCTCATGGTGCTGGACCTGATGCTGCCCGGCGAGGACGGCCTGGCGATCTGCCGCCGCCTGCGCGCGGCCGACAGCAAGCTGCCGATCATCATGCTGACCGCACGCAGTGACGAGGTGGACCGCATCGTCGGCCTGGAGCTGGGCGCCGACGACTACCTGCCAAAGCCCTTCAACCCGCGCGAGCTGGTAGCCCGTGTGAATGCCGTGCTGCGCCGCCAGCCCAAGACCACGCCGGGTGCGCCGGCTCTGACCGAGGAAGTGGTGCGCTTCGGTCGCGTGGAGGTGAACCTCTCCACCCGCCGCATGCTGCGCGACGGCGAGGAGGTGACGCTGACCACCGGCGAATTCGGCCTGCTCAAGGTCCTGCTGCAGCACGCACGCCAGCCACTGTCGCGCGACAAGCTGATGGAACTGGCGCGCGGCCGCGAGTACGACGTCTTCGACCGCTCCATCGATGTACAGATCTCCCGCCTGCGCAAGCTGGTGGAGGACGAGGCCGCCAAGCCGCGCTACATCCAGACGGTATGGGGCTTCGGCTATGTCTTCGTGCCCGATGACAGCAAGCCGGCCGATGCCTGACGGCACGCTGGCTGACCGCGCATGACGATGGAAGAACTGCTGCAGCGCCTGCGCCGGGTGCCGCACCCGCGCACCCTGCTGTGGCGCACCACCTTGCTCATCGCACTGCTGATGGTGTTGTCGCTGGGTGCCTGGCTGACCATCTACGAACGCTATGCGGTGCAGCCGCGCGCGCAGCAGGTCGCCCAACTGCTGGTCAGCGTGGTGAACCTGACGCGCAACGCCCTGCTCGCCTCCGACATCAACCAGCGCTATGCCCTGCTGTATGAGCTGAGCACGCAGGAAGGCATCCGCATCTACCCGGCCGAAGCCGAGGACCACCCGCGCCTGGTGGAAGACACGCCGGTCATCCAGGAAGTGCGCCGTCGTCTCGGCCCGCATACCCGCATGGCGACCGAGCTGGCCGGCGAGGAGGGCTTTTTCGTCAGCTTCCGCCTCGACGAAGATGTCCCCGACGACGAGTACTGGGTGATGCTGCCGCCCGAACGCTTCGCGCGCGCGCGCGGCAGCGAATGGCTGTTCTGGGGCGCGGTGGTCGGCGTGCTGGCGCTGCTGGGGGCCTACTTCCTGGTGCTGGGCGTCACCCGCTCGCTGAAGAACCTGGAACGCGCCGCCCGCGAAGTCGGCAAGGGCCACCTGCCACCGCCTCTGCCAGAGAGCGGACCCAGCGAAGTTGCCGAGGTGGCCACTGCCTTCAACCAGATGTCGCACGACCTCGCCCAGCTGGAGTCCGACCGTGCACTGATCCTCGCCGGTGTGTCGCACGACCTGCGCACCCCGCTGGCACGCCTGCGTCTGGGCATCGAGATGTCCGGCGCTGCGCAGGAGGACGTGGACGCCATGTGCGGCGACATCGAGGAGATGGACCGCATCATCAGCCAGTTCCTCGACTTTGCCCGTGGCGCCCAGGCCGAAGCAGTCAGCGAAACCGACCTGCAGGCACTCGCCGCCGAGGTCCTCCAGCCCTACACCCGCCGCAAATACCCCGTCAGCCTCAAGGACGGCCCCCCGGTGCCGGCGCGCATCAGGCCGCTGGCCCTGCGCCGCGCCATCGCCAACCTGATCGACAACGCCCTGCGCTACGCTGGTAGCGAACTGCCAATTGAACTCACTGTCCATGCCCAGGGCGGGCGGGTCAGCGTGGAGGTCGCGGATCGCGGGCCCGGCATCCCGCCGGAAGAAACCGAACGCCTGAAACGCCCCTTCACCCGCCTCGAAACCGCCCGCACCGACGCCAAGGGCTCCGGCCTGGGGCTGGCCATCGTGGACCGGGTGGCCCGCCTGCATGGCGGCCAGTTGCTGCTGCTGCCCCGCGAAGGCGGTGGCCTGTGCGCCCGTCTGGTGCTGCAAGGCGCCTGAAGGCTGGTCTGCCCTCGTCTATAATGCGCCGCCATGAAACTGCTTCTCGACTTCTTTCCCGTCGTCCTTTTCTTCGTCGCCTACAAGTTCGCCGACATCTACACGGCGACCGGTGTGGCCATCGTCGCGACCCTGTTGCAGCTGGCCTATGCGCACTTCGTGCTGAAGAAGGTCGAACCGATGATGTGGGCCAGCATGGTGATCGTCGTGGTGTTCGGCGGCCTCACGCTGCTGCTGCATGACCCGACCTTCATCAAGTGGAAGCCCACGGTGCTGTACTGGGCCATGGCCGGCGTGCTGGCCGGCGGTGCGCTGCTGGGCCGCAACTTCCTGCGTCAGCTCATGAACGGCCAGCTCGTGTTGCCGGACCCGGTGTGGGCACGGCTGAACTGGGCCTGGGTCGGCTTCTTCACGCTGATGGGCGTGCTGAACATCTACATCGCGTACAACTTTTCCGAAGAAGCCTGGGTCAACTTCAAACTCTTCGGTGGCATGGGCCTGATGTTCGTCTTCGTCCTCGCACAGGGCTTCGCGATCGCGCGCTACCTGCCCGAAGACGGGAAGTGAACCAGCGGTGATCATGACCACCCCCAACGCCACCATCGAGCGCATGCGCTCGGCCCTGGCCGCGCTGTCGCCCAGCCTCGTCGAGATCGAGGACGACAGCCACAAACATGCCGGCCACGCCGGCGCAGCCAGCGGTGGCGGGCACTACAGACTGACCATCGTGTCGACGGCCTTCGCGGGTGAAAAGCCCCTGGCACGCCATCGCCACGTGTACCAGCAACTCGGGGCCTTGATGCAGCGTGAGATCCACGCCCTTGCCATCACGGCCCTGACCCCCGAGGAAGCCGCGGGCCGGCGCTGAAACAGGCCGAACTCTGCATCACGCCACGCGTCGCTCCCGAGCAACCCTCCCACCTCAAGGAAACCCCATGAACTACCGACTGAGCTCTCTGGCTGCCGCCCTGCTGATTGCAGCGGCTCCCGCGTTCGCGCAAACCAAGCCGGCGGCCGCTGGCGCAGGCGGTGCAACCATCGCCAAGGTGAATGGCCAGACGATCCCGGCATCGCTGGGCGAGCTGCTGATCAAGGAACAGGCCGCCCAGGGCGCCAACCCCGCCGATCCGCAACTGAAGGCACAAGTGCGCGAGCACCTGATCCGCCGCGAAGTCCTGCTGCAGGAAGCCCGCAAGAAGAACATGGACAAGGACGCGGCCATCCGCCAGCGCATGGAATACGTGCGCGACGAAATGCTGGTCAACAGCTTCATGGAAGACTGGGCCAAGAAGAACCCGGTGACCGACGCCCAGGCCAAGGCCGAGTACGACAAGGTGGCCGCCCAGGCAGGCGACACCGAGTATCAGGGCCGCCACATCCTGGTCGCCACCGAAGCCGAAGCCCAGGCCGCCATCAAGAAGCTGCAAGCCGGTGCCAAGTTCGAAGCCCTGGCCAAGGAAATCTCGACCGATCCGGGCAGCAAGGACAATGGCGGCGAACTGGGCTGGGCCCGCGCCGGCAACTACGTGCCGGAGTTTTCCGGTGCGCTGACCAAGCTGGAAAAGGGCAAGTTCACGCCGCAACCCGTGAAGACCCAGTTCGGCTACCACATCATCCTGCTGGAAGACTCCCGCAAGGCGCAGAACCCGAGCTTCGACGAGCTGAAGCCGCGCATCACCCAGGCACTTCAACAGCAGGCACTGCAGAAGTACGTTGCCGACCTGATGAGCAAATCCAAGATCGAGTAACCGGTCTTCAGTCCTGACAAGGCGCAGGCGCCTCGCGGTGCCTGCGCCTTTCTCTTGCGTCGCGCACCTGCACCAGCGCTACGCATTCCACAGGCCCGGACGGGGCCTGTCCCGCGCGTATAATCCGCGCTTTCCAAAAGAACACCTACGGGAGTCAGCAATGGGTTTCCTGGCCGGCAAACGCATCCTTATCTGTGGCCTGCTCTCCAACCGCTCCATCGCCTATGGCGTCGCCAAGGCCATGCATCGCGAAGGCGCACAGCTCGCCTTCACCTACCAGAACGACCGCTTCCTGGACCGCATCACCAAGTTCGCTGCCGAGTTCGACAGCAAGCTGGTGTACCCACTGGACGTCGCCGACGACGCACAGATCGACGGCCTGTTCACCGCACTCGGCAAGGACTGGGATTACCTCGACGGACTGGTCCACTCCATCGCCTTCGCCCCGGGCGAAGCGCTGGAAGGCGACTTCCTCGATGGCCTGTCGCGCGAGGCTTTCCGCACCGCGCACGAAGTGTCCGCCTACAGCTTCCCGGCGCTGGCCAAGGCCGCCCGCCCGCTGATGGCCGGCCGCAATGGTTCGCTGCTGACCCTGTCGTATCTGGGCGCCGTACGCACGCTGCCGAACTACAACATCATGGGTCTGGCCAAGGCCAGCCTGGAAGCGTCGGTACGCTACACCGCCGTCTCCGTCGGCCCCACCGGCACGCGCGTGAACGGCATTTCCGCCGGCCCGATCAAGACCCTGGCCGCGTCCGGCATCGGCAGCTTCGGCAAGCTGCTGTCCTACAACGAGAAGCAAGCCCCGCTACGCCGCAACGTCACCATCGACGAAGTGGGCAACGCGGCCGCCTTCCTGGCCTCCGATCTGGCCTCCGGTATCACCGGCGAGATCATGTACGTGGATGCCGGCTTCAACAGCGTGGCACTGGGCAATATCGATCCGCTGTAAGCCTTGCCGCAAGCACAGCATCGCAATGAAGAAAGCCGCCCTTGGGCGGCTTTCTTCATTCTCGGGTCCGGCGCTCACACACCTGCCGGTGGTGCGCCGTTGCCAACGGCCTGTTCCGGCCAGTTCAGCACGCGCAGCTCACGTTGCGGGAACGGGATCTCGATCCGTTCTTCACGGAAACGACGCAGGATCTCGCGATTGATCGCGGAACGCACGCCCGTCTGACCGTTCTCCGGATCGGCAATCCACATGCCCAGCTCCAGCGTTATACCGCTGTCGTCGAATGAGACAAGGAAAGCTTCCGGTGCCGGCTCGGTCATGATGCGTGGATGCGCGCGTGCGATCTCCGCCATGATCGGCAGCACGCGTTCCACGTCCGTGCCGTAGCCCACCTGGATGCGCGTCACCAGACGCATGCGGCGGTCAGCAAAGGTGTCGTTCTGCACCAGGCTGCCCACCAGGGTCTCGTTCGGCACGATGAAGTGGATACCGTCGCCCGAGCGCAGCAGCGTGTAGCGCGTGGTGATCTGGCGCACCTCACCACGCTGCTTGTCGTTCACCTGGATGATGTGGCCGATCTGGATCGAGCGATCCAGCAGGATGATGAAGCCGGACACATAGTTGCTGGCGATCTTCTGCATGCCGAAGCCCAGGCCTACGCCCAACGCGCCACCGAAGACCGACAGCGTGGTGATGTCCAGCCCCGCCATGCTCATGCCCAACAGCACGGCCAGGACGACCAGCAGCGCCTTGATGATGCGCGACATCACCACCTTGATACTCATGTCCAGTGCCGGCGCGCTCATCAGGCGCCCCTCGGCGAGACCACCGAGCCACAACGCGCCGATCATGGTCGCCATGACCATCGCGCAGCCCTGCAGGATGCCCCACAGGCTGATGCTCTCCTTGCCGATCGGCAGCGTCACCTGCTCGGCCCACACGACCAGATCGTCCCAGATGCCGACGATATCGAGTGCCACGCCGCACCAGATGAGCAAGGCAATCGTCTTCTCGAAGGACGCCACCCAGGGCGCCTTGATGGCGTAGCGCAGCGCAAACACCACGATGCGGACGACCGCCGCTGCGAGCAACAATTGCGTGGCGATCACCAGCAGGCCACGTGGCCAGCCGTTGTGGTGCGCGACGAAGCGGGCAACGAGGATCAGCAGTACGGCACACAGTGGAAAGGCCAGCCTCCTCAAGCCACCGGCATGGACACTCTGGCCCGCCCCCCGCGAAGCGCGGATCGCAAACAGCGCAGCAATTCCGAGCGCCACGCCGATGATCAGCAACTGCTGCCACACTCCGCGCCCGCTCATGAACTGCAGCAGGTCTGCGTACATGCTGTCGAGCGCTTCCATGTCAGGCCTTGCGCACGAATGCCGCGGCGAAGAAACCGTCGGTGGTGTGCGTCACCGGGTCGAGGCGCAAACGCTCACTAGCATCCAGCGCGGTATCCAGCGTGATGTGCGAGCCCGCCAGCGCTTCACCGACAGGCAGCGGTGCAAACTGCGGATGTGCCGCGAGGAAGGCATCCACCACGCCATCGTTCTCCTCGGCCAGCAGCGAACAGGTGGCGTACACCAGACGTCCGCCCGGCTTCACCAGACTGGCCGCTGCAGCCAGGATGCTGCCCTGCTTGGTGGTCAGTTCAACGACATCCTGTTCGGTCTGACGCCACTTCAGGTCGGGATTGCGGCGCAATGTGCCGAAGCCGCTGCACGGCGCATCCACCAGCACGCGATCGAGCTTCCCAGCCAGGCGCTTGATGCGGGCGTCATGCTCGTGGGCAATCGCAGCCGGATGCACGTTGGACAGACCGGAACGCGCCACCCGCGGCTTCATGCGCGCCAGGCGCTTCTCGGATACATCGAAGGCATACAGGCGACCGGTCGAGCGCATCAGGGCGCCCAGCAGCATCGTCTTTCCGCCCGCGCCCGCACAGAAGTCCGCCACCATCTCGCCACGCTTCGGCGCCAGCATGTAGGCCAGCAGCTGGCTGCCCTCGTCCTGCACTTCGATAGCGCCGTCCAGGAACAACGGGTGCTTTTGCAGGGCCGGCTTGTCGGCAAAGCGAATCGCAACCGGTGAGTACGTGCCCGCTTCGGCTTCGAAGCCTCCATCCTTCAACTGCGCCAGCGCGGCATCACGCTCGATCTTCATGGTGTTGGCGCGGATATCCAGCGGTGCCGGGCGATTCAGCGCCTCGGCCAGCGAAAGCAGGCGTTCGTCACCGATCTGCGCCTGCAAGCGGGCCGCCAGCCAGTCAGGCAGATCACAACGCTCGGCGATGCTCAGCGCGTCGAACGAGACCGCCTTCATCGCCGGAAACCACTCCTCGATTTCGTTACGCGACAGCACGGGCTCCAGCTGACGCAAGGAGTAACCCTCGAAGCGCGCCAGCCAGGCCAGCACCAGCTTGCGCGGCCCGACATTGCCCTCGCCTGCCGCAATGCGCACGCGACGCAAGCGGCGCAGCACGCCATACACCGCCTCCGCTACGAAGGCGCGGTCACGCTGCCCAAGCTTGCGGTCATTACGGAAGAAGTTCGACAGCACGCCGTCTGCGGGGTACTGGAAGCGCAGGACTTCGGTCAGGGCTTCGGTCGCCGCGTCCAGGCGAAGCGTCGTTATTTTTTCGGTTGTCATGGGATTCCAGTGCCGCCCGAGCGGGCGGCCAGTTCATTCGCTTGCGTTGTCTCTACTCCCGGAGCCTGTCGGGCACCGGGGTACTGGCCACGATCTGGCCATCGAGTTCGATTTCCGTCGCGCGCATGTCTACGCGCAAACCTTCGCGCTGATCGTCGACACGGATGCGCAGCGGCGCCCCACGCCAGTCGCGCGATATCCAGATGTCGATTTTATATTGCCCCTGCCGGGTTTCCGCATGGAATCGACGCGCCATCACACGGCCGAGCGGCAATTCGATCTCGACCTCTCCTTCATTGGCCACCACGACACGCTCCACCCAGAAGCCGCCGATGGCATTGAACTCCACCGCATCGATCTGCGCGCCCACCGCAGCGAGCATATGAGGCAGCGTCACGAGATCCAGGATCGCCCCCTCCACCTTGCGCTCGCGGCGCTCCTCGCCGCGGATCTGCAGGATGCTGCCGTTGGCCTGGTCGATCAGCGCCTGCGCACTGCGGCCATTGGTGCGCGTCTCGCGGAAGCCGTCGATGATCGGTTGTCCACGCATGATGCGGCCGGCTGATTCCTGCACGATCTCGCGGCCCAGCCCTCCCACCACCTGACGCACGCGGAAGCCTTCGCCGTCATGTTCCCAGCGCTGCTCGCCCGAACCCTCCAAGGGCAGGATGCCCCACAGCACCGAAGCCACGTAGCTGATGCGCCCCTGCTTCGGCCAGCGTAAATCACCCGGCGCGGCCATGAACTGCTCGGTACCGGCTGGGACCGGCAAGGGTTCCGGCGCGCTCGCCTGCAAAGGCGGCTTCGCCACCGGCGCTGACCCCGCCGTCCCTTCGCTGGCGACAGGGACGGAAGGAACAACAGGCGCGGAGGCCTCCGTGGGAACAGGCAGAACAGCCGGCGCCGACAGAGCCGCTGTCGTTGCATTGGGCCTTGGCGGCGCGGACGGTCGCGGCCGGGATGAAGGTACGGGCTTCGCCTGCGTGGGCGGAGGCGCCACCGCGGGCGCCGGGGGCGTCGGGGACGGCGCGGGAACAGCCAGCAGTCTGGCGTTCAGCGGCAAGGGTCGAGACGTCTCCTCAGGCACGCCCCAGCCGGGCGACAGCACCAGCCAGAGGTGCATCAGCAGCGAAACGAGCGCTCCTGCCAGCAGTGCGCGCCGTTCAAGCATCAGGGACGCTCAGGCATCCAGCGGCGGCACGCTCCAGCCAGCCTCCGCTTCGTTGGCGCCTGCGACACTCACGCGCCCTGCCTCAATACGCAAGCGGTCCTGTGCAAACCACTGCACTGCCTGCGGGTAGATGCGGTGCTCCTGCTTCAGCACGCGGGAAGCCAGCGCAGCTTCATCATCCGTAGCCAGCACCGGCACGGCCGCCTGGATGACGATCGGTCCGCAGTCCAGCTCCGCCGTCACGAAATGCACGGTTGCGCCATGCAGGCGCACGCCGGCTTCGAGCGCACGCGCATGCGTGTGCAGGCCCGGGAAAGACGGTAGCAGCGAGGGATGGATGTTGAGCAGGCGACCTTCGTAACGGCGCACGAAGGTCTCGGTCAGCACGCGCATGAAGCCGGCGAGCACGACGAGGTCCGGGGTGAAGCCGTCGATGCATTCGGCCAGCGCCGCATCGAAGTGATCGCGCGACGCGAAGCCCTTGTGATCCACCACGGCGGTAGCGATGCCGTGCTGCGCAGCGAAGTCGAGACCACCAGCGTCCGGCCGGTTGGAGATCACCGCAGCGATCTTCACGCCCTGCAGTTGCGCACGGACGATGGCCTCCATGTTGGAGCCGCGTCCGGAAATGAGGATGACAACGTTCTTCATGGGGTCAGGCTGCCTTCGCATCCATGCGCGTCTTCAGCCACATGAAGAACACCGGCAGCAGCGACACGCCGATGATGCCGACGATGAACAGCGACAGGTTGTTCTTGATGACGGGAATGTTGGCGAAGTAGTAACCCGCATAGGTCAGCGACACGATCCACAGCGCGCCACCCGCGATGTTGAGCATCAGGAAGCGCTGCGGATTCATCTGCGCCACCCCGGCCACGAAAGGCGCGAAGGTGCGGGCCAGCGGCAGGAAGCGGGCGATGATGATGGTCTTGCCGCCATGGCGCTCGAAGAATTCATGGGTATGGTCGAAGGCCTTGCGGTTGAAGAAGCGCGACTGCTCCCAGGAAAACACCTTGGGCCCGACCTTGCGGCCGATCCAGAAATTCAGGTTGTCACCCAGCACCGCGGCCACGAACAGCAGCAGCACGAGCAGGTGCACGTTCATGCCACCGGCGGCAGCCAGGCCCCCCGCGACAAACAGCAAGGAGTCACCCGGCAGGAAGGGTGTTACGACCAGGCCGGTCTCACAGAAGATGATGAGGAACAGGATCAGGTAGATCCACGCCCCGTAGTTCTGCATCAGCACCGCGAGGTACTTGTCCAGATGCAGGATGACGTCGACGAAATGCACGAACAGTTGCAGCAGCGGCTCGAAAAATTCCATGTGCTCTACCGTAAGCCTTCGAAGAAACCCGCGATGTTACCGGACGGCCGCGACGCAGGCCGACGCGCCGCGTCAATGCGCAGCCCGGAACAGGCGGAAGAAATTGTCGGAACTGGCAGCGGCCACGACCTCGACCGGCACCTCACGCAGACGCGCGATCTCGGCAGCCACGTGCGGCACGTAGGACGGCTCGTTGGTCTTGCCGCGATACGGCACCGGCGCAAGATAGGGAGAGTCGGTCTCGATCAGCAGGCGCTCCAGCGGTACGCGCTTCGCCACCTCCTTGAGCGCTACCGCGTTCTTGAAGGTCACGATGCCTGAGAACGAGATGTAGAAGCCAAGTTCCAGCGCGGCATCCGCCACTTCCTGCGTCTCGGTGAAACAGTGCATGACGCCGCCGCACTCGTCGGCGCCCTCCTCCCGCATCAGGCGGATGGTGTCCTCGGCTGCATCCCGGGTATGGATGATCAACGGCTTGTCGCAGGCGCGCGCCGCGCGGATGTGGTTGCGGAAGCGCTCACGCTGCCATTCCGGCCGATCCTTGTGCCAGTAATAGTCCAGCCCGGTCTCCCCGATCGCCACCACTTTGGGATGGGCTGCACGCTCCAGCAGGCGCTCGACGGTCGCCTCCTCACCTTCCGTGTGCTCGGGGTGCACACCGACCGACGCGAACACGTTGGTCCGCTCAGCCATCGTCAGCACGCGCGTCAGGTTTTCGAAGTTCACCGCTACGCACAGCGCATGCGTGACCCCGGCAGCAGCCATGCGCTCGAACAAGGCGTCACCCTGCCCGGCCAGGTCGGGGAAGTCGATGTGGCAATGAGAATCGATGTACATGCGCGGCATTGTGCCGAAAGCACAAAAAAAAACGCAGCTCGGTTAGGAGCTGCGCCAAGTCCACACCAAAGGAGGAGGGTGGAGGAGACAATCTTGGATCGAGGGAGCTTACTTGCTGCTTTGCCGCTGCGACCTCAATCACGACGGTTTCATTATGCGCGGACCGCTTGTGCGTTGCAAGAACTTCAAACCGTTCCGCGCAAGAATGTTTCTATCCGCCAATCAACTGCATTTATTCAACCGCAGGCCACTGATATCTATATTAAAAAATGCGGCAGCGCGCAATCTGGAACAGTCAGGAATCGCTGCATCGGGAGGCGGATTTCAAGCCCCCCGTCATCATTTGCTGCACAGCACAAAACATACAAGCGGCGCACACGTACATGTTTGTTGTTTTTGTTGATTTCGACAATTAAGAAAGTGTGTCTTGCTCCTGCTGGTCGGACACGCCGACGGACGGCAGGGTTCCCCGGCGTCTCGCCTGCCCTGCGGCTACACTGGCAGCCTTTGTGTCATTGAAGCGAGGACAGGATGGATTGCACGGTGAGCTGGGCGGGTGGCGCCAAGTTCTCTGCCACGACCGGCAGTGGTCATACGATGTTCATGGAAGGCTCGGCCGAAGCCGGCGGTACCAACTCGGCGCCACGACCGATGGAAATGCTGCTGGTGGGAACAGGTGGCTGCACGGCCTTCGACGTAGTGCTGATCCTGAAGCGCGGTCGCCATGATGTCACCGGCTGCGACTGCAAGCTTCACGCTGAACGTGCAGAGACCGACCCCAAGGTGTTCACCCGCATCCATTTCCACTTCACGGTACGTGGACGCAACCTCAAGCGGGAAGTCGTGGAGCGGGCGGTCAAGCTGTCGCACGACAAGTACTGTTCGGCGTCGATCATGCTGGCGAAAACCGCCGAGCTGACGCACGAGGTGGAGATCGTCGAGGAGGCCTGAACGGCCTCCCGGGCGCGCGTCAGATCCAGTAAGCCGTGCCGGTCATGACGCGCGAGGCGAGCTTCATCGCCTGGCGCACGGGCACCGGCAAGGCTGCACCGCCGAGCTGAAGCGCGAGGGCTGCGTGCTCGGCTTCATCTTCCTTCATCTGGGCGATGATCGCGCGGGAGCGCTGGTCCTGCTCAGGCACCCGCGCCAGATGGCCTTGCAGATGCGCCGCGACCTGCTTCTCGGTTTCAGCAAGGAAGCCCAGGTTCCATTTGTCGCCAGCCAGCCCGGCCACCACGCCGATAGCCAGCGCGCCGCCGTACCACAAAGGGTTGAGCAAGGAGGTGCGCCCGCCCAGCTCACCGATGCGCTGCGCGGTCCACGCCAGATGCTCGACCTCTTCGTGGGCCGCCTCGCGCAGGGTTTCGCGGGTACGCGGATCGCGGGAGGTCAGGGCCTGCCCCTGATAGAGCGCTTGGGCGCACACTTCCCCGACGTGGTTCACCCGCATCAGCGCCGCCACGTTCTTGCGCGCTGCTTCATCGAGCGGCACGTCCGGCAAATCCTTGCCTGGCACCGGCCGGGTACTGCGTGCCGGGGCGGCCAGCGTGCGCAAGGCGCGATCGAATTCGCCTATCAACCGGTCGATCACGGCGCCCCCATGTCGGTGTGAGCCTCGACGGTATAGCTGACCGGGCGCGCTGTCGGGTTGTGGCCGAAGATGATGGCGCTCAGTTCGTTCAGCGCGTTGCGGTACACCTCGCGCTTGAATTCGATGACGCCTTCGAGCGGGATCCAGTAGTCGGCCCAGCGCCAGGCGTCGAACTCGGGATGCCCGGACGCGCGCAGGCAGACGTCGCAATCGCGACCGACCAGGCGCAACAGGAACCAGATCTGTTTCTGGCCGCGGTAGGTGCTGCGCCATTCACGTTTGATCCAGTGCTTCGGCACGTCGTAACGCAGCCAGTTGCGGGTGCGGCCGAGCACTTTGACGTGCTCGGCTTGCAAGCCGGTCTCTTCCAGCAGTTCACGGTACATCGCCTGTTCAGGCGACTCGCCGTGCTTGATGCCTCCTTGCGGAAACTGCCAGGAATGTTCGCGGATGCGTTTGCCCCAGAAAACCTCGTTGCGTGCGTTGACGATGACGATGCCGACGTTGGGGCGATAGCCGTCCCGGTCAAGCATGAGAACCACCTAGAAAAACCAAGAGTTGCCCCGATTCTTTCACAGTTCCGAAATGCTGAAAACCGAGGAAAACACGCCTTCTGGCGGGCAGTTCCGCGCGGGCGTGCAGGGCCTACGTTACAATCGCGCCGCATCTTTTTGATTTCATTGAGTCCCCTCCCCGCACCATGCGCGCCAGCCAGTTCTACATCTCCACCCTGAAGGAAGCCCCCTCGGACGCCGAGGTCATCAGCCACAAACTGATGACGCGTGCCGGCCTCATCAAGAAACTGTCGGCCGGCATCTACAACTACATGCCGATGGGGCTGCGGGTGATCCGCAAGGTGGAGAACATCATCCGCGAGGAGATGAACCGCGCTGGCGCAGTGGAACTGTCGATGCCCGTGGTGCAACCTGCCGAGCTGTGGCAGGAGACCGGCCGCTTCGACAAGATGGGCGACGAGCTGCTGCGCTTCAAGGACCGCCATGAGCGCGACTTCGTGATCCAGCCCACGTCCGAGGAAGTCATCACCGACATCGCGCGCCAGGACATCCGCAGCTACCGCCAGTTGCCGCGCAACCTGTACCAGATCCAGACCAAGTTCCGCGACGAGCGTCGTCCGCGCTTCGGCGTGATGCGCGGCCGCGAGTTCACGATGAAGGACGCCTACTCCTTCCACACGAGCTTCGAGGACCTGCAGCGCGAATACCAGAACATGTTCGCGACCTACTCGCGCATCTTCGCTCGCCTGGGACTGGAGTTCCGCGCCGTCGCTGCCGACACCGGCGCTATCGGTGGCACCGGTTCGCATGAATTCCATGTCATCGCCGACACCGGTGAAGACGCGCTGGCCTATTGCCCTGACTCGGACTTCGCCGCCAACGTGGAGCTGGCCGAAGCCGTGGCGCCTGGCGGCAGCCGTGCAGCGCCTGCGGAGGCGCTCACCAAGGTGCACACGCCCGGCGCGAAGACCATCGAGCAGCTCGCCGCCTTCCTGAAGATCGATGCCGCACGCACCGTGAAGGCAGTGGTGATCGACGGTGCCGAAGGCACACCGCCGGTGCTCCTGCTGCTGCGCGGTGATCACGCGCTGAACGAAGTGAAGGCCGGCAAACTGGCTGGCGTGCTGTCGCCGATCCGCTTCGCTTCACCGGCGACGATCCGCGAAGCTTTCGGTGCCGACCCCGGCTCCCTGGGCCCCGTCGGCTTCCCGGGCAAGGTGTATATGGACCGCGCAGTCGCCGTGATGAGCGATTTCGTCATCGGCGCCAACGACAACGACCAGCACTACACCGGCGCCAACATCGGCCGCGACTTCGCCGAACCGGAGATCGTCGACATCCGCAACGTGGTGGAGGGTGACCCCTCACCCGACGGCAAGGGCACGCTCGCGATCTGCCGCGGCATCGAGGTCGGCCATATCTTCCAGCTACGCACCAAGTACTCCGAAGCCATGGGCTGCAAGTACATCGGCGAGGACGGCAAGGAGCACGTGATGGAGATGGGCTGCTACGGCGTGGGCGTGACCCGCATCGTCGGCGCCGCCATCGAGCAGAACAACGACGCCCGCGGCATCATCTGGCCGGACGCCATCGCGCCCTTCCAGCTGGTCATCGCGCCGATGGGCTGGAGCAAATCGGAAGCTGTGCGGGCCGAAGCCACAAAGCTTTACGACTCGCTCAGCGCTGCCGGCGTCGAGGTCATCCTGGACGACCGTGACGAGCGCCCCGGCGTGATGTTCGCCGACTGGGAATTGATCGGTGTGCCGCATCGCGTGGTGATCGGCGACCGCGGTCTCAAGGAAGGCCAGGCCGAATACCAGGGCCGCCGCGACGCTGAAGCCACCAAGCTGCCGCTCGCGGAGCTGGAAGCCTTCGTCAAGGCGAAGCTGCAGAAGCCGTAATCGACCTCATGCGTCTGCCTTCCCTGCTCTCTCTGCCGCTGGCTCTGCTGCTCTGTACCCTTGCCGGCACGGCGCAGGCCGGGGCACAGCGCGAAGAGGACCTGTCCGCCAGCGTGCGGGCTGCATTGCATGCCGCCGTAAGCGATCGCTCTTCGCCGGAGCCCGTTTTCCGGTCTGTCGAGGAGAAACACCGCTGGCTGACGGAGATGTCGGCCAAGCTGGCCAAGCGCATGCCCGACGCCAGAGAGCGTGTGGAATTCCTCAAAACCGTTCACTACGAGGCCACCCGTGCCGGGCTCGACCCACAGTTGGTGCTGGGTCTGATCCAGGTCGAAAGCGGCTTCAAGAAATACGCCGTATCAAGCGCAGGCGCCCGCGGCTACATGCAGATCATGCCGTTCTGGGTGCGGGCGATCGGCACGCCGGACAACAACCTCTTCCATCTGCGCACCAACCTCCGCTACGGCTGCACGATCCTGCGCCACTACCTGGACATCGAGAAGGGCGACCTCTACCGCGCACTTGGCCGCTACAACGGCAGTCTCGGCAAGCCGCAGTACCCCAATCTCGTGCGCGGCGCCTGGGAGAAACACTGGGCCTACGTTCCCGCTCGCCTCGCCCAGGTCGACAACGGCACCAGCACGCGCTAAATCAAAGGAATAAACGCTCCAGCCGGAGCGTTTAGACCATGCGATTCCCGCACATCCCTGGAGGCCAAAATGAAGAACAGCAAGCTCCACCTGGCGCTCGCCAGCGCCGTACTCGTCCTGTCAGCCTGCAGCACCATGTCCGGTCCGCCCGCGCCTGCGGCCACCCGCGATGGTGTGCTAGCCAACGACAAGGGCATGACGCTCTACACCTACGACAAGGATGCTGGCGGCAAGAGCGTCTGCAACGGCCAGTGCGCCATCAACTGGCCGCCACTGATGGCCAAGGCCGATGACAAGGCCACGGGCGACTGGACGGTCATCACCCGCGACGACGGCGCCAAGCAGTGGGCCTACAAGGGCAAACCGCTGTACCTGTGGATCAAGGACACCAAGCCGGGCGACAAGACCGGTGACAACGTCGGCAACGTCTGGCGCCTGGCCAAGCCGTAAACCGAAACACGACACCGGAAACAGGAAGGGAGGCCGCGGCCTCTCTTTTTCGTTGTTCCGTCGACCTCGCTCAGTACTGCGGTGCGCTGACGTAGTTCTCGAAGCGGGTGTACTCGCCCAGGAAGGTCAGCGGCACCGTACCGGTCGGGCCGTTACGGTGCTTGCCGATGATGAGCTCGGCCTTGCCCTTGTCTTCGGTGTCCGGGTTGTAGATCTCGTCGCGGTACACGAACATGATGATGTCGGCATCCTGTTCGATAGCGCCGGATTCGCGCAGATCGCTCATGACCGGCCGTTTGTTGGGACGCTGCTCCAGACTGCGGTTGAGCTGGGACAGGGCCATGATCGGCACGTGGAGTTCCTTGGCCAGCGACTTCACCGAACGAGAGATTTCGGAAAGCTCGGCCGAGCGGTTGTCGCTCTCCTTGTGACCCGTCATCAGCTGCAGGTAGTCGACAACCACGAGGCCCAGCTTGCCACCGCACTGCCGGTGCAGGCGGCGCACGCGGGCGCGCAGGTCCACGGGGTTGAGGCCCGGCGTCTCGTCGATGTAGATCGGCGCCTCATGCAGACGACCCAGCGCATAGGACAGCTTCTGCCACTCGTCGTCGTTGAGCTGACCGGTGCGCAGCTTGTGCTGGTTGAGCCGGCCCACCGAGGAGATGAAACGCATGGCGAGCTGGGTCGCCGGCATTTCCATCGAGAACACGGCCACTGGCAACTTGGCCTCCAGCGCCACCGCCTCGGCGATGTTCAGCGCGAACGAGGTCTTGCCCATACCGGGGCGCCCCGCCACGACGATCATGTCGGTCGCCTGCAGGCCGGAAGTCATGGCGTCCAGATCGGCGAGGCCAGTCGGCACGCCGGTGACGGCCGCCGGGTTGTCGCGGTCGTACAGCTCCTGGATGCGCTCCACCACCTGGCCCAGCACCGGCTGGATGGCCACGAAGCCGCTTTTCTGGCGGCTGCCTTCGTCGCGGATGGCCAGGATGTTGGCCTCGGCCTCGTCGAGGATCAGCGAGGCGTCGCGCCCGGCAGGCGCCAGCGCCTTGGCGGCGATTTCGTCACCGACCGTCACAAGACGACGCAGGATCGCGCGCTCGCGCAGGATCTCCGCGTAGCGCCGGATGTTGGCGGCCGACGGCGTGTTGTTGGCGATCTCGCCGAGATAGGCCAGCCCACCGACGTGGGTCGCCTCGTTGTTCTTGTCCAGCGACTCGTAGACCGTCACCACGTCCGCCGGCTTGCCCTGCTCGATCAGCCGGGCGATGTGCTGGAAGATGCGGCGGTGCTCGTCACGGTAGAAGTCCGATTCGTTGACGAGATCGCCCACGCGATCCCAGGCTGCGTTGTCCAGCAACAGGCCACCCAGCAGCGACTGCTCCGCCTCGATGGAGTGCGGCGGCAGCTTGAGGGCGGCAATTTGCGGATCGACAGCGGGAGGCTGACCGTCGCGACGGTTCTGGGCCATGGAGTACTCCTGAACGGGACTGCAGATTCTACCGGCGGCATTGCGCACGCACGGGGTCCGGACAAACAAAAAGGGCTGCCTTGCGGCAGCCCTTTTCTGAAGCGCGGAGGCTTACTGCTCGCCTTGCACCACGACCTTGATCGTGGTGACGGCGTCGGCGTGCAGCGCGATGGACACTTCGTTTTCGCCCACAGCCTTGATCGGGCCATTCGGCAGACGCACGGTCGACTTCTCGATGACGATGCCTTGAGCAGCCAGGCCATCAGCGATGTCGGCGTTGGTCACGGAACCGAACAGACGACCGTCGACGCCAGCCTTGCGGTTCAGCGTCAAGGTGAAGCCTTCCAGCTTGGCGACCAGACCTTGGGCAACGCCCAGCTTCTCGGCAGCGACGCGCTCGAGTTCGGCGCGGCGGGCTTCGAATTCAGCCAGGTTGGCGGCCGTAGCACGCTTGGCATGACCCTTCGGGATCAGGAAGTTGCGGGCGTAGCCGTCCTTCACACGGACGACGTCACCGAGGTTGCCCAGGTTGACGACCTTGTCCAGCAGGATGATTTGCATGTTCTCGGTCCTCTTACTTGTGCAGGTCGGTGTACGGCATCAGCGCGAGGAAACGGGCGCGCTTGATGGCGGTCGACAGCTGGCGCTGGTAGCCGGCCTTGGTACCGGTGATACGAGCCGGCATGATGCGGCCGTTCTCGGTGATGAAATCCTTCAGGATTTCGATGTCCTTGTAATCGATCTCTTCGATCTTCTCTGCCGAGAAACGGCAGAACTTGCGACGCTTGAACAGGCCGCCACGGCTACCACCGCGTTCGTCCTTCTTCTTGTTACCAGGTCTGAAAGCCATTTTGTGTTCCTTCCAGTAATTCCACTGTTCTTACATGCAGCACCGGCATCTTGCTCTTGAGACTGCGGGAGGCGAGAAAGCCTTCCAGTCTGAGCAGGCTGCCCGGTGGCAGCGCATTGATCTGATGAGCCAGTGCTCCGATTGCCGAGGCTTCGATCTCACAGGACACCTCACGCTCTGCTTCGCCTTCCACCTGCTTCGACTTGTGCCCGACGCGGAATTTCACGACGGGCAGGCGGGCCGGGGTGTAGCGCAGGGCATCGCGTTCAAGCAGATGCCCGCTGAAGCGGACGGTGTTTTCCGTGACGGGCCTCGTGCTGTCCGGAGACTCAGGCAGCGCTTGCCTCGGCGGGCTTGGCTTCGTCCGATGCAGGCGTCAGGGACTTGGACTTCTCTTCCTTCATCATCGGGGAAGGAGCGGTCACAGCCTTCTTGGTCTGGATCGTCAGGTGACGCAGGACAGCGTCGTTGAACTTGAAGCCGTGCTCCAGTTCGTCGAGCGTTTCCTGATCGCACTCGATGTTCATCAGCACGTAGTGCGCTTTGTGAACCTTCTGGATCGGGTAAGCCATCTGGCGACGGCCCCAGTCTTCCAGGCGGTGGATCTGGCCGTTGCGACCGGTGATCAGCGTCTTGTAACGCTCGATCATCGCCGGAACCTGCTCGCTTTGGTCCGGGTGGACGATGAATACGATTTCGTAATGTCGCATGGACACTCCTCGTGGGTTGAAGCCCCCCGGCATGCGACCGGTGGAGCAAGGAAAAAAGCGCCCTTGGGGGCGCTTTGACATCAGTAATGCAAAGAGCGGTCTGGCGGAGAGGGCGGGATTCGAACCCGCGGTGGGGTATTACCCCACACACGCTTTCCAGGCGTGCGACTTAAACCACTCATCCACCTCTCCAGGCGCAGGGGCGGCATTATAGCAAGAATCAATGGCTTGGGCGCAAGCCCCATCTGACGATACCCTTGGCGCCGACATGCAGGAATCCACAAAAACGACAGATACGGGAGAGGCAAGGTGAAAGCTGCTGGGCCGATCATCGCAGTCATCGCATTGCTGGGCGTCGTCTGGGCGTTGCATCGCACCTGGAGCATCTGGCGCGAACGCTTTGGCAACCGCGACTCGCTGGAGTCCTCCCGCGAGATGGTGCTGCTGGCGGAACTGCGCAAGGCGTCGTCCGAGGCGCCCGAGACAATCATGGTGCTGGACCCGCCGCCCCGCCCCAAGCGACCGAAGCCGGTCCAGCCGCCCGTCACCGGACCTGAGACCGTGCCGGTCGGCGATCCTGCTCCCGCCCCCCCGAGAATGCCTGCCACACCGGCACCGGCCTTGCTGGACGCGGTCGGCCGCGTGGTGTTCTTCCTGTTGAAGATCGAACTGAACGACCACGAAATCCTGTCGCGGGTCGATCCGGCGATATTCCTGCCCGACAGCGATGCCACACTGCCACGCGCCACCCTGGACTTCGTGGTCTGCCGCCGTGATTTCACGCCTGCCGCAGTGATCATGGTGCAACGTGGCGAAGCGGAGGAGCCCTTGCGCGAGCGCATCATCGCCCTGCTGGTCCAACGCGGCATCACCGTGTTGCGCTGGCGGGTCGGCGGCCTGCCCGCCCGCGGCAGCGTGCGCGAGGCCGTGCTCGGCGCGGTCTGAAGTGAAAACGGCACCATCTCCGGTGCCGTTTTCGCCTCAGTTCTCGCCTCAAACAACCATCATCGCTACAGGACTTCTGCGGCGTGATCCGCCAGGCGCGAACGCTCGCCCCGCTGCAGCGTGATGTGCCCGCTATGCCCCCAGCCCTTGAAGCGATCCACCGCGAAGGTGATACCTGAACTGCCCTCAGTCAGGTAAGGCGTGTCGATCTGCGCGATGTTGCCGAGGCAGACCACCTTGGTGCCGGGACCGGCGCGGGTGATCAGCGTCTTCATCTGCTTCGGAGTCAGGTTCTGCGCTTCATCGATGATGAGGAACTTGTTGATGAAGGTGCGGCCGCGCATGAAGTTCAGGCTCTTCACCTTGATGCGTGTGCGGATCAGGTCGCGCGTTGCCGCACGGCCCCACTCGCCGCCGTAACCACCGCCCTCCTCGGCGCCGCCATTGAGCACGTCGAGGTTGTCTTCCAGCGCGCCCATCCACGGCGCCATCTTTTCCTCTTCGGTACCCGGCAGGAAGCCGATGTCCTCGCCGACCGGCACGGTCACGCGGGTCATGATGATCTCGGAGTAACGCTTGGTTTCCAGCACCTGGGTCAGGCTGCTGGCCAGCGTCAGCAGGGTCTTGCCGGTACCGGCCTGACCGAGCAGGCTGACGAAATCGATATCCGGGTTCATCAGCAGGTTGAGCGCGAAGTTCTGCTCGCGGTTGCGCGCGACGATGCCCCACACGTTGTTCTTGTGGTGGCTGAAGTCGATCAGCGTCTCCAGCACCGCGACCGGCCCCTTCACTTCCTTGACGATGGCCTGCAGCGGGTTGTCGCCCTCCTGGAAAACCAGCTCATTGACGATCATGTCGGCGACCAGCGGGCCGCGCACACGGTAATAGGTGCGCCCCCCCTCCTTCCACGACTCCATGCCCTTGCCATGGGTCTCCCAGAAGTCGTGCGGCAGTTCGCGCATGCCGGTGTAGAGGAGATCCGTGTCCTCCAGCACCTTGTCGTTGAAGTAGTCCTGCGCTTCCAGGCCCATGGCGCGGGCCTTGATGCGCATGTTGATATCCTTGGACACAAGGATCACCGAGCGGCCGGGATCACGCTCGCGCAGGAACATCGTTACGGCGAGGATCTGGTTGTCCGCCTTGGCGGTCGGCACGGTTGCCGGCAGTTGCGTGGCGATCGCCTCGGTCTGCAGGAACAGGCGCCCGCTGGCCAATTCCTTGGACGGTCCCGCCAGCGCGATGCCGGCCTCGATGCCTTCCAGCGATCCGGACACGATCTCGTCCATCATGCGGCTGGCCTGACGCGCGTTGCGCGCCACTTCGGTCATGCCTTTCTTGTTGTTGTCCAGCTCCTCCAGCACCATGATCGGCACAAAGAGGTCATGCTCTTCGAAGCGGTACAGACTGGTGGGATCGTGCATCAGCACGTTGGTGTCGAGGACGAACAGCTTGATGGAAGCAGCAGCTTTGGCGGTATTTTTGCGGGTAGCCATAGTTATCCAGGACAAGTGACACGGAGACAGGGAAACAGAAAGACGAAGGGGCCTACCGGCCCCTGATTCACAACGACTTCACGAAATCGAGCACCTCCTTGGCGTGGCCTGGGACCTTGACTCCCCGCCACTCCCGGCGCAACACGCCGGCCTTGTCGATGACGAAAGTGCTGCGCTCGATGCCCAGCACCTGCTTGCCGTACATGTTCTTCATCTTGATGACGCCGAAGGCCTTGCACAGCGCCTCGTCGGCGTCGGACAACAGTTCGAAGGGCAATTCCAGCTTGCACTTGAAGCCTTCGTGCGACTTCAGGCTGTCGCGCGATACCCCCAGGATCACGGCACCCGCCGCCTCGAACTGCGGATGGAGGTCGCGGAAGTCCGTGCCTTCCGTCGTGCAGCCGGGTGTGTTGTCCTTGGGATAGAAATACAGAACGACTGATTTGCCGCGCAGCGCGGCGAGGGAGATGGTGCTGCCGCCCGTTGCGGGGGCTGTGAAATCCGGCGCGGCCTGGCCGATCATCTGTGCTCTCTCCAGTGGGAAGCTGGGGTTCAGCGTATCGGCAATTCCGGGGGCTCGCAACAGCCTTTGCACGGGCGTTTGCGGCGAATCGTCCAAGCCCTTGATTTCAATCCGCGTTGGCCGGCACACGCATACCGGCCATGCGGTTTCAGGCCTCGAACAACAGCGCGGCAAGCACCTTGCGGCCCTCGCTGGCCAGCACGTTGTAGGTGCGGCAGGCAGACCCGGTATCCATCACTTCCCAGCCCACGCCCGCCTCGATCAAGGGGCGGAGCAGCGCCGGCGACGGAAAGTGCTGGCGCTTGCCGGTACCGATCAGGACGACACCGGGCGCGTGCTCCAGCAAGGCGGCGAAGTCCGCCGCCACCAGGCTCTCGCGGTCCTGCGCCCAGGGGCCGATCACCGCCTGCGGCGTCAGCACCACACTGCCGCGCAGGGTCTCTCCGGCAACCACCACGCCACTGCTGTCGTAACGCTGGATGAGGAGCGTGCCATCGGCGGAGTCGCGGTGGAGTTTCATGGGAACAAGGCCTGCGAATGGAGCGGGAAAACCGGAAAACGGGTGGAAAGCTGCGGCGCAGACCGGAAACGGTTGCTGCGGGGCCGTGGAGGCTTCGCTATCATACTGTTTCTTTGAATCAAGCTGCCGGCAACGCCGTCCGGCAGGGGTTGCACCCGATGAACAAGCCTGAACCGCTGCGCGTTGCGCAGGACCCCTCGATGCCCTCCACCCCGCGCCTCATCGCCAAGTCCGCCAAGCTCGCCAATGTCTGCTACGACATCCGCGGCCCGGTGCTGGACCGCGCGCGCCAGATGGAAGAGGAAGGCCAGCGGATCATGAAGCTGAACATCGGCAACGTGGCCGTGTTCGGCCTGGAGCCGCCGGACGAGATCGTGCAGGACATGATCCGCAACCTGCCCGACGCCGCCGGCTACACCGACTCCAAGGGCCTGTTCGCGCCGCGTCGCGCCATCGTCCATTACTGCCAGCAGAAGAAGATTGCCGGCGTGACCGTGGATGACGTGTATCTCGGCAACGGGGCCTCCGAGCTCATCGTCATGAGCATGAACGCCCTGCTCAACGCCGGCGACGAAGTGCTGCTGCCCGCCCCCGACTACCCGCTGTATACGGGTGCCGTCGCCCTCTCTGGCGGCACGCCGGTGCACTACCTGTGCGACGAAGCCTCGGACTGGATGCCGGACATCGCCGACATCCGCCGCAAGGTGACACCCAACACCAAGGCCATCGTCCTCATCAACCCGAACAACCCCACCGGCGCGCTGTATCCGCGCGAGGTGCTGGAGCAGATCGTGCAGGTGGCGCGTGAGCACCAGCTCATCGTGTTCTCCGACGAGATCTACGACAAGACGCTGTACGACGACGCCGAGCACGTGAGCATCGCCTCGCTGGCCGACGATGTGCTGTTCCTCACCTTCAACGGCCTGTCGAAGAATTACCGCTCCTGCGGCTATCGCGCCGGCTGGATGGTGGTGTCCGGCGACAAGCGCCATGCGCGTGACTACATCGAGGGCCTCAACATGCTGGCCTCGATGCGCCTGTGCGCCAACACGCCGGGCCAGCTCGCCATCCAGACCGCTCTCGGCGGCTACCAGAGCATCGACGATCTGGTGCGTCCGGGTGGTCGCCTGCGTCGCCAGCGCGACCTGGCCTATGAACTGCTCACCGCGATTCCCGGCGTCACCTGCGTGAAGCCCAAGGCCGCGCTGTACCTGTTCCCGAAGCTCGACCCGAAGATGTACCCGATCCAGAACGACCAGCAGTTCATCCTCGAACTGCTGGAAGCGGAGCGCGTGCTGCTGGTGCAGGGCACCGGCTTCAACTGGAAGACGCCGGACCACTTCCGCATCGTCTTCCTGCCGCACGAGGACGACCTGCGCGAAGCCTTCACCCGGATCGCACGCTTCCTCGACCAGTACCGGAAGCGGCACGCCTGAACTGCGGTGAAACGTGAACGGTGAAAGGTGAAACGTGCAAACCTTGAACCGCTCCACGTTTCACATTTCACTTTTCACCTTTCACGCCCCTGAACAATGAAACCCATCAACGTAGGCCTGCTCGGCATCGGTACCGTCGGCGGTGGCACCTGGACGGTGCTGTCGCGCAACCAGGAAGAAATCACCCGGCGCGCGGGCCGTCCGATCCAGATCACCGCCGTGGCCGACCGCAACACCGCGCTGGCCCAGAGCATCGTCGGCGACAAGGCACGCGTCACGGCTGACGCCTTTGAAATCGTGCGCGATCCGAACGTGGACATCGTGGTCGAGCTGATCGGTGGCTACACCATCGCCAAGGAACTGGTGCTGACCGCCATCGAGAACGGCAAGCACGTCGTCACCGCCAACAAGGCATTGCTGGCCGTGCATGGTCAGGAGATCTTCGCCGCCGCACAGAAGAAAGGCGTCGTCGTGGCCTTCGAAGCCGCGGTCGCCGGTGGCATCCCCATCATCAAGGCATTGCGCGAAGGCCTCACCGCCAACCGCATCCAGTGGATCGCCGGCATCATCAACGGCACCACCAACTTCATCCTGTCCGAGATGCGCGACAAGG